>CAWGGD010000037.1:0-215992 GCA_963822005.1 uncultured Verrucomicrobiae bacterium | reverse complement strand
CTGAATAGCTACCGCCGCTTTCAGCCAAATCCCCAACGCCAAAGCCAAAATCCGCTCCCGTGGCCGCCATGTGCTGCATGATGGCAATGGTCGGTTGAAGCGGATCAGCCGTCCATGCCCCGTGGTTGTGACCCTGGCTGTCGCCCCAGACCGCAAATTTGAAATTCGCTTCCCCGGCGGGAGCCGTCTGGAAGACCGCGTCGGACGTCACCGCGTCGCCCGTGGGGGAATACACAAGGCGATAATGGTAGGTGGTGCCCGGCTGCAGTCCAGTCAACAGGGCGCGTTGAAATTGGGTGCTGCCGCCGCTGGCCGGGCGCGTCATCGGCTCGATCGCGCCGAGTCTTGGTTCGGGCCGTATTCCACGCCCAGTTGCAGGTCTTCGACCGATTCGCACATCACGACCATGTGGTTGGTGCTCACGTTTTGCAGATAGGGCGGCGTGGCAAAAGTCACCTGTGCCGAGCCGGTGACGGACTGTATTGCCCCGATCAGGACGCTCATCGCTGTTAATTTCATTCCCATTCTCATAATTGCCTCCAATCGGTTCTATCAATTGAAATCTGCAACCGCCGTTTCGGCTTGCACCGCGACGGGCAGAGCCAACAGCAGCAGAATGCACGAGACACAGGCAGTCCATGCAGCAGAGGGTTGCCTTTTCGACCCTCGGCGAATCCCGGGCGGTAAGGTGTTCACAGTGACCCTTCGATTAATTCCGCACTACTGTCTGCGACTTTGCGCCTCTGTCGGGGGATTGCCAAGCCTGATTCAGAGTCCTCCGCTGCTCTGAGCAACCCTCCCTCTGGCCCTGGGGGCATCAAGGCGTCAGGCAAACAAACAGGCGCAGCCGGTGTAGACGGCGCCCGAGCTGCGCCGGAACTTCACCGTTGACGCGTCGGCCAGTCCTAGCACGCTCCGGCCATCATGAAAGATATTAGGAGCCAATTCCTCGTCACCCGCGCAGCGCCAAGTACAAGCGCCTGCGCCCAAAACCAAGTTCCTAACAGTTTGAAATGACTGGATCGTTTGTTTTGCTGGCACGATTCAGCCGACGTGTTACTTAAGCTCCGCATTTTCCAATCGAGCGAAACAACCATGAAGACTACCGCACCAAAGATCGAAACCACATCCACCAACCGTCGCGACTTTCTCAAAACATCAGCCACTGTGGCCGGGACCGCGTTGATCGGCGCACTGGACGTCGGCCGCTTCGCCTGCGCGGCGGAAAGCAGCACCCTCAAGCTCGGCCTCGTCGGCTGCGGCGGACGCGGCACCGGCGCGGCCGGCGACGCCCTGACTGGCGACTCGGGCACCAAGCTCTGGGCCGCCGCCGACATCTTCCCGGATAAGATTGAGACTTCCCTCAAAACGCTGACTCCGCTGTTCCCGGATCGGATTCAGGTCCCGCGAGAGCGACAATTCAGCGGACTGAACGGGTATCGCGGCGTAATCGAAAACTGCGACGTTGTGCTGATCGCCTGCGCCTCGCGCTTCCACGCGGAATATGCGCTGGCGGCCGTGCAGGCGAAGAAGCACGTCTTTGTCGAGAAACCCGCAGCGGTCGATATCGCCGGCATCGAGAAGATTCTTGCAGGCCGACGAACTGTCCAAGAAGAACGGCACGGGCGTGCTCGCCGGCGTGACCTACCGTTATCACCTCGGCCGGCGCGAGGCGATCCAGCGCATGCAGGCGGGCGAGATCGGCGACATCGTCGCCATTCAGTGCGATTATCTGCGCGGACCCTATCGGTTAATTGAGCGCCAGCCGGAATGGAGCGAGATGGAGTATCAGTTGCGCAATTGGTATCACTTCACGTGGCTCGGCGGCGACGACATCCCCCAGTCGCTCATCCACAATCTCGACTCAGCCCTGTGGGCGCTCGGCGATGTGATGCCGGAGCAGGCTTACGGCATGGGCGGGCGCTCGACGCACTTCCAAGCCTCAATGGGCACCTCGTTCGATCATCACCACGTCACATATGAGTATCCCGACGGCCGCCGCATTTACGGCTCCTGCCGGACAGCGGTCGGCTGTTTCGGCTTGAACAAGGACGTGTTCCACGGCACCAGAGGCCGCTGCCACTTCGCGGCCTTCGACCGGCCGTATTTCACCGACCTCAAGGGCAAAGTCTCGTGGCGCGCGGATGCCGCGTCCTCGAAGAAGTCGCCCTACGAGCAGGAACACCTGGAGTTTCTGCGATCCATCCGCGCGGGTAAGCCGTTTCAGCGCGCGAAGATTCTGGCCGACTCGACCATGGCGACCGTGCTGGGCCAAATGGCGGTCTATTCGGGCCAGAGGATTACGTGGCAGGAAGCTCTGGATTCCAAGTTCGCCTTCCCGCCGCTGGGCGAGATCACGATGAACACGGAGCCCCCGATGAAGCCGGGCGCCGACGGGATCTACCCAGTCGCCGTCCCCGGCCAAACCAAGCTGGTATAAGCGCTGTCGACGACCTGAAAGCAGTGCGGCGGTGTGCTCTGCGCTGCGAATACGGTGAGGAAAAGGCCTCACACCGCCCTCGTTCCAGCCTGGCCCGGTAAAAAGGAAACCGTCTATCGCCCCAGACATGGGCCACCCTGGGACCAATCCTGGGGGTGTGCGGTTTGAGCCGTGGCGCGTTTTAACGGGGCGTGTGTTGGCCGAGGGTCGCGGGCGGGCTGTTAGCTCCAAAGACTTGCCCCACAATGTCACCCCTTGCCACAGAGCCAGCACGGCCGATGCAGACAACCAATGCTATGAGAATCAGCATCCTTGCTGATCCTTTGGGGAGCCGACCGCAACAGACGATTGACGCCGCTTTGGTTTTCATCAGCCATGATCCATTCCGGCCGCTGTTGCAATCCAACCGCCGCAGAAACGTCTCCCTTTTCATGCTGACATGATGATTGTCGAAGTGGCGATGTCAACGCTTTTGGCCGAGCTTGAGCGATGCTGAACAAGCGTGCCCTTGTTATACCGGGGCGTTATACCTGGCCCCATTCCCGGCACTCGACACGCAAGAAACCCTTTTTTTGCAGGGGTTTGATGCAGGTTTGGAGCGGGTGATGGGAATCGAACCCACGTGGCCAGCTTGGAAGGCTGGAGCTCTACCATTGAGCTACACCCGCATGCGAACAAGGGTAAGACTTTCAGGCCAGTTGTCAACGAGCCGATTGGCATTAGCCGGAGGGACAACCCAAACCGGCGCTTGAGTTCCCTCTGACGGTGTGTATTCTCCGGGCGCATGAATTCGCTGCTTCTCACCGGCGGACGGGTTGTTGACCCCGCCAACCACTTCGATGCCCGTGCTGATCTGCTGATTCTCCAAGGGAAGATTGCCGCCGTGGGGCCGGACGCCGCCGCCAAGGCGCCCGCGGATACCGAACGGTTGGATGTCAGCGGGCAAGTGGTTTGCCCGGGGCTGATTGATTTGCACGTCCATTTGCGTGAGCCCGGGCAGGTGGCCAAAGAGACCATCGCCACCGGCACGGCGGCGGCGGCGCGCGGTGGGTTTACTTCCGTGCTATGCATGCCCAATACGTCACCGGCAATTGACAATGCCGGGACGGTCGCGCTCATTCACGAGCGGGCCGCCACGCAAGGCGTGGTGAACGTCTATGTGGCTGGCGCCATCACCAAGAACCTCGCCGGCGAGGAACTGGCGCCGATCGGGTCGCTCAAGAAAGCCGGGGTGGTGGCGATCACCGACGACGGTCATTGCGTGCAGAACAACGACATGATGCGACGCGCGCTGGAATACGCGAAGATGTTCGAGCTTCCGGTGCTGGATCATTGCCAGGATTACTCGCTGGTGACGGATGGGGTGATGCGCGAGGGTTATTGGAGCACGGTGCTGGGCCTGCGCGGCTGGCCGGCGGCGGGCGAGGAGATGATGGTGGCGCGGAACATTCTGCTGGCGGAAACGACCGGGGCGCACGTGCATTGCCAGCATATCAGCGCGGCGGGGAGCGTGCGGTTGCTGCGCGAGGCGAAGAAGCGCGGGCTGCCAGTTTCCGGCGAGGCCTGCCCCCATCATTTTACGCTCACGGACGCAGCGGTGGCCGGGAGCGAGAAGTTCCTCGAGGCGGACGGCAAGGGCGTTTTCGGTTTTGATGCGAAGCGCGGCGATCTGCCGTCCTGGCCGGCGTACGACACCAATTTCAAGATGAATCCACCGTTGGGCTCGGCGCGCGACCGCGAGGCCATCCTGGAAGGGCTGGTGGATGGCACGCTGGAGATCCTGTGCAGCGACCACGCACCGCATTGCGATTACGAGAAAGAGGTGGAGTTCGATTACGCCCCGTTTGGGATTACCGGCCTGGAAACCGAGCTGGCCCTTTCGCTGATGCAGCTTTACCACACCCGGCGGCTTGGCCTGGCGGATTTGATTGCTAAGTTCACCGTGGCGCCGGCCCGGCTTCTGCTTTTGCCGAAGGGGACACTGAGCGTCGGGGCCGAGGCGGACGTGACGGTGTTTGATCCGGATTGCCGGTGGGTCTTCGAGAAGAGCGCCAGCGCAAGCAAGGCTGCAAACGGCCCGTTTCACGGCTGGCCGCTCCGGGGCAAAGCGGTCGCCACGATCGTCGGGGGCCGGAAGGCGTGGGTTGAACACGGCGATCGGGCAAAGGTTTGACGGCAACCGACGGCTCGGAAATGCAAGCGATTCTGGCCCTGGAAGATGGTTCCGTGTTTCACGGCGCAGGCTTTGGCGCGCGCGCCTCAGCCTGCGGCGAGGTTTGCTTCAACACCTCGATGACCGGCTACCAGGAGATTCTGACCGACCCGTCCTACAAGGGGCAGATCGTCACGATGACCTATCCCCTCATCGGCAACTACGGGGTCAACCGGCAGGATGTTGAATCCTGGCAGCCGCACGTGGCCGGCTTCGCCATCCGCGAGCTGTCGCCGGTCGTGAGCAACTGGCGGGCAGATGCTTGCCTGTCCGACTACCTCGAGCAGAACGGCATTCCCGGCATTCAGGGGATCGACACGCGGGCGTTGACCCGCAAGCTGCGCGTGCGCGGGGCGCTCAACGGGTTCATTTCAACGGAAGGCATCTCCGACGCAGAAGCCCTCCAGCGGGCCAGGGCATGGCCGGGCTTGATCGGCGTGGATTACGTGAAAGAGGTCACTCACAAGGAACCCTTCCTGTGGGACCGGAATGATGAGCAGAGCGCCAATTTCAACTTGGTGCGCGGCCCTGGCCTTGCCGAAGCGCGGGAAGTGCGCGATCCGCTGCCGCCGGCGGACATACCCATTGTGGCTTTTGATTACGGAATGAAGTACAACATCCTGCGCCGGCTCCGGCAGCACGGCTTCAAGGTGCAGGTGGTGCCGGCGACGGCCACTGCGGCGGAAGCCTTGCAGTACAAGCCGGCAGGTATCTTCCTGTCCAACGGCCCGGGCGACCCGGCGGCACTCGGCTACGCCGTGCAGGCCGTCAGCGATCTCGTGAAGGCCAGCCTGCCAATCTTCGGGATTTGCCTCGGCCATCAGATCCTCGGCCAGGCGTTCGGCGGCAAGACCTTCAAGCTGAAATTCGGTCACCGCGGCGGCAACCAGCCAGTCAAGGACCTGGAATCCGGCAGGGTCGAAATCACAGCGCAGAACCACGGCTTCGCTGTGGACCCGACCACGTTACCGGCGGACGTTGTAGTAGACCGCATCAACCTCAACGATCAGACCGTCGAAGGCATGCGCCACAAGACCAAGCCGGTCTTTTGCGTGCAGTATCATCCGGAGGCCTCGCCGGGGCCGCACGACTCCACGGGCCTCTTCGCCCGCTTCCGCGCGATGATTACGAAGGGGTGAGGCGTGAAACGTGAAGCGCGGAGGGTTGGCGAGTCGTCCGGTGAGCACCCGGCCCTTACTTCACGCATCACGTTTCACGCCTCACTTTTCACGTTTGACTTGAACTGCTCGCTGGCGATAATCGCGGCATTGAACTGATTTATGGCGAAACTCGTTGTCCTCAGCGCGGGAATGACCGGACGCACCCAGGAGTTGAAGGGCGACAAGACCACCCTCGGCCGGGTCGAGGACAACACCTTTCAGATTGCCGAGCCCTCCGTCTCCAGCCATCACTGCGAGGTGCTGCTGCGCGGGAATGACGTAGTCGTCCGGGACCTGAATTCCACCAACGGCACTTTCATCAACGGCGAGAAGGTGACGGAGAGCGTGATCAAACCTGGCCAGATCCTGCGCCTGGGCCAGGTGGAGATGCGCCTCGAAACCGATGCGCCGGCGGCGACCGCGAAGAAACCACTGGATCAAACGCTGGTCATGCAGCGCGGCGTCAGCCTGACCGAACTGGAGCAAGGCGCGCGCGCCGGGGGCTTTGACACCAAGAGCGCGGGGTTCTCCAAGAAGGGCGACAACGTCAACAAGATCTTCTGGATCGTGGCCGCCGTGGTGGGGCTGGCCATCCTGGGCGGGCTCCTTTACGCCTTGACGATGGCGGGCAAGTGAGTCACCCCGCCTTCAGCCAGCGAGCCGCGTCAGCAGCGGCGTAAGTGATCAGGATGTCGGCCCCGGCGCGGCGCATCGCCAGGAGGCTTTCCAGTGTCACCGCCCGCTCATCAATCCACCCTTTGGCCCCGGCGGCTTTCACCATCGCGTACTCGGCGCTCACGGCGTAGGCCGCCGTCGGATAGCCGAACTCGCTCTTCACCCGGTGCAGGATGTCGAGATAAGCCAGCGCCGGCTTCACCATGACAATGTCCGCGCCCTCCTGAATATCCAGTGCCACCTCGCGGAGCGCCTCCCGCGCATTGGCCGGGTCCATTTGATAACTGCGCCGGTCGCCGAACTTCGGCGCGGATTCAGCCGCCTCCCGGAACGGGCCGTAAAAGGCCGAGGCGAACTTCGCTGCGTAGGACATAATGGGGTGTGTCCAGGAAGCCGAGCCGGTCCAGTTCTGTGCGAATCGCGCGCACGCGGCCATCCATCATATCGCTGGGCGCCACCAGGTCGGCCCCGGCCTGCACGTGGCTCGCCGCGGTGCGGGCCAGCAATTTCAGGGTGGGATCGTTGAGCACCCTGGCACCCGACTTGTCCCGGTGAACCACGCCGCAATGGCCATGGTCCATGTACTCGCACAGGCAAACGTCGGTGATGACCAGCAGTTGCGGCAGCTCCCTCTTGAGCAATCGCACTGCACGCTGCACGATGCCGTTGGTGGCGTAGGCGCCCGAGGCCCGGGCATCCTTCCGGTCCGGAATGCCGAACAGCAGCACCGCCGGCACACCCAGCTCATGCGCCCGGGCGGCCTCGCGCAACAGCTCATCCGGGGAAAGCTGGAACACGCCGGGCATCGCGGCAATCGGGCGACGCACCTTGCGCCCGCCACGGACAAACAGCGGCAAGACCAAGTGGGCCACATCCACCTGTGTCTCCCGCACGAGCGCGCGCCAGACCGGCGACTGGCGTAACCGCCGCGGCCGATAGGCCGGGAACCGTCCCACGGGATACAAACTCATGGAGACGTATGTTATCCGCGCCGCGAGCCGTGCAAAGGACAATGTTCTCTGCCGCTCGATGCCACGCCATCTCAGACCTACCTGGTCAGGCAACATGACCACCAGCCACCTAACTGCAACCCGGCACGGTATGTGACCGTATGATCACCGTATCACTACCGTATCACCACCGTATGACCTCCCTTGGACCCCGGCAGGCTTTGGGGGACGATTCCGGCCGCGACTCTATGTCGCCCGCCTCTCCACCGCAGATTGACGGCCGCCATGCGCGCACTATTCAAGGGAAAGGCAGTATCCCCTGATCTTCCAGCACGCTGCGGTTGAGGCCGCCTGGGGCTTCCAGACTAAGACATTGGTTTCGAGCGCGCGGTTCTCCGCGTGGCCGCTCGCCCGACGCTCCCGAATCCCCTCGTAACTCATCCGGTTCCGCGCGGAGCAGGATGCTTCCTGGCGCCGGGACAGATGTCCCTCCCCGCGGCTGCAAAATTGGGTGCAAGATTGCGTTGCATTCGGCCCGGCAGTCTGCTAAGGTGCATTGCAGTATAGACTGGCTGTTTGTTTGTGTGGCGTTCCGGCGCTGGCAACTTCAGCCACAGCAACAAGTAACAACCGTTTAGCTATGATCAAAAACCGAAACACTCCAATCCTGATCGCATTAACATTCCTGTCTGCGACCGTCTGGTGCGCCACAAGCGCCCTCGCGTCCATCACCCTCACCAACATACCAATCGCTCCGTGGGGGGCTGATGTTTCCAACGAGGGTCGTTCCATTTCGCTGGACGGCAAGTATATTGTTGGCCTCTCCGGCACAGCCAATGGATACCTTTATGATGTGGCCGCCGACGCCGTTCGCCAACCCAACGGTGGTGGTGGCGTGCCCGGCGCTGCTGTGACCGGCATCGCCTACCGTACCGATACAAACCAAGTTTCCTCCCCCACACAACTCATTCTCGACGGCATGTCCGCCGGTTACCAGATGAACTGGATGACGACGGACGGTGGTCTCACTTGGGGAGCCAAGCGCCGGAATACGAGCTTCACCCAAGCCACCGTTCAACCGGTGGCGAATTCGCTGGCAGCCAACACCGGGTCGGATGCGTTCTATACACTGATCCGGAACACCACCAAGTTAAACCTCTACACCCTCCTAGGTGTTGGCCAATGGGACTCTACTTTGGTTCCGACCATGACTTATATCAACAAGGGAATCAGCGGCGGCGACACGGGTTCCATGAACGCTGTTGCAGCCACCGGCCGCGCGGTAGGTTACCGGAGCACCGGCGGCGTCAGGAACAACTATGTGCTGGATTACCCCCCCTCCTCTGGAACCGCTTGGAATTTCAACGGGCTGGACGGCACGATCGCGGGGGAGCCGTTTTCGATCAGCCTTGACGGCAACATCATCTTCGGCCACTCGCCGGTGCTTGGCGGACGGCCGGGCAGGTGGCCGTATAAAGCGGTGGTAACCAGTGCCTTGAATTCGCTGCAGAGCATCCATGAGTTGCCCAGCTTCCCTGACACGACCGGAGCAGGCGGCAGCGCTGGTGTGCCCTATGCCTGCACCGCCGACGGGAAATACGCCGCCGGGATGACCTACCGGGGCTCGGAACGGGCAGCGCTGTGGGACACGAGCGATCCTGACCCGTTGAAGTGGACGGTGGTTGACCTTACGCAACTGGCGGCGCAGAGCGGCAATCTGGACGTTTTCCTCTTCCTGAACCGTGCCTATGGTGTGGCCACCAACGCAGCGGGCAACATCGTGATCACGGGTATTGGTCCTGACACTAATAGCCCTTCGAACACGCGGGCTTTCGTGATGACCATCACGCCGCCGATCGCGCCGATAGGCTTTCCACCAACCGTGACCATCTCCGGTTCGTATCCTGCCGGGTTCTCCTTTAGCTTCCTGAGTGTCACCGGCGCGTTGGCCACCACCACGATCAGCAATTTCCTCGTTTACTCAACCGGCGTTACTAATCCGCTGTCGAGCTGGACCATAATTACCGGCGAGCAGAGCACGGGCGGCACGATCACCCTGTCCGACCCGAACCCGCCTGACGTGCAACGTTTCTATCGCATCCTGATGCAATAGTGTCCGTTGGCCAGCCGGGCCCGCTCGGGCTTGAGCGGGTTTGGTGAATTCATCAGGCGCGCAGGTCTGCCTGCGCGCCTTTTCTTTGCGGCGAGCCTTGCGGCAAGGCCTTTGACGAGCACCCGAGCGGTTTGCTAGGCTGGCGGCAAGTCAATCAAAGGCTGGTCTGGGGACATGGCTCCCGCCACTTCAGCCGCCGCAACGAGTAGCAGTCGTCCAGCTATGAACAGGAACCGAAACAACTCAACCCGAATCGCGCTAACCTGCCTCCTTACGAGTGCGTGGTGCGCCGCAACTGCGCTCGCCTCGGTCACGCTCACCCATATCCCGCTGAATCCGTGGGCGCCTTACGGCGCCGGCAGTTGGACGGCCAACGAGGGGCGCGGTCTCTCGCCGGACGGGAGGTATGTGGCCGGCGTGTGCAACGCGGATGAGTACGCCGGTTTCCTCTACGACGTGACAAGCCGCGCCGTGCGGCAGCCTGCCAGTGGCGGCGCGGTGCCCAGCCTGCTGGCGGGCATCGCCTACCGCACCGACACCAACCAGGTTCCCGCCCAGACCCAGCTCATTCTGGACGGCAAGTCCTCCGGCTATCAGACCGACTGGATGACGGCGGACGGCGGTCTGACCTGGGGCGCCCAGCGCCGCAATACGAGCTTCACCGAGGGCACGGTCTATCCAGTGGCCAATTCGCTGGGAGCCGCCACGGGCTCGGATACGTTCTACACCATCGTCCGGAACAGCAGCCAGCAAGACGCCTACACACTGCGCGGGGCCGGCCTGTGGGACGCGGCGACGGCTCCGAGCCTCACTTGCATCAGCAACGGAGTCAGCAGTCCGGACACGCTGGCGATGAATGCGGTTGCGGCCAGTGGCCGGGCCGTCGGTTACCGGCAGATCGGCGGCATCCGGAACCAGTTATGTGATAGACTATCCGCCCTCCTCCGGCACCGCTTTCCACTTTAACGGACTGGATGGCACAATGGCGGGGGAGGTGTTTTCCATCAGCCTGGACGGCAGCATTGTGTTTGGCCACTCGCCGGTCACAAACTCCTCCAACCGCCCAGGCCGCTGGCCTTACACCTATCAAGCCCGCGCCGTCAATAGGCAAAAGCATTTTTTTACGGGAGGCTTAAAGCCTTCCGTTTAGCGATCCTCGGAGCGGGAACTCCGGCTTGGTTTTCAGTTAGGCAGCTCGGATCCACGGGGCATCCGGCTAAACACCTATTCGGACTCAATCGGGCCAGTGAGCCGTCCGGACCCAAGCCCGAACCGCCCGGGGCCTTCCAGCGCTGCGATCAGACGCCGTAGCGCGGACCAGAAACACACGCAGTCAACCCAGGACTACCCATTCAAAGGAGGACGCTGCCCCAACCGGGTCGGGGCTCCAGTTTTAAGGCGGACGTGTCGCTGGGCATGCCCATATCAGTCGTTCCGAGGTCATCTTCGCGGTGCAGAGACTCCGGTGGGCTGCTGGATTCGCAACGAAGGAAACCGGGGCACGCTGGCCAGTCCGGTCTCCCTCGTCCGTCTCTTGGGTAAGGCAGAGATAGTGCCGCGGCGTGGCCGAGTCAATGAGCGATGAGGCACCTACCGCAGCTCCCATTCAAGCGGCTGCATGCTGGCTGCCCAACGCAACGTCGGCCTGAAGTGCCAAATAAAGTCTGCGGCTAGTGGGGGCCTAGCCTTTGAGCGCATCCAGTTAGGCTGTCCGGGTTGCCGCGTCAGGCCAAGTCTATTCTTGCCAGCGGCGGTGAGCCGGTCCGGGTCGAGACGGTTTTCTTCTTGAGCATAAAGTAAGCGGCGCGAGCCAGTTCGAGGCGATGACGGTGTCGGCTTTGAACTGTTGCCGTTCATTTTGGTTTCCAGCGTTGGGCCAGGCTTGAGCTGGTAGTGTCGCGTTTGGCGAGACGGCGGCTTCGCCGAAGCCCAGCGGAGGTAGGGGTGCCAGCTTGGCGCCGCGCAGGCCCTCGATCTTGCCGCGGCCACGTGCCTTTACCAGGCGGCAGTAGAGGAAGTCTTTGACGGAGGGGAAGCGTCAATGTGGCCATCTCATAGAGGATGGTCAGGCCGAGGCTCTCGCCGATGCCGGCAGTCTGAGGAGGGTGTATTCTCTACCGGCGACGCGTTTAGTCTGGCGTTGAGTTCCTCCTCTAATAGATCTGCTCATCAAGTGCACCATGCCAGTCGTTCTTGACATCGGCGCAATGTTTTCGCTTTGAAGTTGTTCTTCCCAAGTCGCAACGCCGTTTGTTTGCTGGTGCGTGTGCCAGTTGTGAGTGATGCGTGAGCAGTTCACGCGCCACTAAAGCGCTGCGCAGAGTGCGCGCAGCGTTTGCGCATAACTAGATAATACAGCATGCCAGCTTCTCTCATGCGTCATTCTTTTTTGCCGCCGTATGAGTAGTAAGCGCTGCAACAAGCACCCTCGCTTGCGCTCGCCAGCCTAGCAACAGCATTCGCCACGTGATCGTGCGTATTTATATTTAACATCTGTCCTACTGCGTACCATTTCTCCCTGCTCCATACCACTACATCTTGCTGCATCATCCGCTTATTCTTTATATACTTCAACTTACTCTATCTTCCTCCACACTTATTTTAGCGCTCTCTACACTCCCCCCCATCCCATCCCATCACCCACTAAGCGGTGCTGACGACCACGGTGCCGGGGAACCCGGCCTCGCGGGTGAGCATCCGAGAGCTACCCCGGTTTCCTGACACTACTGGCGCGGGCGGCAACGCGGGGGTTCCCTACGCCTGCGCGGCCGATGGGAGGTATGCCGCCGGGATGAGCTACCGCGGCACAGAGAGGGCCGTACTATGGGACACGGGTGATCCCGACCCGTCAAAGTGGACGGTGCTGGACCTGACATCGCTCGCCGAGGCGACCCACGTCACAGGTATTTTCCTCAGCCTTCGTCGAGCGTATGGCGTGGCCACCAACGCGGCGGGCGACGTCGTCATCACGGGCTTTGGGGTGGACAAGAACCTCCCCGCGAACACGCGGGCCTTCGTGATGACGATCACGCCGCCGATCGCGCCGATGGGCTTTCCGCCGACGGTGACCATGTCCGGCACGTCTCCGGACAGCTACTCGTTCAGTTTCCTGAGCGTGACCGGCGCGGTCGGCAAGATCAGCAACTTCCTCGAATACACAACGGCACTGGCGCCGGCCTCCTGGAGCGTCATCACCAGCGCCGACAGCACCGGCGGCCCCTTGACACTGGTTGATCCGGACCCGATTGACGAGCAACGCTTCTATCGCATTCGGATGCAGTAGAGTCCAGTGGACACCTAAAGAGCCGGGTCTGGCGACCCGGCCCTTGCGCACTAAATCCGTCTGCCGAGCCGGCGAACTACTCGCTCTTGATCCGGTAGAACTCCTGCGGGTCCGAGCCCGGGGTAATGGTGAACACACCCGGCGTGCTGGCGTTGGTCTTGAGCCGCGTCCAGTTGGCCAACGGGGCCGCGATATTGTTGGTCTGGAGCAGGACGAACTGAGCCCCGGTGCCGCCGGAGTAACTGAGCGTGGCGTTGGTGCTGGTCACGGAGATGAGGTTCATGGTGGTCACGGGAGTCGGCGCCGGTGGGGTAACGCTGGGGGTATAGACCAAGGTCACCCCCGACGCATCTGCCGTGGTGGTGAAGGTGCCGGCGGTGATGCCGTTGGTGCCGCTAATCGTGGTAAAATCGCCCATAATGCCGGCGCTGCCGCTCAGCGCGATGATCTTCCATTGGCGCGGGTACTGCCAGAATACCGTGCCGAGGTTGGGCGAGGTGGCGGTGCCAATGAATTTGATCACCAGCACCGAAGAGCCACCCAACGTCAAGGTGCCACCGGTGAGGGAAATCTGGTCGAAGCTGGTTCCCGGGTTGAAGATGTCGTTGGCGGCCAGCTCCCAAGCATTGGTGCCCCCGGCGCTCAGGTCCAGACCCCCGGTCAGGGTCAATAGGCCGGCGCTGGAGCCCGCACCGATCACGCCGTTCACCGTTACGGACCCATTGATAGTGCCCGAGCCGCCCAGGGTGGCGCCGGCATTCACAGTCACCGCGCTGGCTGCAGCGAGCGAGCCGGGGCTGTTCACCAGCAGCGTGCCTGCACTCACGGTCGTGGCGCCCTCATAGGTATTGGCGCCCGTTAACGTGAGAGTTGCGGCCTCCCATGGGTTGATCGTCAGGCTGCCGCTGCCGGTGATGACGCCGGCGATCGTCGTGTTTTGAAGGGCGCGGATGTATTGGGTACCTGAACCGAGCGTAATGCCGCGATTGGCGTTAAGTACCATGCCGGGGACATTCGGGCGGATCGCGCCCCCGTTCTGAAGCGTGATGGCGTCCGTAGTAGGACTCCCCGGCACCGCGCCGAAGCTCACGTCGCCGCCACCCGCGCCGCTCGAGCCGGCTGTGAAGAGGGCATTATCAACGACCAGTTTGCCAAAGGTATTGGTCGGCGTCGGTTTAGATAGCTGCCGTAGGTCCGAAATTCGTAGCCGTTCTTGGTGTTGCCGCTGGTGCTCTTGACGGTGAGTATGCCAGGCCCCGAGACAACCCCGTCACCATAAAGCACGGCATAGGCTCCGACAATTTCAATCGTCCCTCCGGATGCGCCAATGGTGATTCCGCGTTTCGCATCAGGATAGATGTTCCCCGTGAGGTTGTATTGTATGGTTCCGCCATTCAGGGTAAGCTGGTCAGTCGTTGTGCTGGCGGGAACCGCCCCCACACAGGTATCGGCGCTGACGCTCACTGTGCCCTGGTTGATAACGGTCTTGCCAGTGTAGGTATTCGCGGTACTTAACGTCAGGGTGCCCGTGCCGGTCTTGGTCACCGTGCCGGTGCCGCTGATCACCCCCGCATAAGCCAGAGTCGTCCGAGCGATTGAAGACCAACGCCGCGTTGTCCGTAATGTCGCCGGCGATGCTGCCTGCCGTGCCGCCATTCCCAAGTTCCAGCGTGCCCGCACTGATCGTCGTCCTGCTGGTGTAGCCATTGTTGACCGCCAACGTCAGCGTGCCGCTGCCGGACTTGGTGACAGGCATAAACCCGTTGATGGAGCCTGAGCCGGCAGATTGTGTAATGCTTGGTCGAGTTTACGGTGACATTCCCCGGCGAAACTGCTGAATCCAGTGTAATCGTCGGATTGCCTATGGCATCCGTGTCGGTGAAACTGACCTGTCCCCGTCCGCGTAAGTGGTCGTGCCCCCGCTGTTCCAGCCAGCCGTCCCGACGGCCCAGGTGCCATTGCCCGAGCCCCAATGCAACTTCGCGCCGGTCCAAGCGGGGACGGTCATTACCAGTTCGCCGCCAGCTTATCGCCAGCGTCAGGGGCGTTGCCGCCAATACCGTCACCCGTAAAGCTCAGAGCCCCCCCGGCTGTCCCGGCAACCGTGCCACTGCCTGATTTTGTAATCAGCGTGTAGGAGGTGCCCGGGTTCAAGGCACCACCGGTAATGTTAATCGTGGTCGCGTTGGCGCTCAGGGTCAGGTTGCTGGTCGTAAGCGTCGGGGTGCTCGCCGTGTAGGTGAGGGCCAAGGGCCCGCCGGCACTCAGTGACAAATCACCCGCAATCGTGCCCGTCGCGCCGCTGCCGCCGAGCGTCTGGCTGCCGCCCAGCGCGTAGGGCACAGTCGTCACCCCACCCACGTCAAAGGTTGCGCCGGCACCCACCGTGATTTTGGCTGAGTTGAGGATCGAGCCGCCATACTGCAACTTCAAAGTGCCGCCGTTGATGGTCGTGGCGCCGGTGTAAGTGTTGGCATTGGTCAACGTCTGTGTGCCGCTGCCGATCTTGGTCAGGGCCAGGGTGCGGCTGGCGCCGTCTTGGATGACGCCGCCGAACACGCCGTTCGAATTAGCGTTGCCTACCGTCAGCGTGCTCGTGCCGGCGGTCCTCGCGGTGGAGAACACTAACGGCGGATTCGGATAATTCGGATTGGCAGCGGGATCAAAGTCGGTGTTGAGGCCGTTGATAGTGGGGCTGAAGGTGTTCAGATCCAGTTTGGAAGTAATTGCCAGGATTGCCAAAATTCGCCAGCAACATGACGTTCCCGTAGCCGGGCCCGCTGGGGATCGCGCAGGCGGTGTTGATCTTCAATATGCTCCGGCCGATCTCGGTATCGCCGGTATAGATGTTGGCGGCGCCGAGCGATAAAACCCCGTTCTGCGGTATGCGGCCCCCTGAACCCATTGTTCCCGGCAATCACGACGTTGACGCTATGTCCGGGATCCGGTTGTACCGATGAAATTATAGGTTTGCTGGCGCCATTGTCCAGGGTCAGCACGCTGCCGTTCGCGGTGCTGAGCGTATAAAGTTGGTTTCCGCTTTTGTCAGAGAAGTTCATAGAGCCAATGGTGCGCGAGGAGTCCAGGGTGACAGTCCGATTCGCGGTGATGTTGACGGCGTTGAAATTGGCGGTGTATCCCGCGCCATCAGCAACGATGCTGCGCACCCAATTGGTCGTGCCGCTCCAAGTGCCGGCCGCGAAATTCCACGTGGCGCTGGGCGCCGGCGACGGACTGCTGAGGACCAATGCTCCCGCCAGGAGGCAGAGGGCGACAGGCACAAGCCGGGTGCGCCGTTTGCAGGATCGGGTTGCAGGTTTCAAGTTTTGCGGCCACAGCGCCGCGGTGAGTTGTATTGCCTTCTTCATGCTTGTCATGTTTCTAATAGAGGGTTTCTTGTTCACGCCGCAGTCCCAAACCCCGGCAGGGCAGCGACGAAACCTCAACCGGGAGCAAAGCCGCTTTCGCCGCCCGTGGCGCAATGAATTTCAATAAAAGGCGCATTGCTGGTCAATTGCGTAGCCGTGCTTTGGTTGAATTATAGGCAGCATAAGCCGGGTCGAGAAGCTTGGCAAGCAGCAATTTTTCGCAGGCATTCTTTCGCTATTCTTCTTTCTGAAACCGCGTCCCGGAAGGGCGAGCGTCCGCGCGAAGCCCAAACTGCTCAGGAAGGCGCCCCTAGCCCAACGTTCCAAAGCTCGAAACCCGCTCGCCGACAAGCCTACCCCGGAAATCTCACACTCCGCACGATTCGCCGACAGGGTGTAGCCGCCGACTGACGTCGGTGGCTACGCGGGGATACACAATGTCCGGGCTACGTCCTTCCGGGACAATTACCAGGCAGCTCGCGGGCCAAGCGAAAGCGAGGACTCAGGCTACCCAATCGCGCTGACGGTTTAGCTGGCCGGCCAGCAAGTCATTAGCAACGGTGACGTTTTCAGCGATCTGGAAGTCGAACATGCCCACCAGGGCGAAGTCCGCGCCGTTCTCAAAGGCATGCCTGAACCCGGCCTTCGGCTGGATGGCTCCGGCGGCCAACACTTTGTAGGCAATCCACGGGCGCTCCATCTCGCTCATGTGGCGAATCGTTTGCTCCGGGTCCTTGCACCAGTAATTGTCGATGCCGTAGTTCTCGATGACGTCCTGGTCCTGGCCGGGCTGGCGCTTGGACCAGTAGTTGTTGCCGTGCAGCGTCTTCACGTAGAAATCGGGCGCCACGCCCGCCTTCTCCACCATCGTCACCGTCCGCAACTCGTGCCCGCCGACCCCCGCGATGAGCTTCTGCGCCTTGATCAGGGCAACCAATTCGCCGATCTGGCCCACCTGGTTGTCGCGCGTCCACTCGTCCCCGAGGTTGCCGACCAGGAAAGCGCCCACCGCGCCATCGTCCACCACCTGCTTGATCACCGTCTGAAACTCATTCGGCTGCGGGCCGACCTGCGCCAGGTATTGAATCCGCCCGCCCTGCTTGCGGTACTTGTGATAGACCTCAAGCGCATGTCCGTCCGCGGGATTGAAGATCATGGTGTTGACCCCATGCTGCTCGCACAGGGCCCAGGTCTCGATGATCTTGTCGTCGGTGAAGTAGTGCTTGAGCAGGTTGGACACGTAGATGAGATCGCGGCTGTGGGCGTAGCCGCTGATCAGGTTGCCGCCGCAGATGAGGCGGCTCATCTTGACCTTGCCGATGGTGCCGTGCCAGCGCTGGCACAGGGAACCGGGGGCCGGAGGCGCCGGGGCGGCAGCGGCAGGGGCAGCGTGCAGCAGGCGGTGCTCTTCGAGGCTGGCTACGAAGGGTGCCGCCAGCGAGGCGGCCACGGACTTCTTCAGGAAGCTGCGGCGTGCGAGTCTGTCGTTCATAATGCCAAACAGAACCGTAGGATTATACCAAGCCCAGGCGGCCTGTCTATCCTTCAGCAGCCTCTCCCTAACTCCATGCGACGCTGCCATTTTTGGCATTGGATCGGTACCGGACACTTTAGCGGCGGTTATCGCGAAGGCGGGGCTTTGGCTAGTCGCGGTGGGTATTCTTAAGCCCAGGCTTGATCGGCTCGCCATTGGGGACGATGACAAAAGCCCAGAATCGTCCTTAAGGACTTTGGGCCGTCGGAATTGTGAACAACTTTACCGGTGGCCTCAGGTGAACGCGGTGGCCTGAGTGGGCAAGGCAAAGACAGTCCAGACTTTCTGCACGCGGGCAATGGCTTCTTGGCTGGCGCGGAAGCGCAGACGCAATTTGCATTGGAAGCGGCTCATGCGCCCGGCCAGATGTACCAGCAGAAGGCGGTACTTCTTAAAGCGAGCCGTGCGCTCTTGGGGTGAGAAACACAGTCCTTTGACGGCGCTGGCAATATTGTAAGCCAGCAGCGCCAGCTTGAACCAAGCGGCATTGACCGCAAAGTGCTGGCTGGGCATGTGTCCGCCGGCTAAAGCGTTTTTGACCTCATCATGCACATGCTCCACCGTGCCGGCCTTCTCCCGGTGCCAGTTGAGCAGCTTGGCCCCGTCCCAATCCAGGTTGGTGACCACGGCATGATGACGCCGGTCGGTGCCATCGTTAAAGAGCACCCCCTGAGGTTTGAGCAGGCGCAGCCCAACATAGCGTAAGGGTTGACGGTTTTTCTTTTCTCCCGCCTCACCGGGCACAAAATCCACCTCCGCCCACTGGCGCAAGGTGCCGTCGGATTCCTGGCCGAAAGTCTTCCACTTCGACTTGGGGATCTCCGCAACGGCCTCGGCCAACTCCGGGCTCATCCGAGCACTAACGGCAAAGCCAATGCCCCCGCCCGGTTCTTGGGCGCGGTCTGGATGCTTGAGCCAGCCCAGCAGGTCGTTCTCGTGGCAGGCGGAGTCACCCCGGAAGTAGCGTTGCTGGATATGGTCCGGCAGCGCGGCAAAGGCCAGCCGGGCGCAGCTCAGGGGTTCCTGCTGCGCCGGTACATTGCCGTCCCGGAACTCATCGGCCACCACCAGGTCCGCTTCGGCCCACACCGCCACCATCGGCTGATAACCCCGCCCCCCTTCATAGTGGGGTAGCGCGCTTTCTTTATGGCTCTCGATGATCGTCGCGTCCTGGTCCACCGTGGCGATGCGCAGGGGCTGTCCTTGCGCGGCGTAAAGCTTAGCGGTGCGGCGCACGCCTCCGGCCAGCACCGACTGCAGCCCTTGGACCGGCTCACTGCTGGGCATGATGAAGCTCTTCTGCACTTCTCGCGCAGGCCGTGCCAGCTCCAGCTTCTCATCATGGAAACGATTGAGGAAGCCCCGCACGGCGCTGGTCTTGGGCAAGGCAAAGCCCAAACCTCGCTCCAGGCAATCGTCGCCCGCCAGCAGTGACATGTCCTCGGGGCAATCCCCACCGGCCGTTTGGAGCAGGACCACGCTTTCAATGTACTGGGCATCGGAGCAACCGCGTTGACGTTTCTTAAGCTTCAGGTTGGCGGCGACCAAATCGGGAATCCTCAAGGACCGATAGGCGCGGGAGGTCGCCAGGAGGCCGGCGTGGGGGCTGGCCATCTCGTCGAGTGGTCGTGGGTCAATTTCAAAGGGCGTCTTATGCTGAGTCGGTATGCGCGCGGACATGAAAATAACATAGACACAGTGTCTATGTCTTATCAACAGGAAAAGTGCGCCAGGGAGCGGTTTCCCTCCCCTCTTTGGAAACTTACGTGCGGATCGGGCAGCCTCAACGCCGGTGCCAATGGGAACGAGGCTTGACACCGAGGCCGATTCCCCGCAAACGAGGTGAAGCTCAAAACCCTATCGCCATGCCCCGTCTCATCTCGAACCGCTCCCTGACCGGTCTATACGCATTCTTGCTCCTCTGCGCCCTCGCCCAACCCGCGCCCGCCCAGATTAGCCCCTCCATGCCCCCAGCCCGGTCCCCCCTCCACTTTGCCGATTACGACTCCGAGCCCCGCCGCCCCGACGGGCACGTGGACGCCGACGCCCTGCTGGCCCGCCTCAAGGACCTGCGCGTCACCACCTACTACTGGCTCGTGTGGCACGCCGCGACCGATTGGGACGACCTGAAGCTCTTCCTGCCCAAAGCCGCCCAGGCCAACCTCCAGGTCTGGGTCTATCTGGTCCCGCCCACCGAGAGCGCGCCGCAATATGGCACCGCCTATCCGGAACCGTTTCGGCTGGACTACGGGCGCTGGGCCGAGGAAATCGCTCGCTTGTCCCTCCAGCATACCAACCTGACCGGCTGGGTCATTGATGATTTCTACGCCAACCATGAGTTCTTCACCCCCGCTGCCGTCCGCGACCTCCAGAAGCGGGGCAAAGGCATCAACCCGCGTCTGGCCTTCCTGCCGCTGATGTACTTCGGTGAAATCCGGCGCCCGTTTGTGGACGACTACCGCGACGTTATTGACGGCGTCGTGGTCGCCTACCCGCAGGACCGGGAGGAGATTGACCACGCCTGGGCCATCTTGAACGATGCCGCCGTCGTCCTGCCGGGCGAACTCGGCTTTCCCCACAGCACACCCTCGCAGCCGGGCGATTTCGTTCAGGCCAGCCAAGGGGCTACGCTCCTGCCGGGCCGGCATCAACGACTCAGCTTCCGCGAGCGGGACGACTTCACCGCCGGCACCTCCGGCTATCATTTCAAGCAGCTCCTCGTCAACGGCACCATCGTTTGGGAAGAAGATGTCGCCGGCGGCACCAACGCCTGGCGCTTCATCACCTTGTTGGATCCAGCCGCCGCCGTCCGTGGCACCACGAACCTCACCCTCGCCTTCCGCCTGCTGGACAAGCAGGGCGTCAGCAACTTCGGCGTCCGCTGGCAGGTGAAGGACTTGCGCGCGGACGGCATCGCCCTCTCCGCCGATCTCGACCACCCGCAGCTATGGCAGGTATCCCAGCGCGGCCCCTTTGAAGCCGGCTTCGGTGACCGGCTCAAGCAACCCGAGCGACGCTTCCACGTCCCCTTCATGGTCATGACCGCCGGACATGCCGGCGAATTCCAGATGCGCCACGGCGACCCTGCCAGCCCTGAGCGCATGGCTGAGTGGCTCCGCTTCTGCCTGGAGGCTTGGCGCGACGGCAAGTGCGATGGCATCGTCACCTACTGCCTCGACAAGGAACCCCGCAGCCGCACCTTCGACCTCGCCCGCGACCTCTTCCGCCAGTACCGTCCTCCGCGCTAGGTAGGGTCCGCTCGCCGAGCGGACTTTTGGGCGGCGGTCTCGGCGAGGCCGCCCTACCATCCCCCATTCAAGCTATGCTAATCCCAGCCACAATAATCGCTTGCTTGCCCCTCTAATCCATGCGATAGACAGGCAGAACGGCATCGGCACGCGATGAGCGACACTGTTTCGCAACAACCGGACCCGAAGTACGCGTGGCGCGAGCTGGCCCACCGGGGCCTGCCCAAGCGCTCGGCTTCCGAACGGGCAGCCGACTTCCTCGAAATCTACGGCCTCTACGATGAGGCCACCGCCCGCGAGCAGGCCAGCCGCTGCATCCAATGCCCGGACCCGACCTGCGTCGCCGGCTGCCCCCTGTGCAACCCCATCCCGCAATGGATGTTGCTGACCGCCGAAGGCCGCTTCCTCGATGCGGCCGCTGTGCTGGGCTCCGTCACCAACATGGCGGAGATCTGCGCCCGCGTCTGTCCCTCCGACCGCCTCTGCGAGGGCTCCTGCCTCCTCAACGGCGTGTCCGAGCCGGTCTCCATCGGCGCCCTCGAGCAGTTCCTCGCCGAATACGCCTTCGCCCACGGCCAGGTGGATGCCAGCACCCCGCCACCCAATGGTCAGCGCGTCGCTGTCGTCGGCTCCGGCCCCGGCGGCCTCGCCTGCGCCGATGAGCTCGCCCGGCACGGCTATGCCGTAACCGTGTTCGACTCCGCGCTCGTGCCGGGCGGACTCCTCGTCAACGGCACCCCTGCGTTCAGGATCGAGCGCTCCATCATTCAGCGCCGCATTGAGGTCCTCCAGAAGCGCGGCGTCACCTTCCGCCTGGGCGTCAAGTTCGCGCAGGACTTCTCCTTCGCCGAGTTGCGCGCCAGCTTCGACGCCGTGTTCCTCGGTTTCGACTCCCGCAAGGCTCGGCCGCTGGAGGTCCCCGGCGCGGATCTCCAAGGTGTCATCCAGGCTCTGCCCTTCATTCTCCAGAAGACCACCCCTGGGCTGCTGGAGTTGCCCCCCATCGAAGTCGCCGGCAAACGCGTCCTGGTCGTCGGCGCCGGCGACACCGCCATGGATTGCCTGCGCACCGCCATCCGCTGCGGCGCCCGCGAAGCCGTCTGCGTCTATCGGCGCGACGAAGCCGACATGCCGTGCAGCCGCCATGAATATCAGAACGCCCGCGAAGAGGGCGCGCGGTTTATCTTCCAGGCTGCGCCCGTTGCTGTGCTGGGGAATGGCAAACGCCAGGTCGCCGGCCTCCAGCTCGTCCGCACCGAACTCGGCCTCATGGATTCCCCGGGGCCGCGCCCGTTCCTCGTGCGCCCCGGCTCCGAGTTCGAGTTGCAGGCGGATTTGATCATCCTGGCCCTGGGCTTCGAGCCGCTGCCCTGCTCCCACTCGGGCGATTTCAGTGACCTTGCCGTCAACGACTGGGGCGGCCTTATCGTGGACAGCAACCAAATGACCAGCCTCCCGGGTGTGTTTGCCGGGGGCGACATCGTCCGCGGCCCCAGCCTTGTCCTGCACGCCGTCCGCGACGCCCGCCGCGCCGCCTCCCAGATCCATCACTACCTTTCCGCCCGCCGGCAGCCTGCCCACACCTGATCTCTCCTCTCGGACGAGGCGCAGGCCCAAGGGCGGGCTATCCCACCTGACCGTTGCCCGGTGAAGCCCCGGGGTTACGGTCCGTAATCAGCGGATTTGAATCAGCAGGGTCCATGCGGGATGGTTGCAGGCAACGGTCTATGATGAAAACGTTGCCAGCCACGAACGACACCTTGGCGCTCCCGGCAGTCACCCAAGGGCTGATACCCAGCGGCCTCAG
Source organism: uncultured Verrucomicrobiae bacterium (assembly GCA_963822005.1). Classification (GTDB taxonomy): domain Bacteria; phylum Verrucomicrobiota; class Verrucomicrobiia; order Limisphaerales; family UBA8199; genus PALSA-1440. The sequence continues at coordinate 193,202 of CAWGGD010000037.1, read as the reverse complement.
GAATCCATGAAGCTGCTGATCCACTCCTCTGAACTCAAAGACCTGGAGCGGGCGGTCAAACGGTTGGTGTGCGCCTGCATCCCCTGCGCCGTTTGCAAGGATGCTGGCAGTGCTCATCTGAGCGTGTGGATTCAGCAGGACAATGATTTTCCCCTGGCTTTGCGCGTCGTCATGAACGGGGGTACACGTCCCAGTCTCCCACACTGGGCGCGGGTTTTTGATTCGCTCCCACCTGCGACCGACAGAAGGGAACGTCAGGATGCAGCGCTCATCTCGTTAAGGGGGCCGACTCGGACCGGGACGGAATCAGCGACTGTGCCGAAACCCAGCATGCTACCGGCCCCACCAGCCAGACCGCTGTCCCGGCCATTTTCCGAGCTGGCACTCTAGCCTCAATCAATACAGTTGGTGCCTCATCACTGGCGCAGGTTCTGCCTTCTCGTCACTCAGTCCTGGAAGAGCCCAAGCTCGTAGGTTCTCCTCTCAGCCCGCAGGGTTCGCACCTCCACTCGGAGCGCGGACTTGGAGGTCCGCGCTGCGGCTCAACCATTCCTGCGCCGCTGCAGGCTGTGTGATATTCCGGTCAGGCAACCTCCCGGCGCCGTCCCGGCTGAGCAGAGCTCAGCCGTGGAGGATGTGGACCCGCCCGGTGTCGAATCTACCCGAGGTAGCAGCCGACGTTGACGATCAGTTCCTCCATGCTGCCCTTGGGCAGAATCTGATCGGCACTTAGACCACCCACGTTTGGAGTCGCATCCGCCTCACGCTCAGCGGTGGTGTAGAGCATCGTCGGCACGCCGGGGTGGTTGTGGCGCAAGAACCAGGTTAGCATCCTGCCGCTCTCACCCGCCAAGTCCTCGTCCACGATCATCAAGCCCAGTGACGGATCCGCGGCCCGCAGCATGGCTTCCGAGCCATCTGCAGCGGCCACAACGTCAAAGCCGGCGGCACCTAAAGACGCAGTGACCACATCACGCCAGTCTTTGTCATCATCCACGAAAAGCACCTTGCGTTTTGGAACAGGACTCATAACTAGCATGTCTGCCGGCGAGCTTACTTTGATATCCGCGGCAACTCCAATCTGGAGATTACGGATGACCATCCCGGAGTTCCCCCAGTCCTAAGCCAAGGGTTACCCTTGGGCTCAGTGACCCTTCACAGGCTCCAGCCCTGGCGGTTTTCTCGGCGCAGGTATTGGTTGGCCGGCGGGTGGTTGATCACCCTCAGGTTCGGCCCGTCCCAGAGCAGTTTGGTCCCTTGACACCGCACCGCCACGTTGCCCAGCAGGCAGATCTCCGTCAGCAAACCGGAATGGTTGACAAAATCCGACCCCGCCGGCGGTCCGCCGCGACAGGCGTTGATCCATTCTTTGTGATGGCCGGGCGAGAGGGGCAAGCGGCGCGGCAAGCTTCTCACGATGTCCTGCTCGGGTTCCGGAAATAATTCACTGCCCAGCAGCAGGCCCTTCTCGCCGATATAGAGCGGCTCGTTGATTGGGATGTCCGGTTCGATGGCCTTCGGCCGGGGGGGCCGCAATCCTCCGTCATACCAATTCAACACCACCGGCGGCAGGTTGCCCCGCGCCGGGAATTCGTACCGGGCGATAACGCCGAGAGGATAGGTCTCGGGGTTGAGCTTCGTGCTGCTGGCCTCGACGGTGGCGGGATGGCCCAGTTTCAAGGCTTTGACAACGGTGGAAAGCTTGTGGCAACCCAGGTCGCCCAGCAGGCCGGTGCCGAAGTCCCACCAGTTTCGCCACGACCACGGGTGGTAGGCAGGATGGTAAGGGCGCTGTGGCGCCGGCCCCAGCCAAAGGTCCCAGTCCAGACCATCAGGAACCGGCGGGGTTTCCGGCGGGCGGCCTTCCCAGGGAGCGTGGGCCCAAAAGCGCGGCCCGCTCCACACCTGGACCTCGTGCACCGGGCCGATTGCCCCCGCTTCGATCAACTCCATCGTCACGCGGGCCGCCTTCTCGGCCTGCCCCTGGTTGCCCAGTTGCGTGGCCACCTTGGCCTGCCGCGCCGCCTCGGTCACCCGTCGGGTTTCGTCCAGCGACCAGGCCAGCGGCTTCTCGCAATAGACGTGCTTGCCGCGTTTCAGCGCGGCCATCGTGATCACCGCATGCGTGTGGTCCGGCGTGGCGATCATCACCGCGTCCACATCCTCGCGTTCAAGCAATTGGCGGTAATCGCTGTAAGTGCGGCAGCCCTTGTAGGTTCCGCTGGGCCGCGGCTGGGCGTAATACGCCTCGATTTCACGCCGGGCCGGCTCGCGCCCGCCGCGGCGCGGTTCCTTCCCATGGCCCCAATACCACGACAGGTACCCTGGGCCTTCGCGGTTGACGTCGCCGACCGCCACCACTTGCACCTCGGGCAACTTCAGGAACTCCCCCAGGTTCACTCTGCCCTGGGCCCCCATGCCGATGCCCGCCAGCGTCGTCTTTCCGCTCGGCGCGGTATGGCCCGCCCCGCCGAGCACGTGCCGCGGCACAACGGTGAAAGCCGCCGCCGCACTGGTCGCGGCGAGGAACTTCCGGCGCGGCATGCGGGCGCGCGCGGCCGTGCCCGCGGGACCGGCCGGTTCTGAGGATTCAATGTGGTTCATGATAGTAGTCGGTGACAGGTGATAGTGATGGGCGGCCGGTCGCGTGATCGCTCGATTCAATCATCAATCACCCGCCTCATTGAACTGAGTCAATTTGGTTTCTGAGCCCCAGTTGCTGAAGGCGGGCCAAACCGCTCATTGCGCCGACACGCTATGAATCAACCCGCGCCGGCGTCAAGTCTGACCAATCGCTCTCGTTGGGCTGGCTCCACATTTCCTTGACTTCCCATCACCAGTAACGCATTAACCCGGGCCAACAATACAATCATCCAAACCCCAACCGCCCATGAATCTATTCCGACGCAAGAAGGTTGCCGACCTGCAAGCGGAGATACTCAGCGACCACAGTCTGAAGCGGGCGCTGGGGCCAATGAACTTGACCGCCTTGGGTATCGGAGCGGTCATCGGCGCGGGCATTTTCGTGCTCACGGGCCAGGCGGCGGCCAAATACGCAGGCCCGGGCATCGTGTTCTCCTTCGTGCTCGCAGGGCTGGCATGTGCGTTCGCCGGGCTTTGCTACGCCGAGTTCTCGGCCATGATCCCCATCTCTGGATCCGCCTACACTTACGGATATGCCACGCTGGGCGAGTTCGTTGCCTGGATCATTGGTTGGGACCTTATTCTTGAGTATTTGTTTGCGGCCTCCACTGTCGCGGTCGGTTGGTCGGGCTACATTGTCTCCTTCCTCAAGGATCTCGGCATCGTCATTCCGCCCGCTTTCACCTCGGCGCCCTATAACCACGCCGCCCCGGCGGACGCGGGGTGGAACATCTGGCGTCTATTCACCGAGGGTTGGACCAGCACCGGTGCTGTCCTTAATGTCCCCGCCATGGTGATTGTGGGGATTATTACTATCTTGCTCGTGCTCGGCATCAAGGAATCCGCCACCTTCAACAACATCATCGTGGCCATCAAACTGGCAGTGATCCTGGCCTTTATCGCCGTCGGGGTGGCCTATATCAACCGGGAAAACTGGCAGCCCTTTGTCCCGCCCTCTCTCGGTCCTGGAACTTTCGGCTGGGGCGGAGTGCTGCGCGCCGCCGGGGTCATCTTCTTCGCCTACATCGGCTTCGACGCCGTCTCCACCGCCGCGCAGGAGGCCAAAAACCCACAGCGCGACATGCCCATTGGCATCCTGGGATCGCTGGCCATTTGCACCGTGCTCTACATTACGGTGTCCCTGGTGCTCACCGGGATTATCAAATACACCCACCTCAATGTCCCGGACCCGATCGCTGTGGCCATCGACGCACTCGGCCAGTCCGTGGCCTGGCTCCGCCCTATCATCAAGGTCGGCGCCATTGCCGGCCTCTCCTCTGTGATTCTGGTAATGATGTTGGGGCAACCCCGCATCTTCTACGCCATGTCCAAGGATGGCCTGCTGCCGCCCGTCTTTGGCGCCGTTCACCCGAAGTTCCGCACCCCGTGGCTGGCCACGATTCTCACCGGCTCAATCGCCATGCTCGTCGCCGGCCTCTTCCCCATCGGCCTGCTGGGGGAATTGGTGTCGATTGGCACCCTGCTCGCTTTCGCTATCGTTTGCGTCGGCATTTTCGTGCTTCGTTTCACCGACCCGCAAATTAGGAGACCCTTCCGCACCCCCATTTTTTGGATCGTCTGCCCGCTGGGCGCCTTCTTTTGCTTCTGGTTGATGTACGGCCTGCCACCCGATACTTGGTCGCGGCTTATCGTTTGGATGGCAATCGGGCTGGCGATCTACTTCACCTACGGACGTCGTCACTCCAAGGTGCAGCAGGCGGCCCGGGAGGTGTCGACTGCCACACCGCCTCGGCAGTCTGCTCCCTAGTCACGCGGGGGTCCGACGGCTTGTATTTCTTTCGGCCCGCGCGCTTCGGATCTCGGACTTGAACATAAGGCCGGGATTGGCGGCTGCTACTGGACCAGCGCCCGGCTTGTAAGGCTAACCCCTACAGAAGAATCCGTGCGCCTCACTACAGACAGGCCGCACGGGGATGAGGTACAACTCGAAGTGGCAAGCTGCTGCCGTGGCAGCCTGGTTGAGCAGATGGGGAATGGGTGCTTATCGTTAGCCCGGTGATACTCAAACACCGTCGGGTCCCAGGCCGCCGCTCCAGCAGCTTCGCCATTTCAAGCCCTACCGGCTCGGTGGTCCAGTCAGTCTTTCAGGAATGCCCCGCCCGGCTAGAACTGGTTCCGGCAGGCGGCGCAGTACCATCCGCCCCCCGGCGCGTTGGTCCGGTGGAGCCGCACCGGCTTCTTGTCGCGGTCGTGGCAGACCTGGCAGTAAGGTCCGGTGAGGTTGGTGCCGTCGTCGGTTGGGGTGCGCAGCCAGTAAACACCCTTGTCGAAATACATCTCGCTGCACATCTGGGCGTCGGTGGGCAACTGCCTGGCCTTCTCTTGGAGCCTCTCTTGGAGCTTCTCTTTCAGCGCCAGGTTTTCCTCCTGCAGTTGCAGCGCGGCTTCCCGCAACTCGAGGATTTTCTCCCGGGCCTGGAGCGTAAGCCCGTTCTGCAGCAGGTCGAGGATGTCTTGGTAGTTCGGAATTCGCATGGGAAAAGCCGGGTCACCGCGCGCTGACCCGCAAGCCGGATTTCTCCGGCGCGGCCGCGAACGAAAGGACCCCTTTGTCCGCCGTGACGCCGACGTAAGGGTCGTTGGTGATCAGGATGCTGCCATCCAGGTCGAGGTAATCGCACAACTCGGCGAGGTGCGCGGCGGCGCTGATGAGGATGCTGCTTTCGATCATGCAGCCCAGCATGGTCTTCAGGCCCGCTTTGCGCGCCGCCTGGAGGGCGTCATGGCCGGCGCTGACGCCCCCGGTCTTGACCAGCTTCACGTTGACGCCATGGAAACATTCCGCCGCCTGGGAGACGTCCTTGGCCAGGTGATAAGATTCATCAGCGAAGATCGGCAGCGGCGAGCGTTGCTTGAGCCAGACCCAGTCTTTGACGGGCGTGGCGGCGGGCATGGGCTGCTCGATGAACTCGATATGTCCGTCTTTGGCGAGCCACTCGATCATCTCCAGCGCCTGCTCTTTGGTCTTCCACCCTTCGTTGGCATCCACCCGCAGTGTCTTGGCCGGCGCCACTTCTCGCAGCGCCTGCATGTTCTCCTGGTCGCCGGCGACGCCCACTTTGACTTTCAGCACCGGGTAATGCTCGGCCTCGAGGACCTTCTTGCGGATTATGTCCGGCGTATCAATGCCAATGGTGAAGGAGGTGACGTGGTGGTTTTCGCGGAAACCCAGTTCGAGGAAGTCGTAAACGGGCTTCTTCGCGCGTTTGGCGGCGCCATCGAGCAGGGCGAGGTTGAGGGCGCACTTGGCGGACATATCATGGGGCGAAACGGTATCGAGATAGGTCATGCTGCCTTCGACATCGTTGAACGAGAGCCCGCGCGCGTCCACCTTCTGGAAAAACGCCTGCACCGTGTCCACCGATTCCTTGTAGCGCGCGGTGGGCGCGGCCTCACCCCAGCCGACCGTGCCGTCCGCTCCGGTCAATTCGACCACCACAGCCTTGAAGATGTTGGTGCCGGTCCCACGGGCAATTGTCCACGTGTGGGCCAGTTGCAGGTCCAGACGCTTGAATGTCAGTTTCACGGCCGCTACGAAACCCTAAACCGGCGCTGGAAGCAATAAACTTGTTTGTCCGGTGTGCTACGGACCTACGCCTGCCACGGCTCGCGGCGGGCGCGGGCGAGCAGGCGATTGGCCTCGTCGTCGCCGAGGAAGACTTCCTTGACCGGGTCCCAGCGGAGGCTGCGTTGGAGCTGGAAGGAAATGGCAACAAGGTGGCCGAGGGAGGCGGAGCGATGGCCGATTTCCTCATGGGAACTCGGCTGGCCGGACGAGCGGATGCACTGGAACCAATTGGCGTGATGGTTGTTGGCGCCGATGTTCACCTGGCGGGTCGTCAGGCGCGTCTCGCGGAGGATTTCCTCGGGGCCGCCTTCCACCGGGCCGGCGCCGGACATGGAGGTGATCCAGCCGCGTTGGCCGACGAACAGTCCGCCGAACAGGCCCTCCAGCCGCGCCGTGGCAGGCACGGCCTGGTAGAGGTCCTTCACCTGCCCCCAATGGTCCACGTGATGGAGGAGGACGCCGTTGGCGTAGCGGCAGGTGAGCGTGGGGAACTGGCCGCTCGCGGGATGGAAGATTTCCACGGGGCCGCTCGTTTCCATGCCGATGGCGTATTGAATGACGTCCGCCGCATGGGAGTGGTAGTTCGTAACGGCCCCGGCGCCGAAGGCGTCGCAGAACGTCCAGGGCACCACCCCGGGGATGGGGTTGCGGTGGTAGGCGGAGTTGTAGGGACGCCACAAAGCGGGGCCCACCCAGAGGTCCCAGTCCAATGCGTCGGGGGCAGGTTGTGCGGGGAGCGGCGGATCCAGGGGCACGTAGGAGTCGCCGATGGTGGGGATGGCGGTTTTCGACCAGATCGTGAAGGCGGACTTGAGCTGGCCGAGGCCGCCGGCGCGGACGAAGCTGCACACCTGGCGGATGGTGGGAATGGAACGGTATTGGGTGCCGGTTTGGAAGACGCGCGTGTAGCGGCGGACGGTGTCCACCATTTCGCGGCCTTCGCGAATAGTGAGCGAGACCGGTTTCTCGCAGTAAACATGCTTGCCCGCCTGTGCGGCGTGGATGGCCTGCAACGCATGCCAGTGGTCGGGCGTGACGATGATCACCGCATCAATGTCCGGCCGCGCCAGGAGTTCGCGATAGTCGTTGAAGGCGGCGCAACCGCGAAAACTCCCTGCGTCACGCTGCGCGGCGCAGAGTTCGTCCACCTGGCGCGCCGCCGGTTCGCGGCGGGCGCGGTCCGGGTCGCACACGGCGACCAATTGCGCTTCCTTGCGCCCAGCGAGGACGCGCAGGTGCCCGCTGCCCATGGCGCCGATGCCGATCAAGCCGGTGTTGATGCGTTCGCTGGGCGCGACCCCGGCACCGCGACCAAGAGCGGAGGCGGGGATGATGCAGGGCACCGCGAGGAGCGAGGCGGCGGCGCTGCGCGCCAGAAAGGCGCGGCGCGTGAGGGTGGCTTTGGGATCTGGCTGCATTGTGAGATTAACCGCCGCGGGCGAGCTCGAGGCTGACGTGGTTGAAGAACTCCACGCACTTGGCAATGTCCGGCATGGATTCGAGCCAGTTGTAGGAATACTCCAGCCCGAACATGGTTGGCCGGATGCCCAGACGATGCAGCTCCTTGAGAAACGCCGCCGTATTCCCGGTGCCGGTGCCCCAGGGGACGTCGTGTCCGTCTGCGCTGCGCGCATGGAGATCATGCATCTGCACGGTGATCAGACGGTCCTTGAGCTGCCTGACCGCCGCGATCGGGTCGAGGCCGGCCCGCATCCAGTAGCCGAGGTCGGCGCAGGCGCCGAGATGTCTGCTGCGGCCTTCGCAGGCCTTGAGGATGCCGGCCGGGTTCCAGTAGAGCGGCGAGGCCTTCGGGTCGTGATTGTGCAGCGCGACATTGATGTCGTAGGCGTCGCAGAACTTGTCAATCGTGGCGAGCGCCTCGGGCTTTGGCTCGGACATGAAGGTCTCGATGCCGATCTTGCGCCCGAACTCGAACACTTGCCGGCAGCCCGCTTCGTCGCCCGGGATGTCCTGGATGTAGTAGGTGAGCATACGGACGCCCGCGGCATCGAGCTTGAGCCGGACCTGGCGCAATTCGTCGTCGGAAAGGCCCGGCTCGAAGTTCTTCGGGATGCCGGCGCTGACTTTCTGGAAGCTGAGGCCGCCCATGAACGGCAGGCCGAGCGCGGCGGTCTTTTCGATGGCCTCGAAGAGCGTGAACTTGTGGAAGGTGTAGGCCTCGATGCCGAGCCGCCAGCCGAGCTTCTCCTGCGCCCGAATGGCCGGGGTCAGCGCCGCGCTGGGAATCGTCGGCGCCGGCAGATCGCCCAGGACGAACTGCGCCGCCGCGAGATAGAACGGCAGCAGCTTCGGGTCGCGGAAGACATAGGGGTTGTGCGCGATGGTGCAGTAGAACGTCCGGCCGCGGCCGTAGTGGCGCACCCAGGCCAGCGCGAAGTCGTTGTCGGCGCGCTCCGGTTTGGTGAAGCGCGGATCCTGGTTGAAGTCGGTCTTGTCGGTGTCAATGCTGAGCAGCACGCGCACGCGCTTGCGCGAGTAGGGCTCATAGACGCGGAAGAACTCGTCGCGATAGTCGAAGCCCTGGCCGCCAAACGTCTGGTTCAGCGGATGCGCCGGGTCATCGAGCTTGATGAAGACATGTTCGTTGTTCGCGCGGTGGTTCGCCCCCCGCGCGCCGATCATCAGCCCGAACTCGGGCCAATCCTCGACCGCGCCCGGCCATTGGGTGAAGGCGACCGAGGTCCCGTGCACGCCCATCATGCCGCCGCCGCCGTACACGAACTCGACGAGGCTCTGCCGCAACACTGGGTCGGTGAAGAGGTTGCCGACACAGTTGTTAAAGAACACGGCGTCGAACTGCCGCAGGCTCTCGGGCCGGAATACCTCCGGGTCGCGGCTCACTAGCGTCTCGAACGCCCCGGTCTGTCGTCCCATCAACTCGAACGCGAGATTGGCCGTCGGGATGGAGCCGTGCCCGCCGTAGTTGACGTTCCGGTCGAAGATGAGCAGCTTGCGGGGCTTGCGCGGCGGCGCGAACGCGCGCTTGGGGATGGCTGCCTCGACCTGCTCGCGCTCGGTGCCCGTGGCCACGGTCTGGGCGGCGCGGACGACCGCCAAGCTGCCCGAGAGCGCCAGAGCGTTTGTGGCGGCGCGGGCGAGGAAGGCGCGGCGCGTGACGGCGGGTGTGGCTTCAATCGGAGGTAGGTAATCAGGCGGGTGGTGCTGGTCCATTTCTTGATGCTCGCCGCAGATCACTTGGCCGGCTGGGTACGGACCTTGGTCCGCTCCTTTTCGAGGGTTTGGCGCAGGCCGTCCAAGGCCTCGTGCATTCGGGCCAGGGTGTCGAGGTTGCGGGGCGAGCCGTGGCCGACGTGGGCGGTCACGAAGGTATCCAGGTCGGCGATGGCCTGTTCTGTGGCTTCCTTGGGCTTGAAGCACAGGCTGGCCAGCAGTTGGTAGTTCGCGATGGAATCGGCGGGCATGTCGGCGTCGAACAGTCGGCGGGCCAGCCGGGCAGTGAATTGCGCGTCGGTGACGCCCGGGTCCCAGCAACCTTCGCGGAAGCGGTATTGGTGCGAGAAGTACGGCAGGGTGTGCGGATGGAAGTTCCGCGGCTTGTCGTAGCCGATGCGGCCCCAGCCGTTCCACGGATTGCCGTAACCCATGCCGGGATCATAGCTGGTGGCAAAGCCGGTCAGCGGCATTCTCCGAGGGGCGAGGAGGATCAATTGAGCCGTGGAAATTGCTCATCTGGATGACCGTATGCCAGCGCAGGACCAGCGGGTGCTCGGACAGGGCGTTCTGCCGGAGCGGATCCCCCCAGCACCACCACCAGTAGGTGTGACGGTCGTCAATCCGGTGGATCGCCTCGCGGTAGGCGGGCGCGTTGAACTTGCCGATCGCAATGGCGAACTCGAAATCCGGGTCGTTCTTGCGGATGCGTTCGGCAAGGATCTTGAGCGCGTCGGCGCGCTGACGCCAGAGCTTCGGGTCAATGTCCGAGCCTTCCCCCGCCGGTTCGAGGTAGATGCCCTCGGTGCCCGGCAGCAGCTTGACCAGGTGCTCGTAATACTGAATGCCGCGTTCGATCGAGCCGCCGATCACCTTGGCGTGGTGCCAGTTGAACCAGCCGCCGCCGATGTAAAACTTCATGGCCTCCTCGCGACACAACTGGACGAGGCCGCGGACGTTCCCGACATCGGCCAGGGCGGTGTTGGTGTACTCGCCGCCGTAGGATGGCAGCAGCGGGAAGCCGGCCAGCCAGAACCAGTTGCGGTTGAGCGTCAGCTCGGAATGGAACTTCAGCACCGCGCGCCAGTTCTCGATCGAGTCCTGGGCCGACCAGCAGGGCAGCATGTAAACGCCGCGGTAGGGAAAGGCCGGTTTCATGGTCACATCCAGCGGCCAGTCCACCTCGCCGCGCTCGGCGGTGGCCGGCAGGCGGAAGAAAACCAATTCCTGGCAGCCGTGCTTGAGGCCGGCCGGCGAGTTGGCGGTGACGATGACGAACCGCCGGCCGCCGGCCTCGTGGGTCAGGAGGCGGAAGCCTTCGTCGCCGGCCGCCTGGCGGTCGAGCTTAAGCCCGGCGGCGACCAGTCGTCCGATGACGGCGTTGTTGGTCTCGTTGCCAACGACAATGAACGGCCCGGGGCCGTCCGCGTTCCTTTCCAGCGGCAGCTTGCGGCCGAAACACTCCGACAGATAGCCGTTGATGGTGGTCTCGACCAGCCGGTCCACGGGGGACGCGAGCTGCGGGGCAATCAGCGTCGCGGAAACCTCGCCTCCCTGCCAGAGCACGACCCGGCCAGTTTCCGCGGCGAGCGCGGCGGAACCGCAGAGGCCGGCCAGCAGCGCACGCAGCATGCATTTCATCACACTGCCTCTTTCGCAGCGGGTTCTATCGCACACTGGCAGATCGCGGGGCTGACACGTGGTACGAGGAGAGGCGTAGGTGCAGTAGGGTCGCTCTGCCCAGCACGCCACCAATAATGCAAACACTCTACCTGGAAAAGAAATACCTCCCGGGATCAGAGTTCCAGACCGTAGTTGCAGATACCGATAATACACTGGTCCGGATCCTGACAAATGCCGCAAACTCCTGCAAGGCGCAAACCCAAGAAGCTGCTCCGGAGCCAACTCCAAAATAGGTGGCATCAGCCATGCTATTGGTTGCCGTTCACTTGCAGCCCCACGACGGCTCCTGTGCCATCCAGCCCAGCCCGTCGGTAAAGCAGCCGCGCGCATCGCTGCCGACACAGATGCTCAAAACCAATGCGCCCCACACGGCAACCCTTGACCTACGCGACGGCTTCATGTTTCCTCCAAGGCCCGACGTAGGCGGCGGCTTGAGTCGGGACGCGTCCGGGCACGCTCTTGCGTCTGCCACGTGCCGAGCCAAGGCGAGGTGTGGGTACGAGCAGCGGCTCGGCTTCCTGGAGGCCGACAGCGTCGCTCAGCGCTGGATGCAGCCTGGCCGGCAGCTTCATCTGGAGCCTGACCTACGCCGACCTGGTCAGCACCTGGACGGAGAGCCGTTCTGTGAACAAGGGCGCCCACGGCGTGCTGGACCAGACCAAAAAGCGTTGAACAGACGCTGCCTTTCGCGATTCTGGGCTTCGACTTCGACAACGGCGGCGAGTGGCTCAACTGGACGCTCATCCGGTATCTGCAAGTGCGCCGCCAAGCCGATCCGGGTGTACGCGCTCCCGGCCTTACCACAGTGACGACAATGCACACGTGGAGCCGAAGAACTGGATGTGGCTCACGGCAGCTCTTGGGCTACGGGCGCCTGCGAGATGCTGAAACGCTCCTGTCCCTGATCAACGCGCTCTACACGGAGGCGTGGGGGCCGTTGCACAACTTCTTCCTGCCCTCCATGAAGCTGGTGGATGATTTCGCGCGAGGGCAGCCGGTGGGCTTGCGGCGGCACGATAGCAGCCCAGACGGCCTATCAGCGACTCAATTGGCTCATGGAGACTTGCCGAGCAAGGCGCGGCGAGCGCTGCGGGACTCGCTATGAGTCGCTGGACCTCCTCTGTGTCGGCGGCGGCCGTGGAGCGAAGATTGAAGCCGATCCTGGGCTGCCGCGCTGGTCAATGCCAGGAGTGGCCCCCGCCGCCACGCTGGGCCGGCCGGCTCCGCAGCGACTCGCTACGCTCGCCGCTGCTCCGCCGACCCGCCCAGCGCCCCCCGCTTCGCCAGCAGGGAACCAACAGAAATAACTAGAACCAGAGACCTAGAAACGTTAAAGCCGCATGGTGTCATTTTGCTCTGAGGCAACGTATGAGCAATTGACTCAACTCTACGGTGCCATTTTCCCGTGCGGAACAGGCACGTGCTCGCGCAGGAGTGCCCGGCTGGTGGCCGCACGTCTCTCATGGGAGAGAGCGCTGTTCCGGGGGGCTCGAGTTGGCCGAGTTGGCCCTCGACAGCGGATGGAAATGAAGCTAGAAACTTGCACGGCGAACGAAGTTCCGACATTCACAGAAACAGCGAGGCGATTACATGACTATTGCGACTGACAGAAGGATATCCCTGGGACCCTATACCACCAAGATTCACAAGGAGGAATTGCTTGAACTGCTCGACCTTTGGGAGTTCGGGCCAGGGGCAAAGGAAAAGATCGGAGCTTTGATCGAGGCGCAGGCGGATCAATTGAAGGGGCCGCATCTTTTCCGGTACTACAACCCGCGACCCAGCAAGGTTGCCGCGGCGGAGAAGGCTTTTGCCGAGTTCCTCGGCGCCAAACACGTTCTCGCGGTGAACTCCTGCACCTCCGCGTTGATCGCCGCAGTGCGCGCCCTGGGCATCGGCATGGGCGACGAGGTGATCGTGCCGGCCTACACGTTCTTCGCCTCCGCCGCCGTGGTTGGCGCGTCGAATGCCATCCCCGTCATTGCCGACGTGGACGACACGCTGACCCTCGACCCCAAAGACGTGGAGCGAAAGATCACGCCCCGCACGCGGGCGATCATCGTGGTCCACATGCGCGGCAAGCCGGCGCAAATGGATGAGCTGCTGGCGCTCGCGGCACGGCACAAGCTCGCGCTCATCGAGGACGTGGCCCAGGCTGCCGGCGGCTCCTACAAAGGCCGGATGCTCGGCTCGCTCGGAATGCTGGGCTGCTTCAGCTTCGACTACTACAAGATTCTCAATTCCGGCGAAGGCGGGTTCGTGGTGACCAACGACGAGTGGCTCTACACCCGCGCGCAGTCGTGGCATGATTGCGCCGCCTGCTGGCGGCCCGACCGGTTCGCTTCCGAACGGCGCGAAGGGGAATTGTTCTGCGGCGAGAACTACCGCATGAGCGAGCTGCAGGGCGCGGTCGCGCTCGCGCAAATTCGGAAAGCCAGCAGTTTCCTCGCCGGTTACCGCGCGGCGTTTGCGGCGATCTCCGACCAATTGCAGCTCCCGCCGGGAGTCGCGCGCCAGCGCGTGGCGGACCCCGCCGGCGACGCCGGCACCAGTTTAATCCTGTTCCTGCCCGAAGTGGAGCGCACCAGGCGAGCCCTGGCCGCCCTGCACGCGGCAGGAGTGCCGGCGGGCGCCATCTACGACCATAACGTCAAGGATTGGCACATCTACACGTATTGGGAGCATATCCTCAAAAAGAAATTCGTGGCCCGCGACGGGTTGCCCTGGACGGGCGTGGCGGCCTCGGAGCTGCCGCGTTACTCGCCCACGATGTGCCCGCAATGCACCGACTACCTGTCGCGCGCAATCATGATTGATATCCACTGGCAATATTCAAAGGACGATTGCGCGGCCATCGCCGGGGCGATCAACCAAGTCCTGGCTCGCCTCTGAACCCCAACCGCCGGTTTCAATGAGACTATGAAAAGCAAGAAGCGCACGGTGCCGTTTGGCGTTTGCCTGGAAATGCAGTTCCCCGATCGTCCGTTCCTTGACCGCATTGCGGCCGCGGAGTGGGCGGGCCTCAAGTTCGCCGAGTTGTGGTTCACCGACATGACGTGGTGGACGAAAGGGATGAACAAAGACGACGTGAAGCACCCGGACAAAGTCCGCGCCGCTGCCGCCGGGGCCGGTGTGAAGCTCACCAACGCTGTTATCGGCTCGCCCGACGGCAGCATCGGGGGCGGGCTGACGGATTCGCGGAATCGCCCTGCCTGGCTTGCGCGCGCGAAGACCACGCTGGAATTCTGCCGCGAGGCGGGCATCGGCGCAGCCATTGTCTGCACCGGCAACCTGGCCAGGGGCCTGTCGCCGCAACGCCAGCGCCGCAACGTGCTCGAAGGCCTCAAAGCCACCGTTGAGTTGGCCGAGAAGCTCAAGGTGAACCTTTGGCTGGAACCCCTGAACGACAAGATTGATCACCCGGAGTATTTCCTCACCAGTTCGGACGAGGGCGCGGCGCTCTGCCGCGAGGTCGGCTCGAAGCGGCTGAAGCTCCTCTTCGACTGCTACCACATGCAGATCATGGAAGGCGACTTGTGCGGGCACATCCGGCGGAACCTGGACGTCATCGGCCATTTCCATTCCGCCGGCCACCCCGGCCGCCACGAACTGTGGCTGGGCGAAACCAACTACCCGTTCGTGCTGCGCGAAATTGCCTCCAGCGGCTACGCCGGCGTCTTCGCCTTCGAATACCAGCCGACCCTGCCGCCGGCACAAAGTCTGCGGCGCACGCTCGATTACCTTAAGAGGGCCTGAGTGAAGCAAGCGCATCGAGTTTTGGCCTTCGGCTGTCATCCCGACGACGTGGAGTTCATTTGCGCCGGCACGCTGGCGCTGCTGGCTCAGCGGGGCTGCGAAGTCCACATCGCCATCATGGCCGGCGGCGACGTCGGGTCACCGACGCTGCCGCGTGCCGAGATTCGCGCCTTGCGACTGAAGGAAGCGCAGGCGGCTGCGGACGTCATCGGCGCGCGGTTTCACTTCGCGGGCGGCGAGGATCTCGAAGTGACTTACAACGACGAGTATCGCCGCCGTGCCGTCCGCGTTATGCGCGCCGCCAATCCCACCATCGTACTCACCCATCCGCCGATGGACTATCTGGTGGACCACGAAGAAACCTCCCGCCTTGTCCGCAACGCCGCCTACATCGGCCCCGTGCCCAACTACGACTGCGGCACGCCGACGAAACCCACCTCGCGCGTACCGCACTTGTATTACACAAACGCCGCGGGCGGGCGCGACCTCTTCGGTCGCCCCTTGCCGCTCACCTGCGCGGTGGATATTTCCACCGTGCTTGAGCTCAAGACGCGGATGCTTGCCTGCCACGCCTCGCAGCGCGAATGGCTGCGCGCCATCATGAACTGCGACGAGTATCTGGATCTGATGCGGAAATGGGCAATCAACGACGGCCGGCGGGCGGGCGTGGCCCACGCGGAGGGCTTTATCCAGCACCGCGGCGAAGGCCATCCGCAGGATAATGTCCTGAAGGCATTGCTGAGCGACGCCTGCATTGAGTTTCCCGCAGCGGGGTAATTTGGGAGCCGGGAGCGCAATAACTCCATGAAGTTGAACTTTGCCCTCAACGCGCTGGACGTTGTTGTCATCGTTGTTTCGATTCTCGCCGTCGTCGTGGTGGGGCTGTGGGCGGCGCGCAACCAGGAGAAATCGGCGCGCGGCTACTTCCTCGCCTCGGGCCGCTTGCCCTGGTACATCATCGGCGCGGCGTTCGTCTCCACCAGCGTGTCGAGCGAGCAGATCGTCGGCACGGTCGGGGCCACCTACAAATACGGCATGGGCATCGCCAACTGGGAATGGTGGCTGGTGCCCGTGTACGGGTTGATGGTGCTGGTGTTCGTGCCGATCTGGCTCCGCAACCGCATTACCACCGTCCCGGAATTTCTGGCGCGCCGCTTCGGACCCCTCTGCGCCGACATCTACAGTTGGGTGATGCTGGTCGCCTACGTTTTCGTATTCCTGGTGCCGGTGCTCTACAGCGGCAGCCTCGCGCTTACCCAGCTCACCGGCTGGAATTTCTACGCGGTCCTCTGGGGCATGGTCGTGTTGGTCGCGCTCTACACCACCAAAGGCGGCCTCTCGTCGGTCATCTGGACGGATGCCTTGCAATGCCTCATGCTGGTGGGCGGCGGCGTTGTGTTGTTTTTCATCGCCCTGGGGAAAGTGCCGGGTGGTTGGGCGGCGATGGAAGCTGCGAATCCGGACCGGTTTCACCTCTACCGCCCCGTCAACGACGAAGCCGCGCCCTTCCTCGGCATCGTCCTCGCCACGTTCGGCGTGTATATCTTCTACTCCGCCGGCAACCAGGTGATGGCGCAGCGCATCCTGGCCGCGCGCTCAACCTGGGACGGCATCATGGGCGTGTGGTGGGCGGGTGTGATCAACCTGCTCCGTCCCCTGGTCACCTGTTTTCTCGGCTTGATTGTGTTTCACTGGACCCACGTGATGCACGCCGCCGATCCGCTCAAAAACCCGGATGAGGCCTTCCCGTTTGCGTTGCGCTATCTGGCGCCCGAATGGGGACTGCGCGGCATCATTCTCGCTGGCTTCCTGGCGGCGGTGATGTCCACCATCAGCGCGCTGGCGAACTCGACGGCGACCATCTTCAGCCTCGACGTTTACAAACGCATCTTCCATCCCGACGCGGACGATGCCCGGCTGGTGCGGATGGGACGCCTGGCGTCGCTGGCGGCCATGGCCATCGCGGCGCTGGTGGCCCCCTCGGTAGCGCAGTTCGGCGGCGTCTTCCGGTATTTTCAGAATGGCGTGACCTACCTTGCCACGCCGTTCATTTCGGTGATGCTGCTGGGATTGCTCTGGAAGCGGACCAACCGCCAGGGCGCGGTGTTCGGGTTGATTGGCGGCTCAGTCATCACTCTCGGGATGGCGTTCGGCGCGCCGGCGTTGGGCGTCAAGCTGCACTGGCTTTACCTGGCGGGCATCGCGCAAGCGATCTCCATGGCGGGGATCATGGTGGTATCCCTGCTCACGTCGGCGCCCGAGGAGGCTCAGTGGCAGCCGTTCCACTGGACGCTTGCAGCCCTCAAGCACTGCGACGACGGCGTGCGCCGTCCGTGGTATCAAAGCGCCCTGTTCTGGTGGACCGTCTACACCATCGTCTGGGTCTATCTCTATTGGCGCTTCTGGTGAGGCGCGACTGCACGCCGGAGTCGGAGCGCTGTCCTCAAAACTTCAAATCTTGAGCACGCGATGAAAGATGCCGAACCCGAGTTTCCCGTAGGTCAGCGCATACAGCACGAGCGCCAGCACCGCGGCACAGATCAGGCCCACGATGACCGCGGTTCGCAACGCCCGGAGTTGCCGGCGCCGGAGCCAGAAGCCGGCATCGGGGAAGAGCTGGTTAGCAAAGACCAGGGTGGCTGGGGTGCGGGCTCTCAAAGCCGGGTTGGGGTGGTGTGGCTGCCCGGGGCTGGGCTTTGCGGGATGTTCGGCGGCCCCGGGCAGCGGCAAGCTTGATTCCGGGACCGGACCGAGTGCGGGCACAGCGGCGCCGGCCCCGAGCCCTAGCGCTACCGGCAAAGCGGCTGAAATCTCGGCCAGGCCTTTGCTCATGCGCCATTGGAAATAGCTCATCAGCAGCATACTCAGGAAACTCATGGCGGCAAACGTGCCGACCACGATCAGCATGACCGTGTTGGAACTGCGCATCGCCTCGAGGTCCCGCGCCCGCTGGGCGGAGAAGGTCTCCTGAACACTCTGCAACGCTTTGGAGAGGGATTCGGTCGTTTGCGCGGCGGCTTCCCGGTTTTCCTGGCGGCCTTGTTCGATGGCGAGCAGAGTCGTGCGAAGCTGCTCGTGCAGTTGCAAGTAGGCTTGGATTAGCTCCTGGGAATTCGTCTGCGCTATTTGGTTGGTGGCGGCCGGCGGCGGGCTGCTCGCAACTCCAAGGGAATCACCCGGGGCTGAAAGCAGCGCGAGCGGAAAGGCGACAACCGCGCAAACGAACGCAGCGAGGCGACACCGGACCAGCCGCGACCGGGAGCGAATTCCGGTGGCGTTACCTGATCTTCCGGAAGCGTAAGGCTCCACTACGCTCATGCCCAATAGTTGCCTGGAGCGCGGACAGAAGTCAAGCGTCTGCCGAAAAGATTAAACATAAAGCCGGCTTCACTGTCTATTAGTTGTTAGATTGGTTTAGTTAGTGGTTTCATAGGTGCAGCGCAGTTCCCCCTGTGGCTGCGCCTTTTTGTACCCCTCGCCCTGCACTTCTAGACCTCCTGTTTTCGGCTTGCGCACTTGGTTGGGGCCGGTAGGGTCTTGCGCCAGCTTTGAGTTCAGCCCCTGCATTAGTGGTTTTGGCGGCCGGCATCGGCGCCCGCTACGGCGGGTTGAAACAGATCGAGCCGGTCGGCCCGGGCGGCGAGGCAGTCCTGGATTACGCGGTTTTCGACGCCAAGAGAGCCGGCTTCGGCAAGTTCATTTTCGTCATTCGCCGCGGCATCGAGCAGGATTTCCGGGACAGCTTTGGCCGCCGTTTCGCGAAGCACGTCAACGTAGATTACGCCTTCCAGGAACTCGACATGGTGCCCTCGGGGCACTTTGTCCCGCTGGACCGCCAGAAGCCCTGGGGCACCGGCCATGCCGTCTTGTGCGCCGCACCCTCGCTCGACCGCCCCTTTGCGGTCATTAACGCGGACGACTTCTACGGCGCCGACTCCTTCCACACGCTCGCCCGGTTCCTGACGCAGGAGGCTCCGACGAGCCCGGACCTGTTTGCCATGGTGGGCTTCCAACTGGCCCGAAC
This sequence comes from uncultured Verrucomicrobiae bacterium, assembly GCA_963822005.1. Lineage (GTDB taxonomy): Bacteria > Verrucomicrobiota > Verrucomicrobiia > Limisphaerales > UBA8199 > PALSA-1440. Next base: position 174,315 of record CAWGGD010000037.1, on the reverse strand, counting down.
TCTGTCCGAGCACGGCACCGTGGCGCGCGGCCTCTGCCAGGTGGATGCGGAGGGATTCCTGACGTCCGTGGAAGAGCTCACCGCCATCGAGAGCCAGCCCATCGGCGCGCGGAACAAGGAGGCCGATGGCACCTATCGCGACCTCACCGGCCAGGAGATCGTCTCCATGAATTGCTGGGGGTTTACGCTGGGGGTGCTCGGCGGCCTGCGGCGGCTGTTCGGCGAGTTCCTGGCCCGCAACCAGGGCAACCTTAAAGCGGAGTTTTACCTGCCGAACGCGATCAACGCCCTTGTGCAGGAAAAGCGGGCGCGGGTGAGGGTGTTGCCGACACCGTGCCACTGGTTTGGCGTGACCTATCGCGAGGATCGCGCCGTCGTGATCGAGAGCATCCGCGCGCTCATTCGCAAGGGCAAGTATCCCGAACGGCTCTGGAGCTGAGTCACTCTATGGCTGCGAGCAAGCCGAAACACGACCTGCGCTCGGTCGCCTCCCGGTTCCAAATCTACGGCGACTTTGGGGAAGCCGCGCCTTACGGCAGCGGCCACATTAACGACACCTACGCCGCCGTCTTCGACCAGGCCGGCACCGCGATGCGCTACATCTTCCAGCGCGTCAACCACAACGTCTTCAAAGACCCCGCCGGCCTGATGGGCAACGTCGAGCGCGTCACGGCCCACATCCGGCGCAAACTGGAGGCGGCCGGCGCGGACCAGGTTTCTCGCCGCGTCCTGACCCTCGTGCCCGCGCACGACGAGCAAATGCTGGCACGCCGATGCCGAGGGCAATCACTGGCGCTGCTACCTTTTCATCGAGCGCGCGAGAAGCTACGACCAGATCGAAACCGCCCGCCAGGCCTTCGAGGCGGCCCGCGCGTTTGGCCTGTTCCAGAAGCAGCTTGCCGACCTGCCCGCGCCCCGGCTGCACGACACGATCCCCAACTTCCACCACACCCGCAGCCGCTTTGACGCGTTGCGCCAGGCGATCGAACAGGACGCCTGCAACCGCGCCGCCGGGGTAAAGGCGGACATCGAGTTCGCCCTGCGGCACGAGCCGCTGGTGGACGTGCTGCTCGACCTGCAGGCGCGCGGCCGGCTGCCCGAGCGGGTCACGCACAACGATTGCAAGCTGAACAACGTCATGCTCGACGACGCCACCGGCGAGGGCGTTTGTGTAATTGACCTCGACACCGTGATGCCGGGCCTGGCGCTCTATGATTTCGGCGATATGTGCCGCACGGCCACGTGCCCGACTGCGGAGGACGAGCGCGACCTCTCCAAAGTCGAGATGCGGATGGAGATGTTCGACGCGCTGGTGCGCGGTTACCTGTCGTCCGCGGGCGAGTTCCTCAACCCGGTCGAGAAGGACCACCTGGTGTTCTGCGCCAGCCTGATCACCTTCGAAATCGGCATTCGCTTCCTGGCGGACCACCTGGCGGGCGACCGTTATTTCAAGGTCCATCGCCCGGGCCATAGCGCGGACCGCGCCCGCGTCCAGTTCAAGATGGTGGACTCCTTCGAGCGAAACGAGGCGGCGATGCACAAGGTGGTGGACACCGCCTGCGAGGCTGGCGCCGCGTCGCACGCGCCTGAAGGCCGGCCCGCACGAGGGGCCAAGTCTGGCTCACGCAGCGGAGCATGAGACCTGGGATAGCGCAGGCCATGCTCTTGCGTCTCGCTCCGATCGCCACCCTGCTGCTCGGCTCGTCTCTGAGCGGACCTGCAGGTTTGGAGACGCAGCCACCTCCTGCAGCCCCGCATTCCAGTGCGCATTGGCGCCACCCAGCCGGACTGGTCACCGCGGAAAGCATTGCCGAAATCAAGGCCAAGCTCGCGTCGCCAGGACTGGGCGCGGCGAACCTATGCCGCGCAGAAGGCAGCCCTGGCGCCCTGGCTGGCCGTTTCCTCGGAGAAGCTCCGGCAGGTGTTCCCGACCCGCCGCGGCAATGTCTATCACAACTTCTCCTGTCCCCAGGACCGCTGCCGGCTGGTCTTTGATCCGTTCGAGCCGGCCCAGTTCAAATGCCCGCTCTGCGCCAAAACCTTTCCGCCGGGAACCGACGCGGGCATCTACCCGCCGGGTGATCGTTATCACGGAACCATGTACGACGGCTGGGCGTGCCTGTTTTATGAGACCGCCGGGGGGCTGGCCGCGGCGATGGGCATCGCCGGCTGGGTTGAACCTGCCGAGGCGGAGAAGTATTTCCGGCGCGGCATCGAAATCCTCCTCCTGTATGCCGACACCATCGAGCGCCTGCAGACCCGAGTTCGAGACCGACCGCCAGTTCTCAGTGCTGCTGACCTACCATCGCGAGGGCGACAGCGTGGTCCTCAACGACCTGGCCCTTGCCTACGAGCTCCTGCGCGACCACATGAGCGCCGGCCAGCGGCGACGCTTCGAGCAGGTGGTCCTGGAACGGATGCTCAACGACTTGATGATCGAGCGCATCTACACCTACAACCACAACAACCTCTACCGGTGGCACCACACCATCGTGCAGACCGCCCTGGCGCTGGAACGGGCGGACTTGATTGACTGGTCGTTCGGCCATGGCGCTTGGGCCCCGGAGCGCGAGCCCGAGCATCGCAGCATCCGCCGGTTGCTGGCCACGCACTTCAAGCCGGACGGCGCCTACTGGGAAATGTGCTCCGGCTATCACCTTTACCCACTGAGCGCCTTTTGCGAACTGGCGGTGGTCTCCCGGCACCTGGCCGCGATGGATAATGAGCGCTTCCCGCCCCGCCAATACGACCTGACTGATCCTTCCAACCCCGGCGGCCAAGTGATCCGCAACGCTCTCCAATGGTTCATGGCCCTTGCCATGCCCGACCGCACCATGCCGACGGTCGGCGACTCGATGGCGCCCCGCGCCGGCATGGATGACTATTACAACACCGCCGAAGTGGGCTACCGCTTCTTTGACTTGAAGGCCGTGGGGGACTACGAGCGCTTCCGCCAGGGGCAACGAAGCTGGGCCGCGCTGCTCTACGGCGCGCCGGAGATTGTGCAGCAGCCGCTGCCCTTCACGAGTTCTCACCTCTCCAGCGGCTGGGTCTCGCTGCGGCACGACTGGCAGGGCAACCGCGCCTGGGTCGGGCTCAACGCCCTCATTCCCGGGGGCGGGCACCAGCACGCCGACCGGCTCACGCTGCTGAGTTACCTGCAGGGCCAGCTCCTCGCCCTGGAAAAGGCCACCCCCTATAACGAAAGCGTCACCCGGCGGCTGGGCACGCTCTCCCCGTCCCACAGCACCGTCACCGTGGACATGACCAGCCAGAAGAAGGGCGACACGCTGGCTGGTGAGCAGGTTCCCAAGGTCGCCCTGTTCTTTTCCGGCCCGCTGGCCGCCTTCGCCGAGCTGCGTGCCGACCATCTTTACGCCCAGACATACCTCTATCGGCGCTCAGTGGTGATGATCGAGGACTTCTATGTGGACCTCTTCCAGGTCGCCGGTGGCACCAACCACGACTGGATGCTCCAGCACGCCGGCGCCGCGCCGCGCTTATCCATGCCGCTCGCGCCGGGCACCTTCGCGCCCGCGGATTGGCTGGCGCATGGGACCACCAACGTGCACCGCGCACAACTCGACGGCCTCTGGGATGCCCGCTGGTCCGTGGGCGGGGTCACCTCACGGTTGACCATGCTGGGCGCGCCGGGCACGGAAGTCTATACGCTGGAAACTTACCCGGTGGACAACGCCGTTATCACGCCGCACAACCCGCCTTGCCACACTCTCTGCGTGCGCCGCCACGATGACCATCCCTTCCTGGCCGTCAGCGACGCGTGGCACGAACGGCCCAATCTCCTGTCCGTCTCTGCCAGCGACGCCGGGCCATCACTCTGCCTCCAGACGAAATCGAACACCTGGCACCTCCGCTTCGGCCCGGGCAAGACCCGTTTCGCCGACGGGCTCTCGCTGGACACCGACGCCGCGTTCGCACTCTTGCGCAATCGCGACGCCATCTTCCTCGTCCACGGCACCCGCCTCGAGGTCGAAATGCCCGCCGGCACCCTGCGGGCCAGTCTCGACCAGCCGGCCAGCCTCTCCGCCGAGTTCGCCGATCGCACCGTCACACTCGAAACCGCCGGAGACATTCACTACGACACTTGGGGCGGCCGCGACCACTACCGTGCCCTGCCCCCGGTCAAAGTGAACTTCGCCGGCACCCTCTGGCATGTGAAGCGCCAGCGTCCCATCACTCATCCGCCCGGGTGAAGCCTGTGTGGAGCTTTGGAACAAACCTTGCCTTCTGCCCGGACATTTCGCGCGCAGCCGCCGCCGTCAGGGCTCGCGGGGAAGCTCGCCCTGCTCCCAACATGCACCTCTGGGTCTCTGTTCGATTGCGGCACGCCCGCTTCCTGCCTACAGTAGGGCGATGAAGCCAAAGGGCACAGTCTATCTGGTCGGTGCCGGCCCCGGTGACGCCGGGCTGCTCACGCTGCGCGCCGCCGAACTGCTCGCTCGCGCCGACGTGCTGGTCCATGATGCGCAGGTCAATCCCGACATCCTCCGCTTGGCGCCCGACTCCGCCGAGCGCATCACCACCGACGCGGACGCTGCCCGGCCCGCCCTCACCGCGGCTGAAGTCAGCCGGTTGCTTATCACCCGGGCGCGCGCCGGTAAGACCATCGTGCGCCTCATTGGCGGCGACCCGTATTTCTTCGGCGGCGGCGGCGAGCAAGCCGAGCAGCTTGCCGATGCCCGCATTCCGTTCGAGGTCGTGCCGGGTGTCTCCACGCTGGTCGCCGCGCCGAATCAAGCGGGAGTCCCCCTGACCCACCGCGAATTCGCCTCCCAACTCACGCTGCTCTCCGCCTCCGAAGGTCCGGCGTCAACCGCCCCCGGCATTGATTGGGCCCAGTTGTCCAAGACCCCGGGCACCAAAGTCATCCTGCTCGACTCCGGCCACATCGGTCCAATCGCGGACCGCCTCCTGAGCCACGGCCTGCCGCCGAACACACCCATCGCGTTGGCTGGTCGCGGCGCCACGGGCCGACCCCAGTCCGTCGAAGGCACCCTCGCCACCATCGCTGCGGTCGCCGCCCAGGCTAGCCTCAGCCCGCCGGCCATGGCCGTCATCGGCAACGTCGTCAAGTTGCGCGACAAGCTCAACTGGTTCGAGCGGCGCCCGCTCTTCGGCCAGCGCATCGTCGTCACCCGCGCCCGCGAGCAGGCCGGCCAGTTTGCGCGCGGCCTCCGCGAGCTCGGCGCCGAGGTCCTCGAAGTCCCCACCATCAAACTCGCGCCCCCCGCCCGCCGCCAGGAGATCGTCGAAGCGCTCCTCGGGCTCAACGCCTACGATTGGCTCGTGTTCACCAGCCCCAACGGCGTCACCCGGTTCTTCGATTACTTCTTCAAGCGGTTTCACGATATGCGCGATCTCGGTGGCGCCCGCATCGCCGCCGTCGGCCCCGCCACCGCCGCCAAACTCAAGGAACTCCACCTGCAAGTGGACCTCATGCCCGACGAAGCCTTGGCCTCGGAGATTGCCAAGGCCTTCGCCAAGTTCGAGAGCGTTGAAAACCTGCGCATCTGCCTGTTGCGCGCCGAGGTGGCGAACCGCGAATTGCCCGAAGCCCTTGAAGCGATGGGCGCCATTGTGGACGACATCGCCTGTTACCAGACCGTGCCTGAGACTGAGGATGCGACCGGAGCCGCCGCCAGCCTGTTGGAGCGCGGCGCGGATTGGGTCGCCTTCACCAGCGGCTCGACCGTCGAGCACTTCCACGCCCGATTCAATCTGCCCGCCCTGCTCCAGAAGTTCCCCCACCTCAAGACCGCCACGATTGGCCCCGAAACCTCCAAGGCCCTCGCCGCGCTCGGCCTCCAGCCCACCGTCGAAGCCAAACAACACACAATTGACGGCTTGCTCGCCGCCCTCCTCGCCGCGCAGGCCCCTGGCAGGTAATTGTATTTTAACCCGACCCTGGGGCGAGCGCCCGCGCGAGAACACATACCTCTTGCAGGCCGGAGAGGCGGTGGCGGCGCAGGCATCGTTGGCCTCCGTGAAAAGGTGACTGGAGGCAAGACGGGAGGCAAGTTCTTTTGCTTTTTGTGCTTGCCAATCTCATTAGCGGGAGTAGAAGGGCACCCATCGGGAAAGAGCGCGTGGTGCGTTTCCCGAAAATGGAAATCATGGGCATTAACGACGGGCTTCTTAAGAACTTCTCAGGTGAGCTATGACCACAGATCTATCAAGCAGGCGGCACCTTCCGAACTCAACCAGCAAGTCGTCTTCTGCCAGCGCGCTGGTGGTAACACAACGGGTCAGGCAAAGACAGTTCTCTATCATTTCCCTGTCCGCAACCTACAAAGCCGCAATGCTGGCTGTGCTCCTCCTCCTTGGTGCGGGGTCTGCCGCCGGTTTGGTCTTCATCAACGGCGACTTTGAACAGGATTTGTCCGTTGGGTGGCAGGGAGACAGAACTTACGACGAAGCGTATGGACACGGAGTCAAGCGTGCCCTGGACATTGACCCCAGCGACAGCGACTACGAACTGAAAGTCCGCAGCTACTGGCCTTTTGCTGTGTTTCCGAATCCGTTTGCGATCTACCAGACCAGCGCCGTCGCACTCTCCGATACAATTTCTTTTCGGGCGCTGCTTCTGGGCGTGGACGACGGCTTCTATGGCGACTCAAGGGCCGAGATTATCTTCACTTTCCAGAATGCCAGCAACAGCGCGCTGGGCCGGCTGATCTACATCTCTCGCGCCAGTCAAATTCCGGGCAACAGTTCGACGGAATACTATATCCCTACGGTTGACGACAATTGGCGCGATTACCAGTTTTTGGTTTCTGACTATCTGGCGACCAGGCTGCCCGGGGTTAACCCCGCGGCGGTGCGCTATGTCGAGGTCAGAATCACGACCATGAACCTGTCCACTTCCTCTCACAGGCTCAACACGCTGGCGCTGGTGGATGACCTCCGTCCGAACGTCCCTCCGCCGCAAATCGCCTTTTACCCTACCAACCTCGATTTCGGCGAAACCACCAACCAACTGGCCTTCGACGTCTGGAATGCCACCGGAGGAATCCTCGACTACCAACTGGTCAACCTACCCGCGTGGGGCACGAACGTCCTTCCTCTCTCCGGCACCTCCACCAATCCCACAGATCGGCACACCCATACGGTCAGCATTGATCGGTCCAAACTGGCACTGGGCACGAACACTACCACCCTTACCCTTACCAGCGCCCAAGCCGCCAATAGCCCACAGACCATCCAGTTACGGGCGGTGAGGGCATACGGCTCCGGGATCGGTGGCAGGGTCGTGGCCCAGAGCGCACAAGGGCAGAGCCTTGGTGCTCTGGCCGGAGCAACCGTCGAGGTCAACGGAGTAGGAACGACCAATACCGACTCGCAGGGACAGTACCTCTTCAATGGACTCAACGCAGGATCCTACTTCGTCAAGGCCAGCAACCCCGGCTTTCATGGTTCACCAGCCGAGGCCGTAACGCTGGGAGCCAACGAGCGAAAGCAAGCTGATTTTACACTGACGGCAGACTCTGGCGGCACCGTGCCAAGTGGCTTCAATTTCCGTTCACCAGACGGGAAGCATTTCATCGAAGGTATGCCGGGTACCCTCACGTTCTCGGTGATGGTGGCTTGGAACGGAACTCCAGGTTCCGTCCGCTTCCAAGTGGCTGGTACATGGCATACTGCCTCTCTAACGGACTTGGGCAGCGGTCAGGCGCTGGCCTCTTTGACTGTTTCTGCGCCAAGCATTATCGGCTCCTGTAGCGAACTAACACTCGAGTTGACCAATGGCGAAGGGAGAACCAGTTACGTCAATGCCGGAATTCACTTCTCCCCCATCCCGGGGGTTGTTATGCCGTGGTATCGCGACAATATTAGGATGGTGCGGGAAGAACGTCGCGTTTCGGCTATGTCCGAGGGCAACATCGCCATGGGGATAAAGGTTCCATTCGACACGTTTTCGTTCAATATTTACGGCGGCAGTCAGAAAAGAATCAGCTACGACACTGTTGCAGCGTGTTTCAGGAACTCTGAAGGTGGGTTCGCAAAGTGTGGATTCAGTGTCAATGTCCCGGGCACGAAATGGGACGTACTCGGCGAAGGCCGAATGGAGCAGAGTGGCACGCAAGATATATCGTTGGCTGGCTGCGGCCCTCCCACCATCGCCACGGGGTGGGCGACTACCTTTAGTGGAAAGCTTGGGGTCGGTGTCCCTGTAGTTGTTATTCCTTCCATCATTCCTGCCTTCACAGCCCCCGTCAACGCTGTGGCGAGCGTACTACCCACCTCAGTCTTGAATGCCGCAAAGCTGAGTGTGTGGGGTACTCTTGGCTTGCGTGCCTGGGGCAACAGCACGGGTGGCCAGAATCAAGACTGCATCCTGGGAATAGCAGCGCTGAACGTATCTGGTACCATAGGCATTGAAGGACAACTGGTGCTGGATGCTGGGTGGGTGGGGTTGGGAGCTTATCTGGGCCTAACCGCACCAATGCCCGAGTTTCAGATTTGCCAAGGCTTTGAGTTGGAGGCGGTCACGTTCAGGGGATATGGCGGATTGTATGCGTGGGCTCCATTGTTCTGGAGGCGGTATGAGCTGGCACTGGAAATGCGACTTGAGCGGAATATTCAACTACAGTTGCTGGCTTCGGGAAGGCCCGCTGGGCAATCAAATCTCTCTTCTTGGGAGCCCATTGGCAGGAGTTTCTTGCGTTGGGGCGAAGCTAACCGCGTAACATCCAGTAGCCTGACTCAGAAAACCGAGTTTGGCCCAGAGCTGCAATGGGGCCTTCTGACGGGCACGACCAGCGAGACGGTCGTGACGAATGTCACCTCGCTGGCAAGCCCGTCAGTGGTCACGGATGCGGCTGGCAGGCTGATTCTCTTCTCTTTGCATGATCCGGAGAAGCCGTGGTACACCGCGACGGATATCGGGACGCTGCGGCAGACGAACAGCGAAGCATGGACTCTCGGCCGGGTTGCCGATGACCTGGCCGCCGAATTCAGTCCGAAGGTCGTGATGGTTAGCTCCGACACGACCCTGGCGGCGTGGACGCGGGTGTCCGGAGACGTGTCGGGTGTCACGAATCCGGCTCAGGTGGTGCCGCACAGCGAGGTTGTGGCGGCATGGTGCGACCGGAAATCGGGTGCTTGGAGCGTTCCGACCCAACTGACGACTAACAGCGTGGTTGACCGCGAGCCGCTGCCTGTGCTCTTTGGCACAACCGCCGGCATTCTGTGGATTCAGAACCAAGCTGATGCCAGCATCGGAAACTCCACCAACGGGGACCAGTTGGTTTTTGCGTCCTGGAATGGGACGGGCTGGAACTCGCCGCAGGTCTTGTGGTTCGGCCAGAAAGGGATTCTGGGTTTCTCGTTCACTGCCGAAACTTCGGGGGAAGGCTATGTGGTGCTGGCCTCGGATGAGGACGGCGACTTGAGCACGCGGACTGACCGCGAGCTGTATGCAGCGGCCACGGTGAGCGGCGTGTGGCAGCTTCCGGTGCGCCTCACAAACGACGGTATCGAAGACGCCTCGCCAGTGCTCGTTGCGCCCAACGGGGTGCCCATCTGTATCTGGAACAAGAACGGGAGCACTAACTCAACCCTCGTCTATTCGCGGCTAAGTCCGTGGAACCCCACGCCTGTTTACGGCCAATACACGCTTGCCAACGAAGCGGCCACGCTGGAAGGGATAACTTTGCCCAGCCGTGCCGCCATCGCCTACACCGTTCAGGGAACCAACGGCATAGACATCTTCGCTTCGTTCTACGATGCCGCACTGGACCGTTGGTCTTTGCCCAGGCAGCTCACCCAGGATGGGGACGCCGAAAGCGCCTTGTCTCTGGCCAGCGACGGCACCAACCTGGTCACCGCTTATCTCAAGACGCAGACCCTGCGCACCAATCTGGACGTGGTCATCAACGGACAGACCAACCATCTCGAAAACATTCCGCAGCCAGGGCGCACCGACTTGTGCCTGCTCCGGCATGAGCTCGGATACGACGTGGCCATCGTGCCCGGCTCCCTGCTCGTGGACCCCACCAACCCGCCGCCGGGGACCGTTGCGACCTTGACGGCAACGGTCGAGAACCGCGGGGACCTGCCGCTGGCGGGAATCCAGTTGGCCTTCTACGACGGCCCTCCGGGCAGTGGTGGAGTGATGATCGGAACCTTGCAGACCCTTGCCGGGCCATTCATCGGAGGGGCTACGCAAGCTGTCTCGACGGTGTGGACAGCGCCAGCCAGTACCAATTGGCACGACGTCTATGTCATCGCCAATCCCGGGCTCGTGTTGAATGACCGTGACCGCTCAAACAACTCTGACGTTCGACGCACGGTCCTGCCCGACCTGACAATCGAAACCTGCTGGAGCACCGAGGTTTCAATGTCTGAGGTGGCCCTGATGGCCCGCCTCGTCAACACTGGCGTGGTTTCGACCGTGCCGTTTGAAGTGTCCTGGCGCGTAGGCCGGGCGGATGGCGAGGAAATTGGACGCAGTGCGATCGGTAAGATGGCAGCAGGCCAAATCTATGAAGTTTCATACCTCTGGAATACGAGCGGCCGACAATTCGCTAGCGCGTTCGTACCCGTTTATGCGGTAGCGGACCCTTCAAACCTCGTGCAGGAGTCGGACGAGGGAACAACTCCTACGCCCAGAGCGTCCGAGTTATTCCAGGCTGGGTTCCCCACCTGCTTGCAATCCAGATTCAAACCAATGCGACGGCCAAGCTCACCTTCGAGTTCTCGGGCGCCACAAACACAGCGTTGGCTGTGGAGAGCGCGCCTTCTCTGACAATGCCAGTCCAGTGGGCCAACGCAACCAACGCCACCATCACTAACACCACCTCCGGCCGTTTCGAGGCTCGAGTTCCGGTGCAAAGCAACGCGCGTTTCTACCGGGTGCGAGCGAGCCAGTAGACTTAGCCGAGTGGCCGCACTCACACTGGCATCCAACGAAAGCCTGGCGAGATGAAGCGCGGTGGCAGGTCTACTTTCGACCAGCCGCCGGGCCTCCAGTTCACCGACCGCTGATCTCTTTCGCTCCTGCTGCATTCGAGACACCACTCCATAGACTATGAGAAACCACTGTCACTCCGTGGCGCTCAAGATTGTCTGTTTCATCAGTGTCCATCGGGGTCCGTCTATGGTTCCCTTGGATTCTTTCGGCTGACATTTCGCCCGAACAAATCGCTGCCCTGGTTGTCCATATACCGTCCGCCAATTCGTCGCCCGGCGGCCTCAAGGCGCGCTGTCCAAGTCAAACTTGCATCGCCCATTCCCGCCGGGCAAGACTTAGCGGACGTGTCAATGCGAAGCCGGCTGTCATGGGTCAAGTGGAATCCGCGCCGTCGCTGCCCCGCCGGGCGGTGCCGCGGTGGCGTAGCGCAGACTTTCAATTTGCTGTATCGCCGAATTGCATTCGGCCGGGCGTTGTTCCTTGCCGACGCGCAGCGGATTCCAAATCCGCGATACGGCATAGCGCCGCCCTTCTCGCCGCCCAGACCGCTGGCAAGTGATTGTGTTACTAATCCGACCCCGGGAGGGCGAGCGTCCCGGGAGCCCTGATTAACGCACGAGCTTGCGCAATCGCTCCGTCGCCTCGGCCCGATCCAACCGGCCTGCCGCCACAGCCAACATCAATTCCTCCCACTCCGGGCCGTCCGGCTTGGGCTCCTGGCCGTTGAGACGGAGGAACACGATGCAGGCGCCCAGTGCCGCGCGTTTGTTGCCGTCCATGAAAGGGTGGTTCCGGCACAGAAAGAACAGGTAGGCGGCCGCCACCTCGGCCAGGTCGCGGTAAGGAGACTGGCCGTCAAAGCCGGCCTGCGGCGCCGCCACGGCCGATTCGAGCAAGGCCAAGTCACGAACCCCCTCCGCCCCGCCGAACTTTGCTATGGCCTCCGCGTGGATCTCACGCACGATCTCCACCGTGAGATGGAACCAGTTTTCCGGCGTGGCGTTCATGCCAGGCGCTTCATCGTCCGGGCGTAATCCTTCATCGTCCGCTTGATGACCTGCGATACCTCGGCGCGCGAGCGATGCGGGCGAATGGGCGTGAGCGTGATTGTGCCGCCCGCGTGGACTTCCACGTTGACGTCGTCGCCCGGCTTGAGGTGCGCCAGCTCCATCAGCGGCGCATCGAAGATGATGCCCTGCGAATTGCCGACTTTGGTAATCGTCTTGATCATGGTGTAAAACTATGTTTAACACGCCAGACTGTCAACCGGTCGCCGCCGGGCGGCTCGGCAGCCCTACAGATCCCCTGGCTGAAGAACCCGGCCCATTCTCGCCTCCTCCAGATACCAGCAGGTGCTTCATGAACACCTGGCGGCGTCTATCCACGAAAAGGAAGACACGCAGCAGCCCGACCCCGCGTTCCGGGGACGAGGTTCAGGGGCGCGTGAAGGAAGTTGATTCCGGCAACACCGAGGGCGTTGATGCCTTTGCGGTGCTCACGGAAATGTAGATGCTGGAGTCTCATTCATCGGTTTAAGCGCGCCTGTCGCGCCGCCTCCAGCGCTGTCCCGTCCATCCTCCTCGCTGTCGGCTGCCTCGTCCACAAGGCCGCACGACCGCACCGGTCCCCCATTTCGCCCGAACAAATCGCCGCTCCGGCTGTCCATATAGCGTCCGCCCAAGCACTGCCCGGCGGACGCAAGGCGCGCTGCCCAAGTCAAACTTGCATCGCCCACTCCTGCCGGGCAAAACTGAGCGGACGTGTCAATGCGAAGCTGGCTGTCATGGGTCAAATGGAATCCGCGCCGCCGCTGCCCCGCCGGGCGGTGCCGCGGTGGCGTAGCGCAGATTTTCAATCTGCCGTATCGCCGAATTGCATTCGGCCAGGTGTTGGTCCTGCCCGACGCTCGGCGGATTACAACTCCGCGATACGGCAGAATGCAATTCTGCGCTACTTTGGCCGCCTTGCTGGTCTGGCTCGCGCCCACTGTCCTGTTTGCCGCAACCTTCACCGCCACGCTCGACCGCGAGACCATCAGCGTCGGCGAAAGCGCCACCCTCATGCTCAAGTTCGAGGGCGGCGACCCCAAGTCCATCCCCACACCGCCGCCGCAGGCCAATCTCCAGATCACCGGCGAGGGCAGCTCCCGCAACATCAGCATCGTCAACGGCCAGATGTCAGCCAGCGTCTCGCAGAACTTCGCGCTCACCCCCACCCAGCCGGGCGTTTACACGATCCCACCGCTCCGGGCCGAGATTGAGGGCCAGGTCCTCACCACCCAGCCGCTCAAGCTGACTGCCGTCAAAGCCGGCTCCGCCGTCGCCGACGGTGCGGGCGACAAACTGGCCTTCTTCAAGCTCCTTGTGCCCAAGAAAGAAGTCTATGCGGGAGAGGTCCTCCTGGTCGAGTTCCAGGTCTATGTGCGCGAAGGCGTCGCCAACGCGGAGAACATTCTCCAAGGCTTCGATCAATACGGCGGCCCCCCCTTGAAAGTTGAGGGCGCCAGCGTCATTAAGACCGCCCACGCCCAGCGCCGTCGCATGCGCGCCGGCAACGCCATCTACGGCGTCGCCACCCTCGTCACCTCGCTCTCCCCCGTCAAGACCGGCCCGCTCACCATCGGCTCCATGGACGTCAACCTCACCCTGCAACTCCCGCTGCCCAACCAGCGACGCCGCGATCCGTTTGATCCTTTCGGCATCTTCAACCAAATGCAGGTCGAAGAGCGTCGCGTCGCCCTCGCCGCCGAACCCGAAACCCTCACCGTCCTGCCCCTGCCCAAGGACAACGTCCCCGCCAACTTCAACGGCGCCGTCGGCAATTTCTCGATGACCCTCTCCGCCGGACCGACCAATGTCGCCGCCGGCGACCCCGTCACCGTCAAAATCCAGCTCTCCGGCCGCGGCGCCCTCGACTCGCTCGCCCTGCCCGAGCAACCCGCCTGGCGCGATTTCAAGACCTACCCGCCGACCACCAAGGTCGACGCCACCGACGCGCTCGGCGTCCAGGGCACCAAGACCTTCGAGCAGGTCATCGTCCCCCAAAACCCCGACCTCAAGGCCATCCCGCCCGTCTCCTTCAGCTTCTTCGACCCGGACCAGAAGCAATACCGCACCCTCACCCAGCCGGCGGTCCCGCTCATCGTGCGTCCGGGCGGCTCGGTGCCGACGCCGACCGTCGCCGCCGCCTCCCGCGCCGCGCCCGACAATCCGCCGCCCGCGCAGGACATCGTGCACATCAAGCCGCGCCTCGGCGCCGTGGCCCAGATCGCCCCGCCGCTCGTGCAGCAGCCCTGGTTCCTCGCTCTCCAAGCCGTTCCCGTCCTCGCCTGGCTCTCCGCCGTCATCTGGCGCCGCCGCGCCGAAGCCCTCGCCAACAACCCTCGCCTGCGCCGCCGCCGGCAGGTCGCGCAGATCATTCGCCAGGGCCTGCTCGAACTGCGCCAGCTCGCCGCCGACAACAAGTCCGACGACTTCTTTGCCACCCTCGTCCGCCTCCTCCAGGAGCAACTGGGCGAGCGCCTCGACCTGCCCGCCTCCGCCATCACCGAAGCCGTCATCGAAGAGCACCTCCGCCCCCGCGGCGTGCCGGAGACCGCCCTCTCCTCCCTCCACCAGTTGTTCCAAACCTGCAACCTCGCCCGCTATGCGCCGATCCAAACCAGCCAGGAGCTGGCCGCCATCATCCCCCAACTCGAATCCGCCCTCCGCGAACTGCAAGCCTTGAAGCTGTGAGCCAACCCTTCACAACTCGATTCCCATGAACCCAGGGAACACCCAACATCCAACCTCGAACGCCCAACATCCCATGATGGCTCAAACGGCGGCCATTGGCTGTTTGATGTTGGATATTGGATATTGGATGTTCTCCCAGGGCGTTGCCCTAGGCTCCATTGTGTCCGCCTTGCAGGCAGCAGCCGCCTCTGACCCCCGAGCAAGAGACCGGACCCTCTGGCGCTCTTCCCGCGGCGCCCGTGCTTCACAGAGCACCAGAGCACCGGCGCACTCCAAGACCTCGCGGCGTTTCGGCAGAGGCCCGGACTTCTGCCGCACAGCCTTGAGCCTGGCGCTGGCTGCGATCGCTCTCATCCCCTTGTCTTCACGCGCCGACCTTTCGGCCGCCGCCTTCGACGCCGCCAACAAGCTCTACGAAGAAGGCAAGTTCGCCGACGCCGCCTCCGCCTACGAGAAGCTGACCCAGTCAGGCCAGGCTTCCGCGGCCCTTTACTTCAATCTCGGCAATGCGTTCTTCAAGTCCGGCCAGATCGGCCGCGCCATCGCTGCCTACCGCGAGGCCGAGCAAATCACCCCGCGCGATCCCGATCTCCGCGCCAATCTCCAGTTCGCCCGCAGCCAAACCCCCAGCCCCACCCTCGCGCCCGGCCGCTGGCAACGCTGGCTCGGGCGGCTCACCCTGAACGAGTGGACCCTCCTCGCCGCCGGCGCGCTCTGGCTCTGGCTGCTCCTGCTGGCCCTTTTGCAATGGCGCCCCGCCCTCAAGCCGGCCCTCCGCGGATACCTCTATGGCCTCGCTGCCGTTGGCCTTGCCTTGTCCGCCTGTGTCCTCTTTACTTTGCGCCAAACCCGCTTCACCCGCGCCGCTATTGTTGTCACCCGCGAGGCCACCGTACGCTTCGGTCCGCTGGCGGAATCGCCCACCGCCTTCACCGTCCACGACGGCGCTGAGTTGCAAGTCCTGGATCAGAAGGACGACTGGCTCCAGGTGACCGCCGGCCCTCGCCGCGCCGGCTGGCTCCGCCGCGACCAAACCATACTCCACCCCCGCCCCGCTGCTCAGCAGTAAGCCTCTTGCGCCAGGGGCCGCACACTCCTTGCTGGTTTGCGCCCCACGACTACCCAGCCCCTGGCGTACCAGCTAGCCGCCGGAGCCGGTCTTCCTGCAGGTCAGGCACAGAAACTGCCGCCCATCAAAGTGCGTCCTGACCGCCCGCATCCGGCACCCGCAGCGGTCACAAAACTCATAGACCTCGTGCGGGTCCAGCTTGACGGGGATCCAGACCCGGCCGTGGGCTTTGCGGATCAGCTCGATGGTTTCCGCTACTCGATCCCCGAGGTAGTCGAAGACTCTGGCCTGGGCGCGGTCGTCGGTAAACTCCCAGTGCGTGGCGGTGCCAGCAAGGTACTGCCCGTCGTCGTTGACGATCAGCACTTTGACCGGCTCACGCTCATTCATTACCGGCGGCATAGGTAGAGAGGGCGGCACAAGTTAGTTGAAGCTGACGGCCGTCGGCCGCAGGAAGAAACCGGCCCGCAAATGAACCAGGGAAGCCGGATCCGCCCACAGCAGGCGTTTGCGCCCGGGCGTCGGCTCGAGGACGTGGAAAGCGGTGGTTTGTATTCGCATGAAACCCGGCATCATTCTAGCACGAGTTGGCAGAATCGAAAGCCGGAAAAATGTCTGGCCACGCCTGCCGCCGCTCAGCACATTTCCGCCCAGCCTATGGCCGAACCGATCAAGCTGACTCGCATCCCGGCACTGAAGACCGTCGCCGAGTTCCGCGCCCACGTTGCCTCCCTCGGTATTGACCTGCCTTGTGAAGACAGCATCGCCACCGGGACCGCCTCGCCTCTGGCCCATCCGCTCCGCGAGGTCGCCATCAACGGCAAGCGCATCGGCAACCGCTGCGCCGTGCACCCGATGGAAGGCTGGGACGGCACCGTTACGGGCGGCGTCACGGAGGATGTCCTGCGGCGCTGGCGCCGATTTGGGGAGAGCGGCGCCAAGCTCATCTTCGGCGGCGAAGCCATGGCGGTGCGGCCGGACGGCCGGGCCAACCCCAACCAGCTTGTCATCATCGAGCAGAACAAGGCCGACCTGGCGAAGCTCCGCGAAACCCTCGTGGCCGCACACAAGGAACGCTGCGGCACTGCCGACGATCTGGTCATCGGCTTCCAACTGACCCACTCGGGGCGATTCTGCAAGCCGAACGACAAGGCCCGCTTCGAGCCGCGCGTGGCTTACCGCCATCCCCTCCTCGACCGGAACTTCAAGGTCACCAGCGACGCACAGGTCTGGACCGACGACGAGGTCGAGCGCCTGGTGGCAGACTACGTTCAGGCGGCGAAGATCGCGTGGGCCGTCGGCGCCGACTTCGTGGATATCAAGCACTGCCACGGTTACCTCCTGCACGAATTTCTCAGCGCCTTCACCCGGCCCGGCAAGTACGGCGGCTCCTTCGAGAACCGCACGCGCCTGCTGCGCGAGATCATCGCCGCAATCCGCGCGAGCGGAAACCGGATCGAGTGCGCCGTCCGGCTTAGCGCCTTTGATTTCATCCCCTTCAAGCCCGACCCCGCGTTGTCGCAGCCCGGCAGGCCCGGACCCGGTGTGCCAGAGGATTTCTCGCGCTGCCTGCCCTATCGCTACGCCTTCGGCGTGAACCAGAACCGCCCGGTCGAATACGACCTCGCAGAGGCGTCCCAGTTCCTTGAGCTTTGCGCGCAGCTCGGGGTCAAGATCGTAAACCTCACCGCCGGCTCGCCCTACTACAATCCGCACATCCAGCGGCCGGCGGCTTATCCGCCTTCGGACGGTTACCAGCCACCCGAAGATCCGCTCGTGGGCGTCGCCCGGCAGATCAATGTCGCGCGCCAGCTCAAAGCGCGCGCGCCAAAGAACCTCGTGCTGGTCGGCACCGCTTACAGCTACTTGCAGGAGTATCTGCCACACGTCGCGCAGCATGTTGTGCGCAACGGCTGGGCGGACATCATCGGCATCGGGCGCATGGTGCTGTCGTATCCGACGATCCTCAGCGACGCGATTGGCCAGGGGACCCTCTCGACCAAGTCCATCTGCCGGACCTTCAGCGATTGCACCACCGCGCCGCGCAACGGGCTCGTCAGCGGCTGTTATCCCCTCGACCGCTACTACGCCGCCAAGCCCGAGTCGCAGAAACTCAAGGAGATCAAGAAGACGCTGCCTGCTTAGAAGCCTGTCTAAGAAACCACCCAGGGAGGGCGAGCGTCCTCGCGAGCCCAAATATCTGCGGCAATCTCTGGGAATCAGGACCTTGATGCAGCCCTGATCGCGCGGCGGATCAGGAGGCTGAGGCTTGAATCGGCGCTCGGGCTCGAGTATTCCTGCTGGGTGCCAACCAAAGTCATCGCCGTCGCCAACCAGAAAGGCGGCGTGGGCAAGACCACCACGGCGGTCAACCTGGCCGCCTGTGTCGCGGCTCTTGGCCGGCGCGTGCTGCTGTTCGACCTCGATCCGCAGGCCAACGCGACCAGCGGTGTGGGTTTGGAAAAGAAGCCCGGCGGCAGCGCCTACCTGGCGCTATTGGGCCAGGGCGGGTTGCTGGACAAGATTCAAGACACCGCCTTCGAACGGCTGGCCGTCATCCCGAGTGAAGTGGATCTGTGCGGGGCCGACATCGAGCTGGCGCGGTCGGAGAACCACTTGCAGCGGGTCACGCAGGCACTGCGGCCCGTGCTGGAGTCGCAGCGGTTCGACGTGGTGTTGGTGGATTGCCCGCCCTCGCTGGGCATTCTCACGCTCAACGCGTTCGTGGCCGCCGACGGTGTGCTGGTACCCTTGCAATGCGAGTATTACGCCCTCGAAGGCATCTCGATGCTCAACCGGGTGATGACCCAATTGCATGATAACGGGGTGAACCCCCGGCTGGAGCTGACGGGGGTGGTGATGACGATGTTTGACAGCCGGACCAAGCTTTCGCAGCAGGTCGTCAGCGAGGTGCGCCAGCATTTTGGCGAGCGGGTGTTCGAGACGATGATTCCCCGCAGCACCCGGCTGGCCGAGGCGCCGAGCTTCGGCAAACCGATCATCCACTACGACAAATACAGCAGCGGGTCGGCCGCTTACGAGCTGCTCGCCCAGGAATTCCTGGCGCGCCTGGATCAGGCGCCGCCTCAGTCGGGCTCAATCAATACACATCCCGCAGATACCGCTTCTCCGTCTTCATCAGCGTGACGTTGATGTAGTCCGCGGCGGCTTCGGGTGAAAGGCCGCCGGCTTTCTGCGCGATGCTGATCAGCGCCTGGTGGACGTCTTTGGCCATGTGGCGCGCATCCCCACAAACGTAGAAGCAGGCGCCACCTTGCAGCCACGACCACAGCTCCTCGGCCTGCTCGAGCATGCGGTGCTGGACGTAGATCTTCTGGGACTGGTCGCGGGAGAAGGCCAGATCCAGCCGGTGCAGCTTGCCCTGGCGCTGATATTCGAGCAGCTCGTCGCCGTAGAGGAAGTCCGTCGCCCGATGCTGCTCGCCGAAGAACAGCCAGTTCCGCCCGGTCGCGCCCTCGAGGACGCGCTGCTCCAGGAAAGCGCGGAAGGGCGCCAGGCCCACGCCCGGCCCGCACATGATGATGTCCTTCGAGCCGTCCGGCGGCAGGCGGAACGTGCGCGACTCCTGCACATAGACGGGGATGTTCTTCACGAACAGGTCCGAGTGGTCGGCGAAGAAGCCGGACGCCAGCCCCTTCTTGGCGCGGCCGTGGGTCGCATAGCGCACGACGGTGATGCAGAGATGCGCTTCGCCGGGATGCGCCTGCAAGGAGGAGGCAATCGAGTAGAGCCGCGGCACCACCGGCGAGAGCTGCGCCAGGAATGCCGCGGGCGATTCGAAGCGCGCTTCGTCGAACTCCTTCAGGATGTCCACGTAGTCGCGGCTATCAATGTATTCGTTAAGCGCGTCGCCGTTGTCCACCAGTTCCATCAGCCGGTTGCGCTGTTCGCCTTGGGGAATGCGCTCGGCCAGGGCGGCCATCATCTTCCGGTTGGCGCGGTTAATGGTGTAATCCCGCAGCAGCGCCTGGCGAAGCGTGGTCGGCTGTCCCTTCGGGTCGTTCACGGCGGCCCCGCCATTGAGGCCCAGCAGGCTGATCACCTGTTCCACCAACTCCGGCGATTGGCGGCCGAAGGCCCCCAGCGAGTCGCCGGGCCGGTAAGTCAAACCGCTGCCCGCCAGGCTCAGGACCGAAATGGCGTGTGTCCTTGGACGAGCCCAGCCCGGTCAAACGGTCATGCCGGGTCAGTTCCGCCAGGAAGGGGTTCTTCCGGGAATACGGGCTGGGCGCTGCGGGTGCCCCTATCACTGCTGTCGTCGCTTCCATAAATCGGTTCCGTGTGCCTTGCTTCGTTGCCATGCCGGCAATCCGTCGGGCTGACCGTCTGTGCGGTGCGCCGCGCCGGGATGGTCCGCAGTATAGTTCGCTTGTTAAGGGCCTAAAATCAACTGTGGGGTAACCTGGTGCGGCGGCGTCGCCGCCCGGCTGATTGCCGAGACGCCGAACGAAGCTCTCATTAGCACCGCGGCTTTAGCTCGGTGACGCGCGGTGCCACCCAGGTGGAGCCGTTTCAACGGCTTCTCACGCCTGGCGGTAAACTGCTGAAGCAGTTCTGACCCGCGGCTGCGTCCTTCCACCAGGCTAAAGCACCTGTGCTAATGAGAGGTCGGATCGAGCCGCCCCGAAATGGGTCCCCACTTTTGTCTCGACACGGCGCCTGGCGGCGGCATAATGGGCTGAGTTGAGGCTAAAATGAGCCCGAACGGCAATGTTTGCACGGCGCCCAATGGATGGGTCACCCAGCCGAACACCACCTCGACTGAAGGGGCAGCGCCGTGAAAACCACCTTGCCAAGACTCACGGCGGCTTGGGCGCTGGTGATATTCCTCCTCCTCCCGGTACTCGCGCGCGCCGAGACCGCCGTCCAAGCCTGGGTCCAACGCTACAACGGGCCGGCCAACGGCGCTGACCAAGCCACCGCCGTGGCGTTGGACGGCAGCAACAACGTCATCGTAATCGGCTATTCGTGGAGCGGCGCAGATTACGATTACGCGACGATCAAGTATTCCAGCGCGGGTGTGCCCGTGTGGACCAACCGGTACACTGGACCGGCGGGGGCTGTTTCTAACGTGGCCTGCGTCCTGGCGGTGGACGGCAGCAACAACGTTCTTGTCTCGACGTGTTCACGCGGCAGCAGCTCTGCTCGGGAGTGCGTGACGCTGAAGTATTCGGGCGCAGGGGCTCCGCTTTGGACCAATCACTACAGCGAGCAGACCCGCCCCGGAGATTACCGGGACAAACCTGCGGCCATAGCGGTAGATCACAACAACAACGTGATCGTGACGGAGTGTTCGGGAACCTTCGGTATCCTGTGCCATTACACGACGCTCAAATACTCAAGCGCAGGGGTGCTGCTCTGGACCAACCGCTACGACGGGCCGGGGGGCATTTCTGACTATCTTGACCAGCCCAGCGGGGTAGTGGTGGACGGCAGCAACAACGTGATCGTGACGGGGTACTGGTACTCGTCCACCACTTCGGGTAGCTCTGATTACGCGACCATCAAGTATTCGAGCGCAGGCGTGCCGCTCTGGACCAACCGCTACAATGGGCCGGGGCACAGCTCTGACGAAGCCCTCGCTGTGGCGACGGACGGCAGCAACAATGTGGTCGTGACGGGGCGCTCCTATGGCAGCGGAAGCTCGGCCGATTATGCGACGATCAAGTATTCAAGCGCCGGCGTGCCGCTCTGGACCAACTGCTATAACGGGTCGGGGAACGGCAACAACTACGCCACCGCCGTGGCGGCGGATGGCAGCAACAACGTGGTCGTGACGGGATATTCTGCTAACAGAGTCACCGGCGACGACTACGCGACCGATTAGGTATTCGAGCGCGGGCGTGCCCCTCTGGACCAACCGCTACAATGGGCCAGGAAACAGCCAGGACCACGCCAACGCCGTGGCCGTAGACGGCAGCGGCAATGTGTTCGTGACGGGGTATTCGACTGGCAACGCAGGCTCTTGGGACTACGCCACAATCAAGTACTCAAGCGCCGGTGTGCCACTCTGGACCAACCGCTACAGCGGGCCAGGGAGCGGCAACGACGAAGCTGTCGCCGCGGCAGCGGACCATAGCGGCGCAGTGGTCGTGACGGGTTATTCGCCTGGCATCGGAAGCGGTTATGATTTTACCACTGTAAAATACGTCTCCGTCGTGCCGCCGCCCTCGCTGATCGCCCTGCAACTGACCAACGGCATCTTCCAACTGCGGGTGAACGATCTGTTGCAGCCCGGCACGCTGGTGATCGAGGCTGCGACGAACCTGGCGGGCTGGGCGCCGGTCTTTACCAACACCACCCCCACCAACGTCCTCTTCTACACCGACCCGGCTGCCGGCAGCCTCCCGACCCGCTTCTACCGGACGTTCCAATTCCCGTAAACCGCCACGGGTCAAATCGCTGAGGCCAAGCAACCACTCGACTGAAAGGAGAACATTATGCAAACAACCTTCCGAAAGCTCCCGGTGGCTTGGCTGCTAGTTTAGTACCCTTTTCTTGTCGGATTTCACCGCTGGGCGGCGCTTTAGTAGTAGGAAATGACGGCGGACCAGACATTGCTCGCCGATTACGTGACGAAAGGCTCGGAGCAAGCCTTCGCCGAACTGGTCGGGCGCTACATCAACCTCGTCTATTCGACGGGGATACGATTGGTGGATGGTGACGCGCATCGGGCCGAGGATGTCGTGCAGACGGTGTTTGGGGATTTGGCGCGGCTGGCCGGGACGCTCTCCGGGGACGCAATGCTTGGAGGCTGGCTGCACCGGCGCACGTGCCATGTCGCCGCGGACCTGATGCGGCGCGAGCGCCGGCGTCAAAACCGGGAAAGGCAGGCTGCTGAAATGAATGCCTTGAACGATCATGCGGACGCCCGCTTCGAGCACATCGCACCCTTCCTGGATGAGGCGATCAATCAATTAGGTGCTAAAGACCGCGCAGCTATCCTGCTGCGTTTCTTCGAGGGCCACGATTTGCGCTCAGTGGGCGCGGCGCTGGGGAGCAACGAGGATGCGGCGCAAAAACGGGTGGCGCGCGCATTGGACAAGCTGCACGGCCTGTTGCTAGCCCGTGGTGCGAGCCTCTCGGGTGCGGGACTGGCGACCGTGCTGGCAACGGAAGCCGTGACCGCTGCGCCCGCTGGCCTGGCAGCCAGCGTTTGCAGCGCGGCTTTGGCGAGTGCCGCCACGGGCGGTGGAATCACCCTTACACTCCTCAACCTTATGGCTATGACCAAACTCAAGGCTGCAGTGGGCGCTGTTGTCGTCGCTGGTGTCGGGACAACCGTCGTGTTACAGCGTCAGACGCAGGCCGGATTGCGCGCGGAAAACGACACGCTCAAGGCGCGGATTTCCCAGTCGGCTGCGCGGGTTGACGAGAATCAACGGCTTTCCATTCTGCCTGCCCCGGCAGACACCGCCGCTTCCCAGCTTGAGGAGCTGCTCCGACTTCGCCGTGAGGCGGCTTTGCTCCGCGAGCAAAAGCAGGCACGCGACAAATCGCAAGCGGAAAGCCGTCGCTCGCGCTCCCAGCCGGTCGGCAGCGGTGCTGGCTCGCCCTCGCCGAACGAACGCTGGCCGAATGTGCTTCGCGATCTGCCAAAGGAATCCTGGACCTACGCTGGCTATGCCGACCCGGACGCCGCGTTTCAGTCCTTTCTATGGGCCTCGAACAGCAAGGACGCGGAGGTGATTCTGAGTAGTTGTGTGCCCGAGGTTCGGGCGGAGGCCAGGACCAAACAACAGCAGGCGAAGATGGTTGAGATCATCGGCGGCAATGTGAGCCGGTGGAAGGGCGTTCAGGTGCTTGAGAAGCAAACTCCCGCCAATGATCAGGTTCATCTCATTGTTGATATTCTTAACGTCGACGGCAGGGATTCGATCGTCAAAATGAAACTGAGGCGGGTCGGGAACGAGTGGAAATTCGCCGGCGAGGGGCCAGTGGAATGAGTGCGCCAACCAACAGACCGCAATGAAGAAATGCGCCCTCGTGATTCTGTTCGCCGGAGGCATTATTGCCACGGCATTGCTGGTAATGGACAGCCGCCCGCTTGCGAAATTGCGCCGGGAGAACCAGGAGTTGAACGCGCAACTCGACCAGTCGCTCAAGCTTGAGGAGAAGCATCGTCGGCGCTCGAACCAGGGGGGCCAGGCTGGAAACAAATCAGCTTTGCCGGAGGAACAATTTCGCGAATTGCTCCGGCTTCGGGGCGAGGTTGGGGTACTCCGTCGGGAAAAGCAGGAGGGCAGCAGACCCCGCGTGGAGAGTCACTCGTCGTCCGGAATCTCCTCGGCCCAAAGGCCCGGCCCGACTTCCACGCCCGACCAGGACTATCTGCCAAAGGAATCCTGGACATTCATAGGATACGAAGACCCGAACTCGGCGCTTCAATCCTGCTTGTGGGCTTGGAACAGCGCCGATCCGAAAGCGGTGGCGGCCAGCATGAGTCCCGGGCACAGAGCAGCATGGGGATTCAGGACTGATGAACAGATCGCGGCTCAAATCGCGCGGAATATGGCAAACATGAAAGGGTTCCGGGTTCTGAATCGGCAGATCTTTACGAATGGCGTGGCCCTTTTCACCCTGTCGGACGAAGAGATGAAACAGAAGCTCCGGTTCAGGCTAAAACAAGTTGGGTCACAGTGGAAGTTTGATGGCGAGTTGAAAGCCGACTAAGACCGCTCGGGAGTTGCGCGCGGAACGAATCAGGCAATCAATGACGGCACGAGAACCTAAAGAAGTTTCGAGGCCATCGGCCTGTACCATCACATGCACAGGGTGTGCCGTGAGACGCACAGTTCCCGATGCCCGGATTTGCAGTAAAGTGACATGAACGTTTCGGGTCGTTGTGTGTTATGAGCATGCTTGGGCCAAAGCAGGGATTCTTCGTGAATGACCGGTGGTGGTCAGTCCGCGCCAGGTTCCAGAGACGTAGTTTCACATTGATTGAGCTGTTGGTGGTCATAGCGATCATCGCGATTCTGGCGGCACTGCTTCTTCCGGCGTTATCTCGGGCCAAAGGCAAAGCTCAGGCCGTGGCCTGTCTCAGCAATAATCGGCAACTGGGCCTTGCGTTCGGCATGTATGCAAACGACAACAAGGATTTCATTCCCGGCTGGGGATTTGAGTTCCACGACCCTTCTTATGCCTCTCCCCCGGACCGGCGGATTCAGCCAGGGGACAATATGCGCGACATCAGTTTTTTTAAGACGGGTCTGCTGTGGAATTACGTGCGTGGTGAGGCAGTGTATCGCTGTCCGGCTTGGGCCGGTCGAAAAGTTGCCAGCGGCATTTCCTTGTGGGGGCCTACCGGCAGCGGCGGACTTCCGTATTGGTCCTACGCGGAAAATGCCCAAGCCGCCATGTCGTGCCAGTCGGCGGCAGTCCGGGCCAATGACTTCGCCTATTTTGATATCAAGCAGAGCCTGCTTCGCACGCCGCCAACGGGAACGGTGCTGTTAATGGAGTCGTTCGACGACGACGGGAAAGGCTACGATAACTCGCTCCTACTGTTTTACGGCACATTGTCGCCTCAGTCACAAGACCGCCTGGGGACCGATTGGCATTCTAAAGTCGGCACGATTACCTACTTCGACGGTCACGCAGTCAGCATGACATGGCCTAGATATGCGGCAGCCGCCACGGGGCTGGAAAATGCGAAGCAACTTTTCGGGGGCTCATACGGTTTTTATTGGGACCCTTGAACGAGGCTACAGCGAAGTCGCGGCCTTGTCACCCCGGCGGCTACTCTACCACGCGAGTCAGAAATCAAACCGAACCTAAACCAAACTAAAAGCCTATGAAAGAACGAATCCCGCCAACGACGTCGGTCATATGTCGGATGCTGGCGTTGCTGGTGTGCCTGCTTCCGGCACTCACGCGCGGCGAGACGGCCGTGCAAGCCTGGGTCCAACGCTACAATGGGCCGGGGAGCGGCTATGGCAACGCTGACAACGCCACCGCCGTGGCGGTGGATGGCAGCAACAACGTGATCGTGACCGGGTATTCGACTGGCAGCGGAACCTATAGCGATTACGCGACGATCAAGTATTCGGGCGTGGGCGAGCCGCTCTGGACCAACCGCTATAACGGGCCTGTGAACGGTACCGACGTGGCCTGCGCCGTGGCGGTGGACGCCAACAACAACGTGATCGTGACCGGCTCTTCCGACGCTGGCGGCGGAACTGCTGTCGATTACGCGACGATCAAGTACTCGAGCGACGGTGAATCCCTTTGGACGAACCGTTACACCGGGCCGGTATATGGCGGCGACCGGCCTTGCGCCGTGGCGGTGGACGCCGGCAACAACGTGATCGTGACAGGGTATTCCTATAGCGGCACGGACAGTGGCTCCGATTACGCGACGATCAAGTACTCGAGCGACGGCGTGCCGCTCTGGATCAACCGCTACACCGGGAAAGGGAACTACAGCGACTACGCCGCCGCCCTGGTGGTGGACCGCAACAACGACGTGATCGTCACGGGGTCTTCCTTCTCGTCCTCGGTCATGATGAGTTCCGACTACGCCACGGTCAAGTATTCGAGCGACGGGGTGCCGCTGTGGACGAACGTTTACAACGGGCCGGTGAACAGCCTGGACAGGCCTTCCGCCCTGGCGGTGGATGGCAACAACGACGTGCTCGTGACGGGTTATTCCGCTGGCAGCGGAAGCGGTGCTGATTACGCGACGATCAAGTATTCGAGCGACGGCGTGCCGCTCTGGACCAACCGCTACAACGACGGCTCCTCCTACGCCCTGGCGGTGGACGGCAGCAACAACGTGATCGTGACGGGCGTTTCGACTGGCAGTGGAAGCTCTGGCGATTACGCGACGATTAAGTATTCGAGCGCGGGCGTGCCGCTCTGGACCAACTGGTACAACGGGCCGGGGAACAGCGATGACGAAGCCTGGGCCGTGAAGGTGGACGGCAGGAACAATGTGATCGTGACGGGGTATTCAGCCAGCACGAACGTCTCTCCTTACAATTACGATTACGTGACGATCAAGTATTCGAGTGCGGGCGTGGGGCTCTGGACCAGCCGCTACAATGGGCCGGGCAACGGCGATGACGAACCCAACGCCCTGGCGGTGGACCACAGCGGGAACACCATCGTGACGGGGTATTCGATCGGCAGCGGAAGCGATCAGGATTTTGCCACGGTGAAATATGTCTGCGTCCCGGAGCCGGTGCTGAGCGGCCTGCAACCGACCAACGGCAGTTTCCGCATGCGGGTGGACGATGTGTTGCAGCCCGGGACGCTGGTGATCGAGGCCTCCACGAACCTGGCAGGCTGGGCGCCGGTCTTTACCAACACCATGCCCACCAACGTGCTGTTCTACACCGACCCGGCTGCCGGCAGCCTCCCAACCCGCTTCTACCGGGCTTACCAATCTCCGTAAGCCCCCCAAATTCCGGGGCCAGGGCACTTGAAGCGCCGTAACCTTTTCGGACGGTGAGGGTCTGTGTAATATGTGGGAAGGGGGAGGCGGGGAGGTGCCAGAACCTCCTCAAACCTTAGGCCTAGGGAAGCGCTGATTAAAGACTGATCCGCGATTATTTACCCCTGATTTGTGGGCGTACAATCACAAATTGGAAATGCTGGGCGAATTAATCAGCGCTTCCCTAGGTCCACGCGCGCGGAGTTAATTCGGACAAAGTAGTTGTAGCCGTTGAGGGCCACCTGGCGGCCCAACCGGCCTATGGTGTAGCTGTCGGCGGAGGACGCACGCCAGGCAGCGCGCTGTTCGGGGGTGAGAAACCGCCAACGGGCCGAGACGCGGCCGAAGTTGTTGCGGATCGCCTGTTGGTCTGGCGCCTGGGGGTTGCGCGGGGTGACGAATTGACGCTCGACCTGGCCGTACCGGGTGATCACGTTCACGATGGCGCCGGTTCGACCGGTTTGTGGGACGGAGAGCTTTTTGCTCATACTGGTTTCCGGGCCGGGTTCGTCACGCCTTTGACTACCCGCACGCCGCTCGGCGGATGTTCGAATCAATGCCCCACCGGCCCGATAGCGGGTGAAAGCCTGACACGCGCCTGCGGCGCAACTCAATTCTGCGGGGTGGGGGTGGCCCTGGGCATCGAAGAAGAACTTCTGGTAGTTACCCGAGGTCGAAAGCGCCCGGCCGGACAGCGAAAAGGCCGCGGCCACCTGGCCGCCAATCCGCCAGTTGGACACCGGCACGGAGATGCCAATCTGCCAGGGTTGGTCCCTCGCGTTGCGCCCGAGTGTGAAGGTCTCGCTGCTGATGGACAAATAGCCCAGGAGGCGCTCGACATCCCTCTTTTGAGGGGTGGCGCAAAACGGTTTGACTGGATACTCTGCCGGCGCACTCAGGCGTCGGCGCTCCGGGAATGTGCTAAACTTGGCTGCGCCCCGGCGTTAAATGAATCATCGGTCTCAATTGCAGAAGCACGAGAATATATCCTTGGTTTCTCGCCTTTTCGTTTTCCTGGCGTGCGCTCAAGCGGTTTGCGCCCAACCCACCAACGAGGTTTTGACCAACGCCATGGATGTGCTCACGCTGCCGGGCGAGCGCGCTTGGGGCTTGAACGTGCGCATCCGCGGCGTGGTCACCGCCGCGCAACCTTCCACGGCGTTGCAGCCAAACTGGGACGGGCGCTTTTTTGTTCAGGACGCCACCGCCGGTGTTTTCGCGGAGGACAGCAACCACCGCCGCCCCGAGCCGGGCGACCTTCTCGAAGTGACCGGCGTCAGCCATCCGGGTGGGTTCGCCCCGTTCATCAGCTATGCCCAATGGACCAAGCTGGGAACCGCACCGCTCCCGCCCGCCAAACCCGTGCTTATTGAGCAACTGATGGCCGGCATCGAGGACAGCCAGCGCGTTGAAATCTCCGGCGTCATCCGCTCCTTTCGGGAGGAGAAGCCAGTCGTGCTGTACCAACTCGCCTCCGGCGGCTACCGGCTCAAGGTCTATGTGCCAACACTGCCCAACGTTAACCCGCAAACCCTGATCGGCGCAAAAGTGCGCGTCCGCGGGACCGCGGCCACCGTCTTCAGCGGACAATTGCGGCAAATAATCACCGCCGAGCTGAATGTGCCAGTCCCGTCCGATTTCATCGTCGAGAAACTCGAACCGGCCGACCCGTTCGAGGAGCCGCTCATCCCCCTGAACAACCTCGCCCAATACCGGCGAGATCGTCACTTGGAGAAGCGCGTCCATATCAAAGGCACGGTGACCTGCCAACGGCGGGGTGAGGATCTCTTCCTGCAGGACACCAACAGAGGTATTCACGTCAAGAGCCGCCAGCTCACACCCGTGGCTCCCGGGGACGTGGTCGAAGCCGTTGGCTTTCTGGATTTTGAACACTTCCTCCCGGTGCTGCAGGACGCCGTTTATCGCAAGACCCGGGAGCCCCGCGCGCTGGCGGAGCCGAGGCCCGTGGCCATTTCGGAACTGCAGGCCGGCTACCGCCATGCCGAACTGATCACACTCCAAGGCAAGCTGCTTGAGCACACCGTACGGCGGGCTGACCTCGGCTTCCAAACGACAACTGGACTGACGCTTCAAAACTCGAACATCGTCTTTACGGTTGAAGTCCCCGCGGCCAGGCCCGAGGTGGAAGAGGCGCCGATCCCCGTCGGCAGCACGGTGGAAGCCACCGGGGTCTGCCTCATGGAGATCGAGGAGGACGGGTCGCTGCGTTCCCTTCAAATGCTCGCGCCCGGCTGGGACCATGTCCGCATCCTCCAGAAGCCGGGCTGGTGGACGCCGCAGCGCCTGCTGATCGGTCTGGCAGTCTTGGTCGTGGTGCTGTTCATAGCGATCACCTGGGTCGTTATGGTTTCAAAGAGCAACGCGGCTTTGCAGGTCATGATCCGCGACAAGGTCAAAACCCAGGAGGAGCTGCAGCAGGCGCACGACCTTTTGGAAACACGCGTCGAGCAAAGGACCGCCCAATTGAAGCATGAAATGACCGTGCGCCAGGAAGCCGAGGTCCGCTTCAAAGCCACCCTCGCGGAGCGGACCCGGCTGGCGCAGGAGCTGCATGACACGCTGGAACAAAGCCTCACCGGCATCGGCCTGCAGTTGGACACGGCGGACAAACTGCTGGCAAAGGACGCGGAGGGCGGAAAACACCATCTCGGGGTGGCGCGGCATTGGACGAAGCAGAGCCAGATCGAATTGCGACGGTCCATCTGGGACTTGCGATCCCGCGAGTTGGAGCAATTCGATTTTCCCGAGGCCCTGCGGATGAGCGCACAACAGATCACGGAGCGTGCGGGGCTCAATCTGAATGTCGGGATCACGGGCGACGTCCGCGCCCTCAGCGAAGTCGCGGAGGAAAATCTGCTCCGCATCAGCCAGGAAGCGCTCACCAACGTCATCAAGCACGCCGGCGCGACCGAGGTCACCGTCGGCCTCGAGTTCGGCCCACAGGCCGTGACGTTGCGCATCACGGACAACGGGCGCGGCTTCACCCCCGAAACCTCTCCCGGCTCAAGCGAGGGGCATTTCGGCCTGCTGGGAATGTCGGAGCGCGCCAGGCGGCTCGACGGAAATCTTCTGGTGACCGGCGGCCCGGGAACCGGAACTTGCCTCGCGGTGCAGATCCCGACGAAGCCAGACAACGGCAACGGCGCGACCGCGGCCACCAGCACACCGGAGCCCACATGACCAAAGCCCGAAAGATCCGCATCCTTATTGCCGACGACCACTACATCGTGCGCATGGGCCTGGTGGCCCTGGTGAACACGGAGGCCGACATGGAGGTGGTTGCCGAAGCGGCGGATGGCGCGCAGGCCATCGAGCTCTTCGCCAAAGTCCGGCCCGATCTCGCAATGCTCGATACACGCATGCCCGTGAAAGATGGCGTCCAGGCCACCCTGGAAATCCGCAAGCGATTCCCGGACGCTTCCATCCTCATGCTGACCGCGTACGACGGCGACGCCGACATTCGCCGCGCGCTCGGAGCGGGCGTAAAGGGCTATGTGCTGAAGAGTTCGACCGGTGAAGACCTCATCCCCGCCCTCCGCGCCGTCTTCGCCGGGGAGCGCTGGGTGCCGGCGGAAATCGCCACCCGGCTCGCCGCGCTGAAAACCTTTGAAGAGCTCACGGCGCGAGAAGTGGAGGTCCTTCAGCATCTGGCCCAAGGCATGGCCAACAAGCAAATCGCCGACGCCCTGCACATCACCGAGTACACGGTCAAGGATCACTTGAAGAGCATCCTCGCCAAACTCCGGGTCGCCGACCGGACCGAGGCCGTCACCGTCGCCCTCCGGCGCGGCATCATTCACCTGTAAGACCCACCTCAAGGCCCGGCCAGGCGCTCGTCTCGCGGACACTCCCCGATGGACCTCCGTTCGGGCGGCGGCCGGCAGAGCACGTGCCGGCGGCCCCCATCCTCCGCGGTCCTGGCGGACAAGACCACTAAGGAGGGGGATTTGGTTTTGCGGGCGGTTTACCGGGGGTGGCACTCGAACGCCGCCCGGCGATTCGAGCTTACCCCTGGCTACCTTCTTTGACCCCGAGCGGGGTCCTGAGTTTGCGTCAGCCGCGCCCACGGCTGACGGGGGTGTGGGATTGGGTGCTCAAATGGGAGGGATGGGACGTAGGCGCGCTGCGATAGCCAATTCCCAATTGCCGGATAGCCGAGTCGCCGATGATCGAGGCCCTGGCCAGTTTCTTTGGCTTCGAGTGGGGTCTTAGAGTTTGCGTCAGTCGCGCCCACGGCTGACGTGGAATATGGGAGTGGGGTGGCGAAATGGGAGGGGTGCGGCTGCGCACCGCACTTCTGCGGCCTGCGCGGTGCCGCGCTGCTTGCGAGGACACGCCTTTGCCGCCGCCCACCTGCTCAAATGGGCAGTTCGCTCGCCCGCTTCCCTCTGAGAATGGGCAAAAACTGCCTGTTGACGCCGTATTCTGGAGTCGATAGGGTCGCGCCATGCTCGGTGAGACCCGAAAACCAATTCTCCCTCACCCGCGCAGCGCTCAGTACGAGCGGGCGTGCGAAAAGCAAATCTATCAGTTGGTCGTTACCACCACTTTGCGCGTGTCGCGCAGCAGCGTTGGCGGCACGAGAACGGGATCGAACTTCGGCTCATTCATCCGCAAGCGGGCACCCAGATCATCCCGCCGCTCGCCCGTGAAAGTGACCCGCTGCCGCATCAACTGCTCGAAGCGCTCCCGGAATCGTGCCAGCCGGTCGGCCCCAAGGGCTTCCAGCCGCCAGTGGGTTGAGCCAAGCAGAATCCGGCCGATCTCGGCCTAGAAATCGCGCTTGAGCTGATCCTCAATGCAAGTATTGCGTCGGAGATGCGACCAACTCAATTTTGCACACACTGCGTGCAAAATGTTCTGGGCCGGGAATACCTCCGCAAATCGGACCATGTTTGCCAGGTTTCGCTCCGAGAATCCTCGTCCGCACTCCACCGTCAATTTTCTACTCAGCTTTCTCTGGCGTTGCTGACTACCGCGTTTCGCGGAGGAAGCGCTCGATTTCGGTTTTCGGAATCAAGATACAACAGTCAACCGGTTGTGAGGATGGGTAACGGCTCCCAAGAGATGAAAGGGGGATGCGGTGGGCGAGAGTTGGGAGTTGATGGGCCAGGAAGACGGCGGCGATCTCGCGGGCTTTGTGCAGGTCGAGCTTGCCGGTGCCCAGATAGGGCAAGGCACCGAGGTGGAAGAACTGGTCGGGGCGCGGCTTCCAGAGGTTGGGCAGGTCGCGTTGGGCCAGATTCGCCAGGCATGCCTGAAACGGTTCGAGCGTGCCGTCTGGCGCAAGCTTATGGAGTTGACGCCTTCAGTGGGATGCGGTGGAATGATAACAGATACGAGACTCAAGCGCGAAAGACCATGATCCACCGGCATCTTAATCATCAGGAGTTGAGCCTGGCGGCCATTGACGATGTGATCTGTCGTGGCAAGCGCAAGGATTGGGAGGAACTGCGCCTGGCGGTCCTGGCCAGTCCTGGCTTCCTGGAGAAGATACAACAGGTTTGCCATGCGCATATCGCCGATCCACGCGCCCAACGTTACCATTTCTGGATGCACTATGCCGAAGCGCACCGTGCTGCCTGATTGGGAACAGGTTCTCTCCGCCGCGGCGCGTCTGCAGCAGTTGTTGCCAGAGGCGGTGCTGGTGGGTGGCACCGCTTCGGGTATTCACGCCCAGCACCGGTTCTCGCGGGACGCGGACCACGTGCTGCCGGGTTTGCGCGAGCACTTCGATGAGATTCTCGCGCAACTGGAGTCGGCGGCAGGGTGGAAGACAGCCCGCGTGCAGCGGCCAGTTCAAATCCTGGGCAGCCTTGACGGCATTGAGACGGGCATTCGCCAGTTAATCCGAGAGCAACCCCTGGAAACCACGGTCGTCAACTATGGTGGCCAGGCGATCACTGTCCCCACGAAAGAGGAAATCCTGCGGATCAAGAGCGCGCTGATCTTGAAACGGAATGCGACGCGCGACTACCTGGATTTTGTGGCGCTGGCCGATCAGCTTGGCGACGAAAAGACCGCCAAGGCGTTGAGCGGCCTTGATCGTTTGTATCCCCAGCCCAACGACGAATCGGCCTTGCAGCAATTGCAGATTCAACTGGCCAATCCACTCCCCTACGATTTGGAGCAGACGCGCTTGACCGAATACAAGAACCTTGCGCCTAAATGGCAGGATTGGAAGGCCGTCCAAGACGCGTGTAGCCACTGTGCTACAACCGTGTTTGACCGTGTTGCTGCGCTGGAGCAGAAGCGCGACCAGGAACAGTAGGGCGGGCCGGGATCAGGGCGGACTGGCTGATCTGGTAGAGGCAATCTCCCGAGCTTTGCGCAGGTCGAGCTTGCCGGTCCCCAGGTAGGGCAAGGCTTCGAGGTGGAAGAACTGGTCGGGGCGCGGCTTCCACAGGTTTGGCAGGTCGCATTGGGCCAGCTTGTCCAGGCACGCCTGCAACAGCTCTGGCGCCAGCTTGTGCAGCACGACCAGCCGTTCGCCCTTCTTCTCGTCCGGCACCCCGGTCACCACAAACGTCTGCTCAGTCGCGCCGGCCAATTCGTGCAGCTTCTCCTCACCCGCGCAGCGCTCAGCACGGGCGGGTGCGCAAGAGCAAATTCTATCAGTTCGAATGGGGTCTGCCAGTTTGCATCAGCCGCGCCCACGGCTGACGGGGGTGTGGGATTGGGTGCTCAAATGGGAGGGATGGGACGCAGGCGCGCTGCGATAGCCAATTCCCAATTGCCGGATAGTCGAGTCGCCGATGATCGAGGCCCTGGCCAGTTTCTTTGGCTTCGAGGGGGGTCTTAGCTCACTTGAACTGAACCTTGACCGTGGCTGGCGCGAATGGTTTGAGCGGGGCAGTGACGGTCCTCCCGCGGGAGGCCAGCTTATCGTTGTGCGCCTCGACGAGGTTACAGGAGAAGGCTTCCCGGGCTGGCTTGGGCAGGGTCAGCTTCAGGCTGCCGCCGAGTCCGGAGAAATCGCAGACACGGAAAACGAAGCCGTTCCCGTCTTCGGCCTGTTTGAAAGCCATCAGGGGCAGCTCCGCTGGTCCGACGCCGATCAGGCTTCCCGCCGGGGCCGAAAGCACCGGCTTCAGCGGACCTCCGCCGCTTTGCGCCACGGGCGGTGAGAACATTTCCCACCCGCGCGCGACGGCGTCACGTTTGGCGAAGCCGCCCCGCGTGGACGCGAGCGAGAAGCGGAAAACGTGCCGGCCACCCTGGGAGGCCTTGTAGTTGGTGAACCAGTAGTTGTTCATGATATAGGCAAAGACGTGGGCGCGCTTGAGGGAGAGCTGGCGCAGCCCAATGGGAACGGTGGGGCCGCCGAGGGTGACGAGCGGCGTGTCGAGCGGTGAGAGGACCACGGTTTGCTGTCCGTCGGAAGCGGCGAGCCAGCGTTGCACTGCATACCAATCACGGCAGGCAGAGCTGTGCTGGTCTTTGAGCGGCTCCGTAATGGCATCCGGGTATTCCAGCCAGAGACCGCCGCTCGCCGGATCCAGGGCGAAGGGAAAGGCGATATAGGCGGCTTCTTTGGCGGTGGTTTCTTCCTTCTCCAGCTCGCAACGGACATCGAGGCGCTTGAGACCATGGTAGAGGCGCACTCGCAGGGTGATCTTGGGGAAGTTGTGCGCGGCGGCTTCGCTGGCCAGCTCGGCGAAGACTGGGCCATGGGCCGCGGTGACGCGCACGGCCTGCTGGCGCTGGTAAAACTGCGGCGTCGGCACTTCCTTTGGGTTTGAACTGACGGCGGGGCCTCCTTCGCCACCGCCCACGTAGATAATCTCGCCGAGGCGATACTCGCTCTCCGGGTCCACCAGCTCGCGGCCAGTCTCCTTGTCGAGGACGGACTTCAAACCGCCGTTTGTGGCGTCAAGGGTCACACGGTAGAACTCGTTTTCCATCTGACCCTCGGAGACGGAGACGGCGTTTGTGACGGGCAAGGCATCAAATAATGTGCGGTAGGTGCGGTAGCCGATGGAGGGCAGGTCGGTGGCCAGGAAGCAACTTCCACCTTCTGGCAGGGTTTGGCATGGGAACTTTCGCTTGCTCTTCACATCCTGCACGGTGCCTGACTGCGCGGTGACGACCACATCGGTGCGCGCCCAAGCGAGGGGGTTGAACACGACGAGGTCGGCAGCGGGAGCCATCGTCGCCAGCTTAACCATGCCGTCCTGCAGGAGTTGCCGTGAGGCGGCGTCGGCCTCGCGAGCGAAGGAGCTTTTGACTTCCCACTGCTTGACCGTCTGCTCGGAGGTCGGCGCGGAGATGCTGTCCGCCGCGCCCCACGTGTGCTCGTCGTAGAGCAGGATGTTGCGCCACAGCTCGTCGAACTTCCACTTCGGATAAGGCTCGCCGCCGAGCACCGCCGCCAGGGAATGGAGCATTTCGGCAGTGACCGCCCGCTCCTCGGCCCGCCGGCACAGGGCGGTTTCGCGGGCGCTCGAAGCGGCGCCATCTTCCCACCACGCGCCAAAGTCCGCCCGCAGGACCGGTATCTTCGCGGCGAAGTTCTGCTCGATGTAACGGAAGAAATCCTCCGGGCGGGCGAGGATGAGCTTGGGGTATTCCCACTGCGCGTTCCACTTTTCGACGACCTCCGGCAGCCAGGAAGCCACGCCCTGGTTGTCGCTGAAGGCACCGTTGACCAGCACCGCGTCGTAGGGGTAACCGGCATTCTCGTAGCTCGCCAGGAAGCCGGGCAGCCGCTCGTTAGCCTGGTCCATAGAGGAAACCAAACCACTGGCCATGGCGTAACCCCCGGCAATGTGGCTCAGCACGCGGGAGCCGTCCGGGCCTTCCCAGTAAAAGGGATTCTGCAAGCCCTGAGTGGCGTAAGGGGCGTGCTCGCCATTCGCGCCCTCGATGAAATACCGGATGCCGGCATTGGCCAGAATGGTCGGCAGGCTGCCGACGGCGCTGGGCACGTCATCGAGGATCACCGACGCCAGCTCGAATCCGCCGCGGTTGGCGAGGTCTTGGGAGAAGAGCGTCGCGCGGTTCAGCGCCTCGTGCGAACAAAGGCCGGTGAGCATGTTTCCGAAGAAAGCCGACAACCCCATCCGGCCCGCGCGCAGACGGCGGAAGGTTTCCTCGGCTTTCTCGGGATGCGCCCGCAGGAAGCAGTCGAGTTGCCAGTAGGTCTCGAAGTCCCAATGAAACCAGGGATACCGGTTTATCATCGCCAGCACCTGCATCGTGTTGTCGGCGTGGCGGGCCATGACCCGCTCCTGCAGGTCGGTGTAGCCGATATCGGTGTGCACGGTCGGGACGATGAAGACGCGCCATTTGCGGGTTGGCCGGAGGGTGGTGGTGGCCTTCAGTTCCCGGCCGCCCGTCTTGAGCAACAACTCGACCGGGGTGTCCCGCGCCATGTCAGGCATGGAGAGGTAAGACTCATTGTGGCCGAAGTGCAGGTCCAGTTTCTGCTCACCGGAATTGCCGCCCGTCTTCCAAGCGAGTGACGCCGGCTCGCGCCCGCCGGCCAGGTTCTCCACCCAGACCCGCACCACCCGCCGCAAGCCTTCCCCGGAACGTTTCAGCCACGGCAGCGCGTCGGCCTGAAGGCGCAGCGGCTCGGCTGGAGCGGGCGCGCCGCTCTCCAGCCGCACATCGTCGTAGAGCGCCCAACTGCCCTGGTCGTTCTGCAACGTGATGGTGTTCGTGCCCGCATGCAAAAGCGTTGCCGGGAACACCTGCTGCAAGGAGTAGTTTTTGCCCGCCTTGGGATTGCTGAGGGACGCATCGCCGCCGCCCGCCGGCAGCCTGAACTTCAGCTCCGTGCCGTTGATGCCGATAGTGAACCCTGGCATCAGCGCGCTGTGCGTGTCCACCAGGTCGAGCACTAGCCGGTAGTAGCCCGCGGCGACTTCAGGCAGCTCAAACCTGATCCGGAATGTA
The DNA here is from genome assembly GCA_963822005.1 of uncultured Verrucomicrobiae bacterium. GTDB lineage: Bacteria > Verrucomicrobiota > Verrucomicrobiia > Limisphaerales > UBA8199 > PALSA-1440. Next base: position 137,200 of record CAWGGD010000037.1, on the reverse strand, counting down.
TGCGCCCGGCTGCCGGCCCAGGCGTCAGCCGGGCCCGGGTGGATCCAGGGCCAGTCCTTGCCGGGATCGCTCTTGCCGACCACGAAATCGGCATCTCTGGGAAACGTCTGCGGGTAGGCCTGAAAATTGCCCGCCAGCGCGAATTCGTGGTAATCCCCATCCGCCACGCCGATTTGAAACACCTTGACCGCCGGCGCCGCATTCGTTTCCTGGGCAGGCAGCACCCAATGGCAGCCGAGCCAAACCAACGCGAGGCAGAGGAGCTTTTTCATGCTTTGTGAGCCTTTTTGCCAGTGATGCCCGCCGTTCGCAATGCAGAACGAAGAATGCAGAATGCAGAACCCTGGGTTGAGGCTGGCGCGTACAGAGCTTTTCAAGAGCTTTGCAAGAGCTTTAATGCACGTTCGACGCCTCAGGGCAGGAATGTGCCATCGGCCTTGCCGCGCCACGCCTTTCCGACCGCGCAGAGCGTTTCGAGAATCTCGCCTACGTCAGCGGGCTTGGCCCGGGCGAAGCGCCCGGCCATGGCCGCTGCGGTCACTGGTTCCTTCACCCCGGCCAGCACGGCGCTCACCGCCTTGACCCGCTCGGCCAGCGTCTTCGGCCAGGCCAGCTTGCCGGCCCGCTTCTTCCCGGCCTTGGTTTCCGGCTCAACCTCGACCGCCAGGGCTGTCTGCTGCGTCCGGGCGCCGCCCGGGTTTTGGTAATCGGGCCGCAGCCAGCGCACCAGGCCCGAGGCCTCCTCCTTCGCCCGCTCGGCGTTCAGCGCCACCAGACGCTCCAGGATTTCCGCGTCGGTCAGCGTCTGCGGCCACCCATAGGCCGCGAAAACCGCCGCGTCCAAATCATCGTGAAGCTGCCGGAGCACCGACACCAGGCCCGCATCATGAATCTGCTTCTCCTTCGCGTTCAGCGCCTCCTTGGCGCGCAGCTTCTCCAGGACGTTATACATCCCCGTCAGCGTCAGACCTGAATGCTGGGACTGCACGCGCTTGCGATGGGCGTCCAATTCCTCAGCAATCTTGCGAATGCGCTCCTGTGCGGCTGCGTCGCACGCGGGAAACGGAAACGGGTCGAATGACTTGCTTTTTACATAGGTTGGCCGGTCTTCGAGCAAAGCCTGGGTGGCTGAAGCCCAAGCCAGGTGAATCCGGCTGCTTAAGACCCCAAGGTGAAGAGCATCATTCAGGGGAAACACGATCAACTTGCTGTCAGGAATTACGGCGGCCCCCAGAAACTGAAAAACCCGATGCTTTGCTGTCTTCACCGTTGCGACGTAGTGCTGCAACCCCTGCAATGCAGGGCGAAGTTCACGGCGCGGCTCCCCGAATATCCACCAGTTGTCCCGGTAACTCGCTCGATTGTTGAGGTCGCGCTCCGGCTTCACGCGCGTTAGAACCCACTGGTAAACGAGTGGGAACTGCGTCCTCACATCATCAGCCACGAGTCAGAAAAGATCGATGATCATTACCCCACGGGGCTCGTCGGTCAGGTCACGGCCGTTCAGGTATGGGCGAATGTGCCGCTCGAGACCGGAAACCTGACCCAAGTCACCCGCGCAGCATCAGTGCGACATGAAGTTGTATTCGAGACTGCTTGGCTGGATTGGAATCCTGCGGGGAGAGGTGGCGGATTTTGGATTGTAGCGGTCTGCGGCAGGCCGGCGCCGGGTGGGGCTTAGAGGATTTCCAGGCAGGTGGCGGCGGGGTCCTGCTCGAAGGCGGCGATTGCCTGGGCGTGGTTGCGGAGAAGTTTCTCGATAACCTGGGTGGGTTGGTTTCCGCATCGGAGCCAAATGACCTTCGGGGGCCGGCCGTGGAGGGCAGCCACGTCAGCGAAGTCGGAATCCTGGGTCACCAGGACAAAGGCGTTGGCTTTGGCGTGTTGCCAAACCGCGGTGTCGTCGGCTTACGCCAAGCCAAGCAAGCGAACCAGGCTGGAGCCGGGGAAGAGGTCGGCGAGGGCCTGGCAGAGTTTTAAGCTGAGGTTCTGATCGAACAGCAGCTTCATGCGGCGGTCAGGAGGCGGCGTTCACGGTCGGCGGCGTAGGCGAGGCAGGCGCGGATGTCGTCCTCGGTAAGCTCGGGATAGTCGGAGAGAATGGCTTGATGCGTCATGCCGGCGGCGAGCCAGCCCAGAAGGTCAGCTACGGCAATGCGCATGCGGCGGATGCAGGGACGCCCGCCGCGCTTGCCCGGCTCGATGGTGATGATGGACTGATAGTTCATTCTTTGCCCCAAATGTAACATGGCCCTGATTTGAAGGATAGAGGGATGTTGGCGGGCACTCGACGAAGCGTGGGTGATGTTCTGCGGGAGGGGTGACAAGTCTGAGGATGTGTGCAAGCGCAAGAAGCGCAGGCGCGCGGCAAGAGTCGATCACCAATAGCCGAATAGCCGAGTCGCTGATGATCGAGCGCCGAGGGCGGCTGGGCCTGCGGCTGACGGAGAGATCTATGGACCGCGGTATGTCAGGGCAACAGGGTGACGCGGTAGAAGCCTTGCGGTTGACTCAGACGGCTGGCGTTGGTTTCCGTGAAGTAGGTCAGGGTGCCGATGCTTGGGTTGGTGGCGATGCTGGTCCAAGTGGGACTACTGAGCGCGGCTTTGTAGAGCACCGAATACTTCCGCGAAGGCAGGCTGGACCAGCCGAGCTGCAGACCCGCAGGAACGACCTGGCTCGAGACCAGGCGCAGGGTTTGGTCCACGGGCAATTCGATCGTGCCTTGCGGCGTCAGGTCGCGACCCAGCAAACCGGCGTAATTGGTTGGGTAGCGATCCACTCGGAAGACGGCGTTCATGAACTGGTCGGTGCGGGCCGGATCCACGGGGATGGCGTCGCCCTGGGTCATAATGGTGCTGGTGACGGGGCACATATAGCGCCAGACGGTTTGGCCGGCGCTGGTGACCTCGAACAGATTGCCCTTGATGCCTTCGCAGATCAGGGTGTTGCCGTTGGGCAGGCGCTGGGCGCCGGAGATCTCCGCCGAGTAGAAGTTTGTCGGGGGACTGCTGACGTAGGTCCAGGCCGGCGAGGTGGGGCCGAACGCGGCACCGGACGAGATGCTATAGTTCCCGGCGGCGTCCACCGGCGGCACGATTTCGTTGATGGTGGAATAGCCGCGGCCGATGCCGTTGTTGAAGATGAGGATGTTGCCAGCGCCGGGACAGTTGGTCTCGATCCAGTGGGTGTGGTGCTGTTGGTAGAGTTGCTGGTTGCCACCCGTGCCGCGGTTGTATTGGGCCGGATTGCCCCAGCGGTAGAGGATGTCGCCGCCCTTGTTGTAACGGCCGCCGGTATGCGTGGCGGCCTGGGCGGTGGTGATCTGATGATCAATGACAAACAGTTCGCTGTTGCCCCGGATGCTGAGCATGAATTGGTCGAGCTGCGCATTGTAGTCGATGCCGTTCACGTGGTTCCAGAACTGCGGAATCCTCGAGCCGGTGCCGTTGACGTCAATCAGCTCCGGATGGTCCGCCACGACGCCGTAATTGTTCTTAGTGGGGTCGTAGTCCTGGATCATGTGATCCCAGAGGTGCCATTGCCAGACCACAGTGCCGCCGTAGGGCCGTGTGGGCGTTACTTCGACGACGCAGTCGGGGAGCATGTAGCCCTGGGTGAAGATGCTGGTGTCCAGCAGGTTCGTGTTGAACCCGGCGGCGATGACCTCAGGGAGCGTCTTCTTCTCGGCCACGACCAGCAGGACATTGCCATTAGGCAGCACCTTGAAGTCGTGGTGGTGGATGTAGGTGGAGCTGTAGTAGTCGAGGGCCCACACGAGGTTGCCATCCCAATCGTATTCCTCGATCCGACCGCCTTCGCCGCCGCCGGTGGAGGGGCCACCCTGCTTGACCATGCCGGCGCGGAACATGTGGCCGTTGGTCATCAGGTAGGCGCTGCGTCCAGGCTCGTAGGTGCTGGTCCACATGTGCACGACTTCGCCGGCGTTGTTGATGAGGTAGGTATTCGTGTGGTGCATCGGCGGCATCAGGGTGTAGCCGGGGAATGCGCTGGTGGTGTTCAGGAACAGGCCGACGGTCTGCGTCACCGACGTGCTCCGGACGGTGTAGGCGTAAGTGCTGGCCGGGGCGCCAGCGGGATCGGTGCTGCTGGCACCCTGGTTATCCGTGGCGGTGAGGTAGTAACTCACGGTGGTGCCAACGGCGAACGCCGGAATTTGGCCGCCGTAGGTGCGGTCGCCGGCCGCGCCGTCCTGGTGCAAACCGTCGTCGAGCATCGCGACGTTCGTTGCACCCGCGCCGTTGTTGTAGGTAAGCGTAACCGTCGCGACGCTGACGTTGTCGGTGACCTGAGCGGTGACCCAGACCGAGTTGGTAGCTGTCGGTGAGGACGGCGAAATCGTGGTATTGGCAATGACCGGCGGAGTGTTCGAAGCGCTCGCCTGCACGGTGTAGGAGAGAGTGGTGCCCGGAGCGCCTGCCGGGTTGGTCGCGGTGAGTCCGCTGCCGTCGGTGGCGACGAGGTAGTAGTTCACCGTGGTGCCGAAAGGCAACGGCGGGATCGAAGCCCCGTAGGTGCCGTCCCCAGCCGCGCCATCCTGGTGCGCGCCGTCGTCGAGCATGGCGACATTCGTGGGACTGCTGCCGCCGCCAGTGACCACCTTCACCGAGATCTGGTCGAGGTCCATGCGGCTTTCGGTGCTGCCGCCACGGAATTGGAAGCGCAGCTTCAGACTGCTGACCAGCTCGGTGGCCTGAAGGTCGTAGTGATACTGCTGCCACCCGTGACTGGTGCTGGTGAGTTCACTCAGGCGCGTCACGTAGCCGCTGCCGGCATCCAGTTGGAAGGTCCACCCGGCATTGCCGTATTGGTTGCTGATCGTCAGCGTCTGCATCCAGAACTCCACAAATCCCGAATTGCCCCGCGCGTCCACGGAACCCGTGGTGGCGATCATGCTGTCTGTGAGGTTGGTGGTGCCGCCTTTGAATTCCAGGCCGTTGGTGTTGCCGCCACCGTAGTTGGCGCCGCCCCGCTGCTCAAACGAACTGCCAGTCACGGTCCAGGCATTGAGGCAGTTGCCACCCGTCCAAGGCTTGCTGCTATTGGTGGCCATCGTTTCCAAGAACACGGTGTTGGTCTGGCTGGCGCCGCCGCCGGCACCAGTGCTGTAAGTCAGGCTGACATTGGTCACGGCGAGGTCGTCCGTGACGCGCGCCGTGACCCAGGCGGTGTCGTTGGTGGTGGGCGCCGCGGGCGCAAGAGCTACGCTGGAGATGACCGGGGGCAGATTGGTGGTGGACCCGCCGCTGGTCACGCCCTGGACCCGCATCCGAAGGGAGTAGAGTGATCCGGCGTCAGTGGTGATGAACAAGGTCTTGCGATCGCTGCCGCCGAACTCGAGGTTGGTCGGCCGCTCGGGCACGGCAATCTGTTCGACCTGGTTCCCGGCGGAGTCGTAAACCAGAACGGCGCTGTCGCAGAGGTAGAGATTGCCCTCGGCATCGAGCGTCATGCCGTCGCACTTCACGCGTGCAAAGAGAGTCTTGTTGGTCAAGCTGCCGTTGGCGTTGATGCCGTAGCGGAAGACGTTGGTGGCGCCCCAGTCGGCGATATACAGGGTCTTGCCATCGGGTGGGCCGACCAGGCCGTTGGGGCGGACCATATCCGTGACCACGCGAGTGGTCGCGCTGCGGTCCGGCGCGAGGTAATAAATATATTCGCCCCCCTGGACAACAGCATGTCCGAAATAGACCGGATCGCTGAAGTAGACGCCTCCGGCCGGGTGAATCCAGAGATCGTTAGGCTCGTTGAACCGCAGGCCGGCGTAGTTGCTGACGAGAACGCTGACGCTGCCCTGCAGGGTGATGGAAGTGATGCGGCCGTTGTCGCCCTCGCAGGCCAGTAGGTTGCCGGCGGCATCGAAGGCCAAGCCGTTGGCTCCGCCGGAGTTCGTGCGGAAGACAGAAAGTTGGCCGGCGATTGACCACTTGTAGATGGTGTCGAAGGGGATGTCCGAGAAGAAGACGTTGCCGGCGGCATCGGCGGCCGGGCCTTCGGTGAAGTGGAGACCGGAGGCAAGATTGGTGAGGGTCGCTCCTGTGGCGACCACACTCGCGTAACCACGCCGCATCACCCGAAAGCCGACATGGAACCAGGGGCCGTTCGGATCGCCTGGGCCGCGGTAGTACGAGGGATCGCGGTTGGCCACGCGCGCATGAGCGTACTGGTCCTGTCCGTTAAACCAGTTGCCGCCGCGCAAACCGCGATACGGCTTGCCGTCCGGCATGAGCGAGCCGGCGAGAGGGCCGGGCGGATTGGTGACGACGTTGTTCAGGATGCAGTTGGTGTAATAGTCGCTGGCATACCAATCGTTCACCCACTCCCAGACGTTGCCGGACATGTCGTAGAGCCCAAAGCCGTTGGCGTTGTTGCGGGTCTGGTAAGTGGCATCGGTGCCGGGCCAATTGAAGTTGGTCTTGTACTGCAGCGAGCCGTTGTAGAAGCCGACCGGCGTGGTCCATGGATATGGGCCACTGGTGTAGGGATTGGTCTTGCCCGCCCAGTTGGCGAGCGTGCCATCGGCGTTGGTGTCGCTGCCCCACGGGAACATGCCGTAGGGATTGTAGAGCCCGCCACGCGCGGCGTATTCCCACTCGGCCTCGGTCGGAAGGCGGTAGCCGTTATTGGTGAGGATGCAGTCGCCGGTCGCGAGGTTGTAGCAGGGCGTAAAGCCATCGCGGGCGCTGGCCCAGTTGCAGTAGGCAATCGCCCCGAACCAGCGGACACCGGTAATGGGATGCAAGTCGCGGTTGTCGCGGACGGTGAAGGCGTCGCCGCTCCACTGGATGCGGCTGTTGCTGTCCGAGCCGTAGGTGTCGCAGTAGATGTTGGTGCCGCCCACGCCATAGACGTAGTTGGACCGGACCTCCACCAAACCCTGCGTCAAAGCCGAGTTGAGGAACTGGACATATTCCAGGCAGGTGAGGAGCGTCGTTTCCACATAGAAGGAGTCCACATAGACGTTGTGGAGGGGGATTTCATCGCTCGGATGCTGAGGATCAACGAAGCCAAAATGGTCACCCATCTGGCACATCCCGGCCGGGATTTGGGCGAACTGGGGCGTGAAGGTGTTCGTAGCGGGTGGTGGCGAGTTGGCCAATCCGCCGCGCACACAGCGAACAAAGTAGTTGGTGAGCTTGTCCTCGTAGCTGACGAGGCCGAGCTGGCAATCGACATACCACGCGCGGTTGGTCAGGTTCACAACGGTCGTCGAGGACCAGTGCCGGGACGAGTTCGCGCCGGCGAAGAAGTTGGTGTCCAGGGATGGATAGGAGCGGCTTTCGTCGTTGATGGATTGGAGTTCCTTGATGTTCGGTAAGCGCCAATCGCTGTAGCCGGCGAGAGAAAGCCCTTCGGCATATTGGAGCGCCGCTTCCCAGTTCATGGCCGAAGCGCCTTCGGCTTGTTGCCACGTTAGTCCGGTGTCGAGATCGGTGATGGTGCCATTGCCACTGTTGGCGAAATGGTGGGCGGGGCTTAGCGCGGCAGTAGTGGAAGTAGCCGGAGTAAAACGCGTAGTATATTCGAGCGTGAACTCGGTGGAGTTCGTTTGCCAGTAGAGCACCATGCCGGAGGCCTCCCGGCGGATGAACAATTGCGGCTGCGAAGGGCGAACTCCGTTCGAGCCGGCATAGCGCAGCCGGTAGAACTTGGCCGGCTGCAGCGAGGCGTCCGTATCCTGGAACTGGAAATAACCGCCCGCGCCGGAATAGGGTCCGCTGATGGTCGTCCAAGTGGCTGGAGCAAGACGCGTAGCATATTCGAGCGTAAAATCGGTCGAGTTCGTTTGCCAGTAAAGCACCATCCCAGACGCCTCCCGGCGGATGAACAATTGCGGCTGCGAAGGACGAACTCCGTTCGAGCCGGCATAGCGCAGCCGGTAGAACTTGGCCGGTTGCAGCGAGGCGCCCGTATCCTGGACCTGGAAACAGCCGCCCGCGCCGACATAGGGTCCGCTGATGGTCGTCCAGGTGGCGGCTGCGGCTGTGCCTCGAACGCAGCGCACGTGATAGCGGTTGGTGCCGCCGGCGCTGAGCGTTTCGTTCTGCCGATGCGCCCCAATGCCGCCGCCGGCGTTGATGGCCCAGATGCGAGTGGCATCCGCAACCTGCGGGTCAGTCGTCCACCAGTATTGCGCGGCGGAGAGAGTGAAGAAGTTCGTGTTCAGCGCCGGGTTGACCCTGCCGTGGTCGAGAATGCTGAAGGCTTCGTGACTGGTGGGCAGCCGCCAGTCGCTCTGCCCGCCGACACGGTTCGTCTGCGCGTAGAGCAAGGCGTTGGACCAGGTCATCTCGCCGCCATCCGCCTTCTGCCAGACAAGGCCGGTCACGTTGTCCAACACAGTTCCGTCGCCGTTGTCGGTAAAGGAGGGCGGGTTGATGGCGTAATCGGCATCCTGCCCGAAGGTGGACGTGTACCAGTTGGTTTGTCCGGTATCCGGCAGCTTCAACATGCTCCAGGCGGTATTGGTCGCCGGGGCTGGGGCGTTTACGAAGATGTAGAAGCTTTGCGCAGCCATGAGGCTCGGGGTGCCGTTATCTGAGACGACAACAAGGAAATGGTTGGTGGTCCCAGCGTCGGCGTCGGAGGTGGCCCAGACGAGCCGGCCGTTGGTCGGGTTCAAGGTAGCGCTCGCGGGCGCGGCGGCCAAAGTGTAGGTGAGCACCTGGGGCGGCGCCTCGGCATCAGTGGCGGAATTAGTCAGGACGAGCGTGTCGCCGGGGTTAATGGTGCGGCTGTCGACCGCGGCAAGCACGGGCGCCGTGTTGGCGATGACTATCGCCTTGAACGCGTTCGTCGCGCTCAGGGCCGGGGTGCCGCTATCGGTTACGACCACGGTGATCGTGTTCGTCGAGCCGAACTGCGCCAGCGTCGGAGCAAAGGTGACCACGCCGCTGGTGGCATTGATGGAGGCGTTGGCCGGAGGATTCAGGAGGCTGAAGGTAAGGGTCTGGGCGGGCACGTCTGCGTCGTGGGCGATGTTCGTTACCAGCAGCGTGTAGCCGGGATTGATCGTGCGATCCAATTGGGTCTCCAGCGTGGGAGCTGTGTTTGCCGCCGCAGCCTGAACCACGTACGAGAACATATTGGTGTTAATGGGGGCACCCGAGGGATCGGTGATCTGGCGGCTGGCGGCATCCTGCGCGCGGACAAAGTACTGCACCCTCGTCCCTGCCACGAAGCCCGGGATCTGGCCGCCATAGACGCCATCTCCGGACACGCCGTCCTGGTGAAGACCGTCGTCCACCATGGCGACCGTGTTGGTGGCGCTGGCAACGATGTAGGTCAGGCTGACCTGCGAGATGTTCGTGCCGCCGATGACGGTGGAGGTCACCCACACCGCCTGGGCCGGGAGGGCAGCCGAGTTGGTTGTCGCGGTAACGGTCAGCGGCAAGATGATGTAGCTGTAGGCGACCATGCCGTTGGTCTTGCCGAGGCCTTCGTCGGCGGGCAGGTAGGTGCGGACGTAATCCACTTTTACGCCGGCGGGAGCCACGGTGAACCGCGTATAGCCACTATTTGGCAACTCCACCCCGGTGTCAAAGGCGTCGGCATTGTTGGTGGCGTAGTTAGGATCCGCCGGATTAGGTAGCGTCTGGTAGGTGATACCATCGAGTTGTTGCTGGACCCAAATGTGGTCGTGCCCCTGGATAAAGGCGGTCACATTGTTGGCGACCATGAGTTGGTGCAGCGGTGCAGGCCAACTCGGCCGGTTCGTTGTGAATCCCCAACTACCATTGGCGTTCTCGCCGCCCCATTCGTATTCCGCCGCCTCTTCGATACCGCCCCGGCCCGTGCCGAGCACGTGGTGGGCAAACACGAACTTGTACTTGGCGTTGCTCTGCTCCAGCGTCTGCTTGAGCCATTCGTATTGGGCATCACCGTGCGTGACATCCCACAGGTTGGTCCGTTTCACGCCCGTCCAGTAGTTGTTGTCCACGCAAATGGGGTCCGCCCAATAGGGGTCAATGGTGACGAAGAGGGCGTCGCCCCACGTCCAGGCGAAGTAGTTCCGGAGCAGGCCAATGTAGGGCACCGGGTTGGTGTTGCCGGAATAGAAGCTGTCCGGCGCCGGCTCGGGGTAATACAAGTTGCGGGCGTTCTGGGCCCAGACGGCGACACTGTCGGGCGTGCCGTTGGTCAGGTAAAGGGCGGCCTGCTCGTGGTTGCCGTTGACCAGGAACAGCGGGGCGGAGTTGCCGATCAGCCCCAGGTAGGGGCGCTGGAGCGTATAGCGCGCGGTGACGAGGGCGTTGTTGATCTGGTTGGTGGGAATCAGATCAACGCTGAAGTCGTCTCCGATAGTCAGGTAGAAGTCGGGCTGGTCAGCAGCCGCGGTAAGCAGCGTGCGCGTATAGAAGGCGGAGTTGTACATCGAGTTCACGCGTTCAGGATGCGAGTCGCCCTGGATAGAGAACGTGAACGTGCTGCCCGGGGGACGCTGGGTGACAAAGGTGTGTTCCGCGTCCGCCAGGTAGTTGGTGTCGCCGACGGCTTTGTAGCGCAGGCGGTAGTAGTAGCGCGTATTACTGGCCAGTGGGCTCAACAGCACCTCGATCGGCTCGCCGGCGGCAATATTCGTCGCCAGGGTCTGGGTTGAGTAAGTGCCCGGCGACAGGCCGTATTCCAAGTACATCTGCACGGCGTTACTGGAGAGGACGTTGGCCGTGATGGAATGATCCGTTGGGCGGCCGAGCACGACCGAGCCGCTAAAGGCGGTTACCGGCACGGATGACGTTGGCGCGTTGAAAGCGTAGCTGTAGGTGACCATGCGATTGGTCCGGCCTGTGCCCTCGTCCGCAGGCAAATAGACACGCACGTAGTCCACCGTTGCATTGGTGGGAGTCACCTGCACCCGCAGATAGCCGGAATTGCTCTGCACGACGCCGTTGGTGTAGCCATAGGATGCGGCTGCGCCCGTATTGTTGTAATTGGTGCGGCTGGGCTGCGGGCATTCCTGGTAAACCAGATCGGTAATGCCATCGCCATTGGCGTCGAGGTCCTCCTTCACGAACAGGTGATCGTGGCCATGGAAGAAGGCATTCACTCCGTTGGAGAGGAGGAGACTTTGGATCGGCATGGCCCAGCCGGGACGATGCGTGTCGAAGCCCCACGTGCCATTGGTATTGTAGCCGCCCCACTCGAAGTAAGGTGCCCAAGCCAGACCGCCCCGCGCCTCCATCAGGTTGTCCGCATCGAAGGCACCGCCGACCAGGTGATGGGCGAAGACGAACTTGAATTTGGCCTGGCTCGTTTCCAGCGTCCGCTTAAGCCATTGATATTGGTTGGTGCCAAGGGTCCAGTCCCAGGTCTCTTTGGATTTGTTGGTGCCCTGCCAGCTATACCAGAAGTTGTCGAGCATCACGAACAGGGCGTTGCCCCATTCAAACGCGTAATAGGCGCCGCGCGTGCCTCCGCCCAGGTACGGGTCGGCATTCGTGCTGCCGCTGTAGAATGCGCCCGGGCTGGGGCACGGGTAGTAGTATTCCCGCGCCTGGTCACCCCAGACGGCGCTGTTGCTCGTTGGAGCGGAATTGGTCAGCAGCCAGCCCAGTTCCGGGTCATGGTTGCCGTTGACCAGGAACAGCGGGATGGAGTGGCCGGCGAGGCCGAAGAACTGGTCACGGACATTCCTGCAGGCGTCGTAGATGCCCGCCTGGGAGAGGGTGTAACTGTTCGTCTTGGAGTACTTCTCCCCCATGAACGTGTCGCCCAGGTCAACCAGGAAGTCGGGCTGGTCTGCCAGCATGTTGGTGAGAGCGCGTTGCCAGACAGGGGGTTCGTTATCTAGGTAGTGCGGGTCGGCTTCGATGATGAAGCTGAAGGTGTCGCCCAAGGCCCGCCGGGTGTGGAACGGACGGTCGGCCGCGGCGCTGAATGCCCCGCCGCCCGCCAGCCGATAGTAAAGGCGGTAGTAGTATTGCTGCCCGGCCGTCAACGCATCGAGCGTGATCACTGTCGGCGTCCCGGCGGCGACGCTATTGGTGGCGGTTTGGCTGCTGTAAACGCCGGCCAGCGTGCCGTAGGCGACATACGTCTCCAGGTTGTTGCTCGAAAGAATGCTCACGGCGACGGAGTGGTCGGTGGGGCGCCCGAGCAGGACATTGTAATAGATGCCGTCCGATGTGTTGTTGGTGACCGTGTAGGCAAAGACGCTGCCGGGGGCGCTCGCAGGGTTGCTGGCCGAAAGACCGGCCCCGTCGGTGGCGGTCACGTAGTAGCTCACCGTAGTGCCGACGGGGAAGGCGGCAATCTGTCCCCCGTAAATGGCGTCGCCGGCCGCGCCGTCATGGTGAGCGGCATCGTCAAGCATGGCGACATTGGTCCAACTGAGTCCGCCGCTAGCCGCCACTTTCAGGGATATCTGGTCCAGGTCCACGCGGTTGCTCGAGGCGCCGCCCTGGAACTGGAACCGGAGGCTCAGATTGCTAACCAGGTCGCCCGGCAGCAGGCTGTATGTGTATGCCTGCCAGGTGTGATTGGTGCCGGTCAACTCGCTGAGCCGCGTCGTGAAGCCGCTGCCCGGGTTAAGTTGCAGTGTCCAGCCGGCGGTGCCGCTTAAACCGCTGCTCTGAAGGTAGAAGCCGAGCGTGCCGCCGCTGCCGCGCGCGTCAATGCCCTGCGTGGTCGCGATCATGCTGTCGGAGAGATTGGTTGTGCCGCCTTTGAATTCCAGGCCGTTGGTATTGCCGCTGCCGTAGTTGGCCCCGCCCCGCTGCTCGAACGAACTTCCTGTGACCGTCCAGGCGTTGTCGCAGCCTGCCCCCGTCCAGGGCTTGGCGGCATTGGTGGCCATCGTCTCAAGGAAGACGGTGTTGGTCGCGCTGACCGTGGTGCCCGTGCTGTAGCTGAGAGTGACTGACGCCACGCTCACGTCATCGGTAGCGCGCGCTGTCACCCAGACCGTGCTGCCGCTGATGGGCGCCGTATTCGTCACTTCAGTGATTACCGGGGGCAGGTTCAAACCCGCGCCTTGCACGGTGTAGGAATAGGTCGCGCCGGGCGCGCCCACGGGGTCGGTCGCCGTGTTGCCGAAGTCGTCCTGGGCGGAAACGTAGTAGCGCACGAGCGTGCCGGCGGGAAGGGCTGGAATCTGGCCGCCATAAACCGCGTCGCCGGCGGCACCGTCCTGGTGCAGTCCGTCGTCGAGCATGGTGAGCGTGCTGGTGACGCCTCCGACGATGTAAGCCAGCGTGGCCGAAGTGACAGTGCGGCTGTTGGTGATGACACATGTGACCCACACGCTGTCGGTGGCTGTGGGGGCAGTGGGAACGATTGTTGTGCCACTAAGGGTCGGCGCGGAGATGTACGATGGCGCACTGCCGCTGATCGTGATCCCCGGGATGAGCGTGCGGCCCACCAGCGCGGGATGATTGGTGCCGTAGCGGTAAGCGCGGAAGCCGGCGTTCTGCATCGGCCAGGCGTCCCGCTTATACGTGGTAATGCCATCGGCGGTCACCGGGTTGACGTATTCCCAGACGGCTTCACCAGTGGCCGTAACCTCGAAGATGTGCCCTTCGGTGGAATCGCAGACCAGTGTGTTCCCGTTGGGCAATCGCTGGACGCTGGAGTCGAGGTGGCTGAACATCCCCTGGTTGGCCATTGAGTAATACATCCAGACGATTTGGCGCGACATGGACTTGCTGCGCTTGTCGGTATCATGACCCGGAGCGGTCCAGGTGTAGTAATTGGCGGTGGGCGGGTTGACGTAGGCGCCGGTGTCGTTCGTGCTCGCGTTCAGGTAGCCGTTGATCTCGAAAAGGTAGGACTGGGGCGTCGTTTCGAAAAGGTCGCCCCCGTTGTTGAATACCAGGAAGTGGCCTGCGCCGGGCAGGCCGCTGGGAATCCATTGCGCGTGGCTGGAGGCGCCGATCTGTTTGTTGCCAGTGGTGGAGGTCGTCCAGTTCTGTTGGATTGAAGGCGGGTTGCCCTGACCGTAGCGCGCCGGGTCGCCGAAGCGGTAAAGGAAGTCGCCATTGGTGCTGGCCGCCAGCGCGATGCTGGCCGCCGGATTGCCGGCGATGAACGTGTTGCCGTGGTCAATGACGTAGAACTCGCCGCCCGCGGCGTTGATGACGATCTGGTCGAGGTTGGTGTTATAGTCGATCGAGTTGCAGTGCAGCCAGTCGTTGGTCACCGGGCGACCCGGCAGGTTCAGATTCAACCGGCCCGGATAGTTGGAGATGCTTTTGCCGGCGCCGACATAGTTGGATTTGCTGGCGTCGAAGTCCTGGATGCCGTGGTCAAAGAAGCACCACTCCCACACCAAGTTGCCGGACATGTCCACCTCCACAATCGCATCCACCTGGGCGTTCGTGTAGGGGCCGTTGGCGGGATTGCAGCCGGCGGCGACGCAGGCGTTTGAGCTGACGGACTTGGCGGCGATGTAGAGGGTGGTGTTGGTGCCAAGCTTCGGGTTGTAGATGCGCAGGAAATCGTGGTGCGGGGCGTAGTCGGCGCGCGATTCGGTGTATTGCCAGACGGTGCTGCCGTGCCAGTCCACTTCCTTCAGGGTGGAGAAGCCGGTCACGTCGCCGCCGGATGCGTCGAGCACATTGCCGTTGGTGAGCAAGTGCGGGTTGATGCCGACCGGCCACGTGTGCACCACGCGCCCTTCCATGTTGATAAGGTAAGTGTTGCTGCGCACCCCGAAGAATGTGTAGCCGGGATAGGTGTTGGTCTTGTTCCAATACAGCACCTCGGTCGGCCCCTGGAGCCGCTCGTAGGCGTGGAGTGAGACCGAACCTAAGATTAGTCCGAGCGCGGCCGGAACGCCGACTTTCAGTCGGCTTAGCGTGCTGTGAAACCACAAGGGGCCGTTATGAATGCGGGACGTCCTGAGCCGACTGGAAGTCGGCGCTCCGTTCCTCGGTGTTGTGTTCCTGTTCATGCGATTCGGCTGGTTAGGGTGAATGATAGGACGGCGTCCGGCCCGTGATCGTGTTTCCGGCTGTCAAGGTGCGGCCCGCCAGGGCCGGATCGTTCGTCCCAATGCGGAAGGCGCGGAAAATAGAGTTATACATCGGCCAGTTGTCGCGCTTGAATTTGAGAATGCCATCGGAGGTTACCGGGTTGATGTATTCCCACACCGCGTCGCCCGCGGGCGTGACCTCGATAATGTGACCCTCGGTGTCGGAGCAGATCAGGGTGTTGCCGTTGGGCAATCGCTGGGCGCTACTGCCAATGTGACTGAACATGCCGTGGCTGGCCTTGGACGAGTAGCTCCAGACAATCTGCCGCGACATGAGCTTGGGATTCTTGCCCGCAGTGGGGGCGGGCGGAGCCCAGGTGTTGTAGCCAGCGTCCGGCGGATTCAGGTAAGCGCCCGTGTCGTTCGTCAGCGCATTCAGGAAGGGATTGATCTCGAACACATACGAACCCTGGGTGTGCTCGAACAGGTTCTGGGCGTTGTTGAAGACCAGCAGGTGACCGGCTCCCGAGAGCCCGGCAGGAATCCAGCTGGCATGATGCGCGCCCCCGATCTGTTTATTGCCGGTGGTGGAGACGGTCCAGTTGGTGAGGATGGAGGGCGGGCTGCCCTGGTTGTAGCGGGCGGGATCGCCGAAGCGATAGAGGAAATCGCCGGCGGCGCCGGCGGCCAGGGCAATGCTGTTGGAGGGACTGCCGGCGACGAAGGTGTTGCCGTGGTCCACGACGTAGAACTCGCCGCGCACCGAGTTGATGACGATCTGGTCGAGCGCCTGGTTGTAATCGATCGAGTTGCAGTGCAGCCAGTCGCGCTGCACCGGGAGGCCGGGGATGTTCAGGTTGAGGCGGCCCGGGTAGTCGGCAATGGTCTTCCCGCTGCCCACGTAGTTGGACTTGCTGGCATCGAAGTCCTGAATCACATGGTCAAAGAACCACCACTCCCAGACGATGGTGCCCGAGGTGTCCACCTCCACGATCGCGTCCATCTGGGCGTTGGTATAGTTCCTCCCGTTGGCGGGGTCGCAGCCGGCAGCAATGCACTGGTTGGAGCTGACCGTCTTGTTGGCGATGTAGAGGGTTGTGAGGGCGCCCAGTTTCGGGTTGAAGATGCGGAGGAAATCGTGATGCGGCACGTAATTGGTGCGCGTCTCGGTGTAGGACCAGACGTTTGACCCGTTCCAATCCACCTCCGTGAGGCCGCCGAACCCGCTCGGGTCGTCCTTGGAGGCGTCCAGGATGTTGCCATTGGTCAGCAGGTGGGGATTCGTTCCGATGGGCCAGGTGTGCGCCACCCGCCCCTCCATATCCACCAGATACGTCGTGCCACGGACGCCGAACCAGGTGTAACCAGCGTAGGCGTTGGTCTTGTCCCAATACAACAGCTCGGTCGGCCCTTGCAGCGCCTCGTAGGCGTGCAGTGAACCGTTGGCGAGGACGGCCAGCATAACCAGCCCGAGGGCCAGGAAGTTCCTTTTCATGGTTTCAGTTCTATTATTATGTGCCGAGGGGTTAAACGGATTCCTCCTCCGGCTTTCTACAGGCTAACTGACGGAAATTTCTCGGGCTGGAGGCCGGAGACCAGGAAGCTATCCTTTGCGGACTTGGCGAGCTTGGCGTGAGGCTTGTTGCCGATGTATGGTTCATGGAAGCGACCATGAAAGTGAGCCAGCATATCGGATGGAAGAACACTTGGCGAGATGAGTGCCTGAGAGGGCATAGGGAGGTGCGGAAATGAACGGCATCGCTCGGTCTGCACCTGGTTCGCATGACCGCGTCATTGCCATGGCAACCATGGTTCCGGCCCTGTTGATCGCTTCCGCCGTGACCGCCTCTGCCGATCCAGTCCGTTTCGAGCGGCGCGAGATCGCTGATTTTCCTGCCCCCTACCAATTGGCCGTTACCGATGTAAACGGCGATGGCAAGCCGGACGTGATTGTGCTCTCAATCGAGAGTAATCGGGTGGATTGGTTCGAGAATCCCACGTGGAAACAGCACCCGGTGGCCCGGACGGCGAAGAACATTGATCTCGCGCCGCAGGACATTGACGGCGACGGCCGACCGGAAATCGCGCTTGCGAGCGGATTTGCTTATACCCAGTCCAAAGAGGCCAACCAGATTCAGTGGCTGAGCCGCGCGGCAACCCTGGAACAGCCCTGGCAGATTCATTTCATTGCCACAGATCCAGTGGTGCATCGGCTCCGCTGGGGTGATCTGGACGGCGATGGCCGGCCCGAACTCATCCACGCGGCGATTGTTGATCCCGGTTTCCAAGACCTGACCCACACGAAACCCGTCCATCTCTGGGCGTTCCGCGTCCCGCCCAAACCGGCGGCAGATCCGTGGAAGACCTGGACCATTGACGAGTCGCTGACGGTGCTGCATGGAATTTATGTGGGCCGCCTCGATCAGAAGGACGGCCGGGACGAGATCCTGACGGGGAGTGCTGAAGGAATTCACCGTTACCGCTTCGAAGGCTCCGCAGAAGAGCGGCCATTGGCAGAAGTCCCTCATCGCGGCAGGCGCCCCTGGCGCAAGCGAAGTGGCGCCGGGCAGACTAGGTCCGGGAAAGGGATTCATTGCCGCGATCGAACCGTATCACGGCAACCAAGCGGTCTTCTATACGCCGACGGCAAAGGCCGGCCCGTGGCAACGGCACGTTCTGGACACGACGCTGAAGGAGGGACACGCTTTGGCGGTCGCTGATTTCAACGGCGACGGCGTGGACGAGATCGTTGTCGGGTGGCGGGCCGCGGGTGGCGGCCTGATTCTGTTCCACCGGGCCGATTCCTCCGCCCAACAGTTCGCCAGGTTTGAGATTGAAAGGGGCGTGGCGGCCGAGTGCGCTGTCGCCACCGACATGAACGGCGACGGAAAACTTGATCTCGTCGTATCCGCCGGTGGAAACAACAAGCTTCTCTGGTATCAGGCCAAGTAAGGGCCAGCAAATGGCACCTGGCAGTGGGTGTCGTGGTGCAGACGCCGGAACTGCCTCGTGGCAGCCGACGTGAGAAGGCTCCTTGTTGCAGCCCTCAACTCTGCTTTGGTTCAGCAGCGCCGTGCTTGTCTTGTGTCCCAGACTGGGCCGAGGGTGCATTGACCTCCGATTGGCGGACGCCGAATAGAAAACCCGTGTTCGGCACCTCGGGCATGCTAATGGCCCGCGAGTAGAGGTAAGCGCCCTTGCAGGTGTATTTGGCGTCCAGGTTGCGCAGCCTCAGCAGCTTGGTCTTCTGGTCGGCTGTGAGCGTCCTGGCCACCTGCGCAAAAGCCGTGGCGTAGAAGTAGGAGATCTCTCCGTCTAATTCGCCGTACCGCCTCGACAAGGCGAGGACCTTGCCCTTCCCCACCGACGCTTCCTTCATGAACCGCCGCAACTCGGTCGCGATGGCCCGGCGAGTCTTGACGATCTCGTCCAGGTCCGCCCGCTGCTGGTCCACCAGGCTCGTGACGAGCCTGCGTTGCGCCTCCGTCAGGGTTTCCAGGAACGCCTCGCCGCTGTCGCCGGTGAGTGAGGTGCTGATGGAGTAGTTCGGGTTGCCCATGGCCGGGATGTCCTTCATGTAGAACGATCCGAAGTACGTCGCGTGCCGTTCGGGACAGAAGTAAACGTCGGCCTCCACGTTGCCGGCGTACCAACTGAACATCTCGCTGGCGTAGGTCATCACGGCGACGTGCGCCGTGTGTGACAGGCTCCGCTTGTCGATCTGGTCTTCCATCTCCGGCCAAGTGGAGGAGTTGTTGAAGGCCATCTTCGCGAGGTGTCCCTTTTGCTTCTCCGTCAACGAGCGGATGATGCCGCCCAGGACCTCGGCCCGCCGGTAGCTGAGCTGGCCGTCGATCTCGTACAGCTCCGCCGTGTACTTCATAACCGCCTCGCGGTTAAGGCCGACGCTGCCTGCCGGAATCCTGCCTTCGAGTTGCCGACCGAACGCCTGGATCAACGGAAAGCGCCTATGCGCGAAGTCGGTCAGCATTTGCTCCTGCTCCTTGGCCAGCGCGACGAGTTGCGCCTTCTGTGCGTCGGTTAGGATGTAGAGGACATTGTTCGCCGCGCGAGGCACGAACGAAGTGTTGTGGCCCAGTTCGTTTCTGTCCACGTCGCGCATGTACTGGAAGCCGCAGAAATCTGCCACCTTGCCCGGGGGCAGGAAGGTATTGCAGCCGAAGTCGCCGGTCAGGAAGGCCAAGCCGTCGAAGGCAATCGTGTTGAGCTGTGCCCGGTCCGAGATTGCCTGTTCGATCGAGTATTGACCCTGGCCCCGCGGCTCCGGGCGACCGTTCAGGTCTTGTGCCCCCTCACCCTTACGACGCTCCGTCTTCGCTTCGCTACGCCGCGACATGGGTGGACGCCGTTCTTCGCCACCCCCTTGCCCCGGTGGTGGTGCCAGGTCGCGCAGTTTATCGGGGTCGAACCCAGCCGCCTGGATACTATCTGCCATGGCCGGACCGCTCCGCAGTCCTGCCTGGCGGAACGCTTCGTGGATGGCTTTTGCCTGCTCAGCCGTGAGCACGTTGGCGTCGTACTTGGACAGGATGACCTTCACCTGCGCCTTCTGCGCATCCGTGAGGGTCTCTGTCTTCTCAGGTCTATCCTCGTCCCGTTCGTCGCCTGGGCCGCCTTCGCGCGGGGGAGGACGCTGTCCGTCGCGCGGCGGGTTTCCGTCTTGCGCTATGAGCAGGCACGGTGATGCGCCGAGTGCCAACGTGAGGAGGATGACTTTCGTTTTCATATCCAAGGGGATGAACGGATTCCCGCCCTCTCTTTCTACACAGGGGCGACGTGTTGCCCCAGGTGGGGACGCCTCCCCGGAGGAAGTCCTGTGCGGAGAAATATCCCAGGGAACCGCTATTGTTGCCCAGAGGTCATCCGGACCCCGCCCCCATCTTTTGTCCTGCGCGGAGCGCAGCCAACTGCCGCCCCGGGAGGGGCAATGAGATGAGGGCAAGGCTGCCCCAGCGGCCGCCACCCGGGGTTTGGCGACAAAGAGAACCATCCCGTTCCCATGCGCTGTGGTGGCCGCCCGCAAGGACCGCTGGGAGGGGGTAGGGGGAGGGCACGGTCGAGGGGACATGTTCGGATCTGCTCGATGCCTGTTGTCGTTGACATTCCTGTCGACAATGACAATCGAACTTGCTTTAATCTCCACAACCGCGTGTGCGCAGAAGTTCGAATCGCTGAAGAAACAGGTGCAATGAAGAAGTGCCTGGTGTTCCTGAACGTCTGTGTTTTGTGTGGCTGGGCTCAAGCGGAGGTGCGCGTGTTGGTGCAGGACATCGGCGGCCTGGCCTGGATCAAGTATGAATGCACCGCCGGTGAGGTGGTGCGGGCCTTCGCGCTGAATGTATCGGTCAATAAGGGCCAGATCGTCGGCATCTCTGATTTCTTTCGCGGCGCGAACACCGCCGGGGCACGAGGCTACGGGATCTTTCCGGCCGCCTTTCGGGATCACATCACGCCTGGCTCGGGGACCAATATTGATTGGAACGTTAGCGGCTACACGCCATTGGCGGTCGTTGCCGACCGTCCGGCCGACACGCTGCCGGGCCTCAACTCCAGCGGGGTCACGCTGGAATTCGGCGGTCTTTGGGATCCGACCGTGCCGGCGGCGCTGCCAGACCCGGCGGGAACGCTGTGCGCGTTACAGATCACCGAGCCGGCGCAGGTATCGGTTGCCGCGAACCTCGCTCGCGGGGGTGTGGTTTCGGCCATCCCCGATGTGCTCTTCGCGCCGGTGTTCAGCGGCGCGGCGGTCGCCCCCCCCTTTCCGGCGATCCTCGGAGTAACGCTGGTTGACGGGCTGCTCACGATTCGGTTCAAAGACGGCGAGCTGCTAAGCGCTCCCGCAGCGACAGGCCCATGGGCAGGGACAGGCAATACGAGCGGAACCTACACCAACGCGGTGCAAGGAACCGTGATGCAATTCTATCGCGTTCGACGATAATTGGCTGCCGCACCCGTGTTTATGAGACGACCGTCCAACGCCGGATTGACACTGACCGCAGTGTTGCTGCTGAGCGTTACGCCGGCCCAGGCCGATTATCGCGCCCTGGGCTACAAGTATTTGTCGCCCTTACCCGGAGCGGAGTATTCCTCGCCCCAGACCCGGTTTGTGCTGGTCCGGCTCACGGATGTTTCTCCGACGGACCTGACGAACCTGGCGACGACGTTCATTAGGGTGACCGGAGCCAACAGTGGCAATCATGCCGGCCAGGCCCGTGTGGCCGGCGATGCGCGAACGATTGTCTTCACGATGACGACTGATTTCTCGGTGAACGAACTGGTGACGGTGGTGCTCAACCCGCAAGTGCGACCCGGAGCCGGGGGGACCGTTGCGCCGTACCAGTATCAGTTCATGATTTCCGGGCACATGCCGGACACGGGGATCATTACCGCCCGGGGCGAGAATCCGCCGAATGAAACCAAAGAGAAGGCCTTTGACCAAAGTTCAAGCACGAAGTGGCTGGACTTGGTGGTTCCCAACGGCAGCACCAATTATAGCTGGCTTCAGCTCGTTTACCCCCGCACGGATACCCACGTCATCAACCAGTACGCCATCACCTCCGCCAACGACGCGCCCGAGCGCGATCCCCGGGATTGGCGCTTCTACGGCGTGGACGGGTCGGAGAACCTGGTCTTGTTGGACACGCGAACGGGCCAGGCTTTCACCAACCGCTTCCAGCGGAACAGTTACACGCTCACCAACACGACCGCCTACCGGGGCTATCGTTTGGAAATCACCCGGGTCAACAATCCCGCCACCGCCAGCGCGGTGCAATTGGCCGAGCTGGAGTTTCTCGAATCCGGCGGCTCGCTCTTGCGGGAATACTGGACCGGGATCGCCGGCACGGCCGTCAGCGATTTGACCGGCAATGCCAATTATCCGGCCAATCCCAGCGGCAGCGCGCAAGTGACCAGTTTCGAGGCCCCGACCGATTGGGCCGATAACTACGGCGCCCGGGTGCGCGGTTACATCACCGCCCCGAACACCGGCAGCTTTGTCTTCTGGCTCGCCAGCGATGACAACAGCGAGTTGTGGCTGAGCACCAATGACCTGCCGGCCAACAAACGGCTGATTGCCTCCGTGCCCGGGTGGACCACGGTGCGGGAGTGGAACAAGTATAGCGCCCAGAAATCGGCGGCAATCAGTTTAATCGCCGGTCAGAGGTATTACGTCGAAGGGCTCCACAAGGAAGGTACCGGCGGCGACAACCTGGCGGTGGGATGGTCGAAACCAGGTCAAAGCACCGCCGTCCCCTCGGAAGTGATACCGGGCTCGGTCCTCTCGCCCTGGACCGGCGGGAGCCTGGCGCCGACACCGGGCGAAGGCCCGGCGGGGGGCACGACCCTGAACTCAGTTACCGCCGGGCAGCCGGGCATCATGCCCAACGGCGTGTCGGTCCCCAGCGACTTCCCCCAGATCAGTATCACCGTCAATAGTAATCCGGACCCGAACTATATCTTCATTGATACGCGGGGCGGCGGCGGCAAACCCTACAACGTCATTTTCGATAACACCGGCTCGCCGGTCTGGTACCAGCTCATGCCCGACGAACGGCGCGACATGAAGGTGCAGCACAATGGCGTGCTGACCATGCTGGCCCGCACCGGCGGGTATCGGTTCGTCGGATTGGACGACCATTACCGCGAGATCACCAACTATTGGGCCGTCAACGGCCACAGCACTGACGAACATGAATTGCAGGTGCTGGCGGACGGCCGGTATCTGCTCATCGGGCTGTGCTGGCAGACCGTAGATATGAGCCGCTACCTTCCCGGCGGCAATACGGCCGCTTCCGTGGGCGAGACGGTCATTCAAGAATTCACTCCCGCGGGTGAGCTGATCTTCCAGTGGCGGGCCTGGGACCATTACGATGTTCGCGACCTGCGCCTGGATAATCCCCTGTCCAGCAACTTCCGCTTTCCCCACATGAACGCCATTGATATTGATACCGATGGCCACATCCTCGTTTCCTGCCGGCACCTGAGCGAAGTCACCAAGATTAACCGCGACACCGGCGAGATCATCTGGCGGCTGGGCGGCGCGCACAGCGATTTCGCGTTTGTTAATGACTCGCTCAACGGCTTTGAAAACCAGCACACGATCCGCTCGGTCGGCACCGAACCGCTACACCCTCTTTGACAACGGCGACTTGCATAGTCCCCCGGTTTCCCGGGCTGTGGAGTATGAGCTGAATCTCACGAACAAGACCGCTCGGGTGGTGTGGCAGTATCCCGCGACCCCCACGACCAGCCTCTACTCCTATTACATGGGCAATGCCCAACGCCTGAGCAACGGCAACACGCTGATCAACTGGGCGGTGGGCAACCTGCCCAAACTCACCGAGGTTCGCCCCGACGGCACCAAGGCCTTTGAAATGAACTGGGCCAACCAGTACGAAGCCTACCGCGTCTGGCGTTGTCCCTGGAATGGCGTCGCGCTCAAGCCCAATCTTCTCATCGAATCCTACCCGGAAAACCTGGTCCTGCTGTTCAACAAGTTCGGCGATACCAAGGTCGCCTATTATCGTATCTACGGCGGCACCAACCCGGCTCCCACCACCGTCCTCGCCACCTCGCCCGTCACGATGGCCAAGCTCAGCAACCTGCAGAATCAAACCCAATACTTCTTCCGCGTCACCGCGGTAGGCAAGGACGGCGGGGAAAGCGCTTACTCCGACGAGCAAAGCGTTTATGTCAATATCATCCGGCCGGGCCAGGAAATGGTGGCCAATGGAGATTTTTCCCAGGGCAAAAACTCCTGGACGTGGACCAACGCCGGGACGGCCTCAGCCACCTGGACGATCACGAATGGCGCAAGCTTTATTGACATCACGAGTCCTGGCACCGCCTTAAGCGATATTCAATTGCGGCAGGCTGGGTTGAAACTGCTGCAGGGGAGGGAATACGTCCTGGCATTCGAGGCCTGGTCGGCTCAACCCCGCACCATCGAAGTCCGGTTGGGCCAGAACCAGTCCCCCTGGACCACGTACAAGCTCGCCTCCCCGTCGCTGACCCCGACCCGGAGATCCTTTAGCTACCCCTTTGTCATGCCGAATGCGTCCGATCTGAACGCCCGGCTGGCTTTTAATGTGGGGGTATCCTCGACTGATGTTTACCTGGACAGCATCTCCCTCTTCCTGGTCGCCAAAGGGGACTTTGACCGCGACCGGTGCATCGGCTTTGATGATCTGAAGGTATTTACCAGCCAATGGCTCCAGCAAGGCGCGGGTTTGACGGGGGACCTGAATAGCGACAGCAAAGTGGATTTTACCGATTTTTCGGTGTTAGGCGAGAACTGGGCGGGTGGCGCCACGTGCCCATGATATTAAATCCCCAATAAAGAAATGCCCCTATGAACTTGAGAAGAATCGTTTTGCTCTACAGCGCACTGGGTGCGTTGGCCAGCCAGAGTCCAAACGTCGCACAGGCGCAACTGCCGCCGGATTTTCCCGGCATGGTGGTGAGCAACTACCTGCCGGCCTCCGTTTCACCCGGCTGCGTGTTTCTAGCGGTGGCCTCGGATTTGCGACCGACCGTCGGGGTCTATTTAATGATCGTGACGAACGACGGCAGCGTCGTCTGGCACGAAAAGCTGGACGTGCCCGAGATTTATGACCTCAAGGTGGCGCCCAACGGCCGCCTGATTTGTGCGCCTTTGGTCGCGCAGCACAGTTGGACGGAGGGCGGCGATGCGATCCATCAAGTCCGCGACGCGAGCTACACCCTCGTCGAATCCATCACCGGCGGCAACGGCTACGTCGCTGACAGCCACGATGTGCAATTGCTCCCCAACGGAAACATCCTGCAACTCGGGTATTACCTAAGCGAGGTGGACCTGAGCCAGATGGTGCCGGGTGGGCATCCCGCCGCCCGGGTGTCGGGCGGCATTATCCAGGAGTTGGATGCCCAGCGGAATGTCGTCTTTCAGTGGCGGAGCTGGGATCACTATGGTTTCGCGACCAATGTGGCGTCCTCCAACGCCGTCATTGACGCCTTTCACCTCAACACCGTTGATCAAGACACCGATGGTCATTTCCTGGTCGCCACGCCGGAGTGGGTCAAGAAGTTCAACCGCCAGACCGGCGCGGTGATGTGGACCATTGGCGGTCCGCAGAACGAGTTCACCTTCGCGGGCGGCGGCGCGCCCAGCGATCTGGGCGGCCACCAACTGAACCGTTTGCCCAACGGCCATGTGCTCATCTACGACAACGGCGGCTCGGGCAGCAACGGCGCCGCGTCTAAGGTGCATGAATACCAACTGGACGAAACCAACAAGGTGGCTACGCGGGTGTGGACCTACACCTCGTCGCCGGCGATCCAAGGCTGGCAGCGGGGCAATGCGCAGCGTCTGGCCAACGGTAATACCTTCATCGGCTGGGGCGGCGCCGGCGGCGCAGCCATCCCCACCTGCACCGAGGTGACGGCCACCGGCCAGAAGGTCTTCGAGATCTATTTCACCAACTCCCTCGTGGAAAGCTATCGCGCCTTCCGCTTTCCGTGGCCACCTACCCAACGGCTCGAACAAACCAGGAACGAGCTGGCGAACGGCAATACCTACTCGTTCCCGGCCCCTGGGGTGACGCTCGAGATCATCTCCGGCGCCGCCGGGTATAACAATCTGACCGTGATTCGTGAGCCCTATGCCCCCCTGGACCCGGTGTTTATGTCCACCGCACCGCGCCTGTTGCCCGTGCGCGTGAATATGCTCGAGTCCGGTATCCCGTCTGCCGAGGTCAACGTTTCGTTCGATGCGGTCAGCTTCGGTTTTAGCCAGCCGGATAATCTCACCGTCTATTACCGCGCCCAAGCCGGCCAAGGTATCTTCCTTCCACAGCCGACGGCGTACAATCCGGGGACGCACCAGTTGCTGACTACGTTGACCATGAATTCAATCGGGGGCGATCTGGGCGAGTTCGTCTTTGGCTACGCGGAGCTGGCGGATGTGCCCTTCGCCCCGTTGGTGGCCGAGGTCGAGAATTACCGTGGCCCACAAACGCACGAGGTGATTGCCCCCAAACTGGGGAGCACCGGCGTGGTCTATACCGTCAACCAGCAATTGCCCGTCTCGCTGTCGTGGTCGCCCCGAGGCCTGGCCCGCTGGTACGAGCTGCAGGTCGCGACCAACCCGGACTTCACCAATCCGGTGGTGGAACTGCCCTACACTACCACCGCCGCTTATGTTTGGAGCAACGCCGCGCCCAATACCACCTATCATTACCGCGTCAAGACCTGGAATGACGGCGGCGAAAGTGGTTGGTCAACCGGTTCCTTCCAAACCGTGGCACCGCTGGTCCGGGTGACGGTTCCCAACGGCGGCGAAACCTGGCAGCGCGGGCTGCGCTATTACGTTCAGTGGCAGGACAACCTCGCCGAGCCGGTGGTCGTGGATCTCTACCGGGGCGGCGTTTTCCTCCGGTCTCTCAATACGAACTCCGCGGCGGGAGCTTATCAATGGGAGGTGCCACTCGACCTCGCCCTGGGTTCCGACTACTCGATCAGAGTCCGGAGCGCGACCAACAGTGGTTTGTCCGACCTCAGCGATCTGCCCTTCAGCATTGTGGACACTGTGCCCGTGACCGTCGGGACAGCTCCGGCAGGTCTGACGGTCTCCGTGGATGGAACCAATTACCTCGCCCCGGCGAATTTCAACTGGCTCTCCGGCTCCGCGCACACCTTGGCCGCTCCCAGCCCGCAGACGGCGCCCGACGGCCATAGCCGGAGTGTCTTCAGTTCCTGGAGCCATGGCGGCACCCAGACCAACGCGATCACCGTCCCGTTCTGGGGCACGAACTTCACGGCGAGCTTCGCCACCGAGTATCTCCTGGAGACGTCCGTCACCCCAACGGCTGCAGGCACCATCTCGAACTATCCCGCCGGACCCTGGTATGCGGCCGGACAACTGGTCTCGCTGACTGCCCGGACAAACACCGGCTACAAGATTTACTTCTGGCAGGGCGTTGACAGTGCAACCGGCACGACCGCCCAGGTCACGATGAACAGCTATCGTCTGGTGCAAGCGAACTTCATCCCGTTCACTTTCCCCTACCTCGTTGTCACCAACACCGGGGGAGCGGCTCCGGGCCAGTTGATTGGGAACATCGGCGGGCGCAATGCCGACGGGACCAAGACTACTTATGTGATCCTCGACAACACCGGGACGAACGCCATTTACTCCAGCACTACCAACACCCTGCATCGGTTCGTGACGCCCCAGGGGTTTGATGCCGTCGCCAGCAGCGGGAGCTTTCAGCTCAAGGATGAGACCTTGAGTGTGGTGGACACCGTCAGCACCTTGGGTCCGACCCTGGACACCCACGATATTGAGCTCTGGCCCAACGGCCATACCCTCCTCTTCGCCCAGGAGTTCCGTACCGCGGATATGAGCCAGATCGTTTCGGGCGGCAAACCGAATGCGAATGTGACCGGCAATGTCATCCAGGAACTGGATGCCAACAAGCGGGTCGTGTTTGAATGGCACACCTTTGATCATATCGCGATTACCAATACCTTTGCGGATATGACGCAGGCGAATTTCGACTATGCCCACATCAATTGTGTCACCCTCGACCCAACGGACAACAACCTGCTGGCTTCCTTGCGCACCACCTCCGAGATTGTGAAAATCAACCGCCGCACCGGGCAAGTCATCTGGCGTTTAGGCGGTAAAATGAACCAATTCACCTTCATCGGTGAGCACCCGGAAAATGCGCCTTACTATACCGTCGGCCAGCATGACGTGCATCGGTTGGCCAACGGTAACCTACTCTACTTCGACAATGGCAACATCTCGGGCGGTGGGGTCACCCCCAACGACCGGACCTACAGCCGGGCGGTCGAGTATGCCCTGGACGAGGTGAACAGGAGAGCGACCCTGGTCTGGGAATATCGCCACACGCCGGACATTTCCGCGACCTGCACCGGTTCGCTGAAGCGAATGGCCAACGGCAACACCTTCATTGACTGGGGCTGTGCCGTCCCGACCAGCGGCTATATCGTCACCGAAGTCAGTCCCGCGGGCCAGGTAGTGTTCGAGATGAAACATCGGCAAACCGGCGGTATCAGTTCCGTTTCGCTGGGTGGTGGTCTGCTCAAGCAGTTGTGGAACAGCCCCGACCTGATTCGCAGCGCCACTTTCCAGGGCGTGCAAGCTGGCCAGGTGTACGCCTCGCCCGAGGCCGGCGTCTCGGTGGCCATCAGTAATCTGACAGGGTTGGCTGAAAACGCGCTGGGGGTCCAACGCCACCTTGACGCCGTGCGATTCCCGCAACTTCCGGGCAAGGCGCCGCAAGTCCTGACGGAGCATGTGGTGATCGCCGGTTCCAACATCACCACCCTGGTGGCCGAACTCAGCCTGAGTCTGCCCGATTCGAGCTACGTGTTTGACACGCCCACCATCCATGATCCGGCGCAACTGGTGGTTTACCACCGCCCAACCCCGGGTCAGGGCCAGTTTTCGGCGTTGCCCACTACTTATGAGGCGGACACGCAGAAATTGCGGGTGACCACCACGCAACTGGGCGAGTTCATCTTCGGCTATCCCGATGTGGCGGAGACGCCGTCTGTGCCCGTAATCGCCGGCCCGGCGGACCAAAGCGAGGTCAACCAGGCAGCCCCGGTCACCATGTCCTGGAAACCACAGGGGCTGTTCGGCTCGTGCCACCTCCAGGCCGCCACCGATTCGGGCTTTGCCAACCTCGTGCTGGACACGAATAATCTGGGCAGCACCAGTTTTACCCTTCAGAACCCGGCGCCCAATACCCATTACTTCTGGCGCGTGCGCGTCATCAATGGCGGGGGCACCAGCGATTGGGCCTCAGCCTCGTTCACGACCGTCCCGCCGCTACTCCAAATCACTTACCCTGCCGGCGGTGAAGCCTGGCAACGCTTCCAAGTGGTTACCATCCGCTGGATTGACAACATTGCCGAGACTGTGGCCCTCGACATCTATAAAGGCGGGGTTTCGAATCGCACCTTTGTCGCAAGCACCGCTAGCAGTGGCTCCTATACCTGGACGGTAGGCCAGTTCCAGACCTTTCCCGCAGGTTCGGATTACACCATCAAGATCCGCAGCACCACGAACCCGGCGTTGTACGATTTTAGCGAACCCTTCAGCATTATCGCCCCTCCAGTGCTATCCGGTGGTTCGGTAATCACTCTCCCGGACGGGCGCGTGCAGTTTCCTATCACGGTACCGGGCGCACTCCAAGCAACCGTCTTGGGCTCCACGAATCTGGTTGACTGGGTAAGCTTGCAGAGCGTGCCCCTGACCAACGGCGCCGCCGTGTTCACCGACGATACCGCCACCAACCGCCCCGCCACCTTCTACCGCTTGCGCGTGCCGTGACCACGATTGAGCTTGAAACCTCGGAGGGTTGGAAAACTCAACCGTGCCGATTCTCTGCCGAAACCGGGTAACTGTCAGTCCCGAATGGCCCTTAGACTGCGGTAATTTCGAGGGCGTCCTTTCCAGTAACGGGTGCGGTGGGAGATTTCCACAAACTGCCGATGTGGTTGGTCGAGCACCGGGTAGGGCCCGGGGCGGCGCTTCTGTTGGCGACGCAAGGGTCCGGATGCGCTCTATTGCCCAACAGCATGTCGGAAATATGCTGCCGGTTTCATCGAATTCCTGTAGAAAGGTACCGGCCTTATGCGTTTCAACCCTCATGACAAACCGGCATGACCGGCGATTCCAGCGTCGGGACAGAAGGCCTTGAGCGCCGGCTTCGGGGCGGGGATCCCCAGGCCTTGGCGGAGTTGTTCTCGTGCGAACGGGAGCGCCTGTGGCGGGTGATTCAGTTTCGTCTGGCCGAGCCCCTGCGTGGGCGGTTGGGGCCTGAGGACGTACTGCAGGAGGCGTTCCTGGCCGCCAGCCAGCGCCTGAAACATTATGCCGATAGTCCCGCCACCTCCCCGTTCATCTGGCTGCGCATGATCGTGAATCAGACTCTCGTCGACCTGCACCGGCAGCACCTCGGCGCCCAGCGACGAGACGCCGCCCGCGAGGTTAGCCTGGACGCCGTCCCTTACGCCCAGGCGACCTCCGCGTCCGTGGCCATTCAGTTGATCGGCCAGTTCACCTCACCGAGCGGGGCGGCCGCGCGCGCCGACGTGCTCACCTTGGTGCAGGCCGCAATTGAGCAGATGGACCCCATTGACCGCGAAGTGCTCGCACTGCGCCATTTTGAGGAGCTGACCAACAGCGAAGTGGCCGAGGCGCTGGGCATTGAGCAGAAGGCGGCCAGCATTCGCTACATACGGGCATTGCGCCGGCTCAAAGAAATCCTGGCCCAGGTGCCAGATCTAACATGACTAACATGAGAACGGCCGTTGAAAGAATCCAGCCACGTATGAACACTGATAAACCTGATGAAGACACCATTTTCTAGGCTCACCCTGCGGGTAAACGAGGTTTGTGCCACACGATTCAGTGAATCCGTGTCCATCCGTGTCCATCCGTGGTTAAGGGGCTCTGTTGGGTTAACGGGAGTGGTCTAATGAGCGAGCCGAACGCAGAGCGCAATCCCCTAGAGGTGCTGGCCGCTGAATACATGGAGCGGCTGCGGCAAGGCCAGCGTCCTTCCATCGAGGAATACGCCGCCCGTCATCCGGACCTGGCGCAGGAAATTCGCGACCTCTTCCCTACCATCGCCGTGACCGAGCGGTTGAAGGCGCGGCAAGCGCGGTCCAGCGACGGGCGCGCGACACTGGGGCCGCTGCGGCTGGAGCGATTGGGCGACTTCCGGCTCATTCGTGAAGTTGGGCGTGGCGGCATGGGCGTGGTCTTCGAGGCGGAGCAGGAATCCCTGGGGCGTCGCGTGGCCGTCAAGGTTCTCCCTCGACAGGTGCTGCTGGACGAGAAACACCTCAAACGGTTCGAGCGCGAGGCCCGCATTGCCGCCAACCTGCATCACACGAATATCGTCGAGGTCTTTGGCGTGGGGGAGCAGGACGGTTTTCATTACTACGTGATGCAATACATTCGCGGCGTCGGGTTGGACGCAGTCATTCCCCTGCTCGCAAGATTGGCCCGCAGCCAGGAGAGCACCCAGCCGCAGCCGACCCCGATACCAGCAACAATTGCCGCTGCAGACGACGCAGTTGCCGAAGCTGCCGTGCGGCAATTGCTCGGTGGAGAGGCCGGGCTCCGCCCTGACGGCCGCCTGGGTCCACATTACTGGCAGAGCGTGGCCCGGATTGGTTGGCAGGCCGCCGAGGCATTGAATTACGCGCATACCCAGGGGACGCTGCACCGTGACATCAAGCCGGCCAACCTGCTGCTCGATACCCAGGGGACTGTCTGGCTGGCGGATTTCGGTTTGGCCAAGGCGGCTCAATCCGAGGACGTGTCGCTCTCGCGCGACATCGTTGGCACGCTGCGGTACATGTCCCCGGAACAGTTCCGCGGCGAGACCGACCACCGGAGTGACATTTACAGCCTGGGACTAACCCTGTATGAGCTGCTGGCGCTGCGGCCTGCCTATGAAGAGACCGACCAGAGCCGGTTGATTCAGCGCATCACACAGGGGCCGCCATCCCCGCCGGGCGCCACAAGCCCGGGAATCCCGCGCGACCTCGAGACCATCATTCTCAAAGCCATCCATCATGATGCCGTCCGGCGCTACCAATCTGCGGGGGAAATGGCTGAGGACCTGCGGAACTTCCTCGAAGACCGGCCGATCCGCGCCCGGCGGGTAAGTCCGGTGGAACGGGTGGGCCGGTGGTGCCGCCGCAACAAAGCGTTGGCCACCCTGGCGGGAACAACGTTGTTGCTGCTCGTGCTGGTTGCCGTCGTTGCCTCCGTGGGCTATCTGCGCACCAAAAGGGCCCTGCAAGGGGAAGCGCTAGAGCGCGCCAAAGCCGAGGCCAATGCGAACCTCGCTATGGAAGCCCTCGACCGAATGTTTGACCGGTTTTCGCCAAGTAGGATTCGCATTCTTCCGCAACCCTCCCGGGATGGGGCCATCGCTGCTCCCAGTCCGCCGGTTTTATCGAAGGAAGCCGCCGCGCTGCTCGAAGAAATGCTGCCGTTTTACGACCGGCTTGCCCAACAGACCGGGAATGATGACAAACGGCTAGCCGGAACCGCTGAAGCCAACCGACGCGTGGGCGCTATTCGGCAGCGTCTTGGCCAATTCGATGAAGCGGTCAAAGCTTATGGTCGCGCCATCGCTCTGTTCGAGGAAGTGCTCACCCACTCGTCGGCAAATCCAATCCTCAAAGTCGAGCTGGCCCAAACAAGAAATGAGTTGGGGCGGTTATACACTTCGCGGCGGCAAGTCGCCGAGGCCCAGGAGGCGCACATGGCCGCCTTGGCCCTGTTGCAGAGCGATGGCGCATTGCCTTCAGCCCCAGAAAAGTTGCGCTTCGAACTGGCTCGGACCTACTACTTCCTTGGCACTCAAGAGCGCCCGCTCCCTGCAGCGGCTCCACCCAATGGTGACCGTCCCGCTCAAATCCCCGATGCGAAACGCGGAAGTCTGGCAAAGGCAGTCGCTTTACTCAACGCTTTGCCAGCCTCGCCTGTCAACTCCGAGTACCAGCATCTT
The DNA here is from genome assembly GCA_963822005.1 of uncultured Verrucomicrobiae bacterium. GTDB lineage: Bacteria > Verrucomicrobiota > Verrucomicrobiia > Limisphaerales > UBA8199 > PALSA-1440. The sequence continues at coordinate 104,704 of CAWGGD010000037.1, read as the reverse complement.
CTCGCGCTGTGTTACCTGGAAGGTGCGGCTGTAGGTGAGGCTCGCAGTCGGGAAACAAAGGGCGGCGCCGAACGCGCCATTGAGATTCTCGAAGGGTTGGTTCAGGACGCTCCGACCGATCCCGATTATGCGTTTGACCTGAGCGAGGCTTATGCGCGCATACAAATTCCCCGCCCCCCCATTCCTCCCGACACTCAGCGGACGATTGAGGATCGTTTCGGCAAGTCGCTGGCCCTGCTGGAGAAGCTCGTCACCCGACATCCGGATATTCCCGATTTTGCCGCGGCCGAAGCGCGCCTTTATGACAAGCTGGGGGCGTATTGCCGGCAATTGGAGCGATGGTCGGATGCGGAACAGAACTTCCGCAAGGCCATAGCCATACAGACGCCCTTGGTGAAGCAATTCCCTGAGTTGCCCTATTACGGTCTCTGGATGGCAACCTTCCGCATCGCCCTTGCTGATGCCTTGATCCGGCAAGACCAATCGGCCCAAGCCCGCACAGAGCTGGAGGAAACCCTTTCCTCGCTGTTGCGCCAATTGGAACAGAGGCCAGAAACACTGCGTCCTCACGACCTGCTCGCACTGGGGTATTCCAGACTTGCGATTGCCCTGCGCCAAGCAGGGGAGAAGGATCGGGCTGACGAGGCGGCACGCAAGGCTGAGCAGGAGCGAAACGCGGTTCACCGCTCACCGTGACGGTTGCCAACGGTTGCCAGCATCCAACTGGCGGCTGCCGATGCGGTCGTTGCGGCACTATAGATAACTGCTCCTGTGGCCGCGTCAGCGGCGCGTCCGATAACCAGTGAAGGCGGCCCGGTGCCCGCGTCGGCGCCCCAGGGACGCACCATTAGAGGAGGGGTTGAAATGCAACCCGGACACCCGACAACCCCAACGGTCCGACGGTTGGGTGCCGGCGGGCATGAGCGTCAGCATCCGCGCGCGGCGACCAGCGTTCGATAAGAGAGGGCGTACACCGGTTGCGCGCTTCGTGGCTTTGTTGAGCGCGCAGCCGACAGCCCCCAGGGGCTGGCGGCGGAGCGCGAACTGATGGTGCATCGAACGTTAGTGAACGTTCGTGAGCTGACTTGCATTGTAGCCACAAGAGGGCTACAATTGCGCCATGAGAAAAACCGCAACAATTCGCACCCGCATCGAGCCGAGCCTTAAGAGCGAGGTGGAGCACATTCTTTCGCAGTTGGGGCTGACCGCTTCTGAAACCGTTCAACTGCTTTATCGGCAGATCAAGTTGCAGCGGGGTTTGCCCTTTGATGTGCGGATTCCCAACGCCCTCACCGCGCGTACTTTGAACGCCAGCAAGGCGGGCAAGAACGTGAAGCGGTTTGGCAGCAAGAAGGAACTCTTTGCTGACCTGGGCTTGTGAGAACTTTCAGTCGCACCAACCAATTCAAGAAGGATGTCAAGCGCGCTGAGAGGCGCGGCAAGGACATGGCGAAGCTCAAGGCTATGCTTGAACGGTTGATTGATGGCGAGCCGCTGCCGCCGGAATGCAAGGACCACCCGCTGCGCGGAGATTTTGCCGGCAGCCGCGATTGCCATATCGAGCCGGATTGGGTGCTGATTTATACCCTTACTGACAAGGGCGCACACGTTTGCTTTGAGCGCACGGGTACGCACAGCGATTTGTTCCGCTGACGGACAGGACGGGGGCTCACACTGGCCGCTCGCAATGACGTGATGGCCGCACCCAGCCGGAGAGACGCAGCCACGCGAAAATGAACGGCTGCCACCAGGGGAGACGAGACGAGGCCGGAACTGAGGAGGACAACCGCACGCCCGCCAGAACTGCACGGGCAACGAAACGCGACGGAAATAGAACGCCGCAACCGCGCACTGCCACCGCTGCCAACGAACGCCGACCAGGAGCTGCCAACGCCTAGCGGCCCAGCTACTCTGTAGATGCTCTCTCACACCTTTTCTTGAGAGAGCATCTACGGAGTGGCTGGGACGCGGGCAGCACTGGACGGGTAGGAGAACCCCAGACGCCCGACAGCCCGAAGGAGCGATCCGGGGGCGTTTGTCGTTCTGTGGACGCTGCTCTTGCGGGGGGCGTTGGTGGTCGCGAAGCGGTGCGGCGAGGCAAACGTTCGGGTCTGACGGTTAGTTATGGCTCAACAGCTGGGACCAACGGACCTCCCAACAGTGGTAACGGTGGGGGCGCTTCGTGTTGGTTGTGAGCGCGCAACGAGGGGGTTAAAGGGGCGAGTGGAACGCGAACTGACTTTCCTTCGAGTGTCAGCGAGCTGACTTGTTTGGTTGGGGTTGGACTTTGTCCGGTAACGACGGGTATAGCTGTAAGGGTGCCATTAAATTCGTCGGTCAATCCTCCCACTGTTGGCACTGGCGGGAATCGCAGTGAGACAGCTTGGGTGGTGAGTATGGCACAGTTGGCAGGTGAGACAATTTGGCACTTGTACTTTTGGGGAATGTGTATAGTTAACGCGGTTCATGAATACTGAACTGCCGCCCCCGAATCAACAGGGTGCCGAAGAAAGTCTGGACCAACGCTTTTCCAATCGGCCGCATGTGCGCCACCGGTTGCTGAGCCTTGCAGATATGATCGACTCCGCCGTGGCTGAGGGATGCACGGCGCATGAAGCCGAAGCCCGGGCGATCGAGCAAATCCGCCAGTTGGGGAATGCCGTGCTGACCGATGGGGCCGAGAAGTCCGAGCAGGACGCCGTGGTCAAAGCCCAACAGAACAATTCCAAGCTGCGGCCGTACCGAAGAAGAAGGCTCCTGACCTGGCATTCAACTTATGGGGATATTCGCCTGGAGGAACAGCGTCTGCGCCAGGGGCGGCGCGGGGTCCAAGTAAGGCCTTTTTGCCAGCGGGCCAAGATCAAGCACAAAGCTTACTCGTTGCCCTTGCAACGGGCCCTGACGGACTTTGGCGCCGATGAGTCTTTTGCCAGCGCGACCCGGAAGATGCGCGAGCATTATGGCATCGAACTTCCGGCCAGTGGGGCGCGCCAACAGACTCTGACTCATGCCCGGGCCATCGGCGGACTGGAACATGAGGCACCCAAGCCGTCGGTCAAGACGCTGGTGACGCAGATGGATGGGTGCATGTTACCGATCGTGGAGACGGTGGCGGACCCGCAGGTGGATCGGCGCAAAGGCAAGCAACTATCGTGGCGGGAGGCACGTCTGGGCTGCGCCCGCTCCCAAGACGCGGTGGACTGCATTTACGGAGCGACCTTTGGCAGCGTGAAGCTGGCGGGTTGGCTGTGGCGCCAGACGGCGTGCGCCGCCGGTCTAGGTCCTGACACTCAGGTACATGGCTTGGGCGACGGGGCGCGCTGGATTGTCAGTACCTTTGAGGAACAGTTTGGGTCGGGCCCAGATTCGCGGGCGACCTACACGGTGGATTTCCATCACGTCAGCGATTACTTGGCGGCGGCGGCACTGACTGTGGCTCCCGCGCGGAACAAGGACTGGCTTCACCAACAGCAAGAACAGCTGCTGGGCAATCGGGTCGGGCAGGTACTGAGCACACTGGCAAAGAACTTGGAGGCTCCGGGGCAGACCGAGACGCCGGTGCGCAGCGCCCACAGCTATATGAGCGAGCGCCAGCAGTATATGAACTATGCGGCAGCCCGAGCGGCGGGGTTGCCAATTGGCTCCGGGGAAGTCGAAAGCGGACATCGGCATGTGCTCCAGAAACGACTCAAGATCGCGGGCGCTTGGTGGCTGGAGCCCAACGCTGAGGCGATGCTCCATCTCAGAACAGCTCGTGCCAATCAAGACTGGGACAAATACTGGTCCCAAATGGAGAAAAACTGACCGACAGGTCTAAACGCACCCAAACTGTAACCTTGGCTTGCCGCCGCTCCCGGTTTGTGCGATAAATAGATAGAATTGTTCCGGCGGTTGACGTAAGTTGTATTTATCTATGGTGTAAGTCCTTCTGTCTTGGGACACTCGAAGGCGCCTGGCGTGCCGCCGGGGCAAAGCTAGCGCCGGAGACCGCTCCGGCCAGGAGTTGTCTATGAAAGGCCGAATCGAAGGACGGTCGGAACTTCCACCTACTTACTGCACCCACACCACGCTGGAGCGCGGACATTCCTGCCCGCCTGTGCCTGGCCGGGATTGCGCAACGGATCGCAGTACCCGCACCGTGTGCCCCAGGCCGGGCCGCGCGTCGGAAAGCAAACTCCTGCCCCTCATCGTGCTGGGGTTGATCGCCACGGTGGCCGCGGGAGCATCAACGGCCTATGCCCAACTGACCGCCGCCGACATCGCAGCGCTGCGCGAGCGCGGCCGAAAGGAAGGCTGGACTTTCCAGGTAGGGGAGAGCTCTGCCACCCGCCGGCCACTTAGCCAATTGTGCGGGGCGGTGGAACCCCCGGACTGGCGCGAAAATGCCCGCTTCGAGCCTGGGCCAAAGCACTTCGGTCCGCTCCCGGCTACTTTCGACTGGCGCACCCAGGGCGCCTCTGTCCCGATCCGGGACCAGCTCAACTGCGGGGACAGAGGAAGCTGCTGGGCTTTCGCCACGGTCGGCCCGTTGGAGTATGGCATCCAAATCAAGGACGGTCTGGGCGTGGACCTCTCGGAGCAATACCTCATCAGTTGCAACACGACCGCCAACCCTCACTGGGATTGCGATTGGGGCGGCTGGGCGGCGCACGACTGGCACATGAATACAGCCGGCTCCTGCGGCCACACCGGGGCTGTCCTCGAAGCCTACTATCCCTACATACACGCCGATCCCGCCTGCACCTGCACCAAATCTACCAACCATGTGTATCGGATTCGCTCCTGGGCCTACCTTGGCGGCCGGCAAGACACCAATCCGCCGGTGGACGTGCTCAAGCAAGCGATCTTGGATCATGGCCCGATCACCGTTTGCGTCTACGCCGGCCCGACCAACTCACCCTTTCATGCTTACGCGGGCGGGATTTTCAACGCCTGTTCGGGTTCAAACACTGATCACGATCACATGGTGGTGCTGGTCGGGTGGGACGACAACCAGGGCGGGGGCGTGTGGTTCGCACGGAACTCATGGGGCACTGACTGGGGCGAGAACGGCTACATGCGTATCACGTACAATTGCTGCAACATCGGCTACGCCGCCTGTTACATTGATTACGCCGGCGCCGATGCCTTGCAGGTGAGTCCTTCCTATGGCCTGGCCGCCGAGGGCCTGATGGGCGGGCCCTTTGATCCGGCGACGGTGACCTATACGCTGAGCAATCAGAGCACGGGGAACGTGGCTTGGGTAGCGACGTGGACGCAACCCTGGCTGGAGATGAGCCCCAACCATGCCGGGCATGCTGGCGCCGTTCTCTTCCATCCGGTGACCGTTACCGTCAATTCCAACGCCAATGCCCTTGGCCCCGGCTTGCACACCGACGCGGTCATGTTCAGGCATATCTTTGGCGCACCCGACCATACCAATATCATGCCCGTGTCGCTGACCGTCCAGCGGCAGCCCATTCTGACTTCCCGCTGGACACGGAACCCCCGCTGGTCCAGGAAGGCGAATGGCAGTTCGGCCAACCGACCGGGGAGGGTGGTGACTCCTACGGCTTCCCTGACCCAGCCAGCGGTTTCACCGGCACCAATGTTTTCGGCGTCAACCTCAATGGGGATTATGCCACCACCAACGTGCCTTCCCCGTGGTATTACCTCACGACCAAGCCGCTCGATTTCAGGGGTTACACCCGGACCGCGCTGCAATTCCAGCGCTGGCTCAACTGCGCTCCCATCGACTCGGAGCCAATGTTACCCTTGATGTCTCCACCAACAACACGCGATGGACGACGATCTGGTCCAACCAAGGAGCGTTCCTTTGGCCATCTCGCGACGCTTACTGGACCACAATGCCATGCGATCTCCCCGCCTGGGCCGACAACTGCCGCTACGTCTATGTCCGCTGGGGCTACAGGGTCCCTGACGCCACGCCCTGCTCCGGCTGGAATATTGACGACATCCAGTTCCTGGGTATCCCGTGCCGTCATTACCAATCAGCCCGCCAGCCGCACCAACAACCCGGGCACCACCGCCACCTTCGCCGTCACCGCGGGTGGGCTCGGCCCGCTCAGCTACCACTGGGTCAAATACGGCACCAATTACCTCGCCGACGGCGGCAAGATTTCCGGCGCGACCAACTCCACGCTGACCATCAGTAACGTGCTCGGAGCCGATCAAGGCAATTACAACGTCATTATTACCAACGTCGCCGACGGCATGGTGACCAGCAGCAGCGCCAGCCTGACGGTCATTGACCCGCTGATTACCTCCCAGCCTGCCAGCCGCACGAATTGCGCCGGCACGACCGCCACCTTCACCGTCAGCGCCACCGGCACCACCCCGTTGGGCTACCAGTGGGTTAAGAACGGGACCCAATACCTGACTGATACCAACAACGTTTCGGGAGCCACGAGCAACACGTTAAGCCTGACGAACGTCACTCCAAGCGATGCCGCCACCTACACGGTGATCGTCACCAACCCGGCTGGGAGTGTCCTCAGTTCGCCGGCAATCCTCGCCGTGCTGGTTGCGCCCGCGATCATCGCCCAACCCCAGGGTCATACGAATTACTTCGGCACTGGCGCTGCCTTCACCTTCGGCGTGACTGGGAGCGAGCCGCTGAGCTATCAATGGCGCAAGGACGGAACCGACCTGCCTGGCCGCACCAACGCCACTTTGGTTCTAAACCTTCTCACACGGCGGGACAGCGGCCTTTACGCGGTCTTTGTCACCAACATCTGCGGCAGCATCCTCAGCAGCAACGCCGCCCTCCTCGTCCGAGTCCCGCAGCGCCTGGGCACGCCGGTGCTGCTCTCAGACGGCACCTGCGTGATCCTCTCCGCCGATGCCGACGGTGGCCTGCTCTCGACCAACGACCTGGCGAACTTCGACGTCTACGCCAGCACCAACCTCGAAACCTGGCTCTGCTTGACCAGCTCCTTGACCCTGACCAACGGCCAATTGCAGCTCTGCGACCCCGAGAGCACCAATGTGCCTCAACGCTTCTACCGATTCCTCGAGCGCTGAAAAAGGGGTGCCTTAGCCAACTCCCTTCAGATTCATCACCGTCAATCAACCCTAGCCAGCCTATGAAAAAGCAGTCCTTGAGAATATTGGACTCAATACAGCACGTTGTCGTGCTGCGTATCATCGCCACGCTGGCGGCGGGATCATCTACGGCCTATGCCCAACTGACGGCCGCCGACATCGCCGCCCTGCGCGAGCAGGGTCGGAAGGAAGGCTGGAGTTTCCAGGTGGGTGAGACCTCGGCCTCCAAGCGCCCGGTCAGCCAATTGTGCGGGGCCGTCGAGCCGCCGGACTGGCAGGCGAAAGGACCTTTCGAGCCGCTCCCGGCGCAATTCACCGCATCCTCCAGCACCTTCGACTGGCGGACCCAGGCCGGCTATCCGGCGATCCGGGACCAGGGCACGTGTGGAAGCTGCTGGGCCTTCGCTACCGTCGCGCCGCTGGAGTGGAATATCAATATCAAGGACGGGGTGGACGTGGATTTGTCCGAACAATGGCTGATCTGTTGCATCTACGAGGGCTGGAGCTGCACCATCGGTGGTTGGGCGGCGCACAGCTATCACCAAAACAAGCTGGGCAAGTGCGGCCACTCCGGGGCGGTGCTGGAGGCCTACTATCCCTACACGGCCGCGAACTGCACCTGTGGCTGCACGAACGCCGCCCATCACGTCTATCACATTCAATCTTGGGCCTACCTCGGCACTTCCAACAGCATGCCCACCGTGGAAGCCCTCAAGCAGGCCATCCTCGATCACGGACCCATCACCGTTTGCGTCGTCGGTTCCACCAGTCCGTTCATTGCTTACAAGGGCGGGATTTTCAACGCCTGCTCCGCGGCCACGACCGATCACATGGTGGTGCTGGTGGGGTGGGACGATAACCAGGCCGGGGGTATTTGGTTCGTGCGCAACTCCTGGGGCACGGACTGGGGCGAGAACGGGTACATGCGCATCAAATACAACTGCTCGAGCATCGGGCGCGGCGCCAGCTACATTAATTACCCGGGGGCGGACGCCTTGCAGGTGAGTCCTTCCTATGGCCTGGCCAGCGAGGGCCTGATGGGCGGGCCCTTTGATCCGGCGACGGTGATCTACACGCTAACCAACCAGGGAGCGGGGGCCTTCTTCTGGTCGGCGAACTGCGGGCAAGCTTGGCTGCAACTGAGCCGCACCTGGGGCGCAGTGCCGGCGGGCGGCAGCACGACCGTGACCGCCACGGTCAACTCCGCCGCCAACGCGCTGGGGCCGGGAACCCACACCGATTGGCTCACATTCAACAACCTTGCCAGCGGCCACAGCAACACCGTTCCCGTCTCGCTGACCGTCCTGCGCCAGCCGATCTATGACTTGCCGCTGAACACCAGGCCTAAGCCTTCCTGGAGTGCGCAAGGCGAATGGGAGTTCGGCCAACCGACTGGGCAAGGGGGTGGCTCTTATGGCTTTCCCGATCCTGCCAGCGGCTTCACCGGCACCAACGTTTGGGGCGTTAACCTCGAGGGGGACTATGCCACCAACAATGTTCCTTCCCCGTGGTATTACCTGACTACCACCGCCCTGGATCTCAGGGGCTACACGAGAACCCTGCTGCAATTCCAGCGCTGGCTCAACTGTCCGCCGGTCTGGCTCAATCCCAATGTGACGATTGATGTCTCGACCAACAACACGGACTGGATAACCTTGTGGAACCACCAGAACTTCTTCTGGACGATTTACGACCCGGCGTGGACCAAGTGTCAGTACCAGCTCCCCGCCTGGGCCGACAACTACCGCTACGTCTATGTGCGCTGGGGTTACATGGTCCCGTACAGCGCGCCCTGCTCCGGCTGGAATATTGACGATATCCAGTTCCTCGGGATTCATGTGCCCGTCATTACCAATCAGCCCGCCAGCCGCACCAACACTCCGGGCACCACCGCCACCTTTGCCGTCACCGCGGGCAGTCTCGGCCCTCTGAGCCACCAGTGGATCAAGTACGGCACCAATTATCTCACCGACGGCGGCAACATTTCCGGCACAGCGACCGCCACGCTGACCATCACCAACGTGCTCGGCGCCGACAGAGGGAATTACAGTGTCATCGTTGGCAATGTCGCCGACGGCGTGGTTACCAGCAGCGGCGCGACCCTGACGGTCCTTGACCCGCTGATTACCGCACAGCCTGCCAGCCGCACGAACTGCGCCGGCACGACGGCCACCTTCACCGTTAGCGCCGCCGGCACAACCCCGTTAGGCTACCAGTGGGTCAAGAACGCCAGCCAATACCTGACCGATACCAACAACATCTCGGGCGCTCGGACCAACACGTTGACCCTGACGAACGTGGCTCCAAGCGATGCCGGCACCTACACCGTGGTCGTCACCAACCCGGCCGGCAGCGTCGTCAGTGCGCCAGCCATTCTCACCGTGCTGGTGCCACCCGCAATCACCGCCCAGCCCCAGAGCCAGACCAATTACTTTGGCACTAGCGCGGTCTTCAACTTCGGCGTGACTGGGAGCGAGCCGCTGAGCTATCAATGGCGCAAGGACGGAACCGACCTGCCTGGCCGCACCAACGCCACTTTGGTACTAAACCTTCTCACACGGCGGGACAGCGGCCTTTACGCGGTCTTTGTCACCAACATCTGCGGCAGCGTCCTCAGCAGCAACGCCGCCCTCCTCGTCCGAGTCCCGCAGCGCCTGGGCACGCCGGTGCTGCTCTCAGACGGCACCTGCGTGATCCTCTCCGCCGATGCCGACGGTGGCCTGCTCTCGACCAACGACCTGGCGAACTTCGACGTTTACGCCAGCACCAACCTCGAAACCTGGCTCTGCTTGACCAGCTCCTTGACCCTGACCAACGGCCAACTGCAGCTCCGCGACCCCGAGAGTACTGACCTGCCTCAACGCTTCTACCGGATTCTCGAGCACTGAGCCCGGCTATTTCATGCCGCAGTAGCCGCCGACTGTGTCAGAACCCGAGCCCGGGAGGGCAAGCGTCCTCGCGAGCCCTGACTTCCGCAGCTTCCCCGACCAGTTTGGTCTCGCGGGGACGCTTGCCCTCCCAATCACGATGTTTTTGACATCCCACCGCATTCGGGACAGGCTCGACGCGATTCGGAGCCTTGGGTTGACCAAGGCTCAGTGATTACCCTATGGCCGACATCAAGTTCTCCTGCCCGCACTGCCAACAGCACATCCAGGCCGAACCAGGTTATGCAGGACTGCAAATCAACTGCCCAGGCTGTCAAGGCAGCCTCATCGTCCCCGGGACACCAGCGGCCGCCGCGCCAAGGTATGCGGCCGTACCGACGACGCCTTCGACGCCTCCTCCCCCCACCGCAGCCGGTTGCCCGTCCTGCGGCACGCCGCTGCCGCGCGGCGCGGTTCTGTGCACCGCGTGCGGCTATAACCTGGTAACGCGCCAACGCACCGTGGCCGGCCGCCCGGCCGCACTGGGCAAGCCGGCCGCGCCGCAATACGACACGCCCTGGTACAAAACCGCTTACCCGTACCTGGCATTGGTCTTCCTGGTGCTGGGGGTGCTGTACTTTTTGGGCCGGCAAAACCCGGCCATCATGCTGGCATTTATCGGCACGGCGGCCCTGTACACCCTCACCGCACACATCATCGTCGTCGTTGCGGCCTTCCGGGAAAGCGTCGGCACGGGATTCCTGACGCTGTGTATCCCCTTTTACGCCCTTTACTTCGTCTTCAAGGTCAGCGACAGCGACACCTTGAAGGTGCTCTATACGGCCGCCGTAATCATTAATCTCTCCTTGAAGTTTCTCACCCAGTCACATGACTGACTCACGCCTGGCTGAACTCACCCGCCTGGAACGGTTAAAGCGCTGGCTGGCCAGCCCGCAACACGCCAGCGCGCTCTGGCTGGGCAGACACTGCGTTGCCGTCGCCTGGGTCGGACTGCTCGTCGCGGCTCTATCCCCGCCACATGGCTTCGGCATCAATGTGTGTTGGGTCTCCGGGGCGACGGGCCTGCCCTGTCCGGGCTGCGGCGTGACCCGGAGCCTGAGTTGCGGACTCCGGGGCCTGTGGCTCGAAAGCTGGCATTACCACCCGATGGGGCTGCCCATCCTGGCGTTGTTTGGCTTCACCGCCGCCCAAAGCTTGCTCCCTCGCCCGGCCCGCGAGCGCCTGACCCAAGGCATAAAAGACCGCGCGCGCTTGTTCAACGCCGTTTACCTGGCATTTGTGGCAGTGTTTATCAGCTTCGGCCTCGCTCGCGCCCTCTCTCACTTTGGCACCGGGCACCTTTGACATCGCGTCCAGATAGGGCACCCATCTCATCAATCCCCGACGGCGGGGTGACTGGGTTCTGGATTCCCGGAGCGGGAGGCTGCATACTCCCCGCCTGCCCATCCCGTGGGGGGCAGCGAATGTATCAGGTCACGCAACTCAAGAACGGTCTGACGGTTGCCACCGCCGAAATGCCCCAGATGCTCAGCGTCAGCCTCGGCCTCTGGGTCGGCGTCGGCTCGCGTTACGAACCTGCCCCGCTCAACGGCGTCTGCCACTTCATCGAGCACCTGCTGTTCAAAGGCACCAGGAAACGCTCGGCCAAACAGATCTCCCAGGCCGTCGAGGGCATCGGCGGCTATCTCAATGCCTTTACCAGCGAAGAGGCAACCTGCTTCCACGCCCGGGCCTCTCATGACCGGTTCGACGAGTTGCTCGACGTCCTGCTCGATATGTTACTCGACTCGAAGTTCGCGCCGGCGGACATCGCCCGGGAGCGCGAGGTCATCAAGGAGGAAATCGCCATGGGCCTCGACGACCCCCCGCATCTCGTCCAGGAATTACTCAACGCCACCCTCTGGCCCGGTCAACCGCTGGGACGCCCCATTACGGGCACCGATAAGACCCTGGATACGATGACGCGCAGTCACCTGCTCGGCTATTTGGGCCACAACTACGTCGCCGCCAACGTCCTCATCGTCGCCGCCGGCCGAGTAACCCATCGCCAGGCCGTCCACGCCGTCGCGCGCTATGCCCCCCGCTTCCCCGCCACCGCCCGCCCCCGCTTCGCCCCCGCCGTCGCCGACCAGCGGAAGCCCCGCATTCGCCTCTTCACCAAACGGACCGAGCAGACCCAAATCGCCCTCGGCATTCGCACCTGCTCCCGCCATGACCACCGCCGCTTCGCCCTGCGCCTCCTCAACACTATCCTTGGCGAGAACATGAGTTCCCGTCTCTTCCAGGTGGTGCGCGAAGACCGCGGCCTCGCCTATTCCATCTACAGCACCCCCAGCTTCTTGAGCGACACCGGCGACCTCGTCATTTCCGCCGGCCTGGACACGGACAATCTGACCAAAGTCCTCCAACTCGTCCTGCGCGAACTGCGCCGCATGACGCAAACCGCCCCCAGCGCCGCCGAATTGCGCCGCGCCCGCGATTACGTCATCGGCCAGATTGACCTCAGCCTCGAAAGCACCGATAACCAGATGAACTGGCTCGGCGAGCAACTCCTCGGCTACGGCCGCGTCCTCCGCCCCTCCCAGATCAAACGCCGCCTCCGGCTCGTCACCGCCGGCCGAAATCCGCGCCGTCGCCCGCGATTTCTTCCGCCCCGAACGCCTGAACCTCGCGCTGGTTAGCCCCCTGGCCAGCGCTCGGCCGGCCGCCCGCACCTTTGGCGTGGATACGGACCAAAATTGCGGCAAATTTAACTCTTGATTCCCCCATCCCCGACACCTATATTGCGCGCTCTTTTTGAAAGAAAGCTAAACGACTTATGCGACGTCCAAAAGGCATCAGGACCAAGAAATCAGTGGCCAAGCGGTTCAAGATTACGGCCGGAGGCAAGGTGCTGCGCTCCAGCGCCGGCCGGCGCCACTTGTGCCAAACCAAGAGTGCCAAGCGCCGCCGCAACCTCCGCGGCACCACCACCGTCCACTCGACCGACGAATACCGCGTCAAGCAGAGCCTGCCCTTCAGCCACTGACGCCGCTCTCAACTTTCAACCCTCAACGATCCACTGACTCATGCGCGTTACCAACGCACCCGCTTCCCGCAAACGCCGCACCCGGATGATTCGCGCCGCCAAAGGCTTCCGGATGCGCCGCTCCAGGCTTTACCGCTACGCCTCCGACGCCGTTGACCACGGCCGCGTTTACGCCTACCGCGACCGCAAGACCAAAAAGCGCAACTTCCGGGCGCTCTGGCAGATTCGCATCAACGCCGCCGCCCGGGCCGCCGGCACCACCTACAGCCGCTTTATGGAAGGCCTCAAGGCCGCCAAGGTCGCCCTGGACCGGAAGATCCTGGCGGACATTGCCGCGACGGACGCCCCGGCGTTTGCGGAATTGATCAAGATCGCCCAGGACGGCTTGAAGGCCAAGGCCGCGAAGGCTTGACAGTTCCATTAGCCGGCTTCCCAATCGCCAGTTGGTGAACGGGCGACCCGCGACGGCTCGCCCGTTTCCATTTCGGGCGCCGGTACGTCGCACACGGGAAGGCGGCTGAAGATTTATGGCTGGATTCCTCGACCAAATCGAACCGCTGAAGCAATCGGCGCTCGCCGAGCTGCGCGCCGCCCCGGACCTGGCGGCCCTCGAACAGGCGCGCGTCAACCACCTCGGCTCGAACGGCAAGTTCACCGCCCTGATGAAACAATTGGGCGCGTTGGCCAAGGAAGAGAAACCCGCCGCCGGCAAGGCCGTCAACAGCGCCAAAGTGGAGCTGGAGGCCGCCCTCGCCCAGCGCCGCGCCGAACTCGAGCTGAAGGCCGCACTGCCGCAGGAGCCAACCGATTTCACCCTGCCCGGCCGCCGTCGGGTCGTGGGCAAACTGCATCCGCTGACTCAGGTCACCGAGGACATCGTCCGCAGCTTCCGCAAGATTGGCTTCGTGGTGGCGGATGGACCGGAAGTCGAGGACGAGTATCACTGCTTTGACGCCCTTAACACGCCCGCCGACCATCCGGCGCGGGATACGCAGGACACGTTCTACTTGCGGAATGCGGCAACGGGGAGCCCTGGGCCAGAGGCTGGCGCTCCCCCTCGCCCCTCGTCCCTCAAGCCCCAGCCCTCCTCCGGACCCACACTTCCTCCGTCCAGATCCGGGTGATGGAGAAGCAGCAGCCACCGGTGCGGATCATTGTGCCGGGGCGGGTTTATCGCCGCGACAACGCCGACGCCACGCACAACCCCACCTTCCACCAGGTCGAGGGGCTCTACGTGGACCGGAACGTCACGGTGGGCGACCTCAAGGGCACCGTCGAGTTTGTCTTCAAGGAGCTGATGGGCGAGGAGACGCGGATTCGGTTCCGCCCGCACTATTTCAGCTACACGGAGCCGAGCTTCGAGATTGATTTCAGCAGCGCGCTGACCCGCAAGATGGGCAAGGAATGGCTGGAGATCGCCGGCTGCGGCATGGTGCACCCCCAGGTCTTTGAGAACGTCGGCTACGACCCGGAAGTCTGGACCGGCTGGGCGTTCGGCTTCGGCATCGAGCGCATCGCCATGATCCGCTACGGCATCAACGACATCCGCCTCTTCTACGAGAACGACCTGCGGTTCCTGAAACAGTTTTGACGGCATGAAAGTCACCCTTAACTGGCTCAAGCAATACGTCGAGTTCGACTGGTCGCCGGACGAACTCGCCGAGCGGCTGACCATGCTCGGCATCGAGGTCGAAGGCGTCGCAGAAGCTCGGCGGCGAATTCGAGGGCGTCGTCGTCGCCCAGGTCATCACCAAGGACAAGCACCCCAACGCCGACAAGCTCACCGTCTGCCGCGTCAACGACGGCCAGGGCGAGCGCCAGATCGTTTGCGGCGCGCAGAACTTCAAGGCCGGCGACAAGGTGCCGCTCATCCTGCCGGGCCGCACGCCTGCCCGCCAAGCCGGGCGAAGCCGCCCTTCACCATCAAGGTCGGCAAGATTCGCGGCGTCGAGTCGCACGGCATGATGTGCTCGCCGCAGGAACTCGGCTTGGCGCGACCCGGTCGAAGGCCTGCTCATCCTGCGCGAAGACGCCCAGGTCGGCCAGCCGTTCGCCGAATACCTCGGCCGGTCCGGCAGCGATGTGGTCTATGACCTGGAAATCACGCCCAACCGGCCCGACCTCAACAGCGTCATCGGCATCGCGCGCGAGATCAGCGCCCTGACCGGCAATCCCGCTGAAGCTGCCCCAAATCCGAGCTCAACGAAACCGGCAGCCGGGCCGAGGAATTGGTGGCGGTGCGGATCGAAGACGCGGACCTGTGCCCGCGCTACACCGCCCGCGTGATCCGCGGCGTCGAAGATCGGCCCCAGCCCGGATTGGCTGAGGAGCACGCTGGAGAAGGTCGGCATCCGCAGCATCAACAACGTGGTGGATGTGACCAATTACGTGATGCTGGAAACCGGCCAGCCGCTGCACGCGTTCGATTATCATCTGTTGGCGAAGGCTGGCGGGGACGCGTGCCCTACGATCGTCGTCCGCCGCGCTGCCGAAGGGCGAGAAGTTCATGACCCTGGACGGCCAGGAGCGCACCCTGACCAGCCAGATGCTGCTGATCGCCGACGAGACCAAGGCCGTCGCCCTGGCCGGCGTCATGGGCGGCCAGAACAGCGAGATCAACCTCAACACGGTGGATGTGCTGATCGAGAGCGCCTGTTTCAAGCCGCAGAACATCCGGGCCACCTCCAAGAAGCTGGAGCTTGCGCACCGATCCTCCTACCGCTTCGAGCGCGGCGCCGACATCGGCATTTGCGATTGGGCCAGCCAGCGCGCGGCGCAATTGATCCTGGAAACCGCCGGCGGCACGCTGGCCCCGGGCGTCGTGGACGCCTACCCGGAGCCTTTCACGCCACGAGCAAATCGCCTTGCGCCATCCGCAGACTGACGCGGTGCTCGGCATCCCGGTGCCGATGGAGCAGCAGATTGAATTCCTGCAACGGCTTGGCCTCGAAGTTGAAACGGCGCCGGGCATTGCGCCCTCGACCGGGGTCCGGATGCCGCACACGACGGTCTTCCGGATTCCTTCATTCCGCGTGGATCTGAAGCGCGAGATCGACCTGATCGAGGAGGTCGCCCGGCTCTACGGCGTGGACAAGATCCCCGCCACCGCCCCGCGCGGCGCCGTCGGCTCCAACGCCTACGACGCGGTGCACGACCAACTGGCCGAGGCCCGCCGCATCCTGACCGGCCTGGGGCTGTTTGAGGCGCAAGGGCAGACCCTGATCTCGGAAGCGGCCGGCCGGCTGATGACGGGCGAATCGCTGGTCCCGCTTTCCAACCCGCTGAGCAGCGACATGAACGTGCTGCGCCCGAGCCTGCTGCCCGGCCTGCTGGATGCGCTCCGCCACAACCTCAGCCACAAGACCTACGACGTCGCCCTGTTCGAGGTCGGCCGGGTCTTCCTCGAGGCCGGCGGCCAGCGCCGCGAGGAGCGCCGCGTCGCCATCGCCCTGACCGGGCAGCGCCACCCGCTGTTCTGGAGCGGCGCCGAGCGCGAGGCGAAGTTCGACCTCTACGACCTGAAGGGTCTGCTCGAAGAGTTCCTCGACCAGTTCGGCGTGCGCGGGCATGAACTATGCGCGCCGGCCCGATAGCACCGCCCTCTTCCTGGAGTCGGCCACGGTCCACCTCGGCCGATTCCTGCTGGGCGAGCTCGGCCAGTTGCTGCCGCCGCTGGCCCGGCAGTACGACCTGCGCGACGCCGTGCTGCTGGCCGAACTGAACCTCGACCTGCTGCTGGCGCGCCGGAACACCAGCAAGTCCTTCCGGCCGCTGCCGGCCTTCCCGGCGATCCGCCGCGACGTGGCCATGATCCTGCCCGAAGCCACCACGCACGAAGGCGTCCTGCAGGTGGTCAAGCAGGCCAAGCCGGCGAACCTGGAAGCGGTCGAGCTCTTCGACGTGTTCCGCGGCAAGAATGTTCCGCCGGGCCAGAAGAGCATGGCCTACGCCTTCACCTACCGCCATGCCGAACGCACGCTCACCGACGCCGAAGTCAACGCCGCCCACGAGAAGCTGGTGGCGCAGCTAAAGCAGCGGCTGCAAGCCGCCGTGCGGGAGTAGTTGGCCGGCATCCATTCGTGCGCGAACCCACTCCGGGGTTTACGCGGGCGTCAGAACGCACCGCCAGCAATAGTCATGCTCTGGTCACTTTGCCTGGGCGCCAATCCAAGCGAAGAAGCCGAGCCGCTCCAGGTCGGCACGCAGTTTCGCGGCCTCCTCCGGCGTCGGATTCCCGTTCGGCAAACGCGCCGGGCCAACATCCACACCGAGCATCTTCATGACTGCCTTCGCCGCGCCGAGGTAACCGATGCCGGCGAGCGCCTGGATGAGTTGCACAGAGCGCGCTTGCGCCTCACGTGCCGCTTCCAAATCGCCGCGGGCGAAGGCAGCGAGCAGTTGTTGATAAACCGGCGCGGCGAAGTTGTAGCTGCTGCCCACCGCACCCTTCGCGCCGACCGCCAGCGCCGAGAGCAGCGATTCGTCCACGCCCCAGGGGATATCGAACGCACCGTCGCCCTCGGCGAGACAAAGCTGATACGACATGAGGTCTGTGTTCGTGAACTTGATGCCATTCAACGTCGGGACGCAGTCGGCGGCTTGCGCGAGGAATGATCTCATGCAAAAGCTCACACCCGTGAGTGACGGGATGTCGTAGAAATAGAATGGCGTGGCCGGCGCGGCACTGGCGATTTCGGCGCACCAATGAACGAGATCGGCCAGCGTCCGCGGTTTGAAGTAACATGGCGCGAACGCAGCCACGGCCAGCGCTCCCAGGCGCTCCGCCTGCGCGGCCAGTTCGCGGGCGTCGGGCAGGCAGTTCGAGCCCACATGGACAACCAGCTTGAGCGGCGTGCCGCGCGTGACCTCCATCCAACGTTGCGCGAGCTGGCGGCGTTCGTCCAGCGTGAGCGAGTGGCTCTCGCCCGTGCTGCCGCAAATGAAGGCAGTGGAGATGTGCTGGCGGGCGAGGTGCTCCGCCTGACGTTCGACGGCGGCTAGGTTGAGCGAGCCATCCGCCTTGAAGGGCGAGTGTGTCGCAGCCACGAGTCCCTTGAGTGACAGTTTATTCATAAGCAAAAGGACTTCACGCCGTCTTAAGCTCTCGAGGCGGTCTGAGCGCCGGCAACGTGAGGCCGGGGCCTCGACAATCTTCGACAAGTCGGCGTGGATAGCCCGCAGTGCGCCACAGCCTCGCGGGGTCGACTCACACCAGCTTGTCCGTTTCGGGTCCTCGGCCAGCCCTTTGACCAGTTCTTTGACCATTTGCGACTGGCTCACCTCGTGCCAGCAGCGGCGGGTGTCACAGCGCCGCAAACTTCGGCAGCCCACAGCCAGCCGGGATCTGACAGGCGGTCAGTTCGATCAGGAGGCTGGAAGTGTTCGCGCGGGTGATATCGCTCCGTTGCGTCGGAACACAATAAAGTTGTCGTCCTTAGCCAAGTACCCGCGACCGGGCAACCAGCGATAAGAGCTTACGCGTTGGGACGCATCAAAGACTCGAACTGACGAATAATCTTCCATCAGCAAGAGCGGGCTTTCCCTTTGGAGGCAGCCAGCCTCGTCCGGCCTCAATACCAGCCAGTCAGGGCGCAATTCACGAATTAACGGCAGCCAAGTGGTTGGTCGCAGGCGTCTCTCGACTGCAACTACCTCGGGCGCACAAAGGCCAGGGTAATCGAGCATTTTCAGTTGCGAGAAGAAACCGATGTAACCCAGCGGCTCCACGAAGACCGTGTCGGTGCGCGAGGCGGCGTTCTGTCGCAGCCACAGGCCGACTTGCTCGCGGTTTCCCTCCTCAATTTCCCTCTGCTGTACCCGTAACTGGTAAGCGGCGCATAGCGTTAATACCAAGGTTGTTAAAAGTACCAGGACCGCCACCACACGAATCTCGGCAATGGCTGTCACCGCGCGCCTGAATCTTCCGCCATAGCTTCCCGTTAGCCGGCGGCCGAGATTCAGCCCGTGTTGCACGATGTAACCGAACACAAGAATTCCCAAAATGGCGGGGTTGGGCAGATACCACGGGGCAGACACCGGCACGACATAGGAGACATAGTAGTGGCTGAACAAGAAGGCGAATGAGACCGCGCGGGCTTGCACGCGGACAAAGGGCAGGAGCCAATAAAGCGCGCACGTATAGGCCAGGATTTTGCCGTAGAGGACGGCCGTCCAATGCCAACCGCCGAAGGACAAAGCAAATGCGGGCAGGAACGTAAGGTCCACCGATGTCTCACCCAGCAGCATGGTGAACGGAAAGATGAGCAAATCCACGAGGAATTTGCCGGGATGCATGTAGAAGGCTCCCTGGCCGTATCCGTACCCTTTCGCGGTGATCGTGTGAGGAACTGGAGAGCCATAATAGCGCCAAGCCCAAATCAGCCAGGGTAGGTAAAGAACGGCCGTCAGCGCGCCGGCGCCCAGAAACAGTTTCAGCAGCCCCAGCCTGGACTGGCCGATCGGCTTCCCCGCGTTGAATAGCAGGAAACCGAGCGCCACCAACCCGATATAGATGAAACCGTCCGGCCGCGTCCACATCAGGCCTGCCCACGCCAATCCCAATTTTATCGTCGTCGCGCCTGAGCGCACCGTTAATGTGTGCAATATCAGTGCCAAGAAGAACATCATGAAGCCGGTCTCCTGGCCGTTGATACTGAAATCGACAATCTTGGCATCCAGCCCGAACAGGCCGACCACTACCAGCGCCGGGATGAGGCTCTCGGCGGTGTTCCGGACGCTTTCGAACAGCAATACCGCAGCGCCGGCTAGCAGCAGGCCGCTCACGATCCGAAAAAGCCACAGCACCAGGTCATCCGAGGTGTTGCCGGTGATTACAGCCAAGGCCGCCGGAACCAATGCATTGAGCGGCGAGGTGAAGGCGTGCACCCTTTCCCCTACCGTATAGACTAGCCCGTGGCCCGTCGCAAGATTCTTGCTGCAGCGGTATGTGATATAATAATCCTCCCAGGCGTGCTTCGTAAAGGCAGCGAAAGACAGCGCAAATATAAGGACCGCGGAGAAGATCAACCAGCGCGCTCCTCGCTCGAAACCAGAAGCAACAAGATGTCCGCTCGAAACGTTCATACCAGCCGCTGCATTAAGGCACAGGTTGTCCCTGGTTTCAAAGAAGAATTGGCCGGCATGCATACGGACACATTAGACACGGAGAAGGGGCAAACCGGACGTTGGTTCAACCCGGAAATCCGTCGGGCTGGCAGCCGAATCCGCCCTCTTTGGCACCCGTTCGCTAGCTTACCTCATTTAGCCCGTTCAAGCCTTTGTTCGCCGTCTGCCGCGTTAGGTATCCGTTCGATCTGCGTCCAGCGACCGCGCCACAATTCCCGTGATGAGATCAGAGCCTCACATCCGCAAATTCTTATGTGCGGACGACACAAGAAGATAAGAACATGGGAATGTGCGGACATTGCCCCCTTACACCAGTTTCTTGAGTTTCGGGTCCTCCGCCAGCCTCTTGACCAGCTCCTTGACCTTCTGCGACTGGCTCTTGTGCGCCAGCAAGGTGGCGTCGTCGGTCTGGACCAGGATCGAATCGCGCAAGCCGACCACGGCGATGGGCGTGCGGCGGTCTTTGCTGCGGGCGTCGAAGATGATATTCCGCGCCCCGTCCACGTGGATGAAATCCGCCACGGCGCAGTTGCCCTCCGGGTCGGCCTTGAGATGCCGCGCCAGCGCCGTCCACGAGCCGAGGTCGTCCCAGTCGAAAGCGCCGTCGGCCACAACGACGTTCTGCGCGTGCTCCATCAGCGCGTAGTCAATGGAGATCTTCTTGAGCTCGGGATATTCCTTCGCCAGCACCTTGTTGAGCTTGGCCGGCTGCGCCGCCACCTTGAACCAGCGCTGGCACGCCTCGTACATTTCCGGCTGATGCTTCTGCAGGCCTTCGGTGATGGTCACGAACGACCAGATGAACATGCCCGCGTTCCAGCGGTACTGGCCGCTGTTCAGATACTCCAGCGCCTTGTCGAAGTGCGGCTTCTCCACGAACTGCTCCGCGCGGTGGAAGAGGGTCTTGTAGGACTTGACGCCCTGCGGCGGCGGCAGCGTTTCGCCGACGCGAATGTAGCCGTAGCCCGTGGCCGGCTCGGTCGGCTTGATGCCGATGGTGATGATGGCCTGCCCGCGGCCGGCCAGGTCGAACGCGTCCGCCAGCACCTGCTGGAACTTCTTCTCCTCGGGAATGACATGGTCGGCCGGCAGCACCGCCATGACGCCCGTGGTCGAACGCGCCCCGACCAGCGCCGCCCCCAGGGTGACCGCCGCGCAGGTGTCGCGGCCGATCGGCTCGGCAATGACATTCTCCTTCGGCAGCTTCGGCAGTTGCTTGCGCACCTCCGGCGCCTGCACCTCGTTGGTGATGACCAGGATGTTCTTGATCGGCACCAGCGGCAGCACGCGGTCCACGGCCTGCTGCAGGAATGACCGGTCGCCCAGCAGCGTGATGAGTTGCTTGGGCGTCTTCTCGCGGCTGACCGGCCAGAAGCGCTCGCCGCGGCCGCCGGCCATGATGATCACGAAACGTTCGTTGGTATCAGGTTTGGCTTTCATGCATTGTTTCACCGCCTGAAGGAGCGGTCTTGACGAATTCGCTGACCCGCTCGGATCAAATCCGGGGCTTTGCCGTGCTGGGCAATCTGGTTCACGATCGCGCTGCCCACCACCACCGCCTCGGCGCTCGCCGCCACGGTCCTCGCCTGTTCGGGCGTGGAAATGCCGAAGCCGACCGCGATGGGCAAGTCCGTATGCGCGCGAATCTTCGCGGTCATCTGCGCGATCGTGTCGGCGACCTTTGCCTGCATGCCGGTGACGCCTTCGCGCGAGACGTAGTAGATGAAACCCGCGCCGCGTTTGACGATCAGCTCGATGCGGTCATCCGGCGTGGTGGGCGCCACCAGGTAGATGTTGCACAGCCCCGCCTGGCGCATCAGCGCCTCGTAGCCGTCGCTTTCCTCGGGCGGCAGATCGAGCACCAGCAAACCATCCACACCAGCCTGGGCCGCGTCGCGGATGAACCGCTCGACGCCGCAGCGATGGATGAGGTTGAAGTAGATGTAGAGCACGATGGGGATTTGCGATTCCCGGCGGATGGCCGCCACGGTTTCCAGGACCTTGGGCGGCGTGGTGCCGGATTCCAGGCCGCGCTGGGCCGCAAGCTGGTTGACCAGCCCATCCGCCAGCGGGTCGCTGAAGGGCACGCCCAGCTCCAGCACGTCCACGCCCAGCTTATCGAAGGCCAGCGCCAGTTGGCGCGTCGCTTCGAGGTTCGGGTCGCCCGCGCCGATATAGACGATAAATCCCTTCTGGCGCTCGCGGTTCAGCCGGCTGAATCGTTCGACAATGCGATTCATCTGGCCGCAGGATGCCGCAATGCCCTTCAACGATTCAACGGATTTAACCGCCGTGGCGTTGGCTCAGACGATCCTGGTTGGCTTGCCAGACCAGGCGCAAGCCTTCCAAAGTCAGGAGCGGGTCCACGGCTGTAATCTCCGGCAATTTCGAGGCAATCAGGCGGGCATAGCCGCCGGTGGCCACCACCGGCAGACGACGGACCTTCAGCTCGCGCTTCAACTCCCGGATCAGCTCGCGAATCAAGCCACGGTACCCATGCACCGCGCCCACCAGCATCGCCTGCTCGGTGCTCTTGCCGATCGGGCTCCTGACCTCGCGAATCCGGATGCGCGGCAGCAGCGCCGTTTTTTCGTGCAGATAATCGGTCATCGCGGCCAGTCCCGGGGCGATGATGCCGCCCACGTAGTTTCCCGCGCGGTCAACCACATCGAAGGTCACCGCCGTGCCGAAATCCACCACCACGACCGGCGCGCCGAAATGATGGCGCGCGGCGACGGCATTGGCCAGACGGTCCGGGCCGATGGTGTGCGGGCTTGGGGTAATCAATCCCGATGCCGCGCAGGGTCTCCGGCGTCAGCTCCAGACAGCGCAGATGCCAGATATGCTTGACGACCTCGCGCACCTCTGGCGTGGCGTGCGGCACCACGCTGCAAACCGCGGCCCCTTTGAGCCACGTGCGGCCGGTCAAATCAGCCAGTGGCGCTCAGCGCCGTATTGTCAAACCATGCGGTGGTCGGGATGTCGGCCTGTTTGACCACGCGCCTGGAGTTCGCCAGCCCCAGGTGCGTATTGGTGTTGCCGATGTCGAAAAGGAGAATCATTTCTCGAGGGTCACGTCTCCGCCAACGATTCGCTCCAGGTGGCCGTGCTCCGTGCGGACCAGCAGTTCGCCATCCTCGCCCAGTGACTCGGCCCGGCCGCGGATTTGCCGGTCGCCTATGCGGATGACCACCTGCTGGCCGATCGTCGTGCCGTGTTCTTCCCACTCATCGGCCAGCGCGGCGAACTGGCCGGCGGCAATGCGCGCGTAATCGCGGTCCAGTTCGCGCAGGATGGCCACCGCAAGATCGGGCCGCGCCACCGGCCGGCCCAGCTCGGCTTTCAAGGAAGTCGCCACCTGGCGCAGCTCGGCGGGAAGGTCGCCCGGGTTGAGGTTCACATCCACGCCAATGCCGAGGATGACGTATTTGACTTGGTCCAGCTCGGCGCTGAGCTCCGTGAGAATGCCGGCCACCTTCCTGCCCTGCACCAGAATGTCGTTGGGCCACTTGATGGCCGGCTTCAGGCCGGTCTGTGTTTGGATCGCGCGCCGCAGCGCCGTCGCCGAGGCCACGGTCAGCCGGGTGGCCTCCTGCGGGCGCAGGTCCGGCCGCAGCAGGACTGAAAACCACAGCCCGCGCCTGGCAGGGGAAATCCACTTTCGCCCCAGCCGGCCCCGGCCGCGGGTCTGCGATTCGGCGAAGACCACCACGCCTTCCTTGACGCCGTCGCGCGCCAGCTTCTCGATCACGTCGTTGGTGGAGGTCGTTTCCTGGAATACGCGGATGTCGCGCCCGATGACCCGCGTCTTACCCAGGCGCGAGATCAGGTCGTCGGCGTGCAGCAGATCCGGAGCGCCCAACAGCCGATAGCCCTGGTGCGGGCTCGCCTCGATGTCGTAGCCGAGCGACCGCAACTCCTCGATGCGCGCCCAGATGGCCGCGCGGCTCACGCGGAGCTTCTGCGACAACTCCGCGCCCGAAACCGCGCCATCGCCCGGCGGCGCGCAAGGCAGTCAGGATTTGAACGTCAAGGCTCATGGGGTTCGTTCAAAGCTCGAAGTCGAGCCCGATATCCACGGCGCGGGCGGAATGGGTGAGCGCGCCCACGGAGATGAAGTCCACGCCGGTTTCGGCGATGGCGCGCACGCCGGCCAGGGTCACGCCCCCGCTCGCCTCGGTCAGCGCGCGGTCCTTGCACTTCTGCACCGCCAGGCGCAACTGCACCACGTTCATATTGTCGAGCAGAACCATGTCGGCGCCCGCAGCGACTGCCTGCTCGACCTGCTCCAGCGTGTCGGCCTCGACCTCCACCTTGAGCGCCGGGTACTCGGCCCGGGCGCGCTGGACGGCGGCGGCGATGGCGTTGGGCGACTCGTTCCGCAGCGCCGCGAGGTGATTGTCCTTGATGAGCACCATGTCGAACAGCCCCAGGCGGTGGTTCCGGCCGCCGCCGCAGGCAACGGCGTATTTCTCCAGCCGCCGCCAGCCCGGCGTGGTCTTGCGCGTGTCGAGAATCTGCGCCCGGGTGCCTTTGACGGCGTCCACGAACTGGGCCGTCAGCGTGGCAATGCCGCAGAGGCGCTGGAGGAAGTTGAGGGCGACGCGCTCGGCGCTCAGCAGGGCGCGGGCCGGGCCGGCCACCTGCAGCAGGGGCTTGCCCCCGGCCAGGCGTTCGCCGTCGGCGGCAGTGCAGGTGACCTGAACGGCGGGGGAGAGTTCGCGAAAGGCAGCCTCGGCCAGGGCCAGGCCCGCGACCACCAGCGGCTCGCGCGCCCGCGCCACCGCCTGGCCTGGGCGGTCTCCGGCACGGCGGCCAGCGTCGTCACATCGCCGCTGCCGATGTCCTCGGCCAGGGCGGACGCCACGGCGCGCCGAATCTCTTCTGCCGATAAGGGTTCCACGCCCGCAGGATGAACCAAGAGCGCCGAAAGCAAAAGTCTGTTGTTCGGGGTCGCAACAAGACCTTTGACGGGCGGGGTACGGCTTCGCATTATCGCCTCATGCGCGCGCGACTTCATTGTTCGAGGACCGGGCTGGCCCTGGCAGTCTGGGCGACGCTGAGCCTGTCGCTTTTGGCCCAAGTCGCCGCCGAGAGGAAGCAGCCACCCGAGGTCCGCTGGGCAAAGGAGATCCGTGCCTTCGAGGCCGCCGACAAGACCAACCCGCCGCCCCGGGATGCCATCCTGTTCATCGGCAGCTCCAGCATCCGGCGCTGGACGAACGTCGCGCAGGCTTTCCCGGGGCACAAAGTCATCAACCGCGGGTTCGGCGGCTCGCAACTCGCGGATTCGGTCGCGTTCGTGGACCGCATCGTCACTCCCTACCAGCCGAAGCTGGTGCTGATCTACGCGGGTGACAACGACATTGCCTCGGGCAAGTCGCCGGAAGCGGTGTTCGCGCGACTTCAAAGCGTTCGTGGGAAGAATCCACGCGGTGCTGCCGAAGACGCGCATCGGCTACATCGCCATCAAGCCGTGCCCGTCCCGCGAGAAGTTCCTCGACCAGGTCAAGACTGCGAACCGGCTGATCCGGGAGTACTGCGGGACGGACGACCGCCTGCTGTTCGTTGACATCTTCACGCCGATGCTGACCGCGGAGGGCCGGCCGCGGGCGGACTTGTGCGTCAAGGACATGCTGCATCCCAATGCGCAGTGCTACGAGCTTTGGGCTTCGATTCTCAGGCCCGTGCTGGACAAGTACGACCTGCCGATGAATGGCGCCCAACAACCCTGACCTGAAAGGAATCCACACCTTAATGCCTGAGGGCGGTATAATCTTCGTTTTCATCCTGTTCGCGCTGCTCATCATCGGCGGCATCATCTATTCCGCCATCGCCGCGCGGAAGCGGCGCGAGGAACTGTTTGAGTTCGCCACCCGCTTGGGGCTGAACTTCAGTCCGGGCAACGATTACGGCCTCGCGGACCGGTTCGGCTTTCTGGACAAGCTGGCCCAGGGCAGCAATCGTTACGCCTTCAACGTCATCTCGGGGAGCTACCGGCAGAACGAGGTGCTGGTGTTCGATTACCATTACGAGACGCACTCCACCGACTCGAAGGGCAACCGCCAGACGCACCACCACTACTTCTCGTTCTTCATCCTGCTGCTGCCGATGAGCTTCCCGGAGCTGCAAGATCAGCCGCGAGGGGTTCTTCTCCAAAATCGCGCAGGCGCTCGGCTACGACGACATTGATTTCGAGTCGGCGGAGTTCTCGCGCGCCTTTTGCGTGCGGTCGAAGGACCGGAAGTTCGCCTACGATGTCTGCAACGCGCAGATGATGGAATACCTGCTGGCCAACCGCGACCTGAGCCTGGAGATCGAAGGCCCGGCGCTGGCGCTGGCCTTCGACACGCGCCTGTCCGCCGCCC
Source organism: uncultured Verrucomicrobiae bacterium (assembly GCA_963822005.1). GTDB lineage: Bacteria > Verrucomicrobiota > Verrucomicrobiia > Limisphaerales > UBA8199 > PALSA-1440. Next base: position 78,251 of record CAWGGD010000037.1, on the reverse strand, counting down.
AGATCGAAATGAACCTCAACCGGCTGCTCGAAGTTCGGTTGCGCCTGCCCGAATACCTGTTTACAAAGGTCTGATGATGATTCCGCTGATTGTCCTGCTCGTAGTAGTGCTCGTGCCCGTCGTCTGGGTCGTCGTGCAGTACAACTGGCTGGTCAGCCTGCGCAATTACATCAGCGAATCCTGGAGCAACGTGGACACGGAACTGAAGCGGCGCTACGACCTGATTCCCAACCTCGTCGCGACGGTCAAAGGCTACGCGGCGCACGAGCGGGAGGTGCTGGAGCGCGTCACGCAGCTCCGCGAACGCTGTGTGGCCAACAACGGGTCGCCCGGCGAGCAGGCCCGGGATGAGGTCCAACTGGTGGACGCGCTGAAGCAGTTGCTGGTGGTCGTGGAGAACTATCCGCAGCTCAAGGCCGACCAGCACTTTACCAAGCTCCAGCAGGAGTTGATTACCACCGAAAACCGCATCCAGGCGGCGCGCCGGTTTTACAACGGCAACGTGCGTGACTACCGCAACAAGTGCGAAACGTTCCCCAGCAACCTGGTGGCGCAGATGTTCGGCTTCCAGCCGCAGGAGTTCTTCAGCGTGCCGCCCTCGGTCAAGGAAGTGCCGAACGTGGAGTTTGGGTGATAGCATCTGCCGCTTCGGGAGGGCGAGCGTCCGCGCGAGCCCAAACATAGAAGTCAGGGCTCGCGGGGACGCTCGCCCTCCCGGAACTGTTGGGCGCGCCAGAATGTGCTTGAGCGCGCGGGCAAGTCGGCGTAATACGCCGGCCATGTTGAATGATGCATCTGCTGCGCTTGCCGGCCTGACCCGACGTCAATTCATCTATCGCGCGGCGCTGGCAGCCGGCGCGACGGCCCTGACGGGTTGCGCCGCGCCCCGGACCCGCCGGGTTTCGGCCAACGAGAAGCTGAACATCGGGGTCATTGGCGCCGGAGGCAAGGGCGCCGGCGACACCGACTGTTGCGCCGGGGAGAACATCGTGGCCCTGTGCGATGTGGACGAGACGATTGCGGCATCACGGCGCCGGAAGTATCCCAACGCCAAATTCTATCGGGACTTCCGCCAGATGCTCGACCGGGAGAAGACGCTGGATGCGGTGGTGGTCGCGACGCCCGATCACGTGCATGCCGTCGCCGCCGCGGCCGCGATGCGGATGGGCAAACACGTCTATTGCCAGAAGCCCTTGACCCACTCGATCTACGAGGCGCGGTTGCTGCGCAAGCTGGCCAAGCAATACAAGGTCGCGACGCAGATGGGCAACCAGGGCAGCGCCGAGGACGGCCTGCGGCGCGCGGTCGAAATCGTCCAGGCCGGGCTGATCGGTTCAGTGCGAGAGGTTCATGTGTGGACCAATCGGCCGATCTGGCCGCAGGGCATGGACCGGCCCGCAGGGGCGGACCCGGTGCCGGCGACGCTGAATTGGGACGGGTGGATCGGGCCGGCGCCGATGCGGCCTTACAAGGGCGAGTGGCCCGAGAAGGCGGCCAACGCCAGCCGACGCCGGCGCGGGGCGGTGTACCATCCGTTTGCCTGGCGCGGCTGGCAGGACTTCGGCACGGGCGCGCTCGGGCGACATGGCGTGCCACACGGCCAACATGCCGTTCCGGGCCTTGAAGCTGGGTTACCCGACCGAGATCGAGGCCACTTCCTCGGCCATGAACAAGGAGAGCTACCCGCTCAAGTCCACCATCCGCTTCGAGTTCCCGGCGCGCGAGGGCCTGGCGCCGGTCACGTTCTGGTGGTATGACGGCGGCAACCCGAAGCCCGACCGTCCCTACGACCACGACGGCAGCAACAAGCCGCCGAAAGAGGTGCTGGCGGATGTCCAGGAGCTGATGGACAACATTCCCGGCAGCGGCTGCATGCTGATCGGGGACAAAGGCAAGCTGTTCTCGCCCGACGCTTACGGGGCGCAGTTCTTCCTCAAGCTCAAGGGCGAGAAGGAGCTGACGGACGGCAAGAGCCACGAGGCGGTCAAAGCCATCCCGCAAACGATTGCCCGCAACGCGTTCCAGGGCGGCGCCGATGAGCGGCAGCACCTGGAGTGGATTGCCGCTTGCAAGGGTGGTCCGCCCGGCTACTCGGATTTCGAGGTGGCGGCCTATCTGACGGAGATCATTCTGCTGGGCTGCGTGGCGCTGCGCGTCGGCCGGAAGATCGAGTGGGATGGGCCGAAGATGCTCGCCAAGAACGCGCCCGAAGCGGCGCAGTTCATCCGCCGCGAATACCGGAAGGGCTGGGGACTGTAGCTTCCCGGGGTTTCAGAGCCTGCGCTGCGGCACGCAGGAGCCTCCGGGGCGGCGCATCAAGGCGAGCAGCGCGCCCAGTGCGAGCAGCAACATCGAGCGAGGTTCGGGAATGACTTGGTAGTCAAGTCTGAGGGCGAAGTCATAACGACCTTCCCAGCCCGTCCACCAGTCTTGCGTCAGCAGGTCATTAAAGCTGAAGCCGTTGTAATGGAAGACTACGCCGCCATCCGGATAGAGATTGTCCACGGAGGCCATGGCGGCGTCACTCCGGATGCCATCGAGGAAATTGTTGGCGGTGAAGAAGACGACATACCGCTGGTCTTTGACCAGGAGGGTGTTGTTGAGCGGGACGTTGAAGGTTTCCCATTGCCAGAAGTTCCCCGAGGTGACCAGCGGGCTGCTTTGGAAGACAACCGGGCCGGTGGGGCGTGAGCCGTTCCATGCCATAATGCAGGTTTCGAATGTACAGGGCTGCGGTGCGTCAAACGGGTAGTAACCCCGCACCAGGAAGGTAAGGTTCTGGCCAGAGACGTTGCCGTCGTGGATCACGAAGGTTTGGCCAAAGGTGGCGCCGCCGGGGCTGTTGCCCGACAGTTCACCAAAGGAGTCCATACTGCCGCCTGTGTAGCCCGGCAGAGTATTTATGGACCCGGCCCAAACCCGCGCAGGGGCAAACAAATGACCGGCGATGGCAAGCAGACAGACCAGACCAAGCCATCGAAAACCAGCCCGGTCCAAAGATGAACAAACGGTTAGCCGAGGCATAGAGATGTGGACTGACAGTGGTGAAGCTCAGAGTTCGTACCAATAACGGGAAGTATCTTAGCAGGCTTGGTGGAGAGCGCGATTCCGCTGAATACGTACAGAATTACCCGTTGCATTACGGAGGCATGACATGGGGCGGCAGCGTTGAATCTTTGGTGTCATTCCAGTGGCGGTGGGTTAGGATGGCGGGCGCATGAACCTGGAACTGTTTGAGCGGATGGAGGCGCCGGAGCTGCGCAGCTACCTCGAGTTCTTTCTGCGGCATTACCGGGTGATGGACGCGTTCTGGTTCATCTACCTGACCGAGAAATACGGGCAGGAAGCGGCGGAGAAGATCAACGAGCAGGTCTGGGGCCGGGTGGGCGGCATGGCGGCCAAGGACATCGTGGCGCGGTTCGGCATCCAGGAGAAAGGGCTGCGGGGTTTCGTGCGGGCGTTGCAGTATTACCCCTGGACGATCCTGATCGGCTACCAGATCGAGGAACGGCCCGCGGAGGTGATTCTCTCGGTGCCGGTGTGCCCGGTGCAGGAAGCGCGGCTGAAGCGGGGTTTGGGGGAGTATGCGTGCCGGGCGATGCACGAGGCGGAGTTTGTCAGCCTCGCGCGGGCGATTGATCCCGGTATCCGCGTCGAGTGCCGGTTCGCGCCGCCCGGGCCGCATCCGCCGCAAATGCACTGTCAATGGCGGTTTTACTGCGAGGGAAAGGGGTAACTCCTCTTTAATTGCAACTTTGGGCGGGATAATCTTAAGAAGAGAGATAGATGGCCCTTGGAACGAGACTGATGGGCTATCAAGAAACCGAATCTGGCAGTTCCGAACGAATTGAAGTTATGAAGCTAACCGCACTCAAAACAACCTCGTTTCTATTCCTGCTAACCTCCATTACGGCCCTGGCGGTGACGGAGGAAGAAATCCACCGGCGCTTCGCCGTCCAGCCGGGCGGCACGGTCGTGGTGGAGGTGGACTTTGGCACCATTGACGTCAGCACCAACGCGACCGGCGAGGTGGTCGTGGATGTCTGGCGCAAGATCGGCCGGAAGAAGAAGGCTGACGAGGAGGCGTTCCTGCGGGACAATCCAGTCGAGTTCACGCAGGAGGGCAACACGGTGACGATTCAGTCCCACAGCAAATCCAAGAGGTCCGGGTTGTGGAGCGGGCGGTATCAGAACGAAGCGAAATATACGATCAGCGTGCCGGCGCGGTTCAGCGCGCGGCTCAAGACCGGCGGGGGCGGCATCGGCGTGGTGGATCTCACCGGCGAGGTGCGCGCTCACACGGGCGGAGGGGGGCTGAGTCTTGCGCGGCTGCACGGTCCGCTGGACGGGAACACCGGGGGCGGGAGCGTCAAAGCGAGCGCTTGCGAAGGCCCGCTGAACCTTCGGACGGGCGGCGGCGGCATCGAGGTGACTGGCGGCTCGGGATCGCTCGACGGCAAGACGGGGGGCGGGTCGGTGAGCGTGAAGAGGTTTCAGGGGGCGGCGCACGTTGGCAGCGGCGGCGGCGGTCTGACGCTCGAGGATGTGGAGGGTGAGCTTGACGCTTCGACCGGCGGCGGTTCTATCAGCGCGGTGTTGCCCTACGAGTTGTCGGGCCCGGTGAAGCTCCGGACCGGCGGCGGCGGGATCAGCGTGAGCGTGCCCGGAACCGTCGCGTTTGATCTTGATGCGATTACTTCGGGCGGCGGAGTCAGCACGGACGTGCCGGTGACGGTGGTGGGCAAGCTCGAACCTGGCCGGCTGCAGGGCCCGGTTAACGGCGGCGGCAAGACCGTGCAATTACGCAGCGGCGGCGGCAGCATCCACCTGAAGAAGCGGTAGCGGCTCAATTCGCCGGCAGGGCGCGATAGAATCGCTGGGGATGATTGGTCACCGGCTCATCGGTGAAGCCGAAGGTGCCGGTCACGTTGGTGAGGCTGGCAGTGAAACTCCAGTCGGTCAGGTTTGAGGAGGTCTGGAGGGCATAGACGCCGGGTTCGCCGCTGAGGTCCAGCCGCATCCCGCCGTCGGCCTGGAGGACGACCGCATCGAACTTAAGGGGCGGGGGCAGGATGATGAAGAGGATCGCATCGGCGCTGGCGATGCTGCCCGCCAGGTTGGTGATGAGAACGGAGTAGTTGCCGACGTCGGCGGCTGAACGTTCATCCGGGTGTAACTACTCTCGGTAGCACCGCCAATGTTCGCTCCCTCAAAGCGCCATTGGTAGCTCAAGGGCGCAGTCCCGCTCGCGCCAACCGTGAAGGTGGCGTTAGCGCCGATGACTACCCCTTGGTTTTGCGGCTGGGTAATGATGCTCGGCGGCACCAGCACGGTCAGGACCGCGTTCGAGCTGAGAACGAGGCTGACCATGTTGCTGACCGTCACGGAATAGCTGCCCGCGTCGGCTGGCTGGGCGTTCGCGCGCGTGTAGATTGTGCCGGTGGCGCCGGGCAGGTTGGTGCCGGCCATCCGCCACTGGTAACTGAGCGGCGCGGTGCCGGTCGCCTGGACACTGAAAGTGGCACTTGAACCCTGGGTAACGATCTGGCTGTCCGGGCCGGCGGTGATGACCGGCGGGAAATTGAGCGTCAGGGTGGCGACGCCGCTGGTTACCGCCCCGCCGGTGTTGGTGACGATGACGGAATACTCGCCGGCATCGGGCGCCTGGGCATTGCTGCGCAGGTAGCTGCTGGCGGTGGCACCTTGAATGTTCGTTCCGCCAAAGACCCATTGATAATCGAGCGGAGCGGTGCCGGTGGCGACGACGGTGAACGTGGCGTTGGCGCCCTGGTTGACGGTCTGCGAGAGCGGCGGAGTAATAATCGTCGCCGGAATGGGCGCCAGGAAGAAGGTCAGGATGTCCGCCATGTAGGCGTCGCGCCGGGCCACGGCGGTGATGGTTTCAAAGGGGAAGCCGAAATAGACGACCTTGCCGCCGCCGGCGGTGCCATCGTACTGAATGGCCGCGGCGCCGTTGGTGTTGCCGGAGTAATTGGCGGCCGCGGCCGCGCCGCTGCCATACGGAGTAAGCACGTCAGCCGTCTGCACCCAGTAAATGCCCTTGGCGCCATTATCAATGGTGCCGCTGGAATTGCCGTTGAAGATCGAGCCGGCTACGGCGGTGAAGGTATAGCTGCCCGCGTTGGTGTTGGCGTCAGCTGGCTCAGGTCGGCGTGAAGCTGGTTCTTGAGGAAGTTGCGGTCCGCGGCGGCGGGGCCGGAGGCGCGGTCGAGGTCGTAGGCGATCTTGGCACCGGAGACGAACAGGTGGCCGCCACCGGCAAGGTAGTTGGAAACTACGTTGCGCTCAGGCCCGCGGAAGGTGTTGGTGAGCGACTGGCCGGCCTCCCAGATCACGATGGGATAGCTGGTGAGGCTGACCTGGCCGTTGGTAGTGGCCTGGCGCTGGCACGAATCGAACGCCATGCCGAAGGCGCTGATGGATTTGCCGTGCGGCACCACGTAATCGAACGAATTGACCCGCCGCGGCCAGACACGCTCGATGGTGCCGCTGGCATCGGGCGGAACATAATCCTGGCGGGTGGTGTCCTGGCGCAAGTTGGTGGTGCGATCGAACCGGTCGAAGGCGTTGACGAGGAGCGCTTTGGGCGCGTCCGCGGAGAGGGCGGTGCGACAGCCGACGACTTCCGACGGGAGCGATTCGCCGCCGGCGTTGCTGGCGGCGATGCGGAAGTAGTAGTCGGTGCCGCCGGGCAGGTTGGTGATGGTGTAGGTGGTAACGTTGCCGACCGAGATCGGGTTGCCGAAGCCGTAGCCGTTCGTGGAGGAGTAGATTACGTAGTTGGTCGGGCTGCCGCTGCCGCCGACGCTGACGGGCGCGGTCCAGCGCAGGGTGATGGAGCCGTTGGTGGCGCCGGTGGCGCGCGGGTTGGAAGGCGGTTCGGGGAGGAAGTTCAGGGCCAGGCCATCGTATTGGTTGAAATACTTGATGGCGGCGTGCATGGCGGCTTTGCCGATGGCCGCGCGGGCCTTGGAATCGCGCATCAGCTTGGCATCCTCGGCACTGTCGTGGAACGCCACCTCGATGATCGTGGCGGGCATTTCGTAGTTGAAGAGGCTGCCGTCTATCTCGGAATAACCGCCGCTGTAGGTGAAGCTCGTGCGGTTGTACCACGGCAGTTCCAGCGGCGGCGAGCCCAGGGCCACCAGGTCATCGTTCACTTCCTTGCCGCAAAGCTGGGCGAGCGCGGCCTGATTGGTGGTCGGGTCGCTGGTGATCAGGCCGATGCTGCCGCGCCCGCCGCCAGCGTTGGAATGGAAGCTGATATGGATGCGCTTGTGGACGCTGCCGTACGCCTCGCGGTTCATCTCGGCGGAAATCTGGGGTGGGGTGGACCAACTGTCGCTTTCGTCGCTGCTGCCGCTGTCGTAGATGGAGGTGGGCATCCCCACGCCCAGACCGGCCTGGACCCAGTAACGGCAGTTCTCGTCCTCGCGCGGGTAGTCCGAGACGCCGCCGCCGCGGTCAATGCTCCCCATGCCGTTGCCGAAGCGGATGGCGTCGGCGATCACCACCGCCCCATTGGTGGTGCTCCGCAGATTGCTGATGATGACGGCGCCAACGGTGGAATTGGATCCGGCGTTGAAGTAGTATTCCCCCAGATAGACCCAGCCGTTGCCAACCATGTGATGCGGAATGCGGAGTTGGGATTCACCGCCGGTGTGAACGACACGATAGAGCTGGTCGCCGCGATTGGAGCCGTGTGACGCCCAGCAATAGACCGGGTAATAGCCCGCCTGCGGAATGCTCGGCGTGTAGGTGGCAGTGGCATTCTCCGTGGCGGACAGGCTGGCGTATTTGTAAGGCACATCGCCGGCGGTGCCGTAGAAGTAGCTGGTGGCGCTGCTGTTGGCCCAGGAGGAGGAGGGGCTGAAGCTGACGCCGGGATCATCGTTGTCCAGCACCACTTCGTTGGTTTGAAAGCCGAGCGCGCGGCAGGGAATCACCACCGCCCCGGCGTTGAAGCAGTAGAGCGCGAACATGTTCAACTGGTCAATGTTGCCGTAGTCCTCATTCATCTCCTGGAGCGTGCCGCGCAACAGGCGCCACGGCGGGCTGAAGGCGGGGTCGTAGGTCCAGCCGTGGCCGCAGTTCATGAACACCAGCCGGCCCGTCAGCGCGCCCACGGGCTGACGGCTGGCGGGCGCGATTACGCCGAAGGCCTTGGGCTCGACGGCGGCGGTTTGGGCCGGAGCCGACTCGGGCGGGGGAACGTCAACGCTGGACCAATCAGGCGAGGGGGGGAGCCTGGGAATCCGGCTCTCGTCAACCAGCCGGTCTTCCAGCCCGGCCTGAGCGCCCGGCAGGAAACAAATCAGTGGAAGAGCGAAGAAGACGGCTCGAAACGGTCGTAACGACACGCGGTACAGCATGATGCATCCTGGCGAGTCGGGGCAGAAAAGTCAAACCTAATGGGCAATTTGTGTTTTGTAATTGCGGGGCGTTTACGTATGTTGGCCGCGGTTCCGGTGGAACGACGGCTATCGTAACGTATGAAACTTCGACTCTTATTGGCGGCGGTTTTGGTTTGCGGCGCGGCGGCCTGGGGCGCCGATTTGCGCATCGGCATTATCGGCTGCGACACCTCGCACGTGCTTGCCTTCACCGAGATCCTGAATAACGCCGAAGCCAAGAAACATGTGCCGGGCGGCAAGGTCGTGGCGGCCTACAAGGGCGGTAGCGCCGACATCCCGTCCAGCATCGGGCACATTGAGGGCTACTCGAAGGAGCTGCGCGAGAAATACGGGGTGAAGATCTATGACAGCATCGCGGAGCTGTGCCAGGACGTGGATGCGGTGCTGTTGGAAAGCGTGGATGGCCGCCCGCATCTCGAACAGATCAAGCCGGTGCTGCAAGCGCGCAAGCCGGTGTACATTGACAAGCCGATGGCGGGCTCGCTCCGGGATGCGCTCGAAATCTTCCGGCTGGCCAAGGAGGCGAAGGTGCCGGTGTTCAGTTCCTCCTCGCTGCGCTTCGGCCGGGACACCCAGGCGGTCCGCAACGGCTCGATCGGCAAGGTGTCGTATGCCGAGACCTACGGCCCCTGCTCGCTGGAGCCGCATCACCCGGACCTGTTCTGGTATGGCGTGCACGGGGTCGAAAGCCTGTTCACGGTCATGGGCACCGGCTGCGAAACGGTGCAGCGGCAAACCACGCCGGCGGGCAAGATCGAAGTGGTGGGCGCCTGGAGCGGCGGGCGCAAAGGCATTTACCGCGAAGACAAGGACTTCCACGGCCTGGCCAAAGGCGAGAAGGGGGAGGCGCCAGTGGGGTCGTATGACGGTTACGAGCCGCTGGTGGTCGCGATCATGAAGTTCTTCCAAACCGGAGTGGCACCGGTGAAACCCGAGGAGACCATCGAGATTCTCGCTTTCATGGAGGCGGCCGACGAAAGCAAGAAGCAGGGCGGCATACCTATAAAAATAGTGGTTGCGTCCCCGGGCAAGCCCGCTAAGATAGACGCGAATAGATAACTCGCCAATTTCAAAGCCAGGTGAATCCTCAGTTGAACACGGTTCATTGATGATTTGAAACCCGATGGTCGGGAACGGTGGCGAAAGGGCAGTGAATCGAAAAGAAAAGTCATCATGAGTACGAAACTGTTTGTAGGAAACCTTTCCTTCAACGCCACCCAGGAACAACTCCAGGACCTGTTCGGCGCCCACGGCACGGTCGTGGAAATCGATGTGATCAAGGACAAATTCAGCGGCCGCCCGCGCGGCTTCGGCTTTGTCACGATGGAAACCAAGGAAGCGGCCGATGCCGCCGTCCAGGCCATCAATGGCAAAGAGATTGATGGCCGGGCGCTGACGGTCAATGAAGCGCGTCCGCGGGAGGAACGGGCTCCTCGCACGGGGGGTGGCGGCTACCGCGGTGGGCGCGGGGAACGGCGCGAATAGGGCCGGCGGATCTTCTGCCAGCGTTCCTTGGAACGCGTTGCTTTAAGGCGCGGCAGCCGAAAGGTTCCCGCGCCTCGGTGTTTGGGGGCTATTTCAGCCGCAGGAAGTTCTTCAGAATCTGCCGGCCGTTCTCGGTCAGGATGCTTTCCGGGTGGAACTGCACGCCCCAGATCGGGTGCTGCTTGTGCCGCACGCCCATGATCTCGCCTTCCTCGGTCTCGGCGGTGACTTCCAGGCAGTCCGGCACGCTGTCGCGCTGGATGACCAGCGAATGGTAGCGGGTGGCGGCAAACGGATTGGGCATGCCCGCGAACAGATCCTTGCCGTTGTGCTTAATGAGCGAGGTCTTCCCGTGCATCATGCGGTAGTTGACGATGACGTTGCCGCCGAAGACATGGCCGATGCACTGGTGCCCCAGGCAGACGCCGAAGGTCGGGATTTGCGGGCCGAAGGTGCGGATGATTTCGTTCGACAGCCCCGCCTCGCGCGGCGAGCACGGCCCGGGCGAAATCGAGAATCCGCTCGGGTGCCAGCGCGCGGATTTGCTCGAGGGTGATCTGGTCGTTGCGATGGACCTGCAGGTCCACCTGCATCTCCCCCAGGTATTGCACCAGGTTGTAGGTGAACGAATCGTAGTTGTCTATGACCAGCACCATAGTCGTGCGCGCGGGGGTCAGGGTTTGGCCTTCTGGGTCTTGCCCGGCGTCGGCTTCTTCCGCTTCGGCCGGAACAGCTCCAGCTGCGGCTCCTTGAAGAAGTCGTAGTTCTTCAGGATGCGGATGATCTGGAGCAGGTCGGACTTCTGGTAATTGCGGTTGACCTCGGTCTCGTTCACCAAGTCCGCCAGCATCGTGCGGAACGGGATCACCGCGTCAATGCCTTTGGAGCGCAGCAGGGCGATGCTCTCCTCGCGCGCCGGGGCGGCTTGCGGCAAGGCCGGCACCACCAGGATCTTCAGCAGTGTGCCCTCCTTGCCGAAGGCGCGCGCGGCCTGCTGGAATACCCGCGGTTCGACAAAGCGGAAGATCTCCGGCGCGTGAGCCAACACCGCCGAGCTGAAGGTCTCCGTATGCCAGCCCTTGACGACCACAATCGCGCGCGCGATGGAAGCCAAATCCGCCGAACCAAGCACAAATGGGAGCGGCCCGTCGGGCGGCCGCGGATGCGGGTTGAGGACGAAGAAGTCAATGTCGTCGTCGTCCTCCCGGCGCGTCTGGCCGATGTATTTGCGATGTTGGCGCACGAGGAATTCGTGCAGCTCGAAGTACTCGCGGACGATGGTTTCGCTGACGGCGGACATGTTCTGGTAGTCAGTTGATGGTTAATGGTTGAGGGCCCCGGCCACAAGTGCGTCGGGAACGCGGTGGCCGAATTCGACGGCGCCGAGGCGGCGCGCGAGCACGAACTTGATCTCGCCGCCGCTGACCTTCTTGTCGAGCTGCATCGCGGCGAGGAGCTTTTGCCGCTGCGGGGTGTCCAGCTTCACCCGGGTGGGCAGGCCGGCGCGTCGGAAGATGCCTTCGATGCGGTCCACTTCGCGCGCGGGCAGGCCGAGGACTTGCGCGGAAAGCCTGGCGGCAGCGACCTGGCCGATGGCAATCGCTTCGCCATGCAGATACCTGCCGTAGCGCGACATGGCTTCCAGCGCATGGCCGATGGTGTGGCCGAAGTTCAGGATGGCCCGCAAGCCGCTCTCGGTTTCGTCCTGCCGCACGACCTCCGCCTTGATCTCGCAGCAGCGGGCCACGACCGCCGCCAGCGTGCGCGGAATCGCGGCGCAGCAGCTTGGGCAAGTCACGTTCCAGTCTGCTGGAACAGGCCGGCGTCGTAAATGATGCCGTACTTGATGACTTCGGCCAGGCCCGCCCGATACTCGCGCAGCGGCAGCGAGACAAGCGTGTCGCAGGTCGCACAGCACCAGCCGGGGCTGGTGGAACGCCCCGACGAGGTTCTTGCCCGCCTTGAGATTCACGCCGACTTTGCCGCCGACCGAGCTGTCCACCTGCGCCAGCAGTGTCGTGGGCACCTGGACGAACGGGATGCCGCGCAGATAAGTCGCCGCCACAAAGCCCGCCAGATCGCCCACCACGCCGCCGCCCAGCGCGACGACGAAGGACTTCCGCTCCAATCGTTGCGCGGCCAGTTGGTCGTAGCACGCCGCGACCGTTCTCAGGCTCTTGGCCGTCTCCCCCGCCGGAATCGTTATCAGGCTGGGCGCAAAGCCGGCTTTCGCCAAAGCCTTCTGCGCCGCCCCGCCAAACCGGCGCGCAACGTTGGTGTCGGAGATGATCGCGCAGCGACTGCCCAGGCCGAGCCGGGCGCATTCGGCACCCAACCGGGCCAAAAGGCCGGTGCCGATCTTGATGTCGTAGCTGCGGTTGCCGAGCGGTACGTTAACAATGCCCACGCGCCCAGCATAAGGTTTGGCCCCGCCCTGTCAAAGGTTTGCCGCGGTGGGTAGGGACGCCTCGGCGAGACGTCCGTCTGGGGTCCGATGGTCGTCTCGGCGAGGCGACCCCACCTCAGCCAAATATTTCCTTTTGCTCGCGGTCTCGCCCACTATCCTTGCCGCCCATGAATCCGGTCGCCCTCATCACTGGCGCGTCGCGCGGCATTGGCCGCGGCATCGCGCTGGAGCTGGCGAAGCTCGGCTGCGACCTCGTCATCAACTACGCCAGCAATGCCGCCGCCGCCCGGCAAACCGCCGCGGATTGCGTTGCCGCCGCGCGCACTGCCGGCAAGAGCATTCGCGCGGAGATTTGCCAGGCCGACATTGCGAGCAGCTCCGATCGCCGGAAGCTGATCCAGTTCACGAAGGAGAAGCTGACTCGCCTGGATTTGCTGGTGAACAATGCCGGCGTCGCCCCAGACGTCCGCGCGGACATCCTGGAGGCGACCGAAGACAGCTTCGACCGCCTCATCGCCATCAACGTCAAAGGGCCTTACTTCCTCACCCAGCTCGCGGCCAATTGGATGATCGAACAGAGTAGGACAGGCGTCCCACCCGTCCCCTTCCAACCCAAGATCATCACCATCTCCTCGATCAGCGCCTACACCGCCTCGGTGAATCGCGGCGATTACTGCCTCTCCAAGGCCGCGCTGGCGATGCTCACGTCCCTTTACGCCGCGCGCCTGGCCGAGCATGGCATCAACGTCTATGAAATCCGGCCCGGGGTGGTCCGGACCGACATGACCGGGCCGGTGAAGGAGAAGTATGACCAGCTCATTGCGGAGGGACTCACGCCGATCAAGCGCTGGGGCACGCCCGAGGATGTCGGCAAAGCCGTCGCGGCCATTGCCCAGGACCTGCTGCCGTTCAGCACCGGCGAAGTCATCAACGTGGACGGCGGCTTTCACCTTCGGAGACTCTAATGCCCTTGCGTATTGACCATCGTCTCACCGCCCAAAAACTCGTGCCGAGGATCGAGCGGCTGTTTGACCTCTCGGCGCAGAAGATCCTGAGCCTGGAGAAAACGTGGGGACCCGCCAAGGGCACACCGGTGGTCACGGTGCGCGGCAAGTACACCTCACGGGCCTGGACGGAATGGACCCAGGGTTTCCAGGTCGGCGCGGCGCTGCTCCAGTTTGATGCGACCGGGGACCAACGCTTCCTGGAACTGGGTCGGCGCAAGACCATTCAGCTCATGGCCCCGCACGTGTCGCATATCGGCGTGCATGACCACGGGTTCAACAACGTCTCCACCTACGGCAACCTCTGGCGGCTGATGCGCGAGGGAAGAATCCCTTTCAACGAGCGCGAAAAGGACTTCTATGAGCTGGCCCTGAAGGTCTCCGGCGCGGTCCAGGCCGCGCGTTGGACGAAGACCGCCGACGGCGGAGGCTTCATCTATTCCTTCAACGGCCCCCACTCGCTGTTCGTGGACACGGTGCGCTCGCTGCGTTCCCTGGCCGTGGCGCACCAGCTCGGCCACGTGCTCCGGGGGGAACGGGACCAGAGCATTTCTCTGCTGGAGCGCCTCATTGCCCACGCGGAAACCACGGCCCGCTACAGCATCTACTACGGCACAGGCCGCGACGCCTACGATGTGCGCGGCCGCACCGCCCACGAGAGCATCTTCAACCTCAACGACGGCATCTATCGCTGCCCCAACTCGCAGCAGGGATACTCGCCCTTCAGCACCTGGACGCGCGGTTTGGCCTGGGCCATCCTCGGCTACGCCGAGCAACTGGAGTTCCTTGCAGCGCTGAACGGCAAGAAGACGGGGCAAGAGACCCACGCGCATCGGCGCCGGTCGCCGTCCGCGCGCGATCTGGCATCAACCCGCGACTTGTTCCTTGATGCTGCCCGCGCCACGGCCGATTTCTACCTCGCCAACTCGTGCACTGACGGCATCCCGATGTGGGACACCGGCGCGCCTAACCTGCATCACCTGGGCGACTATCCTGCAAAGCCAGCCGACCCATTCAATCGCTGGGAACCCGTGGACAGCTCCGCTGCCGCCATCGCCGCGCAGGGCCTGGTCCGCCTGGGGAATTACCTTTCCGCCCGAGGCGATGAGAAGAACAGCGCCCGCTATCATCAGGCAGGTCTGACCGTGGCGAGCACCCTTTTCGACGAGCCTTACCTCTCGACGAGCCCCAAACACCAGGGCTTGCTCCTGCACTCGGTTTATCATCGCCCGAATGGGTGGGACTACGTCGCCCCCGGCCAGAAGGTCCCCAACGGCGAGAGCTCGATGTGGGGGGACTACCACGCCCGCGAATTGGGGCTGCTGTTGCTCCGCGAAGCCCGCTGCGAGAAGTATCCTGCCTTCTTCGCCGCGAGTGGGTGAGACGCCGGGGTGTCAAAACGACCCTGCTATCTTCCACTGACCGTTAGTCTGCTGAAAGGTGATGTCCGCGTGCGGCACCCACCCCGGAGCCACCTCCACCTCCAGCTCGATGGAACCGTCATTCGTATCCTGTCTCCGATCCACGATGGCCATGCCCGGCAAGGCGACGGACTCGCGGAAAAAGTCCTCGATTGGTTTATTCGCGTGGGCGGCTTCGGCGAGGAAATGCTCGGCCCTGTCGGGCGTGAAGGCGCGCAGAACGTTTGTCACGTCGTGGTTCTGGACCGCCCACAGGAGTGATTGCAGCGTATTCTCCGGTGTGTTGTAGCCCACCATCCGTGCCTCGCTCTTCCGGATGTAGCCGGGCGGCAATCGGAGTCCCCCCGGGCCATTCGTGCCCCGGCTGGCAAGTTGGGCACGGAGTCGTTCGTTTTCCCCTCGCGCACTCGCCAGTTCGCGCCGGCGTTCGGTGAGCCGCGTGACCTCGCTGCGCAGCCGAAGCAGTTCGGGGGTTACCATCAGCGTGGGCGACCCAGTGCCTGATCCCGCGCTTCCGGCTTCAGCCTGGACCAGGGATGCCGAACCTTCAGCCTTCGCGGTCAGTTGCGCCAGCAAATGCTGTTGCTCGGCGCGCAGCCCGGCGAGCTGGCTTCGTTGACCCCAAACACCCCAGAGGGTCGCCAGGCACACCGCGGCCAGGAAGCCGCCGAGTAGCGCGCGCCGGTTCATGGGTTCGCGTTGCCCGGATTGCCGGCCTTCGGCGCGGGCGCGGTCTTGGCCGGCCGCGGTGGTTCCCCGAAGTAGAGTTTGCCGTCGCGTTGCACCAGCAGCTCCGGACGCTGTTTGACACCCCCCTGAACGCTCCCGTCAACCAGGCCCACGTGTCCGTGAATCGGGCACCGCAATGCCACCCGCTCGGGTTCGGTGTCCGGCGCCGACGAAGCCAGGTACTCGTAGGAGCAATTGGCCGCGGTGTAGGACGCCCAGTCTTTGGCCGCCTCTCGCGCCCGGTCCGAGGGGCACACTAAAATCTTCGGCGTGTCTAGTTCATTGGCCATGGAGACAATGTCCGGTGGCAATACGTACTGGTGGTCAACGGCCCACATTCTCGCCGCCAGCCCAACCTGTTTCAAGTTGTTGACGCACGCGATGGATTCGGCCCGCTCCCTGGCCTTGGCCAGCGCCTCGGTCTCGTCCGGCGTCAGGAACCCGGCCGGCGGTGCCGCGAGTTGGGTCCGCAACTTTGTGTTCTCGGCGCGCATCTGTTCCAGTTGCTTCACTTCCGCGGCCAACTGGCTCGCCAGCTCTTTCAGCCTGGCCACCTCCTGTTGGGTCCGGGCCGCCGCGTCGGCGGGGGGCGCTGCGTCATTCGTTTGCACAGTCGGCATTGAAAGCGCGCCCGCCTTGGGAGCGGCCTCGCGGGACAAGCCCTGGATGGTTTGCTTCAGGTGCCGTATCTCCATCTGCTGCATGGTAAGGCCGACTGCGCAGGCGAGCGAAACCGTTGCCGGCGCCAACACCGGCCACCAACGACGCAGCCAACTGGCGGGAGCCAGCACCTCCTCGGAGGTTGGCGACGCCGGCCGGACCGTGGCCAGTCGCACCTGGGCGATCAACCGTTCCTTGAGGCCCGCGGGCGGTGTGGGCCGCGGGGCGGCGTGCAGGATGTTCTCGATGTCCGAAAGGTTCATATCATTCTGGAGGTAGCCGTTGAGGTCAGCGAGGTGGACTTCGGCGCCAATTTCCTTTGGAGTTCCGCCAACGCCTGCCTTACCCGGTATTTCACAGTGCTGGTAGCGACGCCGAGCGCGTCCGCCGTCTCTTGCAGCGTCAGGTCCTGGTAATAATGCAGTTGAACTGTGTGCCGCAGCTCCGGCTCCAGTTCCTCCACCGAGCCATAGACTGTCGCCGCCAGGTCGGCTCGGGCGACAATCTCATCTGGCATGGCCTCCTGGGCCGGGCGGGCCGCCCACCACTCGTCCGGGCGCGGTTCAGTGTGACGATCGGCGCGCCGCCAATCCACATAGACGTGGTAGGCGATGCTGTGCATCCAGGAGGCTACCGACGACCGCCCCGCAAAGCCCGGCAACGCCTGCCACACCCGACTGAAGGTGCGCTGGGTCAGATCAGCCGCATCCGCATCATTGGCAGCCAGGCGTCGCAGGAAAGCGTAAATCCGCTCATAGAACATCTCGATAAGCTCTCCCGCCGCAGCTCGGTTGCCGCCGCGCGCTCTTTCCACCAGTTGATTGGCATCAGGTTCCATTCGTCTCTACCTGTTTAGACGAGTCAAGAGGCCGCGGTGGACAAAACATTTTGCAGCGCGTGTTGCTCGAACCGTTCCAATGGTAGGGCGCGCACTGCGCTGCGCGCCGCAAGGCCCGCCAATCGGTCGAAATGCGCCAGCCGTCGCGACCTCAAACGGCGCGCACGGAGTGCTCGCCCTACCTTCAAACAGGCGGACGGCTTGGGTAACGCGCCCTACGGATTCGCCGCGCGGCCTGCACTGCCAGCGCTCTTTCCCCGCCGCCTACGGCCGGTCGAGTTCCAGCAGCCGGATCGGGCCGACGTACACGATTTCCGGGTTGGCCTTGGCCGGCCGGTAATCCTCCACCCGCAGCCGCAGCGGCAGGGTCTTCAGGTCGGCCGGCAGCGACGGCAGCGGAGCCACAAACCATTCGCCGCTGAACCGGGGAATGCCCAGGTCGGCCTTCCACACCTCCTGCTCCCCCCACAGCAGGCGGATGGACCGGTACCCGGACCACCGCCACTTGGAGACGCCGAACCCGAAGCTGTCCTTGGTGGTGTCCGCGAGATAGACGAGCAAGGCCAGGCGATCGCGGCGCCCGGACACCGGGATGTTCACCGGCAATTCGCAAAAGGTGTTCGCGTTGACGCGCTCGTGCTTGGACACGGCGAACACCGCCGCGCGGGTGGACCCTTTCTCATAGATGCCGCCGACCCAATCGCCCCAGAATATCTCCCGCGGCTCGGGCAGCACCGTCGCCAGCACGTGGTTGTGCCCTTCCCACACGCCCGTGCCAACCTGCACCGGCGGGTCGCCGAAGTTCTTGAGCATCTGGTCGGCCGGCGCAACCGTCTGGCTGTAGTCAGCGATCCAGGTCCGCAACTCGGCCTGGCGCGCGGCCAGCAACGCCTTCCAATCGGCCGCCGAGGCCTTCGCCCGCTTTCGCCACCACGCGACGTAACCGCTCACCTCGCCCGCCTCCGCAAACTGCTGCTCGACCTGCGACACCTCGGCCAGCACGCGCTCGCGCACGCCGGCGATGAGTTGATCCGCCTTCGCCATGTCGCCGTCATACACAGCATTGAGCACCTTGGCCTGGTGCTCGGGCCACCAGTATTCCGGATACGGCGCCTGCGCCGCCGCCAGCCCCGTCACGATCTCCCGCTCCATCGGTTCGAGGTAATCCTTCTCCAGCAACGCCTTGTCCAGCAGCGAGACCGACGGCGCCGCCTTCCGCAGGCTGGCCAGCTTCGGTTGCAGCGCTCTCAGCTCCGCCTGAGCCTGCGCCCGGTCGGCCTGCGATTTCAACCGCGCCGGGCACCGCGGCGCCGACTCGGTTTGCGTGGACCAGAACTGGAACCGGTCGCGGATCTTCGGCAGGGCGTCGTCAAATGCGCGGGCGGTCTCGACCTGCGCGGGGCCAAAGACCATATCATACACCCGCCGCCGGATTGCCTGCGGGTCGTACTGCTCCGGCCGCCAGCTCCACCAGCCGATCACCGGCACCAGGTAATGTTGCAGCGCCTGCCAGCCGTCCCACGGCATCACCGCGTGCACATAACGCCCCATCTCCTTCAGCTCGCGCTCGTTCGGGTGATTCCAACCGTCGGCCATGTCCAGCACCGGCACGTAGGCGCCCGGACGGTAGGACAGCGACGGATAATGCAGCCGCGGCCAGTTGTGCCACCAGGACGGCCGCACCTTTAGCCCGATTGCCTCCCCGTCGGCGGCGTCTTCCGCGCAAGGTATGCTCGTCCAGTACCACACCGCCTGCTCCATACCGGGCACGCTGACGACGTCCCGGTTGAACTTGTAATTGATGACCTGGTAAGCCCCCTTGGGCGGCGTGAGGGCGATGGCGTCGCCGGTGATCTGGTGCTCCCGTCCGAACGCCAGAATCCGGCCCATCATCCCTTTCGGGTCTTCGCCGGACCCCTTGTCGTCGAACGACGCCCACAGTCCATCCGCGCCCAACTCGATGAACTCCTTGAAGAGAGCAATCACGGCCTCCTGCTCCGATTTCGGCACGCCCGTGTTCACTGCCGCATAGACCCGCAGGCCGCGGTCCCGGGCCTCGCGGATGACCTTCCCCAGTTCCTCCTTCTTCAGCTTCGCGCCCGGCTCGAACGCGTAGATGCCGTCCCGCAGATCAATGAAGTTGATTCGGGAGCTCATGATGCAGTCCCAGTTCTCGGCCTTGAAGAAATACTGGTAGTGCGGGTGCGGCCGGCCGCGCAGCGGAATACCCGGCCAGTCGCGAATAGTCGCGGCCTGGATCGTCAGCTTGCCGTCCCGCTTGGCAAGCAGTTGAAAGAGCGTGTCCTGGCCATAGATCACGCCGCGGCCGTTCATCCCCGCGACCACCGCCGTGACGCCGCCGCCCTCGGCCCAAACCTTCAGCGCGTAGCCGTCCGCCTGCCCGGGAACCGCCAGCTTCTGACCCTCACACAACCTGGCGAGGGCCGGGAAGGTCTTGGCCTGCCCGAGATACACGCGCAGCTTCGCGCCCCGGGGCACCTCGCCGGCAGTGTGCGTCGGCCACTTCTGGCCGAATCGCCTTTCCACATAGCGGCACAGCAGCCGCGCGGCTTCCCGTTCCGGCGGACTGGCCTGGTCTGAGAGCACAACCACCCCGCCCCCCTCGACCACGGCCGCCTGACCCCATTCAACTTCGCTGACGCCCGGCATCAGGTTGACCGGCGCGGCAGCCGCGGCGTTCAGGAATCCGGTGATCAGAGAGCAAACAAGCAACGTTGTGGTGGTATTACGCATGATAAGTCTTTAATTGACGGCTGACACGAATGCCGGCAGGCACGCGACCAACGTGCCGCGTTCGCCGGCCCACGAATACACAGAAGCTAACTTCTAACCCCCATGCTCTCCCGGCGCAAGCCGCAAGCAGGACGGGGCGTGATTGAAGGGGGCATCTCGACAGTACCACCGGAGCGCCGACTTCAGTCGGCTTAGGGTGAACAGAGGCTAAGGAAGCGCTGATCAAAGACTGATCCGCGATTATTTACCCCTGATTTGTGGGCGTAAAATCACAAATTGGAAATGCTGGGCGAATTAATCAGCGCTTCCTAAGGGGGGGCCGTTTGGACCTGCGCGAAGTTTAAGCCGACTGAAGTCGGCGCTCCGGTGGTACTGTCGAGAAGCGCACACATTTCACACCCGCTCGTCTTTTCGTTTGACACCAACCCGGCTTTGCGATAGGGATCGTCGCGGTCGGAAGCGACTCATCAGCATGCGCGACATCGAATTCGTTTGTCCGAAGTGCGGCACCAGCCTTGTGATAGACGCCAGTGGCGCAGGCACGAACGTCAACTGCCCGAAATGCTCGTGCCAGGTTATTGTTCCAGACATCGCGCCGGCGGCGCCCTCGCGGCGAAGAGGCGGGCGCGCGCTCCTCCTTCTGGGAATGGTTGCCCTGTGTTGCTCTGGCGCAGCCTATTGGTTCTTGAGTCACGGCCGGGACACGTCGGGAGACACCGCCGACGAGTCCTCTGCCGAGAGTGTTGCCCTCGGCGCGGAGGTCGCAGACCCCTCCCGGGAGGGATCGGCACCGCTGACGCAACCGCCCGAGCGGGAGAGTGGGCCGGCACAAGCGGCAGCCGCGGCCGATGATCGCGGCCCTTCCCCGGAGGCAATTGCGGTATCTAACGGTCCTGACCGCGCAGCGGCCCTGGTCCCCCGCCGGGTCGCCACTCCAGGCGCGCCACTCCGTTTTCCCCTCCAATACAGTGACCGCGGCTACCTCGCCACCCGGGTCGAATTGGTCGAACCGGGGCTGACGTTCCGCAAGGAGCCGGCTTTTGGAAGGAATGAAAAGATCGTGCGCCGGGCGCTTAAGGTCGGCCCTGGTCCCCAGGATTGGCTCGGCCTGGCCGTCAACGTGACCAAGCGGACTCTTTACCTGGACCTCAATCGGAACCTGGATCTGACGGATGACCCGAAGGGCGTTTACCGGTCGTCGTCTTCAGCCCCTCGTTTTAGAAACGTGCGGTTCTGCCTCTCCAGCGGCGGCACCAATCGTTACTACACGTTGGATCCCCTGGACCTTGTGGGGCAGTATCGAGGCTACGGGGTCCTCCGCTCGGTTTATGCCGGCCGGATTACGCTGGGCGGCCAGAACTGGGCGTTCCAAGTGCAAGATAACTTCGACGGTCAATTCGATGCCCGGGCCAGGTTCTCGATCACTCCCAATGTCGCCGCTCCTCAAGCTGGCGCGACTGCCTATCCGCCGATGCCAACTCCAGTCTCAAAGACCCTCTTCGTTGGCGGGCATCAATACGAGCTCAGCTTTGCCTACGGCGCTGCCGGGAGTGCGCCTTTGACGATGATGCTCAAGGAAGTCACCTCCCCGATGGCCGAATTGGCATTGGCAGGGAGTTCCGTTCGCTGGCTGGCGCTCCAGGGAGATGCGTGTCTGGCCTTTCTCGATGCGCCGACCGGAAAGCTTGCCCTGCCCGCCGACAACTATCGCCTCCAAGGTGTTTGCGTGCAGCCGGCCTCGGGAATGAAACCCTTGGTGAGCACCTCGGGAACTGCGCGCGTGGCGTTGGAGGCCGGCACATCCCAGCCCTTCAAAGTCGGGCCTCCGCTTGTCAGCAGCGTGGCGGTTTCTGAAACCAGGGGGTATTTGTATTTGCGCTTCGTGCTCAAGGGGGGCGCCGGCGAAGAGGTACCTCGGCCAGTTACCTGGACCGTCGCAAGCCTCCCCGGTTTGCCATTTACTCCAAGGATCGGATGATGGCCAACGGCAACTTCAAGTTTGGGTGAGGCGGCGTTTGCACGTACTCATGGCGAGTACCTCCTTTCGTGGTCGGCGACATTCGCATCCTCACCTCGCTCGAGATTGCCGGCTATGGGCCGCTCCGCTCCGAGCCGGTCACCTGGCACTTGTCCCGTTAGCTTCCGCCCCCCGGGCGTTTCGACCACGCCGAATCGTACGCGCTTCGCCCGAGCCTGTTTGAAAAATCACCATATTTTGGACGTATCTCTCTCCACTAGAGTCGTCTACTCCGAATTTCGTAACACCCTCCTGCTGGATAATACCCCCCTCCCTCCGAAGGATTGGCCGCCGTGCGCGACGAGGTGGGTCGGACCGGCTACATCAAGCCGGATGGCACTTGGGCGGTCGAACCGCTTTGGCTCGAAGAAAGCCACTCATTCGCCGGAGGCCGCGCGCGGGTGAAGCTCAACAACCACTTCGGCTACATGGATGCGACCGACCGCTTCGTCGTCCCGCCCAAATACCTTCGCGCCGACGATTTCCGCGAAGGCCTGGCCGTCACCGGCATCCCGACCCCCTCGAAGGCCGCCCCGACCGCGACACCCGCTGACTAAACGCCGACGCTCTCACGGCAGTCTCGATGTTGTTTCCTTGCCGGGTTCATCGTCTTTCCCATGCACACAGTGGAACATCCATTCGTCAATGCAGGAGAGAGTCCCGAAATCAGGATGAATGAAGAATGCTTTGGCGACGGACCGCGGCACGAACCCGCGCGCAATGAGCAGCCAGCCAAATGCTCCCAACACCATCAGCAGCGGGATGGCCAGAATGAACAACCCTGCGCCCGCCAGGATCACGAGCTGGGTCGGTGCGGGAAACAGATGCTTCGCGAGCAGGCCGAGAGTGGTGATGCCCACCACCATCGGGGTCAACATCGCCGCCACCAGCGACCAAAACGCAATGGGGTGTTCTCGTCGGGCTTCGATGGCTTCTTGCGATAGCGAATTCATTACCCTCTCATGAAATCATATCCATTGAGGATTTTGTACCAAACCGCCGCAAACGAGCCGGTGAGGAAAATGTGCAGCACGACCAAAATCCATCGCCGGGGGCGCTTGGGATACAGGGCCAGAACGAGCAACAGGAACATGATCGGGTAGATCGAAAGCGACAGAAGACCGGCCAGATCCGACAATTGGCAGCGCAACACCAGATTCGCCAATCCTCCCACCAGCCCCAAGGGCCACCCCACCGCCCCCATCCCTTGCCAGAGGAGCACCTCGAACAATTCCCGCAGTGAGTAAACGCGGAAGGGCGGGAGAACGAAGGGCCAGAGCGTCCAGGACAGCAGGAAATTGACCGCGAGGGAGATCCCGGCGGCTGTCCGTTGCGAAGTTGTTTCAGGTTGGGCCATGGCTCGGTGTGGCCGACACAATCCGCGGGACGTTGCCCCGACTCAGCCAGTGTCCCAATCCCCAAGCGGCTAGGCCCACCAGCAGCAACACCGGGGGCGTATAGATCACCGCGCTGGCCACGCTTTGGATGATACAAAGGGCGCAGGTGTTCCGGCCATCCCCGTTGTCCTGACCAACGCACAGCGGCGTCAGGTTGAGAATCCCCAGCAACACCAAGGAGGCGACCCAAGCGAGGGCGAGGTCGCGGAACGCCAACCACGCCGTCCGTTCGCGGGATTGACCGGCGCCGAGGCGCAGGGCGGTTCGTGCGCCGAGAGTGAAACTCAGCGCCCAGAAAACGCCGCTGACAATGGCGTACGTGAGAAAGAAGTACTCCTGCCGGAACACCAACGTGCCGACACCGAGCACCACCCCGGGCCACGAGGCCAGCAGCCCGGCAACGATGGATCTTGCCGCCTTGCTCATCGGGTCTCCGAGAGGGCTTGGCGCCAGGCTGGAACATGGTGCACAATGCCGAAGTCGAACACAGCGTCGTAGAAGGCGCTTGGCTTCGCAATGGAGCACACATCGCCCGTCCAAATCGAGGCGGCGTCGCCCAGCCGCGCGGCTTCCCGCTCCAGCGGACTGGTCTGGTCCGAGAGCACAACCACGCCACCGCCCTCGACCACGGCCGCCTGACCCCATTCAACTTCACTGACCCCCGGCATCAGCTCGACCGGCGCGGCAGCAACGGCATTCAGGAATCCCGTGATCAGAGAGCAGGCAAGCAATGTTGTGGTGGCAATACGCATGATAAGTCTTTAATTGATAGCTGACACGAATGCCGGCAGGCGCGCGACCGACGTGCTGCGTCCGCCAGCCCGTAAATACACTGGGGCTAATCTCTAACCCTCCAGCCCCCGCGGCGCAAGGCGCAACCGGGTGGCTTTGGGCACGTACCGGGCTGCCTCAAGCTCGGATTAGTGCATGCCGGCACGGGTTTGCGTGAGGTCTTCCGATTGCTTCTTGCTGACCCGTCCAACCCGGCAGGGTTGGCAGCCGGTAGCGGGGGTCGTTTCGGGGCAGCAGGGGAAACGACCCCCGGACACGTGGGCTAGAGATTCTTGCATCCCGGAGGGATGCCAGAACCGCGCGTGCGTAAGTAAAACCAGTCCATTTCCAACTAAGCCGTAACAATTCAGTTGGAGATGGGGAGCGCACGCGTCCCGCGTGCTGCCGACGGCGTCCCGCCGTTGGCATCGTCCTCCCACTCATCCCTCACCGTTTGGTCGTTCAGTGAGGTTGAGGAAAGTTTCGACGTAAGGAGGCTCTGATCCGTTTCGGACAGTCCATGAGCCTCCCTCACGATTAGCCGCTATCCGTAATCCTACGGACAGGCTCTCCGTAATGGGCGGAGTTGCTGATTTTTGCCATCAGTCGAGGGTGAAGCCGCGTGTTGGTCACAATGTTGGAAAACCAAAAGCATACGACTATGAAACAACAACTGCTCAGGATCCTCCTCGCAGCGCTGTTGATGGGAGCCGCGTTTGCTGTTGCGCAAACGAGCACTGATTCTGCTGGGAAAGCGCAGAAGCCGGCAATTCAGGCGGACGCCAGCCTGGTCCCCCGCGTAAACATCGCTGGCACGAACTCAGCGACTACAACTTCATCGAATACTCCGCCTGTTGCGGCGGCTTCAGCCGGCAAGACCAATGCGCAAGGGCTAGCCAAATCAGGGGTTGCCGCCTCTACAACCGCAAGGCGCCCCCAGCCGCCTGGCAATCTTCGCATTGTCCCGCCTCAGTAGCCTCAAGTAGAGGTTTTGCCCCGGATTCGCCTACTCCGGCTCGTTCGCCACCGCCTGGGGCTGCCGGTTCAGCACCGAGTCAGCGGTGTAAATCGCGATGCCCAGCCAGCATGAGGCAAAACTGGCGAGCTTCAGCGGGCCGGGCATCGTGGTTACTGCGCGGGGAGAACGACTCGGTAGAACCGCTTCTGAGTGTTCGTGTTCGAGAAGTCTATGACGTCCTCGCGGGAGGATGCGAGGACGCTGTTGGTCAGGACGTGCCAGGTGCCGTTGCTTATCGTGTCGCTGTATTGAACCTCAAAGGGCGTGCCCTGGTTTCCCAGAACGGAGATGACCGGTCGCATATTGAAGTCCGTCAGCACAACCCGGGCTGCCGAGCTCACAAGGGATACGCCGCCCCCTGTCACGATGACGTCGTAGTCACCGGCCAGAGATGCGTCCAAATTCGTAATTGTTAGCGTCGGCCCAGTGGCGCCGGGGATGGGTGAGCCGTTAAAGCGCCATTGGTATGAGTATGATCCGAAGGAGGTGCCGACCGCCAGGGTCACCGATGATCCGGCACTGGTGACTTGGCTTGCGGGCTGGGCGGTGATGGTCGGAGCACCCGCTGGCGCGGTGGTGAACAGGGCGGCCAAGTTGGGCATTGCGTCATTCACGGTATAGGTTCTTGGGTTGCCGGTGCCCGAAACAGCGCCACCCCAAAGAAGAAACACGTTGCCGGGATCGGCAATCGCTCTGAGCTGGATAGTTGTACCGTAGGAGACCGGACCATAATCCGATAGCTCGATGTGGCCTGGCCCCACGGTGTTGGTGAGGATGGTGGTTGTGAAAACTGCCTGCAGTTGCTTGTCCGCGTTCATCGTAACCAACAGGGGATTGTTGGTTCCGGAGGCGCTGCCCTGCCAGTGATCGAATGTCCAGCCCAATTCGGGGATGGCAGTCAGGGTTACGACCGTGCCGCTCTCATAGAGTGGTTGAGAAGGGTTCGCGCTGATATAGCCTCCGCCGCCCGAAAGGGTCAGAGCGTTCTTCAGGATGATGATTTGAGCCGGTGGACAGGGCAGGTACTGCGAGAAGTCCAGACTCAGGGAGAGGGCTCGAATGGTTGTACTGTTCGTGATTGTGATTGGCCCCGTGTAAAACGGGGAGGAGAAGGTCGGAGTCGTGCCGTCGAGGGTGTAGAAAACGTAACCGCCGGGAAACGCCGTTTGCAGGGTCACGGTTGAGGAGTAGTTCCGTGTGGCGGTCGCCACAACAGCTTGGCCGTCTGCCAGGATTGCCGGTGTTCCATAAAGGCTGAGAGACGCGGGCGAGCTCGTAACGGAGCCGGCAGGGTTGGTAACGACGATGGAGTAATGTCCGCTCTGTGCGAGCTGAATGTTCGTCAAGGTGAGGGAGAACGTTTCTGAGCTATAGCTGGCCAACCCTGTTGCACCGGGGATGTCCGAACCATCCTTGCGCCACTGATATTGCATGGGGAGAATGCCTGAGGCGGAAACTGTGAATGTAACCTCCGCTCCGGGGAGCACAGTCTGGCTTGCGGGCTGGGTGTCTATGAATGGGAGGTCAGATTTCCGCCGAGTGAGGTAAGGAGGGGACCGGCCCCCCGCCAAAATCTTGCCGTCAGTCTGCACGGCCACTGCGTACACGATACCGACGCCAGAATAAGCCTGCAGCGGGTTGAACGAATCGAAAGCTCCCGTTGGGTCTAAGCGGACCATTATGGCGTAGTTGTTGACGCCGGGACTGGGCTGGCCCCCGACGAGGATCTTCCCGTCGTCTTGAAGGGCCAGAGAGTAAACGCTACCGAAGTAGTACGGCGGCGGATTAAACGTTGTATCCAAGCTTCCGTCTGCCTTCAGGCGGGCGAGGACGTACGAGGCGCCCCCAAGCAAGATTTTCCCATCGGGTTGCAGCGCCAAGCAGTTAACCTCACCGGCCCCGGCGTTAAACGTCGCGTCCAGACTTTCATCTGAGTTGAGGCGCGCGATACCGCCGCGGCTTGTGCCATTGACGGCCGTGAACTGCCCTCCAATGAGGATTCTCCCATCATTCTGAATGGTTATGCATCTGACCGTGTTGTTCGGGCCCGCGCCGTTGTCGAATGTCGTGTCAAGGCTGCCGTCTTTGTTCAGACGGGCGATGTAGTACCGGCTCACACCATCCACTGTGGTAAAGGAGCCCCCGATCAGGACTTTGCCGTCGCTTTGAACAGCCACGGCTGAAACAGATGAATTGGGTCCAAGGCCAGGGTCAAATCTCGTGTCGAGGGCTCCGCTGGGATTCAAGCGTGCGACATAGTTCCGGGCAACCCCGTTGACCGACGTGAAGGAACCAGCAATCAAGATTCTTCCATCGGCCTGAACGGCCACCGAAGAGACGGTGCCAGTGGTTGCAGCGTTGAAGGTTGTGTCAAGGGTCCCGTCTGCATTCAATCGCCCGATCCCGGCGTGGTACGCTCCTCCCAAGTTGGTAAAACTGCCGCCAACCAGGATTCTCCCGTCGCTCTGAACAGCCATGCACCAAACGGTGGAATCTGCGCTCACATTGAAGGTCGGATCAGCGTCCCCTGGTGCAGCTTGGACGTTCAGGAGTGCCAAGAGGAAGACGCTTGCCAACCAGAATTTGAGTTTCATATCAGTTAACCTCGGTTTCCTGTTGCCAGGATTGGAGCAGGAGCCAGCAGAACGGTCAACACTGTTTACCGGAAGGCATCAGCAGAAAACACCCTCTCTTACTCCGGCTCGTTGGCCACCGCCTGGGGCTGGCGGCTCAACACCGAGTCGGCGGTGAAAATCGCGATGCCCAGCCAGCACAACGCAAAGCTGGCGAGCTTCACCCGGTCCAGCGGCTCATGAAAAACCACCAGTGCCACCAGCAAATTAAGCGTCGGGCTGATGTATTGGAGAAAGCCGACCGTCGAGAGTCTCAGCCGCCGCACGGCCGCCCCGAACATCAGCAACGGCACGGCCGTGATGATCCCCGACAACGACAGAATGCCCAGCGCGGCCGCCGGGACGGCGCGGGCCGGAACGAACGCCAGCGCCACCAGGGCCAGGGGAAAGAGCAGGGCCGTTTCCACCAGCAGACCGTGCAACGAGTTGACGTCCACTTTCTTGCGCACCAGGCCGTAGAAGCCGAAGCTGCACGCCAGCGAAACCGCGATCCACGGAAAGCCCGCCCCCCGCAACGCCAGGTTGGCCACCGCCACCCCGGCGACGACCACCGCCACCCACTGCCAGCCCCGCAACCGTTCGCGCAGGAAAACCACCCCCAGGGCCACCGACAGCAGCGGGTTGATGAAGTAGCCCAGGCTCGTTTCCAGCACCTGGTAGCTGCCGACCGCGTAGATGAAGATCAGCCAGTTCAACGCGATCAGCCCCGAGCCGACCGCCAGCAACAGCACCTGCCGGCGGCTCCGCAGAATGGGCCGCAGCGCCTCCCACTCCCCGCGCATCGAGACCACCAGCCCCAGGAACAGCGCCGACCACGCAATCCGGTGGCAGAGCACGATCCACGGCGGCACCTCGGCCAGAAGGTGAAAGTAGAGCGGAAAGACGCCCCAAAGGCTGTAGGCGCCGAAGCCGTAAATCAGCCCAGCCCGCGCGCCTCGGCCCCCGGCCCGCGATGCCTCGCCGCCCGGTGCAATTGGTCTGTCCGCTTTCCCCGTCACGGACCACAGGTTAGCAGAATCTTATTGAACAAAGCCAGCCCCGCTGCCGTCTCATTACCGCAGTGTTCATGGCACTGCGCTGGGCCGGCTGACAGTGAACAGCCTTCCCTTGTTTCATAGTGGTTGGTTGAGGTGGGGCGGCTCGGTCTCCTGATCGGGCCGCCCTCTCAATTTCCAGTCGGAGAAGGTTCCAGGCGCCAAACCGGCTCCGCCAGGCGCGGCGAAGCCGCAACCGATCTTAACCACGGATTACAGGATGACACGGATATGGAGAATCCGTGTCATCCTGTAATCCGCGGTCAACATTCTTCCCAGTTTGCGAGCAAGTTGGGCTATTGCAGTGCCAGGGACCGCGGCGGAACGCAGACGCAAAGGTTGCTTTGCGCTTTTCTGCGTTTCTCTGCGCCTCTGCGTTAAGCTGGGTTCCGATTGGGTTGCGGCTTGGCTGCGCTACGAAATATCCAGGCTGGGGAATCGTCTGAGCAGGTCCTCAGCCCTGAAAGCGCTTGCCCCAATCCTGCCCATCCCGCAGGGATTGCATAATCCAGCTCAGGGCTTGTTCGTAGCTATCTCTCGTCTCCATAACCATTTAGGGGGCTGCGTCAATTGACCAGAGTCTCCCACCCGCCACCTGGAACATATCCATAGTACCTCCCTAGTACCTCCGTAGTACCCTTGTAGTACCTCCGTATAGCTAACGGAGGTACTGCAAGGGTACTACGGAGGTACTAGGGAGGTACTAGGAAGGTATGCCGGATGTGGGGCGGGTGGGGGTTGTCCTTGCCAGGGAAAACGGGCTGGCCTGGGGGCATTCGCGAGTGGGGGACGCCTCGGCGAGGCGTCCCTGCCCACCTTACCAAGGACTCGCGAATGCGCCCGCGCGAAAGCAGGCTTGCAACCCCCAGGCAAAGGCGCACAGTTCCGGGACGGTAGTGCGGGTTCAAATCGAAAGGCGACTATGAGATTCTTTACGAGGAATAGGCGGTCTCCGCTTGCAGGAGCATTAATCTCCCACTCAACCGCTCCAGCCACGCTCGGCGTGCTGGTTTGGCTGGTGATGAACTTGCTGGCCGTTCAAGACGGATTCGGTCAGGGGAGAGTGAACTTTAACATGCGTTACGGCACCACCACTCACATCTGGGGTCCTTCGGCCACAGCCCCAGCCCTATCCTTGATCGGGTATGGCACGAACGATAATCCACCGGGCACGGTCAACTATGCCGCCAACTGGCAATGATTATGATTGGTGGCACGGGCGGGCTTGCCGCCGCGACTACGTTTGCCCAGCTCCTTGGTGCCAATGGGGCCAACCAGCCGGAAGCCATCCTGACACCTCAAGGTCAGACCACGACCTTCCGCACCGGTGGCGCGCAGGGTAATGTCTCCCTCAGGACTGTCACACTGTCCACCATCCCCGAGGATGCGCCGGCGGCCACCTTCGAGGTGGTTGCCTGGGACAACAGCAGTGGCAAGTATCCGACCTGGACTGGAGGCAGGCCCTGCCTGGCAGCAAGGACTCATCGCTGGTGGCAAGGGTGGGACGTTCAACCTGCTGGACATCGGCGGCTACGTGTACACCCCGCCCGACACGGTCCTCCCGGCGAGCTTCAACCTGTATTTCACTAGCGGAGCTTATAGACCAGTCGGTCATAGTGGGTCAGACTGCGACGTTCACCGTGAGGGTCAGCGGATTGGGTTACCAGTGGCAGTTTAACGGGACGAACGTCCCGGGCGCGACCAACGATTCTTACTCGGCTACCAACGCACAGTTGGCTGATGCCGGCACTTATTCCGTCGTCAGTGACAAATCAGGGCGGCAGCGTGCAGATCCAGTCTGCCATCTTGCAGGTGCTTCCTTCTGGCGCTCCGAGCATACGGATAAACAACCGGTTGGCGGTTGGGAACGTCCCCGCCGTTGGCTCCGCACAACTCACCATTTCCGGCGGTTTCACCAACGGATTCATTTTTTACACTCTGGACGGAACAACCCCGAACACCAGCTCGCCTTTTTATTCGGGGCCGGTCACCTTGACCAACTCCGCCATCGTCCAGGCGATGAGTTTGAGCGCCGATTTCACGCAGACCGCCTTTGCTCCAGCGGTCACGGTGCAAATCATTCCCGTTTACGCCTTGCAGACTTCGGTGGTGGGCGGCGGCACAATCAGCGTCAGGCCGACCAACGGCCCCTACGCCAGCAATACGGTGGTGGTCTTGACAGCTAATGCGGCGGCTGGCTGGGCGTTTGACCATTGGACAGGCGATGTGACGGGCAGTCAGAATCCGGTGAGCCTGACCATGGACAGGCCACGCAGTGTGCAGGCGGTGTTTGTGCAAACGGCCTATCCGCTGACCGCCACCACACCCGGCGGGGGCACGGTGACCGTGAATGGACAGGTCATACCTCCCGGTCACCTTTTTCCCCATCGGCAGCGTGGTAACGCTCACCGCAGTAGAGAGCAACGGTTGGAGTTTCCTGGGCTGGCAAGGAGATGCCGGCGGGACGAATAATCCTTTGAGCGTGACGATGAACCAGACGAACAATATCCAGGCGATCTTCGGAACCGTCGTGGGCACCAATACGGCAGGTGGCGGCAGGATTGTATTGAGCCAGCCCAACCCGATTCCCTATGGAACACTCCTGACGGCCTCAGCGGTTCCAGACGCTGGAAACTACTTTGTGGCATGGGGTGGAGCGGCCAGCGGGACGAACGCTCCGACAACGATTGCCGTGACGAGCGCCAACCCAGCCATAAGTGCGCTGTTCTCAACTTTGCCCGGAGGGAAATACTCCCTGGCCGTGGTCGTGATGGGCAATGGCTCGGTGGCAATCAGTCCGCAGCGGAGTTACTACAGCCCGGGAGATAGCGTGACCTTGAGCGCGTCAACGACCAATGCGGGAACCAGTTTCTACGGTTGGACCGGGGACGCATCGGGCACGAACAATCCGCTGGTGGTGGTGATTAGCACTAACAAAGTTATTCAGGCGAACTTTATTGCGTTGCCTACGGTAAATATCTCACCGCAGAACCTGATCGTCTTTGCGGGCAGCAATGCAGTTCTGAGTGCCAATGCCGCCGGTCTGCCGCCGCTGAGTTATCAATGGCTGAAAGGTGCGGGGCCAATCGCCGGGGCAACCAATGCGACGTACGTCATTACCAACGCCCAGCCAGCCGACGCGGGAAATTACACGGTGATCGTTACCAACCCCTACGGCTCGGCCACCAGCGGCGTGGCCACCGTGACGGTGGTGTTTCCGCCCTCCATCACGCTTCCGCCGCAGAGCCGGGACGTGGCGGCCGGCACCAGCGTGACGCTGGGGGTTGTCGCCAGCGGCACCGCCCCCTTGAGTTATCAATGGCGGAACAGCTCTGGGGCCGATCGCCGGGGCCACTAATGCGGGTTACACGCTCAATCCGGTTCAGACCAACCATACGGACAGCTACTCCGTGGTCGTCTCCAATCCGTATGGCGCGGTGACCAGTGCCGTGGCGACGTTATTCGTTTATGTGCCCGTCAGCATTATCGCCCAGCCCGCCAGCCAGGTTCTCCCGGCGCGGGCCACGGCGTCGTTCAGTGTGGTTGCCGGCGGCCATCCGGCGCCGTCTTACCAATGGGCCTTCAACGGGACCGATCTGCTGGGGGCCACGCTCAGCACGCTGACCATCACCAACCTCCAGTGGTCCGACGTGGGGGATTACACCGTTCTGGTCGGCAACGGATACACTTCCCAACGCAGCGACCCGGCCACTTTGAGCATGTCGCCGAGCATCACGGCGCCTTTCGCCGGGGCCACTGCGATATGGGGCCGCAGCGCAACTCTGTCGGTGGCGGCCATCGGCACCGGAGACTTGAGCTACCAGTGGTTCAAAGACGGGGTGCGCGATTCTCGCGGGAACCAACCAAACGCTGGAGTTGCCGGTCGTCCAGCTTGGGGATGCCGGGTATTATTCAGTGGTGGTGAGCAGTCTGCTGGGCAGCGTCACCAATAGTGCCCAGGTGGTGGTGAATCCTGCCGGCACCGATCTGGGCATGTATGCCGGCATCACCATCGCCGGCGCGGCTGGCTACACGTACGTCATCCAATACTCGACCAACCTCACCGACACCAACTCGTGGATGACGCTGACCAATCTGACCTTGCAGCAGCCGGTGGAACTGTGGGTGGACACCAGCGTGGACGCTTTGAAGCGGAGCCACCGCTACTACCGAATCTTGCCCGCGCCCTGAAGGTAACGGGAGGCATCAAGGGGCCAATGAGATTGTGGCGACCGCAGTAGCATTACTCGGCCCGTCGCTTCCGTTTGGTGCGGTAGGGGACGGCATCTTCTTTGACGTGGAAACCGATTTCGGGCCTTGGTGGTTCAGGCGGAGGCGGAGCCATGAGCTGGCGGATGGCCTCGAAGAGAGAGCGGATCGAGGTGTCGTGACCTTCAATTCGCTGCTCCAGCTCCGCCAGTTTGCGGGCCAGTCCGGCATGGCCGGCAAGGGCCTGGCGGAGTTGGACGAACGCGCGCATAATGGCGACGTTAACTTGGACGGCGCGTTTGCTCCGCAGCACGCTCGAGAGCATGGCGACCCCCTGCTCGGTGAAGGCGTAGGGCCGGTAGCGACGCCCGCCAAAGTCTGAACTTGAGATTCCAATTTGGAATCTCAAGTTCTCCGCTTCCTCAGGCGTGAGCTGGAACATGAAATCGGGAGGAAATCGGTCGAGGTTGCGTTTCACCGCTTTGTTCAGATTGCCCGTGGCGACGCCGTACAGGGCGGCGAGCTCCGAGTCTAGCATCACCTTTTCACCGCGTATCAGGAAGATGGCGCGCTGTATGCGTTCGGCCGGGATCAGGGCGGATGATTCTTTCATGGGTGGAAGCTGTTTACGCGCTCTGCGTGGATCAGGCAAGCGGGTAACAGCACCGGATCATCCCTCGCGAATCACTGGTGCGGAGGCCCCCCAAGAGGCTCGCCGTCAAATGAATACCCCCAGTCGGAACTCGGTCAAACCCTGTTGACAGACTAAGCAATGAAGCTGAGCCTGCCGTAGCAGAATATGAAAAGCCGGATTCATTGGAATTGGAGTTTGGGGCTCGCCTTGGTGGCCCTGCCTTTCCTCGGCGCACATACCCAGGAGTCACTCAGTCAGGCCACCGATAACGCCCCCACGACCACACAACCAACCAACACCACCCCAGCCCTGCTCGCGGCGACTAACCCCGCCCCCGCCCTCCAGCCGGAGACGGCGCCACAAGCCGTCGCGCCGACCGTGCCCCCGGAGGCCCCGGCGCAAACCAATGCCCAAGCCGCCGCCCTGGCGGAACCACCCGCCGAAGTCGACCTCGTCAACGCTCCCGTCACACCCGTTTCCGCCGAGAAGACCCTGCCCACCAACCTCAAGCTCGCCAGCCCCACCACCGAAATCGTCAAACTCGCCAATTCGGGCGTGGATGAAAGTGTGATGCTGGCTTTTGTCACCAACTCCATCCGCACCTTCAACCTCGGCGCCGACGACATCATCTACCTCAACGACATCGGCGTCTCAGGCACGGTTGTCACCGCCATGATCCAGCGCGACCAGGCGATCAAGCAGCTCGCCGCCAACGCCGCCCCGGCGCCCGCCCAGCCCGCGCCAACCGAACAGGCAGCCGCGACGGCGCCGGCAGAGCCGGAGCCGCAACCGGCTCCCCCGGCTGAGACTTACGCCGCACCCGCGGCCAGCGAATATGCCGTCTTCTACGATTCGCTGGCGCCCTATGGCACCTGGGTGGATGTCGGGGGCTACGGCGTCTGCTGGCAGCCGACGGTGGTGGTCGTCAATCCCGGCTGGCGGCCCTACTGCCACGGTGGCCGCTGGGTCTATAGCGACTGCGGTTGGTATTGGATGTCGAGTTACTCCTGGGGCTGGGCGCCTTTCCACTACGGCCGCTGGTTTTGTCATGCGCAACGGGGCTGGTGCTGGGCCCCGGGCAACGTTTGGGGCCCCTCCTGGGTAAGCTGGAGATACAACGGGAACTATTGCGGCTGGGCCCCCTTGCCGCCCGCGGCCGGGTTCAGCGTCGGCGTCGGCCTCACCTACCGCGGCCAATATGTCAGTAGCAGCTTCTCTTTCGGGCTGGGCGTGAATTCCTACTCCTTTGTCGCCGCCGGCGACTTCCATAACCACCACCTGGATCGCTACGCCGTGCCACCCCAACATGCCACGCGGGTTTATCACCAGACCGTGCCCTCCACCACGATTGACGGCAACCACTCCCGCGTCGTCAATCACGGCATCCCGCCCAGCTACGTGGCCGGCGGCAGCCGCTCCCAAAGCCGCCCACTCGGCATCCGGGCAACCACCACCCCCACTGCTCCGGGCGACCGCCGCGAACGCTTCGATCGCAATAACCGCGATTTGGTCGTTTACCGCCCTCATTTCCCGCCCCCCAATGCCACCCCGCCGACCTCCACCTCGCGTCCGCAGACAGAACTCGGCAGGCACTCGCAGCCCGATCCGCGCAGAAACAGCAGCGGCAGCGCGTTCACCCCCGCCACTCAGCATGTGGCCCCGACTCCGCCGTCGCGCTCGGTTGGGGAAACCACCGCCACCCAGTCGAGCCCAAGCGGGCGCTCGCAGCGAGGATCCGGCGGGCTCTCGCGGCCCGACACGTACAGAAACAGCAGCGGCAGCCAGTCCGCACCCGCTCCCGCCACCCGGAACGTGGCCCCGACTCCGCCATCGCGCTCGCCGAGCGGAACGCCCCCGACACGGCCCGACTCTCCCTCCCGTTCCCGCCCAACCCCCGACCGCAGCGGCCCTGCGACCGTCAACCCGAGAACTCCGTCCAGCTCATTCACTGTTATCGGACGCCGCGAAGGCAGCCAGCGGCAAACCCTCGCCCAGCCTTCCACCCCGGCCACCGAAAGCTCGCGATCCCAGCCGCCAGCCCCGCAGCAAAACGTTATCTCGCGCCCAAGCCCCAAGCAGAACCCGCAGTCGTTCAGAATCGCTGAGGCGCCGGCGCAGGCACCCGCGCAATCGCACTCGTCCACTCCGCGAACCACGTCACCGTCCGCTCGCAGCGAGCAGCCGCGGTCGTTTACGGCACCACCGAGTCATTCAGCCCCCGTCCAAGTGCCGCGCGCCGCGCCAGCCCCCGCCCCCGCCCCGTCGCCGGCGCGTTCCCACTCCACCCCGTCCGTCTCCTCCGCACCGCGAACCGACATAGATACATCCCAATCGTCGCGCTCCTCATTCTCCGCGCCCCCTAGCCGCTCCGGGTCTGGCTCCGGCAAGAACCAACGCTGACCGGCCTGTTTCGGCCTCCGCCGGAGGTTCGACCCCAAGCGCTTTGCTGCGAGCTTGACGCAGCCCTGGCCGGCGAACGTTGCTCCTGTTTTCTGCTTTTGCGCCACGGCTGCCGATGGCAGTATGCGCCCGATGGGTATCACCCCACAGCAGTTCAGGCAAATGCAGGAGCGCCTTCGCAGCCCCCGGCGCGCGGCTGCGCCGGCCTTCGAGCCGCTCGCGCCCACCAACGCTAGAACTCACCAGACCATCCTCGGCCTGGACCCCTCGTTGCGGGGCACCGGTTACGGCGTCATCCAGCTCGCCAAACCCCATCCGCGCACCCTGGCCCACGGCGTGATTTCCTGTCCCCTGCGATGGGAACGCTCCCGCTGCCTGGTGAAGATCGTGCAAGCGCTCCGCGAAGTCCTCCAACAGCAGCACCCGGCGGTGTGCGTGGTCGAGGGTCTGTTCTACGCTCAGAACCTCCAGACGGCCCTCATCATGGGGGAAGCCCGCGGCGCCGCGATGGCCACGGTCGCCGAAGCCGGTCTCGAGATTTACGAACTCGCCCCGCGTAAAGTCAAGCAGGCCATCGTCGGCTACGGCGCCGCCCAGAAGTCCGCCGTCGCCAAAATGGTGCAACGCATGTTGCGCCTGCCGGAACCGCCCGCTCCGGATGCCGCCGACGCCCTGGCCCTGGCCCTCGCCTATGCCCAGGAGCAGGGGCGCTACAGCTTTCAGGCGGCGAAACGAGTATGATTACCTTTCTCCACGGCAAGCTGGTCGAGGCCCTGCCCACCCAGGTCATTGTCAATGTCAACGGCATCGGCTACGAGGCCCTTATCCCCCTTTCCTCCTACGACAAACTCCCGGCGCCCGGCCAGGAGGTGAAGCTGCTGACCCACCTCGTCGTGCGCGAAGACGCCCACACGCTCTACGGCTTCATGAGCGCCGCCGAGCGCGACCTTTTTCGCCTGCTCATCCACACCGTTAGCGGCATCGGCCCCAAGATCGCCCTCAACGTGCTCAGCGGCATCAGCGTGACCGCCTTCCGCGGCGCCGTGGCCAACAGCGACGTCAAGGTGCTGTCGCAGATTTCCGGCGTCGGCCGGAAGACGGCGGAGCGCATCGTCGTCGAGCTCAAGGACAAGATCGGCGCCGCCGGCGCCTGGGAGGCCGCCAGCGCGCAACGCGCCCTCTCGCCCGAAGACCAGAAGCTCAACGACGCCGTGCTGGCTTTGATGGCGCTGGGCTTCAAACAGCTCGAGGCGCACGACGCCGTCCGCAAGGCGCAAGGCGCGCTCGGCCCGCAAGCGACCGTCGAGGACCTCGTCCGCGCCTGCCTGAAAAAGGGAGCGTAATGGTCGTGAGCGATCCCAAACCCAAAGCCGAAGGTCAACGGGCCGCAGCCCGAAGGCGCAAAACGAGCGGGGTCGTAGTGCCGCATGCTCCGTATTGGTACCAGCGCGTCGGCGCGTGGCTGGTCTTCGCCCTGGTGCGCATCGTTTCAGCCACCTTGCGCTACCAATGGACCGATCGCTCGGGCTATTTCGACCACGGTTCAGCCGGCCCGGCGATCTACTGTGTGTGGCACAACCGGTTGGCGCTCTGCCTGGTGCCCTATTACGGCTACGTAAAGAAGCGCAACCAAACGCCCGGCATGGCCGCGCTGGTGAGCGCGAGCAAAGACGGCGGCTTCCTCGCCGCGATCCTCGAATGTTTCGGAGTGCAGCCCGTGCGGGGTTCCTCCAGCCGGCGGGGCCCGCAAGCCTTGCTGGAACTCACGAGCTGGGCGGAGCGCGGCTACGACCTGGCCATCACGCCCGACGGGCCACGCGGGCCCTGCTACGTGGTGCAACAAGGCGTCATGGGGCTGGCCCAGGTCACCGGCCTCCCGATCATGCCGGTTTCGTACTATCTGCGCTGGAAGGTCCGGCCGAAGAGCTGGGACCGGTTTCAAATTCCCGTGCCGTTCTCGCGCTGCGAAATGGTTTTCGGAAAGCCGGTCCGGGTCCCGCGCGAAGCCTCGGATGCGGAACGCGAAGCCCTGCGGCAGCAACTGCAGCGAACGTTGCAGGAGATCTCGCGGGATTGACCGAACCCGGGAGGGCGAGCGTCCTCGCAAGCCCAAATCTCTCTCGAAGTCAGGGCTCGCGAGGACGCTCGCCCTCCCGGGGCTGGGTCTTGGCCTTGTCCGAGTGGAAACGCGGCCGATAGTGCTCGTAGCGGCGCATCACTGACTTCACATAGCCCCTGGTCATGGGGAATCCAATCTGCTCGATGAACGCAGCGCTGTTCGTCAGCGCCGCCCCCTGGTTCCACTTGAGCACGTTGCCGCGCCCGGCATTGTAGTCGGCCAGCGCATAGGGCAGCGGATCCTCCGTCTGCCCGTAACGCCGCAACAGCTTACTGAGATACCAGGTGCCCGCCAGCGTATTGGTGCCGGGGTCCAGGCAATGCTCATGCGCGAACCCATCAAGGTGTTCGGCGCTGGCCCACTCCCGGGCCGCCTCCTCCTGAAGCTGCATCAAGCCAATTTCCCCCGCTCGACCCCGCGCGCGCGGATGGAAACGGCTTTCGCGCCACACAACGGCTTTGACCAGTGCCGGCTCCACGCCGTAACGCGCCGCCGCGGCGCGGATCACGCCGTCCTGGCTTCGTTCCAGATAGGCCTGCCACCACCAGTACGCAACCGGCGGACCGCCCAGGAGGAGCAGCACCAGGATCCAGCGCAGCCGACGCCATTTCACGTGGCTGTTGTAGCTCACCCGCGTCCGCCACGTCGAGGGCCGCGCGCGGTCGCTCGCCTGGCCAGCTCACCCGATTTGCTTTTGCCTCCCCCGTGTCCGCGATACAGTGGCGGGGTGACGGGGGCTCGGCTCCCGCCTCCTGATGACGCTCGGATGAAGAACATTGTCTATTTCGACCTGGAAACCCAGAAGTCCGCCGAAGAAGTCGGCGGCTGGGACAACATCAGCCGCATGGGCATGAGCGTGGGCGTGACCTACAGCACGGCGCAAGGCGCCTACAAGATCTACGGCGAAAAGCAGGTGAGCGATCTCATCACGGACCTGCAGCGCGCGGACCTGGTCGTCGGCTTCAACAACCTGCGGTTCGACTACGAGGTGCTGCACGGCTACACCTCGTTTGACCTGCGCCAGTTGCCCACGCTGGACATGATGGTCAAGCTGGCGGACACCTTGCGCCACCGGCTCTCGCTGGATGCCATTGCCACGGCCACGTTCGGCCTCGAAAAGACCGCCGAGGGCATGCAAGCCATTCAATGGTATAAGGAAGGCAAGCTGCTCGAAATCGCCGAGTACTGCTGCTACGATGTGAAGCTCACCCGCCTCGTGCACGAATACGGCGTTCGCCACCGCCAACTGCATTACCACAACCGGTTCGGGAAGAAGATGACCGTGCCGGTGAATTGGTAAAGGCGCGAGGCACAGACTGTCCCGAGGCCCAAGCCCGGGAGGGCGAGCGTCCGCGCGAGCCCTGATCTTGGCTGCTTCCCCGAGATGTTAGGGCTCGCGGGGACGCTCGCCCTCCCGGACGACCAATTTGAACCGATTCCGGCCACCCCTGCCTCGCGGGAATTGCGCTTGCGCCGATGCTCTTTGTGTGGCAAAGTGCTGGCATGGAATCGAATTGGGCCGCCGAACATCTTCAGGTCATCCGCACATTGATGGAACGCTCCGCGCTGTATCGGCGGGCGCTGGCGCCCATCATGATCTTCGCCGGGTTGGCCGGGGTAATTGCCGCTGGCGTCGGTTGCGGGGCGCACATTGCCTCCGGGCGGGCGTTTGCTCTCTACTGGCTCGCCGTTGCCGCAGTGACCCTCGCCGGCGTGTCGTTGCTGGTGCGCGGCCAGGCGCTGAAAGATCGTGAGCCGTTTTGGTCATTGCCAACACGGCGCGTGACCCAGGCCGCCGCGCTGCCTTTGGCGGCGGGCCTCGTCTTCAGCCTGGTGCTGCTCCTGCTGGGCGTCGGCCACATGCGCTGGCTGTTCATCTTCCCGAATCTGTTCTTCTATGCCTGCGCGCTGCACGCGGCGGGGTTCTTCATGTCCCGCGGCATCCGGCTCTTCTCGTGGGGCCTGATTGTCCTGGGTGGTCTGTCCTTGCTGGTGATTCCAAGGCTTCAGACAGAACCGAATCCGGTGCTGGATCACGTGGTGATGGGCTTCTTCTTCGGCGGGCTGCATCTTGCCTACGGTGTTTATCTCTACTTCACCGAGCCGCGCAGGAATGAAACGTGAACCCGGAACCCTTCCTCCAGCTCGACCGGCTGATCCACGAGAAGGGCCGGCTGGCCATCCTGTCCATGCTCGCCGCCTCGCCGGAGCTGTCCTTCACCGAGTTGCGCGACGCGCTGGCATGACCGACGGCAACCTCACCACGCATATCCGCACGCTCCAGGAGGCCGGCTACGTTTCCGTGACCAAGTCCTTTCAGAACAACCGCCCGCTTGACCACCTGCGCGCTGACCGCCGCCGGCCGGAAAGCCTTCTCCCACTACATCAACCTGCTGGAACGGATCGTGCGGCAGGCCAAACCCGAGTAGAAGCTGTCGTTTGAACGAAACTGAGCCGCCGCGGTCATATACTTTGTGATACAAAGTGAAGTATGAGAGTGATACGAGCAGAACATCTGGGCATGTGTTTCGGGGTCCGCGACGCCATCGCGCTGGCCGGGCAGCAGGCCGCGCTCGAACCGCTGACCGTGCTGGGCGACCTGGTGCATAACGAGACGGTGCTGGCCGATCTGCGCGCCCGGGGCATGAAGATCGTCCAGCAGGCGGCGGCGGTGGAGACCCGGACCGTCATGATTACCGCGCACGGGGCATCGGAGCAGGCCATGGGGCGGGTGCGCGAGCGCGGGCTGAGGGTGATGGAGGCGACGTGCCCCCTGGTGCACCTGGCGCATCGCGCGGTGGCCAAGCTGGTGCGCGAAGGTTACCACCCGGTCATCGTGGGCCAGCGCGCGCACACGGAGGTGCGCGGCCTGACGGAGGACCTGGCGGACTTCGATGTGGTGCTCTACGGAAGCGGATGTGTTGGAGCTGCGAGAGCGGGCGCGCTTCGGCGTGGCGGCGCAGACGACGCAGCCGATCGAGAAAGTGCGCGAGCTGGTGGCGGCCATCCGGCGGCGTTTTCCCCGCGCGGAGGTGCGTTTCATGGACACCGTCTGCCGGCCCACCAAGCAGCGCCAGGCCGCTGCCATCGAACTCGCGCAGCAAGTGGAGGTGGTGGTGGTTATCGGCGGCGCGCACAGCAGCAACACGCGGGAGCTGGTCCAGACCTGCAGCCGCCACTGCGCGCGCGTGCATCATGTGCAGACGGCAACTGACCTGCGCGACGAATGGTTTGAAGGGGCGGAGACGGTCGGCATCACAGCAGGCACCTCTACACCGGACCAATGCATTGATGAGGTCGAGCGATGGCTAAACCGGTTCGCCGCCAGGCAGCACTTTGCGCACCTGGTTCCGGCCGCGGTCGAACGACAACACAGGCAGGCCGCATGAGCTCGATCCTGCCTTTGGGAATCTTCGAGCAGGTCCCCGACGACCCGTTCTATCAGCCGCGCCGGCCACTCTGGCTGCCGCGCGAGATGATCACCCCGCCGCCGCTGGAC
Organism: uncultured Verrucomicrobiae bacterium; assembly: GCA_963822005.1. GTDB lineage: Bacteria > Verrucomicrobiota > Verrucomicrobiia > Limisphaerales > UBA8199 > PALSA-1440. The sequence goes on along the minus strand of CAWGGD010000037.1, from coordinate 36,787 downwards.
GGGCGCCCCCTCAAGAAAGAAGCAAGAGTATGAACGAATCGAAACCCCCTATCATTGCCGAGACATCGTCCTTCCTGAAACGCTGGGCCACGACCTTCAAGATGGTGTGCGTGGCCGTGCTGATCCTGCTGCTGCTGATTCCGCTCAGCATGGTGCGCTCCGTGTTGCGCGAGCGGCTGGGGCGGCGTAACGAGGCGGTGAGCGACATCACTTCAAGCTGGGGCCGCGACCAAAAGCTTGTCGGCCCGGTCCTCGTCGTGCCCTATCGCCACGCTGTCAAGTCGTGGAAGGAACAGCCCACCGCGGGCGGCAGGATTGAGAAGGTCGAGGTTGTGGACATGGTCACGGCCAGCGCCTACTTCCTGCCCACCAACCTCACGGTCTCGGGTGACATCAAACCGATGCAGTTGCGGCGCGGGATTTACCAGGCGGTGGTTTACACCGGGAAGCTGGAATTCGCAGGCGAGTTTGCGCGGCCTGACTTTGCCGGCCTGCGGATCAAGGCGGCCGAGGTGTTATGGGACGACGCGCTCGTTGCCTTTGCCATCCCGGACCTGCGCGGGGTGAACGAAACGTTGAGTCTCCAGTGGGGCGAGAAATCGCACCCCTTATTGCCGGGAAGCAAGCTGGGCGGATTCCAATCCGGCGTGCAATCGGGCGTGTTTGCCGCCGTGGGCGATGTGCGCGGCGGCGAGGCGCCGATTCCATTCCGGCTCGCGCTTTCGCTCAACGGCAGCGGAGGGTTGAGCTTCGCGCCGCTGGGCGCGCAGAGCACCGTCAAGCTTACGTCGTCCTGGCCGGACCCGAGTTTCTTCGGCACGTTCCTGCCGACGGAGCGCAAGGTCACGCGCGACGGTTTCGAGGCCACGTGGCAAGTCTCCTACTACGGCCGCAACTTCCCGCAGCAGTGGACCAGCCAGACGCCCGAGCCCTGCCTGATGCCGAGTGGCATCGAATCCTCGCTCTTCGGGGTGAACTTCCTGTCCGGCATTGACGCCTATCGCAACACAGAACGGGCGATCAAGTACGGCGCGCTGTTCATCGTGCTGATCTTTGCGGCGTTCTTCCTGTTCGAGATGCTGGCGGCGCTCAGGATTCATCCGTTCCAATACACCATCGTGGGTGCGGCGCTCTGCCTGTTTTATCTCGGCCTGCTCTCGCTCTCCGAATTCATCCCGTTTGGCCTCGCCTACCTGGCGGCGGCGGGCGCGACGACGCTGCTGATCTGCTTCCACAGCGCCAGGATGCTGAAGAGCGGCGGGCGCACGTTCATCGTCGCGGGGTTGCTGGCGGGCATCTACGGCTTCCTCTACGTTGCGCTCCAGTTGCAGGATTACGCGTTGCTGCTCGGAACGGGCGGACTGTTCGCCGTGCTCGCCGTGGTGATCTGGTTCACCCGGAACATTGATTGGTATGCGCGGGATCGGGCCTGAGCGGAGAGCAGCAGCGGATGTGCGTCCGCTGCTTCACGGCTTTGAGCAATGAACTCCGGCGTCCAGCACACCAACATCAAGCCGGAACTTGCGCCAAGTCCGGCTGCTGTGGCCGTGAAGCATTGAACGGGGCTCCGTCGTAAGCGGTCCAAACACAACAACTTACTTATGAGACTACTCAAGCTCGCCTTCAGGCGCGAGACAGCCATGCCCGTGCTCGCCTTGACTGTTGCTTCCGCCGCCAGCGTGGCGCTGGTTTTCGGGCGGATCATTTCCACGCACAACCTCCGTTACTGCTTTCTGGTCTGGAACCTGTTTCTCGCCTGGCTGCCGCTGGTTTTCGCGCTCCTGGCCGCCGAGAAGTTCAAGACCGCTTCGGCCCGGAACTGGCATTTTCTGAGCCTGGCCGGGGCCTGGCTGCTCTTCTTTCCCAACGCACCCTATATCTTCACGGATTTGACTCATCTGACCACACGCTACTACGGACACTTCTGGGTGGACCTGACGTTGATTCTGCTGTGTGCCCTCACGGGGCTGGTATTGGGGTTTGTGTCCCTCTACCTGATGCAATCCGTCGTGGAGCGAATGCTGGGTCGGCCGGCCAGTTGGCTCTTCATCGCCGCCGTGGCGGCGCTGAGCGGCTTTGGCATCTACGTGGGCCGGTTCATGCGCTTCAACAGTTGGGATGTCCTTTGCCGGCCGGTGCAGCTTTATCGCGGCATCGGCAATTGGGTCGCGGACCCGCTGGCCAATGCGAACTCGCTGATGTTTCCCGTCCTATTCGGCGCCTTTCTGTTCGTCAGCTACCTGATGCTCTATGCGCTGACGCACCTGCGGCCGGCACAGGCGATAACACTGCCGCCGGAATTCCAGCCCACCCTGGCGTAGCGTCTCTCGTCATCAGCCCAGGAACCGCGAACAAGTCATACGCCGTTGTATCCGGGCTCTGACGTGGCTGTTTATTATCGGTCTCTTTGGAGTCATTCCCGTGTGGCTCTGTCGGAGGTGAGTGGCGGAGCGGAAAACCCACGCCGAGAAACCCAGCCTTGAGCTTTGCCGCCGCGCGGCTATCTTGCGCCCATGCCGATCTACGAGTTTCATTGCGGCAAGTGCGAGCAGGATAGCGAGATTCTGGTCCGTTCCAGCAAGTGGAAGGGGACCAGGTGCCCGCATTGCGGCTCGGCCAGGCTTTCCAAGATGTTATCTGTTTTCGCCTCCTCCGGCGGCGGCCACCAGCCCGGCGCCAAGCGGTCATGCAACGGCCGCGGTTCGTGCGGCGGCGGCGGCTGTTGCGGCGGCGGGAAACACCACCACTGAGTTGCCTTAACCAACTACTTCCCGGGCGGTGATCGCCCGCAAATCCGGCAGCGCCCAGTCGGGCCGGTGGGTTTTCAGTTCTTCGAGCCGGGCGCCGCCGGTTGCTACGGCCAGTACTTTCGCGCCGATCGCCCGCCCGCACCGGATGTCATGGGGTGTATCGCCGACGACCAGCACCTGGTCGCCGCGCAAATTCGCTCCCAGGACGCGGCTGCCGCGCTGATGCGCCACGGCGGCTATCCGATCGCGGTCCTCGTGGTCGTCGGCGAAGGCCCCGGTCTGGAACACGTCCCAGAGATTGAAGTGGCGCAGCTTGATCTCGGCGCCGAGGCGGATGTTGCCGGTGAGCAGCCCGAGCAACGGCGCCTCCGGCAGCGCCTGCAAATCGCGGATGAATTCCCGAACCCCCGGACACATCTGCGTCTTGCTGTCGCGCAGGATATGGTCGAGCCAGAAGACGTAGCGCTCGAAGAAGCGCTGGAAGTTCTCCGGCGTGGCCGCAATCTGGTGGTAGCCGAAGAACTCGCGCACGAGGCCGGTGTCGGTGCGGCCGGCGAACTTCATCCGCTCGAACCCATTGGCGGCGTTAAACTCGGAGGCGAAGGTCTTGGCGAAAGCCTTCACCCCGGCACCGCCCGTGTGAATCAGCGTGCCGTCAATATCGAACAAAACCAGCCGTACCATGCGCCGGGAAGGTAGGTCGCCAAGCCCCTGTTAGCAACGACATCTGCGCGGTGACCTTTGGCTGGCGCGGTCGCTCCAAACTCGGTCGGGAGTGGCTTAAATCCGAAACCCGAAGCCCGAAATCCGAGGGAAATCCGAAGCCCGAAATCCGAACCAGCTACCGCTTCTGATTGTAGCTGGCTTGGGAGTATTTCTTCCGGACCAGCGCGAGCGCGCATTCGAGGAGGAGGGCGTCGGGCTCAAACTTCTCCCAGCGCACGCCTTGTTCCAAGCGGGCGGCGTCGCACATGGCGTGTTCCCATTCTGCCCTGACGGGCGAGAGGCGCCGGGGCTGGAGGGAACCTTGAATGAGCAGACCGTCTCGGGTGCGACGCTGGGCGGCGCCGGCGATCTTCTGGCCGCGGCAGAGGAGATCGAACTTTTCATGACCCTGGAAACACTGGCCGGGCAGAGTCTTGTGGCAGCCGGGCGCCAGTTCCGTGGCTAGGTTGAGCCGGGCGAACGCGGCGCGGATCCATTCGTGCACGCGCCGGTAGCTGTCCGTGGCGCCGAGCGAATACCAGTCGTGGACCGGCGGGCAGACCAGGCTGTAGGTCCAGTCCGCGTCGTGCGGTACCAGGCCGCCGCCGGTGGGCCGCCGCACCAGCGGGCGCAGTGAGGTCATCCGCTCGACCTCAGCATACTTCTGGAAGTAACCGAACGAGGCGGCCGGCTCAGTCCAACCATAGAAGCGCAGGACGGGCTGCCCCAGGCGCGGCGCGGCCTGCAGCAGGGCCTCGTCGAGGGCCATGTTGAAGGCGTAATTGCCCGGGCCGGATTGCAGCAAGTACCAGGGGGGCGGCTGCGCGAGGGAGGGGGAATTCATGGAAGCGAAGTCCGAATCCTAACTCAGAGACGCAGAACCCACAGCGCCGCGGAGCCGCAACCGCGGTTGACCACAGATTTCGCGGATGGCACGGATATGGAGAATCCGTGTCATCCGTGTAATCCGTGGTCGAAATTCGTCGCAGGCGGCGAAGATTTAACGCAGAGGCGCAGAGACTCGCAGAGATTCGCAGAGAGTTCTTTTTCTCTGCGTTTCTCCGCGTTCCTCTGCGTCTCTGCGTTAAGACTGGTCTGGCTTTGGTTGCGGCTTGGCCGCGCTGTGTCTCTGCGTTTAATACCGGTCTTCGGATTTCGAACTTGGGGGTGAGGGCTCAAGTTTGGGCAACTCTTCCTTTGGGCACGCCGAGGCGAGGGCAAAGCGCCTTGATTTCACAGCCCGCGCAATCAGGACTGCGCGCGGAGCAACGGCGGCGGCCATGCCAGATCAGCCAGTGACTGAGCATCGTCCACTGCTCCTGCGGCAGCAGCTTCATGAGTTCCTGCTCGATCTTCTCGGGCGCCTTCTCTTTCGTCAGGCCGAGCCGTTGGGACAGGCGGGCGACATGGGTATCCACCACCACGCCGCAGTTAACGCCAAAAGCGTTGCCCAGGACCACGTTGGCCGTCTTGCGGCCCACGCCGCCGAGCTGGGTCAATTCCTCCATCGTCCGCGGCACCTGGCCCGCGTGCCTTTGGATGAGTGCCTGGCAACAAGCCTTGATGCTCTTGGCCTTGTTGCGGAAGAAGCCGGTCGTCTTAATGGCCCGCTCCAGCTCGGGCAAGGGAGCCTGCGCGTAATCGGCGGCGGAGTGGTACTGCTTGAACAGCTCGGCCGTGACCAGGTTCACGCGCTTGTCGGTGCACTGGGCGGAGAGGATGGTCGCCACCAGCAATTCGAGCGGGTTGGTGTGATCCAGCTCGCAATGCGCGTCCGGGTAAGCCTGTTTGAGCCGGGCAATGATCTGTCGCAGGCGGGCCGCCTTTGATGTGCAGGGTTTCGCGAGCCATAACCGGGTGGAGGTTAAGCGCGCTCCGCGCCCGGATCAAGCCGCACAGGAATTAGTGCTTGGGGAAGAGGCCGGGTTTGTGGCTAAATCGAGCCGTGCGGCACCGGATCAAATACCGCCTGCCCAATCCACGCAGGAGCCCGCGCAGCCGTTTTGTTTGGCTGGTCGGGCTCGTCGGGCTGGCCGTGGCCGGCTGGATTTGGTGGCATTCCGGCAAGAGCACCCCGCCCGCGCCCACACCGGCGCCAATCCCCGCGCCGCCGCCGACTCAGGCGGTGCAACAACTTCAGCCGCCGCCGCCAAAAGTGGAACCCGAAGCTCCGCCGCCGGTTGTCCCGGTGCCGCAGCAGCAGCCGATCGCGAAGCCCAGCCCCGAACCGCCGCTGCCGGAAGGCCTCCTGCGCCCGGTCCGAAACGTGTTCGAAGCGCAACTGGCGATGGCCCGCATGGGCATTTCTTCAGGTTCGCTCGACGGCCTGATCGGTCCACAAACCCGCGCGGCCCTGCGCGCGTTCCAGGCGAAGGAACGCCTGCCTGTCAGCGGCGAGCTGGACCCGGCCACCAAGGAGCGGTTGCGCCTGGCCACGCCGCCTTATGTTACTTACACCGTCACCAGCAACGATCTGGCGCGGCTGCAACCCTTGAGTTCCACCTGGCTGGGCAAATCACAGCAGACGGCGCTTGATTACGAGACCATCCTCGAATTGGTCGCCGAGAAGAGCCACGCCCACCCGAACCTGATCCGGGGGCTCAACCCGTCCATTGACTGGACGAGGGTGGTTGCGGGCACGAGCTTGCAGGTGCCGGATGCCGCCTGCGCCGAGGCCAGCAGCAAAGCCGCTTTCGCCACCCTCAGCCTCGGCGGCAAGGTGCTCGAAGCGTTTGATGCGAATACGAATTTGCTGGCGCACTTCCCGTGCAGCATCGCGCAGCGCGTCGAGAAACGGCCCGTCGGCGAGTTGCACGTCGCCGCCATCGCCCCGAACCCGAACTACACGTTTGACCCGGACGTATTCCCCGAATCCGCCGAGGCGCGGCAGTTGAAAACGAAGCTGGTCCTGCCGCCCGGGCCCAACAACCCGGTCGGCGTGGCGTGGATCAGCCTGGACAAACCAGGCTACGGCATCCACGGCACGCCCGGACCGGAGCAGGTTGGCCGGACCGAATCGCACGGCTGCTTCCGGCTGGCCAACTGGAATGCCGAGCACCTGCTCAAGCTGGTTTGGGTCGGGATGCCCGTCTATGTGGAACCGTAGCAACTCAATACAACCACAGGTGGACACCGATAAACACCGAGAAGAAGCCCTCTGAGCTGCGCTTCTCTACGGCGAGAATCCGTTCCCTGCTCTGTTGCCAGCCACTCCTTCTTGTTTGCGGGTGAAATGGTCTGAAATACTATCCGGCGCGAGGCTCACATGACTTGAGGTTTAGCAATGATCACAGGCATCTGCCGCCAGCCCGGCGACGGCACGCGCTTTCGCGCCGACGCCGTTACCCACGCCAAGCTGACTGGAAATTCGTGATCTGGATCACGCCATCGGAGAAGGACACGGCCGCCGACACGCTGGAAGAACGCCTTTGGGATGCCGCCGACCAGTTCCGCGCCAACTCCGGCCTCAGGCCGCAGGAACGCCAAATCCAAAACCTCCGCCGGACGCGCGACCTGCTGCGGCTGCTGCTGTCGGGGCAGGTGAATTTGAAAACGAATTGAACGAATCCCATGATGACTCTCCGCCAGCTTGCTGCTGAACCGCCGAGCATTCCCACGCGCACGAGTTGGTATCTGGCCGATCTCGCCGAGGCGCGCGGCAAGCAGGAACTTTTCACGCGCCAGTCACCGCAGAAGCTCAAGGTTCTGCGTGAACACGCTCTGGTCGAAAGCGCGGTTTCTTCCAATCGCATCGAAGGCGTGGAGGTGGACAAGTCGCGCGTTACCACGCTGATCTTCGGTAGACCCGCTTTGCGCGACCGCGATGAAGAAGAAGTGCGCGGCTACCGTGACGCTCTCGAACTCATTCACGAGCAGGGGCAAAACTCCCCATCTCCGAAGCCATCATCAAACGTCTGCACAAGCTTTGTCGGGGCGAAATCTGGGATGCGGGCGTTTACAAGGAAAAGGACGTGGACATCATACAGACCTACGCCGATGGCCGCAGCCGTGTACCGATTCAAGACTGTTCCCGCGCAGCAAACTCCCAAGGCGATGGCTGAAATGGTGGGGCTGTGGAATCGCGGCGTGCGCGAGAAATGGGTTCATCCGCTGGTGCTGGCTGCCGCACTGAACCTCGACTTCCTCTGCATCCATCCGTTCCGCGACGGCAATGGCCGCGTCTCCCGGCTGCTGTTCCTGCTGGCGTGCTATCATTGCGGCATCGAGGCGGGGCGCTATGTCAGCCTCGAACGCATCATCGAAGACAACAAGGTGCGCTATTAAGAAGTCCTTGAGCAAAGCTCCGCTCGCTGGCACGAAGGCAAGCAGGACCTCTGGCCGACGTTGAATTTCCTGCTCTTTATCCTCACGCAGGCGTGCAAGGAGTTTGAGCAGCGCGTCGGTCATCTCAAATCGCCGCGGGGCGAAAAGACCGCGGCCGTCCTGGCGGCGGTTGAACGTCAGGTCTCGACCTTCCGTGTCGCCGACTTGCAGGCCGAATGTCCCGGCGTCGGCGTGGATTTGATCCGGCGACTTTTGGCCCGGCTGCAAAAGGAGAAGAAGGTCAAATCGCTTGGTACTGGCCGGGGCGCAAAATGGCAAAAACCCGGAAACTAGGTATTAGCGCGCAAACTCAGTATTAAACTACGTAGCGAAAAAGGTTCAGCCACCTCGCCTCACCAGACCTTGAGTTGGACTGGTCCCTCGTCCGGGTTCTCGAAGGGGCCGGGGGTTGGGCCCGCTTTGCCCCGGCGCTTGCCGAAGTAATCGGTGTTCACCTTCAGAGGCGAGCCGTCGGGGTTCTCGTAGGCAAGTCCCGGGATCTTGGCTTTGCCCAGGAGTTCGGTGGTCACGAGCGTGGTATTTGGGTTCCGCATGGCCGGGTCCCAGGTCAGGTGGAGATACACGTTCCGGCCTTCGTCCACGACCCGCGCTTTGGGATCAACTCCCGGCAAGGTGACCGCGTTTGCTTCCCTGGCATAGGGGCGCGCGCCGTTGCAGAAGACGTTGCCGCCGGTCTGGAGCGGGAACGGACGATTGTCGTACACCCAGAGCCCGAAACCGGACGCCGCCTCGGCGCCCTTGCCGGCGGCGGTAGGTGACTCGCCTTTGCCGACGAGGATGTTGTTATAGAAGCGGTCGTCGCCGCCTTTGATGTCCACGAGGCCGGCGACGGCGGTCGAGTGCGCCGGATGGTAAGGCGTGACCCGATTCGGCTCGGGGCGGCTGATGATTTGGCCGGTCATCAGGTTGTGCGCGTAAGCGCCGCCCTCAGACATGTCCAGCAGGCTGGTCGGGGACAGGAACAGGTTGTTGTCCACCAGGAACGGCCCGTGGTCCACCTCGACAAAGAGGTCGTAGGAGCTGTTGTCGTAGCAGAGATTGCCCGTGATGTGCGTGCCCTGGGCCATCCAATCCATCCAGATGCCGAGGCCGGTATGATGAATCCGGTTGCGCTGGATGAGCAGGTCAATGGAGGCGTGAATCTTGATGCCCGCCATCTCGGCGCCGGTAAACAATCGCTGGGCCCAGATGTCGTGGATGTGATTGCCGATGATCTGGCTGAACACGGCCCCGAGGCTGCCGCAGATGCCGGTCTGCTCGCAGTGGTGGATCGTGTTGTTCCGGACTATATGGTGGCCAATGGTTTCCTTGTTCCAGCCGTTTGCCAGCGCGCGCTCGATGGTCTTTACGTAGCCCTCGGCGGTGTTGGCGGAGGTGTTGTCCCACTGGTCGCCGTATTTGCCAAGGGTGACTCCGGAGCAGCGCGAGTGGCTGATTTCATTGTTCTCGATGATCCAGCCCTTACTCCAATGGGTGCCGACCAGGCCGACCTGTTCGGCGGTGGGCGGCGCCCAGGGCGTGGCGGCGTGGCGCAGGATGAAGCCGCGCAGGGTAATGTAGTTGATGCCCGGTTTCTCCGGGTAGAACACCGTGCGACGCACGTTGATCTCCACCAGTTGCGCATTCGGGTCTCCCCCCTTGAACTGCGCCCAGATCGTAGTGTTGTCCTTGTCCACCTGGCCGAACCAGAGCGGGGTGGCGCCGGCGGGCTTGAGGACATCGTCCAGCTTGGCCGCCTCGGACAGCCAGTCGCCGTTGAGATACACCGCGCCGGTGTGATGCTCGCGGCCCTTGGCATTGAACCAATCCCCGCGGATGAGGTCGCTGTAAGGGTTGAAGCTGCCGAAGAATGCGTTGGGCAGCGTGACTTTCCAGGTGTCGTCCTGGACCTTCACCCAGTTCCGGACGACCTCGGAGCCCTTGATCTCGACCTTCTCGCCCGGCGCCGCCTGATAGACGATGCGCTTCCGGTCTGAGGCGCCTCCGCGCGGCGGGGCAATGCGTTCGCGATAGACGCCGGCGTGGACGGTGATAACGTCGCCCGGCTGCGCGACGCGGGCGGCGGCAGAAATCGTCTTGAACGGTTTTGAGGCTGAGCCCTTGTTCGTGTCGTCGCCCTGGACGGAGACATGGAACTCTTTGGCCGAGGCGAGGTGCGGCGTTACCGCCAGCAGAAGAAGTGCGATCAGGTGTTTCATAGTTCAAATGAGAGGCATTTGCGTTTCAACGGCGCGGCAGATTACTGGCGCAGCCGGGGCGGATCAAGAAACGAGTCCCAGTCGCTTGCGCCGGCGTTCGAAGCCAATGATTCCGAGCAGAGCCACGGCCAGGGCGGCGATCTGGTAGCCGGAGATGGGGCCAAGAATCTTCGGGCTTACCCGCAGAAACTCGTGGAAGAACCGGAAGCTGCCATAGGCAGCCAGGTAGAGGTGGAAGTGCTGGCCGGGCAGGAGCTTCCACCGGCGGAGGAGCAAAGCCGCACCGAGAGCCACGGCGTTGAAGATCAATTCCGCCTGAGCCGCGGGCCAGCGCGCCAGCCCCGCGGCATCCCGGACCGTGAACCAGCTTTCGTCGCAGGGCCGTCCCGGGCAACAGCCGTGGAGCACGCAGCCGACGCGGCCGATCAGGATGCTGACCGGGGCAATGATGGCGAACCAATCGCCGGTGGGGCTCCGATAGCCGATCGCATGTTTGACGATTTCGACCCCGGCGTAGCCTCCCAGCAAGGCGCCGGTGATAGATTTGCCGGTGGCCAGAATCTACCCAGCGGTTCGGGTCGTGCCAATGCAGCCAGCCTTCCGCCGCCAGGTAAACCAGCTTCGCGCCCAGAAACGCCCCCGCCAGCGCTCCGAGGTAGATCGGAATTAGTCGGGAATCCCGCCGCGTCAGCCTCGACCAAAGCACCAGGCTCACGCTAATGCCCGCAAGCATCAGCCAGCCGTAAGCGCCGGAGTGGGCCGCAGCCGTCACGGAACCGCTGAAAGCATCGCCGCGCATCCAAAAATCAACCCGCCTGGCAATCCGCAAACCCCGAGTAGTAGCGGCAGAAGGAATCCAGCTTCCCGTCCGGCCGGATGACATGCGTGCAGCAGCGATCAATCCGGTCCTCGTCCCAGGTCAGCGCGTCCATGAAGGGCTTGATGAACAGCCGGAAGGTGTGCGTCTCGTCGAGCTCAAACTGCTTGAGCAGGTCGCCGAGCAGTGTCGGATTCGCAACCGCATTTCATGAGATCCTCCAGCCGGTAACGGACTTTGGTGCCCAGAAAATCCTGGACCTGTGTGAAGTCAAGGAACTCGCTCACGCTGCGCACTGTTCCATTCACCTTGAGCAGGTAGCCGATCGTGGCGCAGTTGGGATCCCCGCACGGCAGGGGCGTGAAATCCTCGAATCGCAGTTGGCCCCCGGACTGGCCCACGGCGGCAAGGAGGATATCGGCGGTGTTCAGGCGCTGCGGCAGGCTTTGGGCACGCGCGCCGGGCACGCGTCCGCTCAGGAACATCGGCTGAAAGCAAACCCCGCGCACGTTCGGCCAGCGCAAACCGAAAGTCAATGGTCTCCCAGACGAACGGCAGGTTCTCCGGGGTCACCGTCATGGCCAGGGTGACGGGCAGTTTGATGTCGCGGCATCGTTCCAGGCAGCGTTGCCGGATTTCACGCAAATCCGCCCCGCGCAGAAACTGCTGGCCGGCCTCCTGCACGCCATCGAACTGGAGGTAGAGCTGGAATTTGCCGTAACGGAACGCGCCGGCCAGCCGGCGGACAAAGGCGTCGTCCTGCGCCATGCGGACGCCGTTGGTGTTCAGCAGCACGTAGTCAATGTGCAGGTGCGCTTGCAGCCACGCGAGCAACTCAAAGAATTGCGGATGCAGGGTGGGTTCGCCGCCGGAAAGCTGCAGAATCTCGATGCCACCCTTGCGATCCACCACGCCCTGGATGCGGCGCTGCAAATCGTCCAGCGGCACAGCGTTGACGTGTGCGCCGGCGCCGGCAGGTGAATCCGCATAGCAGGTAGGGCAGGCCAGGTTGCAGGAATGGACAACCTCAATCTGGCAGAGACAAGTCGCGAGTTTCTCCATGACCCCGAGCGCATCGCCGGGTTGGGCATTGCGGCCCAGCGTGCCGAAACGGGCGCCCTCGGCCGGGCAGCAGGCAGGCGTGGCGGCGGATGACGTGCAATCACACCGGGCATTCTCCGGTTTGCCTTGCGCCAGCCAGTAAAAGCGCGCATCGGACGCAAGGCAGACAACGGCTCAGCCGTGTTCGGGACAGGCGCGCCGGAGGAAGACTTTTGCGGGATAGCCTGCGACCTTGACAACTTCAGCCGGGCACGGTGCGTGGCAGGCCGGGCAGCGCGAGGTGGTCCGCTTCAGCAAAGATTCGCGCTCCGCAAGTTCGCTGAGGATGGAGGCCGGCATGCAGGTGGGGATATCAGCGGTGTCGCAAATGAGTTTCTGCGTTTAGTGACAGGCCACGCATCCGATAAAAAGCACGCCCAGGGCCACGAAGGGGATTGCGAGGAGCACCAGAAAGATGCGCACGATTACCGAGACCACGGCACCAGCCCCGGGGTAAGCAGCCGAGGCCTCCGGGACTGTCTGCCCTTTCGCCACGAAGACGCAGGACAGCGCGGTGCCCGCGAGTAAGCACAGAATGATGGCCCAAGCTGGCATCAGGGTGGCTTTGAGGAGCGCTGCGGCAATGACCGTGCCCAGCGCGGACAGCAGCCATACCGGCGTTTGCTGCGGTGGAGTGGCGGCCGCCCGGTAGCGCTCTTCCCATTCGTCTTCCTTCCACAAATCAATTGTCGGGATGCGGGAGGTAAAGCGCTGCTTGGGCTGCGGGATCGAGGCCACCACGCACATGTCCGGGTGTGAGGCCTCGGCGGCGCTGAGCCGAGGCACCTCCATCGGCTTGCCGCAGATAGGGCAGACAATGCACATGTCCACATAATCGCGGTCGCAAGCGATGTGCTGGGTGCAATGGGGACAGGCAAATTTGATTTCACTCATGGCGGCGGCGGGGGAGTCGGGCTCGGAACCACGGGTCGGGGCTGGCGGGGGTAAAGCACTACATACGCCACCGCCAACAAACCGGCCACCAAAGTGCCGAGGCCGGCCTGCTGGAAAGTGATGGTGCCGCGCACGAGGTAGAAAATGCCCAGCGCGCATTCGAGGGCGCCGCGGATGATGCCGATATTGATCCAGACGCGGTACCGAAGCGGGTGGGTGGCGGCCACCAGGTAGCCAAAGCCCATGGTGGCCATCAAACAACCCCACATCCCGAGGAGATAAGCCACGGCGGGCGGCAAGTCCTGAAAATGAAAAGCCTGTTCCACCTGCACCGGCGCGAAGATCAGCAGGCCGCCCAGCAGGAACAGGACGGCGGCGTCAACCACCAGCAAGGCGCGCAAGAGAAAAAGTTTCATGGCGAATGAAGCTCGCTTCTAAAGTAAGTGAATAAGGACCACACGGAACCAGCGATTCCTTACCACAAGGCGGGAATGCTTTCAATAAAGTTTCTCTGATGACTGGATTAAGCGTCAGCCAGCAATTGGGTTCTTCAGGCGTCCCGGCCCGTTCATTGAGGCTGCGGGGATGAGCGACCATTGGTTGTCGGTCTCACCGATTAAGGCCACACGCGTCAGAAGGGGACGAGGATCTTAATGCGACAAGTTATGCCCCCGTTGCGGGCAAAGGTGAACGAGAATGCTCTCGCCAACCCAGCCCATTAGCGGAAAACGGAAGGAACAAACACATAACACTATGAACGAAGCGCCACCCGTCCCCGCCATTCCTGCTGAACCTAAGAACTGCAGTCTGGCAATTTGGAGCCTGGTGCTTGGTATCCTGGCGGTCATGCTCAGCGTCGTGTGTATCGGACCGCTCTTCGCGATTCCCGCGGTGATTTGCGGTCATATGGGCTACTCCCGGGTGAAGCGGTCGGCGGGTGCGCTTTCCGGCGGAGGTTTGGCCTTGGGCGGGTTGATCACCGGTTACCTCAGCCTCGCACTCATTCCTCTAATCGGCATGATGGCCGCCATTGCGATTCCCAACTTCGTCAAAGCCCGCACTACTGCTCAGATGAATATGTGCGTAAACAACCTGCGGCAGATTGACGGCGCTAAACAGCAGTGGGCCCCGGAGAACAAGAAGGAAACCACGGATACGCCGACGGCGCAGGACCTGGATACCTATCTCCACACGAGCTTTAACACGCTGAAATGTCCTGCCGGTGGCGTCTATACGATCAACGCCGTTGGCGAAAAGCCGACCTGTTCAATCTCCCGCCACGAGCTGCCGGGCACGACGACCCGCGATCCCCGTTGAACAACCCGCACGGGGCCGGGTCAAAGGCTCTGTGAACGCTGCGACTCTCCGTGCCCGTGCGCGCTACTGGTGGCGCAAGGAAATCCGCTGGTGGCTGGTCATTGGTCTGGTTGTCTTCTCTATCCGCTCCTCGCTCGCCGATTGGAGCGACGTGCCCACCGGCTCGATGAAGCCGACCATCCTCGAAGGTGACCGCGTGTTCGTCAACAAGCTGGCTTACGACCTCAAGGTGCCATTCACGACCCGTCACCTCGCGGAATGGAGCAACCCGCACCGGGGCGATATCGTGGTCTTCTTCTCGCCGCACGACGGCAAGCGCCTGGTCAAGCGCGTGGTGGGCCTGCCCGGCGACACGATTGAGCTGCGCAACAATGGCCTTGTGCTCAACGGCCAGCCGGTCGAATACAAGCCCATCGCGGAGGAACGACTGCGCGACGTGGCGGTGGCCGACCGCGCAAGCCAGGCCTTTGCGGTGGAACAAATCGCCGGCCGGCGGCACGCCGTTGCCGCCATTCCGTCCGCGCCCGCCCTGCGGGACTTCGGTCCCTGTCGCGTGCCGGAAGGGCATTACTTCATGATGGGGGACAATCGCGACAACAGTTTCGATTCCCGTTTCTACGGAGCGGTGGAGCGCAGCCGCATTGTGGGGCGTGCGACGGCGGTGGTCTTGTCGTTTGACCGCGAGAACTACTGGAATCCGCGCTGGAGGTGCTCGATCCTTCTGCGTCTAACGCCAGCACTCGGTTTTACCGGGCCAGGCAATAGTCGAGACTGGCTTCCGCCGGCGGGCGACCCGTGTTGAACGAACGGCTAGGGGGCGAGGTCAAAGGCTGCGTGAATGCTGCGACTCTCCGTGCCCGTGCGCGCTACTGGTGGCGCAAGGAAATCCGTTGGTGGCTGGTCATTGGTTTGGTCGTCTTCTCCATCCGCTCCTCGCTGGCCGATTGGAGCGACGTGCCCACCGGCTCGATGAAGCCGACCATCCTCGAAGGCGACCGCGTGTTCGTCAACAAGCTGGCTTACGACCTCAAGGTGCCATTCACGACCCGTCACCTCGCCGAATGGAGCAACCCGCAGCGGGGCGATATCGTGGTCTTCTTCTCGCCGCACGACGGCAAACGCCTGGTGAAGCGCGTGGTGGGCCTGCCAGGCGACACGATTGAGCTGCGCAACAATGGCCTTGTGCTCAACGGCCAGCCGGTCGAATACAAGCCCATCGCGGAGGAACGGCTGCGCGACCTGGCGGCGGCCGACCGCGCAAGCCAGGTCTTTGCGGTGGAACAGATCGCCGGCCGGCGCCACGCCGTTGCCGCCATTCCGTCCGTGCCCGCGCTGCGGGACTTCGGTCCCTGTCGCGTGCCGGATGGGCATTACTTCATGATGGGGGACAACCGCGACAACAGTTTCGACTCCCGCTCCTTCGGAGCGGTGGAGCGCAGCCGCATCGTGGGGCGTGCCACGGCGGTGGTCTTGTCGTTTGACCGCGAGAACTACTGGGTGCCGCGCTGGCAGCGCTTCTTCACGCCGCTGGACAGCTAACGGATGTCAGCCTATTCTGCCCCCTTGGACTCCTTGGGGGCTTCCTTCTTCTCCTCGCCGCCTTTGGCCTCGGGGGCTTGTTTGGCGGCTTTGAGGATGTCTTCGGCGGGCAGGATGATCGTGGTCATGTTGTCGCGGTAATTGCGCGACCCGCCGCCTTTCGAGCTGACGGCCCGCATGACCATTACCCCGACGAGTTTGCCGTCGAGCGCAAAAGCCGGCGAGCCGAGGGTGGTCGAGGTCATGGTGCTGTCGGGGATGTAGAACGTCCGGGGCTTCTGCATGACGGCGCTGACGCGCTCGACGGAGGCGGCGTAGGCGCGGCCGGCGGCGCTGTTGAGGCGGTTGAGGGTGATGACCTGGTCGAGCAACTGGGCAGGCGCGGACTTGGCCAAGTCAATGGCCGCCATCGGGCTGGCGGGCTTGGCTTTGGGCCGGATGAAGGCCAGGTCCAGGTCCTTGTCGCGCAATACAATCTCGGACGGTATCTCGGTGCCGTCCTCGAGGAGAATCTTGATGTCGGCGACTTCTCCATTTCAACCTTGGCAGCATCCGCCGCCATCATGCGCTGGTACATCTCGGTGGGGTCACATGCCGAAAGGGCGAGCACCGTCAGGCCCGAGGGATCAACCACCGTGCCGGTGAGGTCCTGCCGGTTCTCGGCGGATTTGCCAGCGCCGGCGTAGGACACTTTGATGACCACCTGCACGGTGACGACCGCATGCTGGTGCTGCTTGAAGATCTCGCGGCCCTTCTCGGCAACCTCATCGGCGCGGCAAAGGGGGGTGGTGCCGGCCAGCAGTAGCGCCAGGGCCAAGACAGAGTTGGTTTGATGGATAACGCATAGGGGTGCTTAGGTTAACGGCTAGTTCTTCCAGTTGGGTTCGATCTCCAGGTATGAGGTGTGAATACCGCGCAGGACCTTGAGGACAACGAACTTCTCTTTGGCGGCGGCGACTCCTTCCAGCTCGCGTCGTAGCGCATCCACCGAGTCCACCGGCCGGCCGTTCACTTCGAGGATCAGGTCGCCGTCGGCGAGCGAGCCGAGTTCGGCCCAACTGCCGCCTTTGACGTTTTCCACCAGCGCGCCCCGCTGGGCGCTGTCCCACTGCTCCTCGACGGTATCGAAGAAAGAGACGTCGCGCGCGGTGAACTCAAAGTCGTCGTTGCGGTATTTCTTCATCTCGCGCTGGAGGCGCGGCGAACGGGCGAGCTCGACCGGGATCTTGATCTCGGCTTTATCGCGGAGCACCGTCAGCTCGACGGTCTTGCCGATGTCATATTGCCGGATCAGGGAGGAGAGTTCATCCTCGTACTCGGAATCGGAGGCCGCAAGCCGGGTGCCGTCCACGGCGGTAATGAAGTCGCCGGGTTTGAGGCCGGCTTTTTCGGCGGTAGTGCCGGGGTAAACGCGCGTGATGTAGAAGCCCTTCAAGGCGGGCTTGCCAAGCTGTTGGGCAATTTCGCGGCTAATGACGTGCGTTTCGACCGGCAGCCAGGCCTTGGTGACTTCGAGGCCGGGGTCCTTGAGTTCCTGGAGGCCGACCCGCACCACGGTGAGGTAGCGCGCCGCCTTGCGCTCGAAAGTAACCGCGGCCGGGACCGGCTCGGTCTGGCCTTCCGTCAGCTTGCGGGTCAGGGCGATCAGGTCCTGTGTGTTCTTTACCGGCTGCTGGTTGACCTCGACGATCACGTCCCGGGCCTGGAGTGCGGGCTTGGCGCTGCCGGCGCCTCCGCCCGGGCGAACGGAGGTCACGAGCACCCCGGCCCGGCCGGGGCGTTTCATTTCCTCAGCCAGCAAGCTTGAGAAGTTCCGGACCGTGAGCCCCCACGTCTTGAGTTCCTGCTGCGGCGGGTAAACCTCGCCGCGCTCGACCGGCACCGCGTGGAGGGTGATTTCCTTGCCGTCGCGCTTGACGAGCGCGGTCACCTCGCGGCCGATCGGCAGGCTGGCCAGCCGCCACATGAGATCGGGCATTTGCTCCTCGAAGCGGACATCGGTGGGGAAGCCGGCCAGGCGCAGGAGCACGTCGCCGGGTTTGAACCCCGCCTTGGCCGCCGGGGAATTCTCGAGCACGCCGCTGATCAGCACCCCGCGCTTGTCCCCGGAACGCTTGAAGAGCGGCTGGACATCCAGGCCGAACCGGCTTCGCTGGACGCGGCCCCGGGCGATGATCTGGTCGGCGACACTCCGGGCCAGGTTGCCGGGGATGGCGCCCCCAAGGCCGTAGCTGATTTCGTTGATGCCGATGATCTTGCCGCGCAGGTTCACCAGCGGGCCGCCGGAATTCCCGCCGTAGATCGCCGCATCGTGGCCGATCCAACGCACCAGCGAACCGACGTCCTCGCCGTCCAGTTGGAACCGGCGGGACGAACCCCAGAACCTGGGCATGGTCATCTCGGTGTTGCTGATGATGCCGAGCGTGACCGATTGGGAAAGCGCCATCGGGCTGCCCATGGCCAGCACATATTCGCCCACCTGGATCTTCGCGGAATCCCCGAACTCGGCGGGCTTGAACTCGGTCGGGCGTTCCGGTTTGAGTTTCAGGATCGCGATGTCGGTGAGCGGGTCGGTGCCGACCAGTTCGGCCTCGATTTCCTCCCGGTTCCACATGGTGCAGAAAATACGGGCGGCGTGGCCGGCGACGTGGTGGTTGGTGATGAGGTAGCCGTCCCGGGTGATGATCGCCCCGCTGCCGACCGCCTGCATTTTGACCTCGCGCCCCTCGCTGTAGTCGGTGGACACCACGCGAATCCGCACCAGGGCCGGTTTGACCTTGGCAATGGCCGAATCAATCTGCGACCGGAGCGCCGGCGGAAAGGCGGCATCCATCGCGCCGGGGCTGGCGCCCTCAGAAACCAGCAGGAGACTGAGAGCGAGCGCCGGCCCCGGGAGGAGATAAAGCGATTTACTGCCGAGCATTGCAGTCCTTGTAGAACAAATCCCCGCCCATGCAAAGCACTGAATTGAGCGCGGCGCGCCGGGGGGCGCATCCGGCACTGCTACCGAACTGGCGGCCACGAGCGCCCTGAGTAGCGCAGATTTGTAATCTGCTGTTTCGCCTAATTGTATTCGGCAGCGTGTCCCCAGCACCGCCCTGCTTTGAGCTTGCCTGGCCTGGCGGATAGCAAATCCGCGATACAGCAGATTACAAATCTGCGCTACGATGGTGGGGACGTGTCGCCTGCCTGGGGTGCTCGAACGGGCGCACTCGCGAGCTTGACCTTGGTTGACGGTCGCGACGAGACTGCAGTCCTGAACATCGGATCGCATCCTCAAATTATGAAACGAATCTCCGCTATGCTCCGGCAAACCTGCCGGTTCTGGTACGGGTTGAGCCTGGTCCTGGCCACGTGCGCCTGCGCTGAGACGGGAAGCAAGCTGGCCTTTAGCGACATCACTCAGCCGGAGTTCTTCCCGATTCTCCCCTGGAGCCCGTATCACGGCTGGACGAAGCCGTTTATCGAGGACCGGCCGAGCGGTCTCGAGAGCATTGCCGAGTGCAACTTCAACATGGCGGGCTTCGTCTTCCGGCGCGACCTTCGCCTCTGTGAAAAGCTCGGGCTGGGCGCCATCCTGCTGCCGGTGGATGACGCCGACACGTCCCCCAGCTACCGGCGTGAGTGGAAGAAGCTTACTGGCGAGGAGATCGAGCGCCGGATCAAACAGATCATCCGGGCCTCCGGCAAGAGCCCCGCGATCAAGGGTTACTTCATCATGGACGAGCCGGGCGTGGCGGATTTCCCGGCGTTGGCCAAGGCGGTGGCGGCGGTGAAGCAGCACGCCCCGGGCAAGCTGGCCTACATCAACCTGTTCCCCAATTACGCGACGCTGGGAGCGCCCAACATGTCCCAGCTCGGCACCTCCAACTACACCGAATACCTGGAACGCTTCGTCGCGGAGGTGAAGCCGCAGGTGATCAGCTACGACAATTACATGGTGCAGTTCTCCGATGACCTCAGGAACACGAACAAGGCGGCGAGCTATTATCGCAACCTCCTTGAAGTCCGGCGCGTGGCGCTGGAAGCATCGAGCTTCCCTGCCTGAACATTGTCAGCGCCAACCAAATCCGCCCCGCCACGCCCATCCCCTCGCCCGCCAACCTGCAATTCCAGGCCTACACCACCCTGGCCGCCGGGTATCGCGGTGTCACCTGGTACAACTACTACGGGCCGGGTTACAAGTACACGCCCATCGATGCCGGCGGGCGGGAAAACGCTCACCTGGGTTTACCTGCGAGACGTCAACTCCCAGGTGGCCGCGCTCGCGCCCGTCATGAGCCGGCTGACTTCGACCGGCGTCTTCTTCAGCGCGCCGGCGCCGGTGGATGATCTGCCGCTGCTGCCCGGCAAACTGGTCGAGGCGGTGTCCTGCCCGACGCCGGTCATGGTCGGGCGAATTCAGGCATACCAACGGCGATGCCTACGTCATGATCGTGAACCTGAGCCTGGAACGGTCCGCGAAGTTCACCCTCACCACGACGCAACCGCGCGAGTCCATCCAGGTCGTGTCGGCGGTGGACGGCTCCCTGTCCGCCTTCGACCAGAAGAACGGCCTGTGGCTGACCGCCGGCCAGGGCGTGCTGCTGGCGCTGGGGAAATGCGAGCCCTCTGCTGACTTCTTTTCTGTCATTGAAAAAAGCCGGGGCGCTTGCGGCGCCCCGGCGGTCGCACTGCTCTTCAATTCCACGCCTTACGGCGTTGGCACCATCCGGTAGAACCGGTCAGGATATTGGGAGGCGTTCTTATCCAGGTACGTCGCCATGCCGCTGGTCCCCATGACGATCGGGGTCGTCGGGTTCAGCGTCACCCACTCTCCAGCTCCGTCGAGGCCTGCACCAGGTACTTCTGCCCGGGCACCCCGTTGAACTGGATCTGGACCTTGCCTTCACCACCGGCGTCACCACCGGCGGAAACACCCGGCACGTCAACGCCCACGCCTCCTTGTACCACCAGATCGCTCTGGCCGGGTCCGGGCCGCAAGCCTGCCCGCCCAGCGCCGCCTCGTCCCCTCGGGCCACATACACCAGGGCGTTGGAGATGATTACGGGACTGACTCCCGCCAGCACCGCCTCCTGAATAGACACCACGGCCAGCAGACGATCCGCCCGCACCAGCCGGTCCACCAGGTTCTGCAGCGTCGGACCCGGAATGCCACTGCCGCCCCAGTCAATCAGGTTGGTCAGGCAGATGACCACGCTCCGCTCCAGGTCAAACACTTCGCCTCCCGGCCTGCCGCACACCACATGCGTCTGGTCCAGCCACCGGTTGGTTTGCAGCGAGCCGATCAGGTTCTGGATGGCGCAGTTCCACCACTCCATGTCGTTGCCGTTCTGCTGCGTGGTGGCCTGGTCGCGCAGAACAATCAGCTCCACCAGCACGTTGGACTTCACTCCCTGTGCGCCCAGCACCTTTATCGGGAAGGTGCAGGAGGCGGTGTTACTGCAGGCATCCATGGCGGTGGCCTGGACCGTGGTGGTACCGATCGGGAACAGGCTGCCGCAGGGTGGCGTGACCGTCAGGCTCACCGGCGAACAGGTATCGCTGGCCGTCACCACGCAGGGCACGACGGCCCCATTCTCATCCTGGAATTCAACGGTGATGGGAGCTGGACACCCGACCGTCGGCGGCGTCGTGTCCACCACCGCCACCGTTTGGCTGCACGTGGCCGTGTTGCTGGCGATACCCACGGCCTGCCAGGTCCGCGTAGCGGTGAAGCTGCCGCCGCAGTTGGCATTCGTGACCGTAGAGACGATGCTGACAACCATGTTGCTGCCGCCAGAGGCGGACGGCGGATCGAAATCCCAGGCGGCGCCGCACTCGACCACCTTATTGCTGGCACAGGCAATCACCGGCGGCTGGTTCGCACAGATCGCACACGCCACGGTCACCTGGTTCGTCACCGAAGCGCGCGGGCCGCAAATGCCCTGCAGACAACAGGTCACGTCTCTTGCCCACGCCGTAATGGTATTGGTGGCGATCCCGGCGGATACTTCCGCGGGCGTCGGCGTAAAGCTTCCTTGGAAATGCACTGCCTGCCCCGGCCCCATAGCCTCGCAGGCTCCACCATAGCTGCCGGGTATAAACAGAAACAATTCCTGAGGCAGCGGAAGCCCATTCGTGTCCAGCAACGAAGGGGTCCGGCTGCCCTTGAGATTCACCCCGGTCAGTGCGATGTCTCCGCGGTTGGTCACATAGCCGGTGAAACTAATCGGAGCGCCCGCCGGAAAACAGTTCGTGCCGGGTGGATAAGCGCACTGTTGGACCACCTGAATGCAGGGCGTCACAATGGAGATGCTCGCCGAGTGGAAGTCCATAAACGTCTCCGGCATCCCGCCGGTCAGCACCGTCCCATTGCCATTCTCCACCACGCGCACCATCTTCGGCACGCCTGGGATGCTCCCCATCGGACTGCTGACACCCGCACCCACCAGCTCCGGTGTGATGAGAAGTGTGTATTCCGATGTCACCAATCCACTTGGATCGAGGGTCTGATTGACCATGAAGTTGGTCATCAGGCCGGTAGCGATCCAGATGCTGCCGGTGACGTTAGTCGCCCGGCACGCACCATTGACCATGCCCAAACTTGGGGACACCTGGACCGTGTCGCCGACGTGAGCTCGGGCTTGGGCCTGGTTGAAGTTGATGCCGCCCGCGCTGGTATTGCCCAACCCGCCATTACCCTTACTACAGCCTTGAGGAAATTCGAATTGGGCGACCGCCGGCTGTGCCAGCCAGCAGACGAACAGCAAACCGATGAGCGGGGCCAGGTGGCTCCGGTCATGGACGGACTTTACAATCAGGCTTTTCATATTCATATACACTTCCTTGGGGCGACTGGGTTCGCAATTTCCTAAAACGCCCCGTTTCCTGGTATAAGTGTTTCTGTGGCCATAATGGAACAGGAAGAACGCGCTTGTTCTCGCCAAACCATCGGCGACCGCCGTAACGCAGGGCTACAGAAGCAAGGTTACCCGGTAGTAACGTCTTGGCCCGTCCGGGATGTCCGCCTCGGACGCCGTGCTGCCAGTGGCTATGACGTTGGGCACGAGGGCAGACCAGCTTCTGGCGCCGATGGCCGACTTCTATTCGCCCCAGTAAATCTCGTTGCTGAATGAGGTCCACATCATCGTGTCCCTGCCGCTGGACGAGGTGATCGCCGTGAGGACGGGGACCGGCACGACGCGAAAGACGATCTCGACCGGCGTGTTCTTCAGCGCGCCGGCGCCGGTGGACAAGCTGCCGCTGTTACCCGGCAACCTTGTCGCAGCCGTCGCCTGCCCGACGCCGGTCATGGTCGGGGAGTTCAAGCATAGCGACGGGGATGCCTATGTCATGATCGTCAACCTGAGCCTGGAACGGTCAGCGAGGTTCACGCTCACCACGACGCAGCCGTGCGAGTCCATCCAGGTCGTGTCGGCGGTGGATGGTTCGTTGTCCGGCTTTGACCAGAAGAACGGCCTGTGGCTCACGGCCGGCCAGGGTGCGTTGCTGGCGCTGGGGAAATAGCTGACAAGAAAGCCGGGGCGCTTGCGGCGCCCCGGCTTCGGCACGGCTCTTCAATTCCAAACCTTACGGCGTCGGCAGAATCCGGTAGAACTGGCGGGAATATCTGGCGGCGTTCTTATCCAGATACGTCGCGCAGCCGCTGGTCCCCATGACGATCGGGGCCGTCGGATTCAGGGTCACCCAGGTCACCATGTCCGTCGAGCCCTGCACCAGATACTTCTGCCCAGGCACCCCGTAGAACAGGATCTGCATCTTGCCCCCCGGCTGCGGCGTCACCACCGGCGGACACACCCGGCACGTCAACGCCCACGCCTTCTTATACCACGCGATCGCACTGGCCGGATCCGGCCCGCTGGCCTGACCCCCAATGGCCGCCTCGTCGCCCCGGGCCACATACACCAGCGCGTTGGAGATGATCACCGGACTGACTCCCGCCAGCACCGCTTCCTGGATGGACACGATGGCCAGCAGACGATCCGCCCGCACCAGCCGGTCCACCAGGTTCTGCAGCGTCGGCCCCGGAATGCCGCTGCCGCCCCAGTCAATCAGGTTGGTCAGGCAGACGACCACATTCTTCTCCTGGTCAAACACCTCCGCCCCCGGTTTGCCGCACACCACGTGCCTCTGGTCCAGCCACCGGTTGGTTTGCAGCGAGCAGATCATGTTCTGGATGGTGCAGTTCCACCACTCCGTGTCGCTGCCGCTCTGCTGGATCGTGGCTTGGTCGCGCAGCACGATCAACTCCACCAGCACTTTGGACTTGACACCCTGCGCCCCCAGCACGGTCACGGTGAAGCTGCAGGAGGCGCTGTTGCTGCAGGCGTCCATGGCTGTGGCCTGCACTGGGGTGGTGCCGATCGGGAAGAGGCTGCCACAGGGCGGCGTGACCCGCACGCTCACCAGTGAACACGTGTCGCCGGCCGAGACCACAAACGGCACCACGGCCCCATTCTCATCCTGGAATTCGACCGTGATGGGCGCCGGACACACGATGGTGGGCGGCGTCGTGTCCGCCACCACCACCGTCTGGCTACACGTGGCCGTGTTGGTGACGCCATCAACGGCCGCCCAAGTCCGGGTGGCGGTGAAGGTGCCGCCGCAGCCGGGATTGGTGACCGTGGAAACCAGGCTGACAATAACGTTGGTCGCGCTGCAGTTATCAAAGGCGAACGGAGGATCGAAATCCCATGCGCTGCCGCACTCCACGACCTTGTTGCTCGCGCAGGTCAGCACTGGCGGCGTGGTATCCACCACTGTCACAGTAAAGGCGCAGGAGGCGGTGTTCCCAGCCGAATCAGTGGCAGTACAGGTTACGACGGTAGTGCCTTTCGGGAAAACCGATCCTGATGGAGGATTGCACACGATTGTCATCCCGGGACAGTTGTCGGTCGCGTTGACCGTGTAATTCACCACCGCCGAGCACTGGCTCGGATCGGTGCCAACGACGATATTGCTTGGGCAGGTGATGACCGGCGGCGGGTCAGTGGCGGTCCTTATCTTAGTTTCCGCCACGTCACGCATTAATGGGTTGGCTGTGCCGGTGGCCGAAATGGCAAGCTCGTCCACCGTGCCGACGGGCGTGTTCGCCGGGAGGGTCACCGGAATCGTGATGATCGCCGACTGACCGCTGGCCAACGGGAGGAGGGACGGGATGCCGGAAGTGTCCGCCCAGCTTTGGATTTTGGCCGCTGTTAAAACGTAGGTGTCATTCGTCGTGCCCAAGTTCATGACCGTGTAGGTGAGGGTCTGGGTCTGGCAGGTCGGAAGCGACACGTCGCCGGGGCCGCTGATCTTGACCTTGAACTCCGTGGGAATCCCGAGATCCTGCGCTTCGGTGATGCACTCCGCGATGGTCGCGCTGGGCAGAATGATGGCCTCGCCGAGATGGCCGACTGCGCCTCCATTGAACACAATTTCCGCCCAGTTGTCGCTGTTGTTGAGCACAGTGAGTCCACCCTCATTGTTGATGTTGACGGCGACAGGATTGTTGGTGCTGACACCGTTGCCATTCCAGTCAATAGGACCGTTGATGTCATTGACGATGCGGTCGGTGGCACTGCTGTCGAAAAAGCGGGTGCCATAGCCTGCCGCTGCGGCCACGCCCATGATGCCAGTCTTTTCGTTTAGCGCGGATTCGTTCAGCGCAGGCAGCAAGAAGCGGGAGTAGTCGAAATTGCCGTCGGCTCCCCCGATTCTCAGGCCGCGCATCTGAAAGGCATAGTTCATGATGCTGAGGTAGTTAGGCTTGCGGTTCCCGGGTTATCGCCACCGTGCTTAAGGCCGAGGTTATGCCCGAGTTCGTGCATGAGGGTCCCTGCTTGTTCGTTGACGCTACCGACATCGCCGGTCCAGCCGCCCAGAGTAACCAGCAAGTCGCTCGATGGAATTCCGCGGGCAATGCCACTGTTTGGGCAACCAGTCGGACAAGCGGTGTTGAAGGTATAGGGACCATGATGGCCAAAGATGCAGTAATGGAACACGTCAGCTCGCTGGATTGAAAAGCTCCCCGGAACGCCGACACCCTTGATCCGTCGAACGCAGACCAATTGTAGTCACTGCCGGACATGGTGCCCAGATCGTTCACGTGGGCGAGTTGATCCGAGCGGCTCCGGCTGCCCCATAACGCGCCGGTTACGGGATTCATGATCGTGTCAGCGCCCGCATCGATGTGGATGTGAATTCCTGTGGTGCCGTCGTGGTTCGTTACGGGAGCGTTGTTAAACGCGTCGATGACGATCTGAAGCGCGTCAAGCTTCGGCCGGTGCGTATGTCCGCCAAGGCCCGCCAGCACCATGTAGTCAATCTCGATGAAGATGTCCTTGTGATCGGGGTCCGCACCCATGGCCGGCAGGTCAAGATCGACGATTCCGTCATTGTTGAAGTCAATGCCGTTTATTTCCCAGTCGTCCAGCAGACCATCCCCGTCCCGGTCGGCAGTCGCGCCTGGTGTGCAATTGGCTCCGTATCCCCAGCGGAATTTGTCGATGAACACCGTCGAGTCATAAATGGAGTCACCCAAATCCATGATCGAGAGAGTGATTGTGACCGGTTGCCCGGGGTTTTCCAGAGGAGTGGTCGCCGTGAGCAACGGCGTGCCTCCGTCGTACGTCGTGCCGCTCGCCGCGTTAGACGTGACGCCGAAGACGGTGTTCACGGATATCACATGGTTGGACGTGTCGAAGGCAAAGTTGTTCGGCGCGATGACCTGGTTGCTGACGATCTGGAATGTACTCTGCCCAATCTCCGCGATGAAGGCGTCGGTTACGGCTCCCAACCCATTCGGGAAACTCCTCGGAATAGAACGCGAAATCGAAGGACAGACAAGTGGCGCCCGTTGGCGGCTGCAACTGGAGCACGATCTGCACTAAATCCTCGCCAGCGGAGGTGTTCAACCCACCCAGGACCCGTGGACAGATTAGTTGTGGTGTTCGGGGTGAGGGCGGATGACGTGGCGCCGGAACTCATGACGAGGTAACTGCCTCCTTCGGTGGGAAACGACGTCGCCGGCGTGTTGAACACGTCGATGCCATCGAGCGAGCTTGATCCAAACGAGATGGAGATCACGTTGCTGGCACTCAACCCGAGGGCGGGGCCCACCTGGGCAGGCGTGGCGAAAGTGCTTACCTTTTTGGCTGCCGGCTCCACGAGTGTGGGTATGCGTTGCTGTCCTCGGGCAGGTGGCGAAGCAAACAGAAGAAGAAGAAGAATACAAAGAGACACGATAGACTGTAGGGTGATGGTTCGTTTTCGCATGATGATTTACCTCCTCGCCGTCCAGTGAGTTTGCGCTCGCAGATCACGAACCGCCAGAGCAGCGAATCGTATTGTTTATTTTATGTCAACGTTTTTGGGTCCCGGCTTGCCAGCGAGCCCGACGGCTGCGACTGCGTATTCACAGCCTGGCTCGACATCTTTCTCGAACCGGTAGGTTCCCCGGTTGCGGGTATCGTCGGCTCGCAACTTGACGAACCCGATCGTATTCCATACCTCCCGGTTCGTGGATCTTGAATAGACTTGGTATCCCGTGATGGTGTCGTCTCCTGTACCTCGCCATTCCACCACATGGCGGCGACCGTTTTGGGTCACATTCACCGTGCCCGGGGGCCCGGGCGGTATGCGAGCGTCTTCTTCCGCCGAGATGCCTGCTGGAGCGGCTGAAGTCGCAGGCGACGGTGAAGGTGAAGCAGCTGCAGTGGCGGGAGGAGAAATGTCTCCTCTGTCCACGCTCTCCTGGCAGCCCGGAAGAAGAAGGAGAAGACCAGATAGCCACATGACCAATCGGAAGTTGCATTGAGGCTCCCCGGGAGAGGAGTTTAGGACACTGTTGCACCGATGTGCCTTGATTTGCTCAACCGCCTGAATCTGTGCCGCCTTGGTCAGATACAAGGCTCGTTTTCCGGGCCAAGTCCCGGAAAAGCGGGTTTTGCCTACCATAGTTCTCATGATTTCCTTGGGGCGTTCCTTCCAACACCCCTGTCTTAATTTATAAGTATTTGCGCGAGGGAAATGGAAACACGAATCTGGAAACGCCAATCATCCCCGCTCCTCCTCAGCCCGCAAAGCCACCCTCGCCCCATCCCCAATGGCGGCCCTGGGTCCACCTCACCGCCCGGAACCCTGCTTTTTTGTCAAGGGTTTGACGAGAATAGTGTCACTTTCTTCCCACATACCTTGGCACCCCCAATGCTCCACCAACCCGTCTTCTCGTTTTTCAGGGCTTCAGGCCCTCCCAGTGGGGTGGGAGCCATGTGCAAGCCATGTGCTGGCGCCGTCTCCGTGCCAGTCCAGCCCGGGTCATCCCCTTCGCAGCTACTGACAAATCGGCCCCAAGGCCTATCATATTCCACAGATTGTAGGTCTTGTGGCCGGTCCGGAAATCCCCCCACCCGCCCCGGCTGTGGTGCTCGAACTCGAACCCGTCGCCCGCTTCAATCGGCTCTTGGAGCCTGGCCCGGAAGACCATTTAAGCCGGCAGCCTTGCTTGAGGGCACACTCGCGGGAAGGGGTTGTTCCGCTTGGGGAAACGGCGGCAGGCTGGGGTTTCCGAACCTACCCAGCGACCGCGTTTCCCCATGAATCCAGGGAACATCCGACATCCAACATCGAACGCCCAACATCCAATGATGGCTCTACTGCGGGCCATTGGCTGCAAGCGGCAGCCATCCCAGCGTGGCAGAGCCGCAACCAAAGAGTTAAATAAGTTGCATGGGTTACAAGGTTACATAGGGCGGAGGGAGTTTGCGCCAGCGGCGCAAATTCTCACAGATAGCAGTACAGAGGGCGGCGCTCTGCGCCCGCGAGGCGAGACGGCTGCGCCCCAAAAGAGCGGCCCGGCGGGACCGGTGACAACAAGAAAGCCGGGGCGCTTGAGGCGCCCCGGCTTCTGCACGGTCTTCAATTCCAAACCTTACGGCGTCGGCAGAATCCGGTAGAACTGGCGGGAATACCTGGCGGCGTTCTTATCCAGATACGTCGCGCAGCCGCTGGTGCCCATGACGATCGGAGTCGTCGGGTTCAGCGTCACCCAGGTGACCATGTCCGTCGAGCCCTGCACCAGATACTTCTGCCCAGGCACCCCGTAGAACTGAATCTGCACCTTGCCCCCGGCCAGCGTCGTCACCACCGGCGGACACACCCGGCACGTCAACGCCCACGCCTTCTTGTACCACGTGATCGCACTGGCGGATCCGGACCGCCCGCCTGGCCGCCAATGGCCGCCTCGTCTCCTCGGGCCACATACACCAGGGCGTTGGAGATGATCACCGGACTGACCCCCGCCAGCACCGCTTCCTGGATGGACACCACGGCCAGCAGACGATCCGCCCGCACCAGCCGGTCCACCAGGTTCTGCAGCGTCGGACCCGGGATGCCGCTGCCGCCCCAGTCAATCAGGTTGGTCAGGCAGATGACCACGTTCTTCTCCTGGTCAAACACCTCGCCCCCGGTTTGCCGCACACCATGTGCCTCTGGTCCAGCCACCGGTTGGTTTGCAGCGACAGGATCATGTTCTGGATGGCGCAGTTCCACCACTCCGTGTCGCTGCCGCTCTGCTGGATCGTGGCCTGGTCGCGCAACACGATCAACTCCACCAGCACGTTGGATTTGACCCCCTGCGCCCCCAGCACTGTCACCGTGAAGCTGCAACTCGCGCTGTTGGTAGCAGGCATCCATCGCAATGGCCTGCACCGGCGTAGTCCCAAACGGGAACACGCTGCCGGAAGGCGGTGAGACCACCAGACTTACCGGAGAACACGAGTCGCTGGCCGTGACCGTAAAGTGCACCACCGCCCCGTTCTCATCCTGGAATTCAACCGTGATGGGGGCCGGGCACACGATGGTGGGCGGTATGGTGTCCACCACCGTCACCGTCTGGCTGCACGTAGCTGTGTTGGTGAAGGTATCAATGGCCATCCAGGTCATGGTGGCGGTGAAGGTGCCGCCGCAGCCGGGATTGGTGACTACGGTGATCGGAACAATGGCCACGTTGGTAGCCGTGCAGTTATCAAAGGCGAACGGCGGATCGAAATCCCAAGCCGTGCCACACTCCACGACCTTATTGCTGGCACAGACGAGCACGGGCGGTTGGGTGTCCACCACTATGATGAGCACATTTGAGACGCTTGAGCTGAGACCCTGGGCATCCGTGGCCGTAAAGGTGACAATATTCGTGCCCACAGGGTATGGCGGCGGCGGCGTCAGCGTGAACGTCAGCGGCCCACCCTGGGGAGAGTATGACCCGTTATCGAGGTTAGTAGCTGCCACCATGGCCGAGCACAGCCCGGCATCAGTGTTCGCTGTAATGCTGGACTTGCAGACCACTACCGGCGGGCGGTTGCTCGACGCCACCACCACTCCCTGGTCCTGTGCAACCGCGGGCGGCAGGTTTCTGCACACCAGCCTCGCCTCGTTCACAATCAACCCAGTGGCAGAGGCATTGACTTTGACCGTCAGATAATTCGTTGGTCCGGCCGTGAGCGCCGGCCAGGTTCCGAAATTCAATACAATGGTGCGATTGCTGATGTCGTAGCTGGTGCTGACCACGCCATTGGTGGTGATCGACACCAAGTCCAACCCGGCCGGTATCTGATCCACCAAGCTTACGCTAACCGCAGCCACGCTGTTGGAGTAATTGTCGAAAGTGATCTGGTACGTGAACTCTTGCCCGACCACAACGATATTCGACTGGCCGAGGCTGTTGTGCTTAAATAGATTTGGGCTGAGGTTGGTGCTGCAAGTTGCCAAATAGTCGATTTGAGCCGTGAACACGACCGACTGCAGGCCGTTCGTGTCTCTGAGTTGGGCATAGACGTTCTTGGTGCTGAACCCGGCTGAGAGGGTCCAGTTTGAAACCCGCGCGTAGGCTTGCCACACTGCGCTGGAAAAGAGCGGGTCCTCCGAAATCCTCATCTGCGTGACGGCCGGGTTACTGTTGTTGTCCAGGGTCAAGACGACATCGCGCGATACGGTGCAGCCCGCCCCGTCATTGATGGTCAGCGCCCCCGTCGGGGGATTCCCCTGCCCGCCATAGAAGGCGTAAAGACCGCCGCCATCCAGCATCGCGAATACCCATCCGCCGGAAACGACGGGCGAACACAGGTCAAAGCCTTGCGTGTCAGTGGAGAAGCAGAGGTGCTCTTCCAACACCTGCCCTGCCTGGGCAGTGCCGGCACTCCAGTACCTTCAGCTTCTGACTGGTCCCCGCTCCGATGAACACCTTGTCCCCCGCTACCGCTGGCGAATTCCAACTGCGCAAGGTTAAACCACCCCCAGTGCCGTTCAACGAGACAGACGGAAAGCCAGGCAGGGTAGCACCGGTATTCTTGTCAAATGCGTAGATCTTGGTGTCGTCATAGCCGTACACATAGATCGCATTGCCAGAAACGGCGGGAGCATTAATCCGCAGGTCGATGGAGCTGTCGAAGCCACCGCAGGGTGCAGACCAAGCGAGACTGCCATCTGCAGCATTATAGGCATACAGCACGTCAGCCTTATGGTAAATCTTGCCATCCACTGCCACTAACCACGCCCCACTAGAAGCTGTGGCAATCGGAAAACCGGAACCTACTACTTCGGCGCCAGTATTCTTGCTATATTTGCGGATCCGGCCAGCTTCACTATTGATGTACACGTAATCGCCCATGATCGAGGGCTGAGGGTTCACGTAGCCGCCACCTGCTGGTGTTGACCACTGCAAGACGCCCGCAGCATTCCATTTTTGTACATTTCCGCCGGCCCTGATGTAGAGAAACCCGGCATCAATTAGCGGGCCTTCCGTGTAATGCGTTCCAAGAGCACCGACCGTCTTCGTCCAAGCGATGCTTCCATCCAATCTTACGGCAAAAAGACTGGTCGAATCGTCTCCACCCAGCGCGTAGATCTGACCATTCGCCAAATCAACGACCGATACCATAACAGGAGGAGGTGGAATATAGCCGCACTGGGAACCCTGCCACGACAAACCCATTGGTTACATTAAAGGCATACAAATACCCGTCTTCTGTCTGCATATACGCAATTCCTCCGGCAACCACGGCGCCGTTTTCCTCGACAGAGGGCGCGCTGGAGTGCCATTTGGGGACCAGAGGCAGGAGAATGGACTCGCCAGACTGTCCCGAATTTGAGGCACTGTTACGCCAGCAAGGCCAATCGGCGGAAAGCGCCGGCGGCCCTGCCAAGCCGATTCCGATGGCCGCCACGATGCCAAGCAGCATGGTGATTGTTCGATGGACGCGTGAACCTGATCTGATTCTTCTCAATGAATTCATAATAGTGTATGCCTTTTTATGTTGTTCGTTATTTCCCGGCTGCGTTGTTTCCAACTCGCCCGTAAGGGTATAAGTATATGCGCAAGGGAAATGGAAACACGAAAGCAGCTCCTTTTGCGACGCTCGCTGGAGTCCGCCCGTGAGGTTCGGGCTGGAACGAGAATCAATCCGCCCCGTTTCCGTTGGAGTGGGGCTGCGGGAAAGAGGTGTTGGGCTTCGCCGAGAGCGCAGCTCGCTTCGGTCTTGCGGCGAATGATTCCTCCAGGCCCAAGCGGCTCGCGAGGCCGGCGATGTTGCGCCGGTATTTGTTCACGGTGGTGTGAGAAAGGCCAAGCCGGACCGCAATTTCCCGCAGACTCAGCCCGTCAAGGAACGTTTCAGGCTTTCATCCGCTATCGGGCCGGTGGGGGGATGATTCAAACACGACCTCCCCAAACAGACCAGCGCCATCATCCCCGCACCGCAGGCCAGGCCTCCCGCCTAGCCCCTTTTCTCCGCCGACGAACGGAACCCGCCTCCGCTCTCGCCCGCTCCACAGGAATCTGTCGTCTCCATAGCCATTTAGCACTTCTCCCAGCAATCAGAGGGATCCCCCACCCGCAGCCCGGACTACATGGTTAGTACCTATGTAGTACTCCCGTAGTACTCCGTCGTCCCTCCGTTATACGTCCGTAATACCTCCGTATCGCTTACGGAGGTTATACTAGGGTCCTCGGAGGATAATACGGAGGTATCCTGGATGCGCTGAGTGGGGGCGGGGTCGTTACCAGGGAGAGCGGTCTCGGCCTGGGCGCATTCGCGAGTGGGGGACGCCTCGGCAAGGCGCCCCGACCAACCTTACCAGGGACTCGCGGATGCGCCCAGTGGAGCTGGCCCGTGAGGTGCGGGCTGGAACCCGGATCAATGCGCCCCGTTTCCGTTGGAGCGGGCTTGCCGGGAAAGGGGTGCTGAGGCCTCGCCGAGAACCGAAGGTCGCTTCAGTCTTGCGGCGAATGATTCATCCAAGACCCAGGCGGCTCGCGAGGCTGGCGATGTTGCGCCGGTATTTGTTCACGGTGGTGTGAGAAAGGCCAAGCCGCGGATCGCAGTTTCCCGCAGGCTCAGCCCGTCAACCCCCTGAGGCTGAGGATTTGTTTCTCCACCGGCGTGAGCCACTTGCCGAGTTCGGCGACGAGGTCGCGGGCGCAGACCAGGGACAGGAGTGTGTTATCCACGCTTGTTTCGAGGTCTTCCTGCACCTCCATCTCGACTGGCAATCCGTTGATGTGGACGGCGTTTGCCGCCATCCACGCTGCAGCCTTGGCGCAGCAATTCTGCAAGTACAGCCGGCAGCTCTGGATGTCCCCAGCTAGGTGTTTGTCCGGGGCATTCCTTCTCGCGCAGCCACAGATCAATGATCGCCTCCTGGATAAGGTCTTCCTCCAGGACCCGCTCGGTGGTCAGGCGCCGCACGACGCCCCGCAACACACCGCGCGTATTCCGTTGCTCGAAAATCATTGCTTCCCTTGCCCTTCTGATTGTCCTGACTAACTGGCGGGGGAGGTGCCGCGAGGCAAACCCATTTCGGCAAACAGTTTTCGCGGGCGGCGAAGACCCAACACACTGGAGGCCCTTGCTACCGCAAAGGAGCATCGTTCTGAGCCCAGCACCCACCGACCCAGCCTGCTTCCGAAACCGATCCTTCTCATAGGACACCATCCAACCCATCTGATCCCGCGGAGAGGCGCTACCCCCACGAAGGAAACAAGCTCACCTCAACTCGCTCCACTTCGTATCTCCGCGAATTTACGCCGCCTATTAAGAAGGAAAGTTAGGGTTGCGAGTCAAGGTTTTCCCGGAAACGGTGTTCGGCACTTATACGGACATTTCGTAAGTAGTTTTACGGGTGCCCGGGCCATGCAGCGGGGGATTGTCAACGGTACGTACCCAAAACGACGGTTTTCACACAGCCGAGCGCCATTGGGCTTACGCCAAGGCGTGGTTATACCGGCAGATGGCCGGCGGGTAGTTCACGGCAGCTTGGCTTCCACCCACCTCGCCAGGAGCCAGAGCAGATCGGATAGCCGGTTCAGGTAAACGACTATCTCCGCGTTTTGAAGCTGGGCAGTCTCTTGCAGGGCGCAGGCGCGCCTCTCCGCCCGGCGGCAAACGGTGCGGGCCAGGTCGAGCGCCGCCGAAACCGGGTTCGCGCCGGGCGTGGCCCAGCCGGCGGGGGAAACCTTGGCCGCCTCGATCTTGGCAACCAAGCCTTCGAGCCGAGTGGTCATGGCCGCGGTCACCAGGCCGTGACCTTCCCGCACGTAGCGCGGCAAATCTTCGACCGCGGTAGCCAGTTCGCCCATCAGCAAGGAGGAGGTCGCCTTGGATCGCGGCCAAGTTGTTCCCGCACGAAGTCATCGGCAGCTCCGGCACGAGCCAGGCCGATGGCGGCATTGAGTTCGTCCACTGCGCCATAGGCTTCGACGCGCGGGTGGCACTTGGGGACCCGGCGATGATACATCAACATCGTGGTGCCCTGGTCTCCCTTCCTGGTGACAATGCTCATGGAATGCTTCAGCCGGGTTGTGCACGTTGGCGGGTCAGTGAGGTCAAGATCGCCCCCGGGTGCTCCGGTGACCCACGCCGGGAATAACCCGAATGCTTCGGCCGCACGGATTGCCGACAGGCCGGAGCGCCGGCATGTTGCCCGGCTTAGGCCGTTCGGACCCATGTAAGCCGGCACCATGCCGGCGCTCCGGTCCCGCAGGTGTGAAATGTCCGGGTCGGCTCCGGCAGAGCCACGGGGAGGTGATAGGCGATTTCATGCCAGCGAAACTTGCATGTCCCGGCAGCGCAGTTCAAGCCCAGAGCAGCACGTGGGTGGCGACGGATCGCGGACGCAATACCAGTTCAGATTCGTTGCGGCTGGGGCAGGCGAATGCTTTGTTCCCCCTCACCCCGACCCTCTCCCCTGGGGAGAGGGAGGAAGGCTCGACCGCACGGGACCAGCCCTGGCGTTTCGGCAGGTCGGCAGTGGTGGCACTCACCAGATATCCCCGTGGCGGCGGGGCGGCGCGACGGACCGGCGAATAAACCGATGCGTCGGGGTTGGAGCAAAAAACATGGAACGAAAGCGCTATTTGGGGTTGCCTGGAATTGGGCTTGCATTATTTTTGCCGCTCTGAACCTTTAGAGAAAGTTGTTTATGGAAAAGACTGCCGAACTGATACTGGACGGAAAGAGCTGCAAGCTCCCCATTGTCGAAGGAACGGAAAACGAGCGCGCCGTGGACATCTCCGCGCTGCGCAACGAAACCGGCTACATCACGCTGGACGACGGCTACGGCAACACCGGCTCGTGCCAGAGCCAGATCACCTTCATTGACGGCGAGAAGGGCATTCTGCGCTACCGCGGGCATCCCGATCGAGGAGCTGGCGGAGAAATCCACCTTCATCGAGGTGGCCCACCTGCTGATCATGGGCAAGCTGCCCACCAGCGCGGAGCTGCGGCGGTTCTCGGACCTGCTGACGGCCAACGAGATGCTGAACGAGGCCATGAAGCACCACTTCGAGGGCTTCCCGCCGAACGCCCATCCGATGGCGATTCTCTCGGCGATGATCAACGCCTCGAGCTGCTTCCATCCCGGGCTGCTGACCGAGCGGATGCGGGGCAACTTTGTCCTCCAGGCGGCGCGGCTGATGTCCAAGGTGCGGACGATCGCGGCCTTTGCCTACCGGAAGTCGCGCGGCCTGCCGATCATCTATCCGAAGCCCGACCTGAAGTACACGGCGAACTTCCTGCACATGATGTTCTCGCTGCCCTACCAGGATTACGAGCTGAAGCCGGAAGTGGTCAAAGCGCTGGACCTGATCTTCCTGCTGCACGCCGACCACGAGCAGAACTGCTCGACGTCGACGGTGCGCATGGTGGCCTCGAGCCAGGCGAACCTCTTCGCCAGCGCGGCGGCGGGCGTCTGCGCGCTTTGGGGCCCGCTGCACGGCGGCGCCAACCAGGCGGTGATCGAGATGCTGGAGGCAGATCCACCAAGTCGGGCGACGACGGCTCGAGGTTCATCGCGGCGGCCAAGGACAAGAACAGCGGCAAGCGGCTGATGGGCTTCGGCCACCGGGTCTACAAGAACTACGACCCGCGGGCCAAGATCATCAAGAAGGCCTGCGACGAGGTGCTGGCCAAGCTGCACATCAGCGACCCGCTGCTGGACATCGCCAAGCAGCTCGAGGAGGCCGCGCTGCGCGATTCCTACTTCGTCGAGCGCAAGCTGTACCCGAACGTGGACTTCTACAGCGGCATCATCATGCGGGCGATCGGCATCCCGGTGGAGATGTTCACGGTGATGTTCGCCATCGGCCGCATGCCGGGCTGGATCGCCAACTACAAGGAAGTCATGGAAGCGCCCACGCGCATCTATCGGCCGCGCCAGATCTACACCGGCCTGCGTGAACCATTACGTGCCCATCAAAGAGCGGAAATAGTGTGGTGGAAAGCGTTGAAGGGTTGAAGGGTTAAATCGTTAAATGGGTTGCTTGGCCTAGATGAGTTACCGCGGCGCTCAGCCGGCTCGGCCACCAGGTCGCCTGACGCCTGGGCGCTTACCACCGGCATGAACATCCACGAATACCAGGCCAGACATTTGCTGGGCGAAACGGGGTTGCCCTGCCGCCGTGGGAAGTCTGCGATACCCCTGAAGCGGCCAGACCATTGCCGCACAACTTCTGGCCGACGGCGCCGATCTCCTTGCCGTCAAATCCCAGATTCATGCCGGCGGACGGGGCAAAGGCACTTCAAGAGCGGATTCCAGGGCGGCGTCAGGCTCTGCAAGACGGCGGAGGACGTTTATGACAAAGCCAA
>CAWGGD010000036.1:0-129285 GCA_963822005.1 uncultured Verrucomicrobiae bacterium | reverse complement strand
GACCGATTGGCTCTCGCATCCGAGCAACTGGCGTGCAAACGCCATGCGTTGCCGGATAATTGGCGGGAGTGAAAATCGTTGAAGAAACCGTTGAAGATTCAGCCCTCACTCCTCGTAAGCGACGTATTTACAGACGCTTACAGATGGAGGCGAGGGTCGGAATCGAACCGACGCATAAGGCTTTTCCAAAGCCCTTCCTTACCACTTGGCAGCGTTCAAGGCTGGGGGAATAGCCTGTTAGTTCCCCACTTGCTGAGGCAGATCAGAATTGACAGACCGGATCTGCGCTAAAACTTCACCGCCGGCAGTTCATCCACTTGGCCTGCATACGTGCTGGCGGTCAGGCTGATGCTCGAATGGCCAAGCAGCTTGGACGCCACATAGATCCCGTGATCCCCAACGGCTAACGATCCATAGCACTTGCGCAGATAGTGAATCGGCTTGACGTCTTTGACGCCCTGAGCCCTCAGCCAAGCGCACAAGGTTGCATGAACCTCTTTCGAGTCAGTGCGGATGACAGGCCCTTGACCTCGTGCAGGGCTGAGCACCTCACGCACCGTGCGGCCAATCGGAATGATCCGCGCCCGACGGCCCTTGGCTTTGCTCGCCGCAACCCGTACGCTCTGCCGCTGGACATCTTCCCAAGTCAGCGAGATGATTTCACCCCACCGCAGCCCCGCTCCCAAGGCCAGCACAAAGGCCAGACGCGGGTCGCCGCCCAATTCCTTCATGCCCCGCCGCATCAATTGCATGATCCACGAGCGTGGGGGAGCCTGGAACGGCTCTCGGTCCATCTTGGGGCGCACCAGCCGCGCAAAGGGATTCTGCAGATCGCTCATTCCCATCGCCTGCAACGACACCCTGGCGAAGACCGAGCCCGCGTTCTTCAGGATGGAGCGCAGGGTAATGGGCTTGAGTCCGCAGTCGCGAATCCAGTTCTGGAGCGCCGCGGGCGTAAGATCGCCCACTCGCCGCGCGCTCGTTTCCCTGGCCACCCGGCTGAGGTCTTTGCGCGCATGGGCGATTGACCTGGGCCGCAGCCCACGCGAAACTGCACTGTGATGATACTCTTCCAGCAGCGCGGCAATGGAAAGGCTGTCCTGACTCGTGGGCAAGGCGACGGCTCCTGCCCAGCCGTGCTGCCGGACCGAGGCGACCAACTGTTTGGCGCGCTGGGTGGCCAGACGGTAGTCGGCGGTGCCCAGGCTGCGGCAGGTGCGTTTGCCCTTGTGCTGAAAGCGGACACACCAGTTGGCGCTTTGGATGCGGCTGCCATCGGATTTGACGCTGACAGGCCGGAAGAGGTCGAACTTCCTTTTACGGGAAGTTGTATTGCCACGTTCTATGCCATTATTGGCGTTCATGGTGTGACAAGGTATGCCAAGCTGTGGCAAGCGTCAAGGCTGCAAGCACCAATAATTACAAGCCTTTCTGCCAAACTATGCTGAGCTGTGCCAAGATATGCCAAAGGGTAGTAAAGCCGACTTTTAGTCGGCTTTGCGTAGCCGAAAACCGGGAGCTCGCCCGTGCTTCGGGAGTTGCTAACCGACTGCAAGTCGGCGCTCCGCTGCTACGGTCCCTATGCGTCGCTCGGCGTGTAAAGCTCGGCGCCCTTCGCCACAAACTCGCGCGCCTTTTCCTCCATTCCCTTCTTAAGGGCGTCCTGTTCGCTCATGCCCTGCTCGGCGGCATACTGCCGCACATCCTCAGTGATTTTCATCGCGCAGAAGTGCGGGCCGCACATTGAGCAGAAATGGGCGAGCTTGGAGCCCTCCTGCGGCAGGGTTTCGTCGTGGAACTCGCGCGCGGTCAAGGGGTCGAACCCGAGGTTGAACTGGTCTTCCCAGCGGAACTCGAAGCGCGCCTTGCTCAGCGCGTCGTCGCGCTCCCGGGCCGAGGGATGGCCTTTGGCCAGGTCGGCGGCATGGGCGGCAATCTTGTAGGCTATGACGCCGTCTTTTACGTCCTTCTTGTTGGGCAGGCCCAGGTGTTCCTTGGGCGTCACGTAGCAAAGCATGGCGCAGCCATACCACCCGATCATCGCCGCGCCGATGGCGCTGGTGATATGGTCGTAGCCGGGGGCGATGTCAGTCGTAAGCGGACCGAGCGTGTAGAACGGCGCTTCGTCGCACCATTCGAGCTGCTTGTCCATGTTCTCCTTGATGAGGTGCATAGGGATGTGCCCGGGGCCTTCGTTCATGACCTGGCAATCCATCTCCCAGGCGATCTTCGTTAGCTCGCCCTGGGTGCGCAGCTCGGCAAATTGGGCTTCGTCATTGGCGTCGGCAATCGAGCCGGGGCGCAGGCCGTCGCCGAGGCTGAACGCCACGTCGTAGGCGCGCATGATCTCGCAAATCTCGCGGAAGTGCGTGTAGAGGAAACTCTCCCGGTGATGCGCCAGGCACCACTTGGCCATGATCGAGCCGCCCCGCGAGACAATGCCGGTCACGCGGTTAGCCGTGAGCGGGATGTAGCGGAGCAACACGCCCGCATGCACCGTGAAGTAGTCCACCCCCTGCTCGCACTGCTCGATGAGCGTGTCGCGATACACCTCCCACGTCAGGTGCTCGGCTTTGCCGTCCACCTTCTCGAGCGCCTGATACATCGGCACCGTGCCGATGGGCACCGGCGAGTTGCGGATGATCCATTCGCGCGTCTCGTGGATGTTCTTGCCGGTGGACAGGTCCATCACGGTGTCGGCGCCCCACTTGATGGCCCAGCGCATTTTCTCGACCTCCTCCTCGATGCTGGAGGTGACAGCGCTGTTGCCGATGTTGGCGTTGATCTTCACCAGGAAGTTGCGCCCGATGATCATCGGCTCGCTCTCCGGGTGGTTGAGGTTGGCCGGAATGATAGCGCGGCCACGGGCCACTTCGGACCGGACAAACTCGGGGGTGATGAAAGGAGGAAGTGCGGAGCGCGGACTGCGGACTGCGGAATGCGATTGCTCGCGGCCGAGGTTCTCGCGGATGGCGATGAACTCCATTTCCGGCGTGATGACGCCCTGGCGCGCGTAATGCAACTGCGTGACCGCCCTGCCCGCCTTCGCCCGGAGCGGCTGGCGCTGCAGCGCGCGTGGGACGGACGCATCACTGCGTCCCGGCACGGGCTTGTACGACGGCGTAACGCGTTCGACGCCGCCCCGCGCCGCAATCCACTTCCCCCGCAGCGCTGGCAGCCCTTGCTCCACCCGGCCCGCGAAGTCGGGGTCGCCCCACGGGCCGGAGCAGTCATAGACGCGCACGGGCGGGTTCGCTTCGAGCTGCCCGTTGAAAGACTTGGTGGGGCTGAGGCTGATTTCGCGCAACGGCACGCGCACGTCCGGTTGGAGTTTTCCGGGCACGTAAACCCGGGTCGAGTTGGGGAGAGGCTCCCCGCTCTGCGGTTCGGAACTGGCTTTCTCTAACAGCATATATCCTCTCGCGTTCCTGCCGCGGGAAACTGGGGGGAAGACCTGGGGTGATCCCTTCGCCAGCATTACCTGGAGCAGGTTCAACGGGTCTGCCGCGCTCCCGCGCCGCACTCTCAGCCTTCGCGTCCCGCAAGGCGGGACGACTGGTTGGCTCCCCTGTAATGACTTAACTCTAGACCGGACCAGCCGGAGGGTCAAGCGGGCGCTTCACCTCGATGCGCGACGCTTCCATCCGGACGTAGTTCAACAAGACCGGCGCCAGGATCATCCCGGACAAACCCATCAGCTTCTCCCCCAGCACCAGCGCCAGCAGTGTCAGCCACAGCGGATTGCGGATGCGGTGGCCGATGATCTTGCTGTTGAGGAAATACTCCAGCTTGTGGATGACCACCAGGAACACCAGCGCCGCTAACGCCATCTTCGGTGAGACCGTAAACCCGATGCCGACGATAATCGTGTTGCTGACCAGGTTCCCGATCACTGGGATGAGCCCGCACAGAAACGTCACCCCGATCACCACCACCGCGTACGGCAGTGCCACCACCAACACAAAGATGGTGGTGAAGACGGTATTGATAGCCGAGATGGCGATTTGCGCGCCGATCACCGTGGCGAAGCTCTGGTAGAGCGCTTCGAATCGTTTCGCAATCTGGTCACAGCAGAGCGAGTACAGATTGTTATGCACGGCGTATTTCTCCCGGTGGAGTTCGAGCCGGGGATTGAGGAAGAGGCTGATCGCCACCACGCAACCGACCAGCACGAAGATGAACTGCGTCGTCGCACCCCGGGCGAAGCGGGCGGCGCTGCCCAGGTAGTTCACCTGGCTTTTCACCGTGTCGAAGGCTAGATCCTTCAGGCTGTCATAGTCCGTGAAAGGGAGTTCAATCTGGTATTCTCGGGCCCACTGGATCACCGAAGGAATGGCCTTGTCGGCGATCTCCGGCAGCGCCCGGACGGTTTGGTTGATGAAATGCCCCAAGCCATAAGCGATGCCCGACACCAGAATCAGAAAGAGCGCCACGGCCAGCAGTTTGCCGCCCCGCTTCAAGAAATGCAGCTTGGTCAGCGCCAGATAAGCAAAAAACGCCACCAGCAGCGGCGTCGCCAGGCGAAAACACCCCAGCAGGACCAGCGTCCCCAGCATGAACAGGTAAGAGACGCGGACGGGCTTGGCATCGGTCTGCGGCATGGAATTGTCATTGGTCATGCGTCAACATTTATACTCTGGCGAGTAAGCGCGAGGCGAGTCTTTTCGGGTCATCCAGGCAGTTCTTCCTTCTTCCTTCCCCACAAGGTGTAGAGCACGGGCAGGACCACCAGCGTGAGCAGCGTGTTGCTTAGAACGCCGCCGATGACCACCGTGGCCAGCGGACGCTGGACTTCACCGCCCACGCCGACGTTGACCGCCATGGGGATGAAGCCGACCGCCGCCACCAGCGCGGTCAACAGCACCGGGCGCAAGCGCACGAGACAACCTTCGCGCACGGCGGTGGCCAGTGGGGCGCCGACGTCCAGCCTCTGCCTGATGAACGTCACGAGGACCAGCCCGTTGAGGATCGCCACGCCACTCAGAGCGACAAATCCGACGCCCGCGCTCACCGTGAAGGGCATCCCCCGCAGCCATAATGCCACCACACCACCCACTGCGCCCAGCGGAATGCCGGTGGCCACAATGAACACGTCGCGCATCGTGCCGAGGCTGAAATAGAGCAGAACGAAGATCAGCCCCAAGGCCAAGGGTACCACGAAGCGCAATCGGGCGTTGGCGCGCTCCATGTTCTCGAACTGGCCGCCCCATTCGATGCTGTAGCCTTCCGGCAGAACCACATGCGCGGCGATTTCCTTCCGGGCTTCCGCCACGAAGCTGCCGACGTCGCGCCCGCGGACGTTGCATTGCACGGTGATGCGGCGCTTGCCCCATTCCCGGTTGATCGTCGCCGGGCCTTCGGTTTCCACGACCTGCGCTACCCGGTTGAGCGGCAGCACCGAGCCCGTCGCCGTTTGAATGAGCGTGTTGGCCAGCGCATCGGGGTCGGTGCGCTGACGATCCGGCAGGCGCACCACCAGCGGGAAACGCCGCTGACCCTCGCGGACTTCGCCGACCTTCTTTGTGCCGACGGCTTCCACGACGTTGAGCACGTTCCGGACAGGCACGCCTAAGCGCTCAGTGGCCTGCGGGTCAACGCGCACCTGCAGCACCGGCTGGCCAACGAGCTGTTCCGCGGTGACCTCTCCCCTGCCCTTGATGTCGCTCAGCACCGTCTGCACTTGATCGGAGAGCTGGCGCAGAGTCTCCAGGTCGTCGCCATAGATCTTGATGCCGATGTCGGACCGGATGCCCGCCACCAGCTCGTTCATGCGCATCTCGATCGGCTGGCTGAACGCCACCCGCAAGCCGGGGATTCTGACGAACAGCTTGCGCATCTCCTCGACGAGCTCAGCCTGCGTGCGGGCCTTCTTCCACTGCTGGCGCGGCTTGAGCGCCAGGAAGAAGTCCGACAGCTCGATGCCCATCGGGTCGGTGGCGATTTCGGCGCTGCCCAGGCGCGTCCAGATGTTGGCGATCTCATCCGGGAACTCCGCGAGCAGCAGCTTCTCGATGCGGTCGTTCACCGCCACGGCCTCTTCCACGGAAACCCCCGCCACGCGCACCGTGGTGCCGACGATCGCCCCCTCGCCCAGCTTGGGGAGGAACTCGCCGCCGACGTGCGCGGCCAGGAACATTGTGGCGGCCACCAGCGCCAAGGCCCCCAGCAGGGTCAGCCAGCGGCAGCGCATCGCCAGGTTGAGGATCGGCTCATAGAGACGTTGCGCCAGGCGCAGCAGCCACGGCTCCTGTTCGCGGACCTGGTTCCGCAGGAACAGGCTGGCCAGGACCGGCGTCAGGGTCAGTGCCAACAGCAACGAGCCCGCCAGCGCGAAAACCATCGTCAAGGCCATCGGCTTGAACAGTTTCCCTTCCACGCCTTCCAGCGCGAGGACGGGCAGGAAGACGATGAGAATGATGCCCACGCCGAAAGCCACGGGCCGCGCCACTTCGAGCGGCGCGCTGGTCAGCGTGTCCTGGTGTTCCTGCCTGGTGAGCGGCCGCCCCAACTCATGCTGGCGCTGGGCCAGGCGGCGTATGGCATTCTCCACCATCACCACCGAACCATCCACGATCAGACCAAAGTCCACTGCCCCCAGGCTCAACAAGCTGGCGGAGATGCCGGCCTGCAACATCAGGTTGCCGGCGAACAGCATGGAGAGCGGAATGGCAGCCGCGACCACCAGGCCAGCCCGCAGGTTCCCGAGAAACGCAAAGAGAATGGCGATGACCAGCAACGCTCCCGCCAACAGGTTGTGTCCGACGGTTCGGATGACATTATCCACCAGTTCCGTGCGGTCGTAGAGCACCTCGACCACCACATCCTTGGGCAGGGTTTTCTGGACTTCGGCCAGCTTCGCCTTCAGCGCACGGGTCACCACGTGGCTGTTCTCGCCCATGAGCATGAAGCCCAGACCCAGCACAATCTCTCCCCGGCCGCCGCCCGTCACCGCGCCGCGGCGGATTTCGTGGCCCACCTGCACGGTCGCCACGTCGTGCACATGGACGGGCACGCCGTCGTGGGCAGCGACGACGATGTTGCCGATTTCCTGCACGTTGGTCGTCAGGCCAATACCCTGCACCAGCAGCGATTCGCCGGCGCGCACCACCTGGCCGCCGCCGACATTCTGGTTGTTGGCTTCGAGCGCCTCGAAAAGCTGTTCGAGCGTCAGGCCGTGTTTGACCAACCGCTCCGGCTCGGTCACGACGTGGTACTGCTTCTCGAAGCCGCCCCAGCTATTCACCTCCGCCACCCCGGGCACTTTGCGCAGCTCGGGCTTGATCACCCAATCCTGCAGCTCGCGGAGTTCCGTCAAGCTGCGGTTCGTATCCGCCGACCGGACGACGTAGTGAAAGACCTCGCCCAGCCCCGTGGCAATCGGGCCAAGCTGGGGCCGCTCGATGCCCGCCGGCAACTCGACGCTCTGCAACCGTTCCGTGATGAGCTGCCGCGCCCGGTAGATACTCGTGTTGTCGTCAAAGGTCGCCACTACTTGCGAGAGGCCGAACTTGGAGATCGAGCGAACGTTTACCAACCCCGGCAACCCGCTGATGGCCAGTTCGACGGGAATGGTGACCTGCTGCTCGGCCTCCTGCGGGCTGAGCGCAGGCACGCTGGCGTTGATTTGAACCTGCACCGGCGTGGTGTCCGGAAACGCGTCAATCGGCAGCCGACTTAGAGATCGCCCGCCGACGACGATGAGCGCCACCGCCAGCACGCAGACCAGCAGCCGGTTCTTCAGGGAAGTTTGGATGAGCCAATTCAGCATAGCGGCCCTTCCTAATCCGCACACCCCGCGCCCATACGCGAGCTGAGCCACTGGGACTTGAGCGCGAAGCCGTGATTCACCACCACCGTCTCCTCCGGCTTCAATCCGGCCAGCACCTCCAACTGCCCGTCGAACTTGACACCCACCGCCACCGCGCGCGCCTCAAACAAATCGTCGGCCAGTTTCACGAACACAAAGGGCTTGCCTTCCACGGCACAGATGGCCGAGCTGGGCAGCAGCACGGCGCTCTCGGCTGTGCGGACCAGGATCCGCGCCTTGGCAAACATCCGCGCTCTGAGGACACCGTCGGGGTTGGGCACTTCGGCGCGGGCGCGGGCCATGCGGCTGCGCTCGTCCACTTCGGCGGCGATCCAGGTCAGCTTACCCTTAAACATCTGG
Source organism: uncultured Verrucomicrobiae bacterium (assembly GCA_963822005.1). Taxonomy (GTDB): domain Bacteria; phylum Verrucomicrobiota; class Verrucomicrobiia; order Limisphaerales; family UBA8199; genus PALSA-1440. Next base: position 121,118 of record CAWGGD010000036.1, on the reverse strand, counting down.
CCCGGCAGCGCCTCCACCCGCAATTCCACCGCCTGCCCCACCTTCACCCGCGCCAAAGCCGTTTCCGGGATATTGAGCATCGCCCACATGATCGAGCGGTCCGCCAGCGTGAATAGGGATTTGCCTGCCTCCACCAGTGCGCCGCGCACCGCGTTGCGTTCCACGATCTCACCGGCAAACGGCGCACGCACCTCCACCAGCACCTGCTCCTGCGGCTGGCGCCCCAGCAAGTCTATCTGGTCTTCCGTGAACCCCTGCGTCCGAAGCTGCTGGCACGCCGCCCGGTGGTCGGCTTCGGCCTGCTGCAGGTCTTTCTCCGATGACACGCGCTCCGCCCGCAGCTTCCGCTCACGTTCGAGCGTCTGGTGGCTCAGGACTGCCTTGGCGACCGCTTCCGCGACCGCAGCAGACCAAATCCTCGCCAGGTTCTGCTTTTCGTCCACCTTCGCACCGAGGTCCACGTCCACCGACTGCAGAATCCCTCCTACCGGCGCGGCGATCTGGGCCAGCCGGTTTTGGTTGAAGGCCAGCTCGGCGTAACACTCGATACCTTCAGAGATGTCTCCGACTGTCGCCTGGGCCATCTCGACTCCGACGAGGCTGGCGGAATCCGCCGCGGGCAACCGGACCTTCGAGCCCTGGCCGGGCTTCAGCTTAGCGGCCCTCTCCGGATGGCATATACCGCACTCCGCCTCCGGCAGGCTGTGCTCTGTGCACATTTTGGTGGATGACGCCGCTCCGGTCTCGGCAGAGCCCGCAGCGTGGCCGTCGTCGTGACCAGCCTGGGCCCCGGCTCCGGCTGCCTGGCTTCGCGCGGAGCCGCACATGAGAATGGTCAAAGCCGCCACGAATGGCAGGCTGATAATCTGGGAAGGTCTGTTTGTCATAGGTCGTTTACTCAATTCCTGGTTTGGGGTGGCAGACTGTCAGCCGCGCTGGCCAGGCCTGGAACCCGGGCCAACAGGGCCTCGATGTCCGCCTGCGCGAGGTTCAGTTCCAGCAGTTTCTGTTGGTAGGCCAGCCGCGCTTCAGCCGCGGTGCGCTGCGTGTCCAGCAGGTCAATGAAACCGAACTTGCCCTCCTCGAAGCCGCGCTGCACCAACCGCAGCGCCTCGTTCGCCTTGGGCAAGATCCGCTCACGGTAGTTGGCGACCTGCTCGGCTGCGGTGCGCAAGCGCTGGCTGGCCACACCCCACTGCCACAGCAAACGCTGCTCGGTGGCCGCCAGATCGGCCTCGGCGACCGCCACGTTGGCCTGCGCTTCCTGCTTCCTGCCCTTGGACCGGTCAATGATCGGCACCGGCACACTCAGAGTGAACTGCACAATCGAACCGCCCCTGTCCGCGTCCTGTCCGCCCGCGGTGCCCAGCTTGACGTCCGGATATGGCTCCAGCCTGGCGCGCCGCCACTCCGCCTCCGCCCGTTCCTTACTCGCCCGTGCCGCCGACACACTGGGATGGCTCGCCAGCCAGCGCTCCGGAGCTTCCTTGAGCACGGACAAATCCGCCGTCTCCGCCAGCACGCCCGACACGGGAGCCTCCTTCAAATCGGGCCGCCCCAGGACCATGGCGAGTTGCTGCCGGGCCGTTTCCTTCTCGCGCTGGAAGCCGGCCAGTTCGGTTCGCGCCTGTTCCAAAGGAATCTCCGCGCGCAACTGCTCCTGGTCCGCCGCCGCCCCGGCTTGCACCCGTTTGCGGGCTGTGGCTGCCAACGACTCGGCCACCCCCACCAGTTCGCGTGCCACCTCCACCAACCTCCCGGCTGCCAGCACCTCAAAGAACGCGGCCTTGACGTCCCGGACCAACTCCACCCGCCGCGCATTGTATTCCGCTTCGCTGACCCGCACGCCGAGGGTGCCGATTTGGCCGTCGAGCTTCTTCTTGCCAGGGAACGGGACTGTCTGCGACACCCCCACCAGCTTCTTGGCGTCCGAGAAGCCACCGCCCCCGGTCGGCCAGTCTTCTGCGCTCAGCTCCAGGTCAGGGTTGGACCAGAGCTTCGCCTGGTAGGCGCGCCCGGCAGCGCTGCCAATCTGGCTGCCCGCGGCGCGGAGTTGCGGGTTGCTTTCCAGCGCCAGGCGAATCGCGCCCTCCAGCGTCAGAGAATTCGTGACCGACCCGGAGGGAGCTTCCTGGCTCATTGCGGGCAGCGCACACGCACTGCCCAGCGCCACCGCCAGGAGCACGGGCCAATTGCGACAAATCATTCGTTTCATACACAGACAACTCAGGTTCAAACCGACAAACAGGACAGACAGCGCGGCGTGAGATCACGCGGCGCCTGCGGAGGGGTCCCCGGAGGGACGGTTCAGGAAACGAAGGACGGCGCCCGCGGCGGCAGGGCCGCGCGCTGGGCAAATTGCCAGAGCCTGGACAACTCCGGCGGGGAGGATGAGACACTGACCAGGAATTCCTGGGCACTTGGCGGGCAGTCGTCCGGCAAAGGAACCAGCCAGACAACCAGCCCGAGGAATGGTTTCACTGGGGCCGATTGAGGCGGTTCTAGCCTGTAGAAGCCGCGTTCGATCGCCGTGCACCCATCATCGCCGCACTCCTTTTCGTGGTGGTCCGGGGTCTGCTCGGCACTTGGATGCTGGCAACAGGAAAGGAATTCCAAACCGGGGAGGATTTCGAGCAGGCAGTGTGACCCTGCGGCCACCCAAAGGGTCGCTATCGCAGTCGCCAGAATTGGTCGCCAAGCCCGCACTTGCCTTAATAGTAAGAGTAACCCGCCAAATGTTCAAGCCTTCTGTAACGCCTGCCATCCCCCTTACCCCCACGGCTTCACGAGCCATGTACTCCCTATGCACTCCCTATGTACCCTGATGTGGATCCACATCAGGGTACATGGCTAGTAAAGTCGTAGCACATGGCTCGCAGTCCGGTGGGAGAGCCATGGTGCTGCCCTCCCCTTTCCCAGGCCGGTTAGCAAGCGTGGCGGGACCTAAACTCCTGGGATTCAAGGCCTTAGCGGCGAAAATGCGGAATCCTGAACTATCTCTGCTTTCCTCCGGGCGAAGTTTCGTGTTTAGTCGCCGCCGACTATGAGCAAAACGGCATTGTTATTTGCAGGGCAAGGCGCCCAGGTCGTGGGCATGGGCCAGGACCTTGCGGAGAGTTCGCCAGCCGCCAAGGCCTGGTTTGACCGCGCCAACGCCGCCCTCGGCTACGATCTCGCATCCATCTGCTTCAACGGGCCGGAGCCCGAGCTGACGAAGACCGAGCACGCGCAACCGGGCATCTTCCTGGTAAGCTGGGTCGCCTTCGAGCTGCTCAAGGAGCGGGTGCCTTCGCTGGCCTTCGAAGCCACCGCTGGTTTGTCGCTGGGCGAGTTCACCGCCCTGACAGCGGCCGGGGCGATGAGCTTTCGAGGATGGGCTGAAGGTAGTGCGCCAGCGCGGACGCTTCATGCAGGAAGCGTGCGCCGCCACCCAAGGCGGCATGGCGGCCATTATCGGCCTGGACGAGGCGGCCACGCGCGAAGTCTGCGCCGAAACCGGCGTGGTGCTGGCCAACCTGAACTGCCCCGGCCAAATCGTGATCTCCGGCGCGACCGAGAAGATGGAGCCGGCCTGCGAACTGGCCAAAGCCAAAGGCGCCATGCGCGCGCTGCCGCTCCCCGTGGCCGGCGCCTACCATTCGCCGCTCATGGCCAGCGCCCAGCCGAAGCTCAAAGCCGAACTGGCGCGCGTGACCATAAGCCCGCCGGCGGTTCCGGTCATCGCCAACGTGACCGCCCAGCCGCACGAAGGCCCGGAAGCCATCCGCACGCGGTTGGTCGAGCAGGTCACCTCGTCGGTGCGCTGGGAGGAATCCATGCGTTATCTGGTCGCGCAGGGTTTCACCCGGTTCATCGAGCTGGGACCGGGCCGGGCCCTGAGCGGCTTCATGAAGCGCATTGACAAGACCGCCCAGATTCTGAACGTGGAGGACGTGGCAAGCCTGGAAGCGACCGCCAAGGCCCTGGCCGCCTGAATTCACAAAACCTGGATTGACAACCGCCCGGTGATAGCCGACAAGACACGCGGATTATGAACGAATTAACCAATCAAGTGGCGGTGGTGACCGGCGCCGGCCGCGGCATCGGCCAGGCCATTGCCTTGAAACTCGCCGCCGCGGGCGCGGACGTCGCCTGCGTGGATCTGAAGCCCGAGTTCTGCGCCGAGACGGTGCAGAAGGTCCAGGCGCTCGGCCGCAAGGCCTGGGGCTTTGCCGCCAATGTCGCCGACGCCGCCAGCGTGGACGCCGCCGCCGAACAGATCCTCGCCGCCACCGGCAAAGTGGACATCCTGGTCAACAACGCCGGCATCACCAAAGACGGCCTGCTCATGCGCATGAGCGAAGCGGACTGGGACGCCGTGCTGGACATCAATCTCAAGGGCACGTTCCTCTTCACCAAGGCCTTTTCCCGCAGCTTCCTCAAGCAGCGCTCGGGCCGCATCATCAACATCGCCTCGGTCATCGGCCTGATCGGCAACGCCGGCCAGTGCAATTACGGCGCCAGCAAGGCCGGCGTGATCGGCTTCACCAAGTCCGCCGCCCGCGAGCTGGCCTGCCGCGGGCATCACCGTCAACGCCATCGCCCCGGGCTTCATCGAGACCGCCATGACGGCCAAGCTCAGCCCCGAGGCCCGCGAGGCGCTGCTGAAACAGATTCCGCTGGGCAGCCTGGGCCAGCCCGAGGACGTCGCCAACGCCGTCCTGTTCCTGGCCAGCCCGGCCGCCCGCTATATCACCGGCCAGGTGCTGCCCGTGGACGGCGGCATGGCCATGTAACTTTTTTCGATTCGGGGCTTGACGCCTTCCGAATCGTCGCATAGACACACTGCAAAAATTAGAACCGGAGTAAACCATGGCTGAGAAAACAATTGAGCAACGAGTTAAAGACATCATCGTCGAGCAGTTGGGCGTGAACGCCGACCAGGTCACCCCCGACGCCAAGTTCATCGAAGACCTGGGCGCGGATTCGCTCGACACCGTGGAGTTGGTCATGGCGCTGGAAGAAGAATTCGGCAACGAAATCCCCGACGAGCAGGCGGAGAAGCTTCAGAGCGTCGGCGACGTCATCAAGTACATCGAAGACCTCCAGCAGAAGTAGCTGTGAGTTGAGCACTTCCGGGGCAGCTTGGACTGGCATCAGCTTGAGCTGCCCCGTTTGATTTTATGGCCAGCAACTGGACCGAGCGCCGCGTCGTCGTTACCGGCTTGGGCGTGGTTACCCCTTTGGGTCACCAGGTCGACGCCTTCTGGCAGAACCTGCTCGCCGGCCAGTGCGGCATCGACCAGGATCACCCGCTTCGACCCCTCCAAGTTCGACTGCCAGATCGCCGCCGAGGTCAAGGATTTCGACCCAGCTCCCGCCTTTCCGTCCCCCAAGGAAATCCGGCGCACCGACCGCTTCTCCCAGTTCGGCGTCCATGCCGCCTGGCAGGCCCTGCGCGATTCGGGCCTGGACCTTGACCGGGTCAACCGCGACGAAATCGGCGTGTTCATCGGCTCCGGCATCGGCGGCCTGCAGACCGTCTCCGAGCAATGCAAGGTCCTGCTCGAACGCGGGCCCGGACCGGCTCTCGCCCTTCATGATCCCCATGCTCATCTCGAACATGGCCTCGGGCCTGTTCTCGATGTATCACAAGCTGCGCGGACCCAACTTCGCCACCTGCTCCGCCTGCGCCACCTCCAACCACGCCCTCGGCGAAGCCTGGCGCACCATCAAGATGGGCGACGCCCAGGTCATGTTCGCCGGCGGCGCCGAGGCCACCATCGTCCCCATCGGCATCGGCGGCTTCTGCGCCATGAAAGCCCTGAGCACCCGCAACGACGACCCCGCCCACGCCTCCCGCCCCTTCGACAAGGAGCGCGACGGCTTTGTCATGGGCGAAGGCGCCGGCGTGCTCGTCCTCGAAGAGCTCGAACACGCCAAGAAGCGCGGCGCCAGGATCTACTGCGAGATCGCCGGCTACGGCAACACCGCCGACGCCAACCACGTCACCGCCCCCTCCCCGGAAGGCGAAGGCGCCGCCCGCTGCATGAAGATGGCCCTGCGCAACGCCGGCCTGCAACCCCGAGGACATCTCCTACATCAACGCCCACGGCACCTCCACCCCCCAGGGCGACATCGCCGAAACCCAGGCCATCAAGACCGTCTTCGGCGACCACGCCCGCAAGCTCGCCGTCAGCTCCACCAAAGGCGCCACCGGCCACATGCTCGGCGCGGCCGGCGCGGTCGAAATGGTCGTCTGCACCAAGGCCATCCAGACCGGCATCGTCCCGCCGACCATCAACTACCAGGTCCCCGACCCGGACTGCGACCTGGACTACGTCCCCAACACCGCCCGCCAGATGAAGGTCAACGCCGTCCTCAACAACTCCTTCGGCTTCGGCGGCCACAACGCCAGCATCCTCGCCAAGAAGTTCGTAGGCTGAGTGGCGCCCCGCAGTTTGGCATTGCCTTCCGGGGCGTGTTTGCCAACTTCGCCCGGTGAACTTCCTTTCCCTCATCGAAGCCAAGCGCGACGGGCATACTCTTGACCCGGCCCACATCAAGGAAGCCATCGCCGCCTACACCGCCGGCAGGATACCGGATTACCAGATGTCCGCCTTCCTCATGGCGGTCTATTTCCGCGGCCTGAACGACGGCGAGACCGGCGCGCTCATGCGCGCCATGCGCGACTCCGGGGATGTGCTGCGCTTCCCCGCTGACCCGCGCCCCCTGGTTGACAAACATTCCACCGGCGGCATCGGGGACAAAGTCTCGCTGCCGCTGGCGCCCCTGCTGGCCTGCCTGGGCTTTCGTGTGCCGATGATCTCCGGCCGCGGGCTCGGCATCACCGGCGGCACGCTCGACAAGCTCGATTCCATTCCCGGCTTCCAGAGCCTGCCCACCGACCGAGCGCATCGTCGAAATCGTCCAGACCGTCGGCTGCGTCATCTGCGGCCAGACCGCCCGCATGGTGCCCGCCGACAAAGCCCTCTACGCCCTGCGCGACGCGACCGCAACCGTCCCCTCCATCCCGCTGATCGTCGCCTCGATCCTTTCCAAGAAGCTCGCCGAGAGCCTCGAAGCCCTGGTGCTGACGGTGAAGTTCGGCGTGGCGGCCTTCATGCCCACCCTGGAAAGAGCGCGCGAGCTGGCGCAAGCGCTGGTCACGCTGGCCAACGAATCCGGCGTCAAAACCCGCGCGCTGCTCACGGACATGCACATCCCGCTCGGCCGCTCCGCCGGCAATTGGCTCGAAGTAAGGGAATCCGTGCAATGTTTGGAGGGCCGGGGGCCTAAGGACCTCCGCGAGCTGGTCCTCGCCTGCGCCGCGCATCTGCTCGTCCAAACCGGCAAAGCCAAGACCCTTGACGCCGCGCTCAAACAGGCCGCGCGACTGCCTGGCCTCCGGCAAACCACGCCAGAAATGGAACGAGATGCTCGCCGCCCAAGGCGCAGACCTGGCCGCCTTCGAGCGCAAGCTCGCCCTGGACCACACCGCGCCGGTCGTGGTCGAGTTGAAAGCGCCGGCCTCAGGGTTTGTCTCGCGCTGCGACGCCCGCATCATCGGCGAGGTGGTTCGCGACCTGGGCGGCGGCCGCTTCACCAAGGAGTCGGACATCAACTACGAGGTAGGGGTGGACGCGCTCGCTAAACCCGGCGAAGCCATCCAGGCCGGAGAGGTTCTGGCCCGCGTCCATGCCACCGATCAGGCCCGAGCGGAGGCGGCATCCGCAAGACTCGAAACAGCGTTCGAGGTTTCGGCACAGCCCCCTGCCCTGCAACCGCTCATCGCGGGAATCGTCTAGCTGGCCTTGGCAGCACCTGAAGGTCCTACCTGCTGGCTTCGCGCCAGGCGGCTTGTGAAGAAAGTCTCAAGAGCTTTGGTGTCGGGCGGCGGTGTCGCGGGTAGGCACGAAGGACTCCGTGGGGAGCGTCGTGTATCTGGATGAAGACCGGAAACGTAAGCAGCTATATGAGTTGCACGATCGCCTGCCTCATAGCGCGCTCACCCCGGCATCGGCACATGCTCAGGCTGACGGGGATTTGCTCTGTGCGCGTCCGCCGGTACTGAGCGCTGCGCGGGTGAGTTGGCGTCGCAACTTGCCAGCGTGGGCGGATCTATTGTGCCATCCGGCAGGCATCAATTCAGACGCTGTGACTCTTTGGCCCTCAAGCACGGCTATCCTCCGGGCTGCTTAGGAGCAGGCGGCCGCCGGGCCAGGATGTCGAAGCCCTCAAAGGATTCCACCGGGACGAAGTTCTCCTCGATGTAGCGCACGACTTTGTTGCCGGAGATGTCGAGGTCGCGCACCCAGAACTTCACCAGCAGGTCCCACCGAATCACGCACAGGTCCGGCGCCTTCTGGAGGTCTTCGACCACCTTTGCTTGCTGAGCTGGCGTCAGCAGTGTCATCCAGGCGGTGGGATTGATGCAGGTTGGCGGGTCGGCAGCGGCCCAAAAGTAAAGGCTGCCCAGACCCGGCATCGTGTAGAAAGACCGGCCATGAGCGCGCGCGGATTGGATGATTCGGCGGTAAAGATCCCCCTGCTCGCGTGGCATGTGAAGCAGCCGGCTCCCGCGGAGCCCTGACGGTTCCATGCGAGAGTAAGTTCCGGCCTCCCCAGCGGCTGAGAAGACGCTCAGGCCAACAAGAACCAAGGCCGCAAGATGCGAGAGAGCTATCCGTGGACCTTTGTGCCACAACGCGGAGTCTCTTCCCCCAAACTGCCAGCACCCATAGCGAATCCCATCTGCGCACCCAAGCATCGCCACGGGGATAAGGAGGAACAAGGAGAGATGCGCTTGCGAAGCCCACACCGGGTATCCCCACAGCGCGGTTAGGACAGCGAGCGACACTGCGAATTGACGAGGCGCGACCTCGCACGCCGACTTTGGTTGCTGTGCGGAAGGCTGTCCCGTGGCGACGATCAGCGGCAGGCACGCAGTGAACACCGCGCCCACCGTCACGCCGGGCCATAGAGCGAGCAAGACCAACAACGATGGCACACCAATCTTAACCAACGTGGACAGCCGCGCTGCCTTCTGCCCCCGGCCCCGCCGGGTCGCGATCAACACCAGCGAAGCCACGCCCAACGACAACAAAACCTCTTTGTACCCAAAAGCCGGCCAAAAGGAGAACGCCCGGTCGAACCCCAGGTGTTGCAGGACCAAACCGTGGGCCAGCCCACCGGGTGAAGTGCCCGTGGCAAGCGCATAACCGGCGCACACCAGTAGGCCCGCCAGGCAGCCGCCTGCCGGCGCCGCCAGCGCTTTCAGAGGCAGCGACCGCTCCGGCTGCGAGGCGACCAGTTGAGCGAGCAGCAGCAATATGGTTCCGGACTCCAAAAGGCAGTAAGGTCCAGCCCCGTCCAGGTTGTGCCGCATCAAAGCGAGAGGCAGCGCCAGCGCCGTCAGCGCGCCGGCACCGAACAAGAGGTGCCGGCTCCACCGCGTAGCCACGAGGTTCGAGAGGCTTACCCAGCCCGCCAACGCCGCAAACACCCCCAGGTTTGGTTTCGTCATAGCCAGCAAGCCGATGAGGAACCCAATCGCGCCGAGGTTAACAACCACGCGACGCCCGCCCGTCAGAAACGACGCGGCCAGCAACATGCCGCCCAACAGCAGCGCGCAGAACTCCTGCGGGTGGCCCGGCTCCCGATCCAGCACCGCTAACACATGGAATACGGCAAAGCATGTTAGCGCCGTCAGAAAAACACTCCGGCTGAGCCGCGCCACGTACCCGGCGCACAGGAGGGCTACGGCAACCCGTGCCGCCGCGGTCAGCAGCAGCGTGCTGTCGTGCGACAACGGCACCCCCAGCAGGCCGCGCAGCAATCGGGCCCAGACATAATAGCCTGGTCCATACTGGGAAAAGGTCTGGTCATAGAGCGGGTGGCCCGCCGCCAGCGTTTTCTGGGTCAGCATCAGGTACCCCATGTCGTCCCAAGGCCGAAAGCCGGCACAGACTGTGCAGAAGGCTCTTACCGAGAGGACCAGGGCCAGCGCCACGATGATCAGCGCCCCGGAGATGGGCCTCGGACTTTCGCTGCCCGGCGGGACCGGTTCCGCTTGCGGTTCAGCGAACATCAAGGTGAAGTCAGCTTAGCCATGGCGCGCACGGGTGGCTGATAGGTATTCGCTTCTTCCAGCGCCTGCCGGTACCGAGCGCCGCGCGTGTGAGGAATTTCAGGAAAACATCCCCCGCATGAACTTGCAGTTGGCCTGGTAGCTTTCGAGCATGGTCTTGCCGGCGGGCACGGCGCCTTCGATCTGCACCCAGCCGCGGTAGCCGATCTCGTCCAGCGCGGCTCGCACCTTCTGGAAATCCACCTTGCCCTGGCCGAGCAGCGAACCGTTTTCCTTGGCGTGAACCTCGCAGATGCGTTTGCCCAGTTGGCGAATCTCCTTGTAGATGTCGTAGCCCCGGTCGTTCGAGTTGCACACGTCGTAGTACACCTGCACAGACTTCGAACCCACCCGCTTCAGAATGTCCAGGTGCTGGTCCGCGCTGAGCCAGCTTTCCACGCCCAGTATCACGCCGGCCTTTTCGGCCTTGGGCGCGACCGCTTTGAGCCGGCGCACGACTTCCTCTACCCCTGCCGGGTCATCGCGCAGGTCGTCCTTGCTGAAAAAGGCCAGCAGCACCACGCGCACGCCGAGGGCTTTGCAGACATCAATGCTGTCACTCACCCACGGGATAGTGCGCGGATCGCTCTTGTAAGGGATGTTGTTCAGCTCGCCGATGGCCAGTGAGGCGACCTCCAAACCGGTCTTCCGGGCGGCGTCTTTGTACTGCTGCTGCACCTCGGCTTTGCGGAGATGCATGTCGTCCGCCGCGGTGCCCAGGCTGACCTGCACGCCGTCGAGGCCGATCTCCTTCGCCACGTCAAACGCTGCCGGGTCAGCCATCTTGCCAATAGACCAGTCGCAGGCGCCGAGCCGGTAGCGGCGCTTTGGCGGCGCCGCGAACAAGGGCGCGCAATTCGCCGCCAAGGCCAGGCCGGCGGCGGCCTGCACCGACAGCCGAATCATTTCCCGTCGGGAAAATCCAATCTGCTCGTTTCGCATAATCCCAAAGAGCCTACTTCAGTTCAACGGCCTTCACCCGCAAATTCCGGTAGGCGACCGGCCCGTGATCCCCTTGCAGCCGGATCGGGCCGGTCGGCTTCTCGTCTTCCCAGAGTGTGGCGCGCGTCGGGCCGCTGAGTTCGACGTTCTCGTGAACAACCTTGCCGTTGTGGACGACCTTCACGAACCTGGCGTTGGCGATCTTCTTGCCGCTGGCGTCAAAGCGGGGCGCGCGGAAGGTGATGTCGAACGTCTGCCATTGGCCGGGCGGCCTGCTGACGTTGACGCGCGGGGAGTGGCCCTCGACGTTCTTCTCGTTGATCCAGCGCGGGTAGATGCCGCCGCATTCGATGCCGGGATACTTGTCCTGCGCGACTCCAAAGCTGTCATAAACCTGAATCTCATAACGGCCCATCAGATAGACCCCCGAGTTGGAATGCTTGGGGACGCAAAACTCGACGTGGACGTCCACATCGCTGAACTCCCATTCGCTGATCAGCTCCACGGTACGCCCGCTGGCACCGTTAACCGCAATTCCTTGACCGGGAGCGATTACGAATTTCGCCGGGTCGGCAGGGTCCAGCGAAACACCTTTGGCGATCATCCATTCGCCGGTCGGCTGACGCCACCCGGCGAAATCCTTGCCGTCGAACAAAACCTGGGTCTCTAGCGGCGGCGGAACCCGCGAGGGCGGCCAAACCAAGAACGACTGCGGCGATCAGGAGTCGGCAACAGCGGAAGGGATTGGCAACGGCAGTTGGTCTCATAATGTTCGTGTTGAGGCCGACGCTAAAGCTTCAGGGCCTATTCAGCAATCTCCTTGAGAATCTGCTCCGCCGCGGCGCGCGGGTTCTCGGCGGCGCAGATCGGCCGGCCAATCACCAGCCAGTTCGCGCCCAGGGCCAGCGCCTCTCGCGGAGTGAGTGTTCGTTTCTGGTCGTCGCCTGCCACAGCCTGCGCACGGATGCCGGGGATGACCAGTTGCGTGCTGGCGGGCAGCATCTGCGCGCAGTTCCGCCACCTCGCGCGGCGAACAGACCAAGCCCCGCAGGCCGGCCTGGTTGGCCATGTTAGCCAGGCGCCGCACCTGGCGGCTGACGTTGGGATCGAGGCCGATTTGGCTCAGAGCGTCGCCGTCCAGGCTGGTGAGAATCGTCACGCCGAGCACGAGCGGGGGCGCGTGGCCCAGTTGCCAGGCGCTCTCCTGGGCGGCCTTCTCCGCGGCCTTGAGCATCTCCATGCCGCCGCTGGTGTGCACGGTGAGCATCTGCACATCCAGCTGCACCGCTGCGGCCACAGCCCGGGCTACCGTGTTGGGAATGTCGTGAAACTTTAGGTCGAGAAACACCGGCGCGCCCAGCCCCCGAATCCGCCGCACGATGTCCGGCCCCGCGGCCGTGAACAGCTCGCTGCCCACCTTGAACCCGCCGCATACCGGCGCGAGCTGCTCGACCAGCTTCAGCGCCGCTTCGGCCGTCGCCACATCCAGGGCAACAATGATCGGATTCCGCATAGGGCAATTGAAACGCAAGCGGGCCAGCGCGACAAGCCGAGACTGCAATTTTGACTTCGCGCGATCCATCCTTTAGCCTTGCCGGACATGAAGATCATTCGCCACACCGACGCCAACTTCTCGAGGCGTTTGCGCGAGCTGGTCGCGTCCTCCAGCCTGTTCGACCCGGCCATCGAACAGCGGACGCGGGCCATCCTCGATGACGTGCGCGCGCGCGGTGATGCGGCGGTTGCTGGAGCTGACCGAGCGGTTCGACGGCGCCAGGCTGAGCGCCGAGCAACTGGCGGTCACCCAGGCCGAACTGGTGACGGCTTCGCTCAAAGCGGACCGATCACTGCGGGCGGCCGTGGCGGAGGCGGCAGGGAACATCGCGGGGTTCGCCAGGAAGTCCCGCCGCAAAGATTGGCAGACGCGCAACTCGCACGGCGCGACGGTGGGGGAGAAGTTCGACCCGTTCCAGCGCGTCGGCATCTACATCCCCGGCGGCACCGCGCCGCTGGTTTCGACCGCTTTGATGACGGTGACGCTCGCCAAGGTGGCGGGCTGCCCGGAAATCGTCGTCTGCACCCCGTGCGGAAAGGACGGGAGCATCAACCCGGCGATCCTGTTTGCGGCTCGCGCGGCGGGCGCGACCGAGATTTATCGCGTCGGCGGCGCCCAGGCCATCGCCGCGATGGCTTACGGCACGGGCACGATTCGCCGGGTGCAGAAGATCTTCGGCCCGGGCAACGCCTACGTCGTGGCCGCCAAGACGGCTGGTGTTCGGCCACGTCGCGATTGACCTGCTCCCCGGCCCCAGCGAACTGCTGGTGCTGGCGGACGACACGGCCAACCCGAGGTTTGTCGCGGCGGATATGCTGGCGCAGGCGGAGCACGGCACCGGCCACGAACGGGTCTGGCTGGTGACCACGTCGGGCAAGCTGCTCAAGGCGGTCGAGAAGGAAATCGGGCGCCAACAGACGAAGCTGGCGCGGCGGGAACTCATCAAGCAGGTGCTCGACCGCAACGGCTGGCTGATCCAGGTCAAGACGCTCGATGACGCAGTGGCGCTGGCGAACCAGCTCGCGCCGGAGCATTGCGAGGTCATGACGCGCAAGGCGGCCGAACTAAGCCGCCGGCATCCTCACGGCGGGCGCGATCTTCCTGGGGCCTTATTCGCCCACGGTGCTGGGCGATTACGTGGCCGGCCCGAGCCATACGTTGCCGACGGGCGGCGCGGGCGCCTCGTTTGCCGGCCTGACGATTGATCAGTTCCAGCGGCGCACCAGCGTCGTGGAATACAACCGCGCCTCGCTCAAAAGAGCTCTGCCGGCAGTGAGGAAATTCGCCGAGTTGGAAGGCCTGAGCGCGCATGGCCGCAGCGCGGAAATCAGGCTCTAGTATCCTGACAGGTTACATAAGTTATATAAGTTACATGAGTTACATCGTTACAAACACTGGTGGCGCGGCTCGCTCATGTAACCCATGTAACGATTTAACTCTGTAACCGTACTAGGCTACCAACCCATTTCCCACCGACCATGAAGAATCCGCCATCTGGGACGCGCCGCCCGCAAGCCCTCATTCGCCCCCTCGTGCGAGGTCTGCACCCATACACCCCGGGCGAACAACCCAAGATCAAGGGCCTCATCAAGCTCAACACCAATGAGAATCCCTATCCGCCCTCGCCCAGGGTTCTGGCAGCAACCCGCGCGGCGGTGGATGGACGGCTGCGGCTTTATCCCGATCCCACAGCCCAGCCGCTGCGCGAGAAGCTAGCCCGCCTCCACCGCTGCCGGCCCGAGAACATCATCGTCGGCAACGGTTCCGACGAACTGCTGGCTATGGCGGTGCGGGCGTTCGTGGAGCCAATAGTGCGACAGCCGTCTCGCCTGTCTCCGGCAGGCGGGACGCCTGCCCCACTTTGCAGCAAGTTCCTCGTCCAGTTCTTCACACCCAGCTACTCCCTTTACCCCGTGCTGGCGGACATCCATGGCGCCGCACGCAGCGGCGTGCCGCTGCGCTCGGACTTCACCATCCCACGCCTTGCCGAGCTTAAACGCGTCCGCCAATGGGATTTCCGGGCTGCCCTGACCTTCATCACCACGCCCAACGCCCCCAGCGGCCGCGGCTACAGCACCGCTCAGTTGGAGGAGCTTTGCCGCGCTCAAAAGGGCGTCGTGGTTCTGGACGAGGCCTACGTGGATTTCGCCTGCGAAAACGCCCTGGCGCTCGCGCTGAAGTACCCGCACGTGCTGGTTGCGCGGACCTTCTCCAAGGCCTATTCGCTTTGCTTCCAGCGCGTCGGCTACTTCGTCGGCCACCCCGACCTCATCGCCGCCCTCCACAAAATCCGCGACAGCTACAACGTCAACGGCTTGGGCCAGATTGCCGCGCTAGCGACACTGGACGACCTGCCACGCTACCGGGCGAACTTCCGCAGAATCATCGCCACCCGTGAGCGCCTGAGCCGTGAGCTTGCGGCCATCGGTTTCCGGGTCTTTCCCAGCCAGACCAATTTCATCCTCGTCCACCCGCCCACCCTCTCCGCCCAGACCTGGCTCGAGAAACTCCGCGACCGGAGAATCCTGGTCAGGTGGTTTTGTGATCCGGTGGTCCGCGACTACTTCCGGATCACTATTGGCACGCCGAAAGAAGCTGCTAAACTGGTCACGGCCGCAAAGGCCGTCCTTAGCAAAGAATGAAATGCATTAGCCTTGGCGTTGCTCTTGCCCTGCTCACGAGGGTCTGCGCAAGCGGCGCTCCGGCCATTATTCCCCTGCCGCAGCAGGTGCAAAGCCGGCCCGGCGTGTTTACCCTCTGCCCCGCTCGACCGATCCCGGGTGCGCCGGCGCAGGCCCTCACGAAGATTCTCGTGGACAGCGCTTCGCAAGCGACGGGCCAGTACCTGGCGACGGTGCTGTTCAAGTCCACGGGCTACCAGTTCCAAGTGCGGACCAATGCGGGGATTTCCGCGGTCAAAGGGGCGATCGTGCTGACCACAGCAAACGCCCTGACCAGCCTGGGCGCGGAAGGATACGAACTGACGGTCACGCCAGATTCGGTGGTGATCCGGGCGCCGGGGGTGGCGGGGGTGTTTTACGGGGTGCAGTCGCTGCTGCAACTGCTGCCGCCGCAGGTGTTCGCCCTGCGCCCCGCACAGGGTGTGGAGTGGACGGTTCCGTGCCTCTATGTCCAGGACAAGCCGCGCTTCGCCTGGCGGGGAATGATGCTGGACGTGGTGCGGCACTTCTTCAACAAGGACGAGGTTAAGCGAGTGCTGGACGAGATGGCGCTGCACAAGCTGAACACTTTCCACTGGCACCTGGTGGATGACCAGGGGTGGCGGGTCGAGATCACTGAAGTACCCGCGGTTGACGCAGCTGGCGGGGTGGCGCCACCAGATTCAGCGGGGCCAGAACCCGAACGCGAGCACGACCTGGAACGCGAGCGGGATGTACGGCGGTTATTACACACAGGCGGATATTCGGGAGATTGTGGCCTACGCCCAGGCGCGACACATCACGATTGTGCCGGAGATCGAGATGCCGGGCCACTCGACCGCCGCGCTGGAAGCGTATCCGCAATACAGTTGCAGCCCCACCTATGCGTTCGACATGGACAACGTGAACTACACCTATGACATCTTCAGCCCGGGCACGACCGGCACGTTCCAGTTCCTGCAGGACATTCTGACAGAGGTCATCGGGCTGTTCCCCAGTCAATACATCCACACCGGCGGCGACGAGGTCACCAGCAGTCTGTGGAAAACCTACCCGCCAGACGTGGCGCAGATGCAGGTCCTGGGTATCAACCCGAGCAGCTCGACCGCTGTCAGGCAGTACCAGAGCTGGTTTACCAGCCAGATCGCCAATTTCCTCCAATCTCAAGGCCGCACCCTGGTCGGGTGGACGGAGATCGAGTATGGCGGCATCCTGACCAACGCGGTGTGCATGGACTGGATCACCGGCGGCAACAGCCGCGCGGTGGCCACCGCCAGCGCGGGGCAATACGTGGTGATGACCCCGAACACCAACTGCTATTTCAACTATTACATGACGCCCAACCGGGCCGTGGAACCCTATATGAACACCAGCACCTTGCTGTCCGTGGCCGGGGTGTATGACTTCGAGCCCGTGCCCGCCGGTCTGGCGGCGGCCTACACCAACTACATCCTTGGAGCGGATGCCAACTTGTGGACCGAGTATGTCCCGTCGCTGTTGAACGTCGAGTTCAAGCTGTTCCCCCGGCTCTGCGCCATGGCCGAACTGACCTGGACACCGGCGGCGCTGAAGAACTACGCGAATTTCGAGCAGCGCCTGGGCACCCACCTGCAGCGGCTGAGCCAAATGGGAGTCAATTGGAATCGCACGAACGCACTCCCCATCGGCGCCTGGGCGCCGCCTGTCGCAACCAGCGGCGTGACGGTGAACTACGACATCACGTCTCAGGTCACCGGCGCGGGTGAGATTGACGTGAGCTATTACTACACCTCGGGCGCGAACGGGCTGGATATTCAGTGGACGGCTCTGCTGGAGAATGGGGTGGAGCTTGACCGGGACAGTTTCGCGGCATTCGCCGGCACGTCATATACCGCCCTGCCGGTGCACGTGCTCCGCGTGCGCATCTTCAAGCCCGGCGCGACCTACACCATCCGGGCTTCGATTGCCGGGAGAGGGGGCACCGCCAGCAACGGCACGGTGTACCTGACGAACTGGAATTGAGTCCGGTCAGGCGCAGTCCGCAACGCAAAGCGTGCGGGGCACCCACCCCCTTCCCGAGCGCCAACCGGGCTGAGGGGTCAAGCGCATCTCGGCCCGCCTATTCCCAGCCCCAAACGCCTCGCCGGTGCCCCTCCCGGGGCTGGTCATACCGATAGTGGTGGCGATGCGGCTTGATCTTCCGCCAGGCCAAGTAGGCCACTACGAAGGTGGCAGCTACCGCCATAGCATAGGCCGTGTAAACCAGCACCAGTTCTGTTTCAGCCTGCGTCATTGTTTTGCAGTTGGTATTCCGCAATCCGCATTCCGGCGCTGGCAGCGAAGACGACGCCGAATGAAGGTCCGGCGCCACGGCCAAGCCGCCGCCGACCTTCCGATTCCCATGTTTCGGGAACAAGAAAACACTGCTTTACGAAAGCTCGGGGGACAATTCCGGCCATTACGGAGATTCTCCCCGGGCTTTCCCCGGGGACCCGGACCACACACTCCGCAAGCGGTCGCGTCCTGGGGTAATTACCCCATGGCTAACTCCGCCCATACGCGCGAGAATAAGACCGTGCAAAACCGCGACTCGGGAAGGAGTCGGGTTGCGGGACTGTGTTGTAGGGGGCGGCCTCCAGGCTGGTGGCCGCTCCTTTCTTGACTCAGGCCAGCAGCTCAGCCATCAGCCGGCGCAGGTCTTCAAGCTGAAAGGGCTTGTTCAGGATCGCGTCCACGGGATTGTCAGTATTACCAAGCTGCTCCGGATAGGCGGTGATCATGAGAATGGGCGGCGAACGCACGATCTGCCTGATTCTCCTGGCCAGCTCATTCCCTTTCATCTGCGGCATCTCAAAGTCGGTGATCACCAAGTCAAAGTGCCCGGCCTTGAACAGGGCGAAGGCCTCGGCGCC
Organism: uncultured Verrucomicrobiae bacterium; assembly: GCA_963822005.1. Taxonomy (GTDB): domain Bacteria; phylum Verrucomicrobiota; class Verrucomicrobiia; order Limisphaerales; family UBA8199; genus PALSA-1440. The sequence goes on along the minus strand of CAWGGD010000036.1, from coordinate 102,962 downwards.
GTCGGCGGCTTCCACGACCGTATGTTCGTCAAGGCTCAGCAGGAGGGTAAGGGCTGCGCGCACCGATTGCTCATCGTCAACCAACAGGATGTGCTTTCGGAGGCACTTAGGCCGTTGGGCAGCCGCCACCTGGGCCGTCCCGGACTCGTTGCGCGAAGGCAAACCCATACCCATCACCCGCCTAAATCCGGACGAGGGGCTGTTGCCGCAAAATGCCCGCCAAAGCGCTGACCCCACTGCATATTCACGAAGTTAAGACAGCATAGCCTCTGCCATCTCAAGAATGCGAAAGCTGCGGCATCCCTGGGCAGAAAAAACGGCGCAGTCAGCGTAGACTGCGCCGCAACCACATGAAAACCCCAACTTGACCCTGTATTATCAGACACAGGCAACGGGATTCCGTTCAATGGCTGATGAGAAGAACGAGGGCCACAAGCCGCCAGGGGTCGCTGCCACCGCTCAGGCCTGAGTTTTGCCGCCGAATCACACTTCTTACAGGGGAAAATGGTCCGCGCGAGTGTTAATGCGGTTGGGAACAGAAATCCGCATCATCCAGATGACAAATGCCGAAGGAAGCATTACTATAGCGCTTCAGGTTCATGATGAAGAATGGCAAACCGCGAGACGCAACGGAACTCGAAGCCGAGTTGGTAATGCTCAATGCTTTGCTGAGGGAGCGCCGGAAGCAATTGGCCCGGTTGGAAAAGTGCCCCAACAAGGATTGCCCATGCCGTTTTGTCTGGCGGAACCACGTAGAGAAGAACCTGGCCGGCCAGGTGCGCAAAATCCGACGGCAGGTCGGCGCTCTGCGACCCAAATCCTCCCAGCCCAAGGCGCGTCTGCGGCGGCAACGCCCCAACTGACACTGACCGGCCAGTCCCCAGCGTTCTCCTTGGCAGCCAGGATCAAATCCCCCTCGTTTTCAGCCGCGGCCCGCGCATTGTGCGCCGTGTGTTTGATCCATTTCGCCGCGCCGGACACCGGGTTGGCGCAGGTGGCGCCGGGGCCTTATGAGATTCTGCCGTTTGAGGACGGTTGCATTATCGAGGGCTTTAAGGACCTGGATTCCACCGCCGCAATCATCGCGGATTGGACCGGGTGGATGACCAACTACAGCGGCTGGCTTCTTATCTCGCCCCACCCCTACGACGCTCACACCGGCACCGATTTTTCGATGCAAACCGGCACACGCTTGCGCGCCGCGGCAGCCGGCACGGTGGCAGCGACGGCCACGGGTTATCCCCAGAATGACCACAGCACTACCTACGGTAATTACGTGCGCATCGCCGTGGATGCTCCCGCGCCCAACGGCGACCTGCTCGACCTCACCTACGCTCACATGCTCTCGGTCTCCGTCGCTGTCGGCCAACGCGTCAACGTCGGCGACACGGTGGGTTACTCCGATAACACCGGCCAGTCCGATTCGGAGCACCTCCATTTCATGACCGAACTCCGCAGTGGCGGCGCCACCTGCCCCTTCTACTGGGCCCACTTCAAATACCCGATCCTGTTCAACACCACCGGCACCATGCAGGTCGGCCGCGTCGTGCAGGTGACCGCCCCCAGCACACCCATCCGCGCTGAGCGCTTCGACACCAGCCCCCAGATAGCCACGGCCTGGCAGAACCAGCTTTACTTCTCCGCCTACCCAAAACGCGGCTACTACCAGGTCTTTATTCCCAACAACGCCTCCTATCGGGCCGGCTTCATCCGGGCAACCGACGTCGCCGAGGTCTTCACGGGCACCGTCCTGCAGCCGCTCCCGGACAATGTGACCTACGTCCATTCCGGCCAGCTTGCCGCCAAATACTCCATCCGCGCTTCGCCCGATGACGCCGCCGCCCAAATCGGCCAAATCCTGTTCGGCGGCGGACGCTTCGTGGCAGACCAGGTGACCAACGCCTATTACCGCATCCCGGTTCCCGGCGGGTCCGCAACCTGGGGCTGGGTCAAGCCGACCAGCCGCATGGTCGTCTATCCCCAACTCATCAACCCCGCCTTCAACCTCGCCCTCCTCCCGGACAACGACTTCCCGATCCAGGACTCCTTTGGCGTCGTCACCAACAACGCCATGTTCGGCCGGCCCAAGTTCCACCGCTCAGTCGTCAAGGCCTTCACCCCCACCGCCCCGGGCGGCGATGGCAAGGTGCTGTTTGTGACCGACGCCACCTACTACGGCAGTGGCACGATTGATTCGGTCACCGTGGGAAAGCCCGGGCACAGGAACTACTACGTGCAGTGCCAGGTGTATTTTAGCTACAAGCCCGCCTACGTCACCGGGAGCAACTTCGAGCGTTACGGAATCTATCTCCGCGACGACGGCTTCGCCGGCCTGGATAGCGGTTACGAGGGGGCCGGCAACTGTTACGCCCTGATGTGGGACTGCGACGACGGCCGCTTGCGGGCCGGGAAGCTCGTGGAAGCGGCATGGACGGATTTCTCGCCGACGGCATACTACGTCGCCAGCAAAGGCTGGCACACGCTGCGCATCGAAGCGAGGGAAACCCAGATCAAGTACTTCCTCGACGGCAACCTGCTGGTCCAAGCCAACGATGCCACCTTCCCCTCCGGCCCGTGCGGCGTCGGCTACAGTTGGCACACCTCGAACTCGAGTTATCCCACCGCCCGCGGCGCCTGCTTCGACAACTTTGTCGCGGACACCCTCGATACAAGCCCGCCGCGGTTCGTCGGAGTGAATTTGCGGGCCGACGGCAGGGTGCACATGTCACTCACCGGAAATCTGGGCTCGACCAGCGAGGTGGAAAGCGCTTCAAGCCTGACCAACTGGGCCTTCTTCACGAACGTCGTCCAGACCAACACTACGGTCGAGTTCTCGGACACCACGAATTCAGCGTCTCGATTCTACCGCGCCAAGCGCTTGTAGTGAAATAGCCCCTCGCCGCCGGGGTGGGCGACCGAAACGAACGGTCGGGCGGCTATTTCTTGATCGTCGCGCCGATGTAGATCAGCAGGCCCAGGATCACCAGGCCGAGAATCACGCCGATGATGATGAAGATTTGGTTGACCCGGTTGTCCTTCTTGGAGAAGCCCGAGCCCTTCGTATCAAAGGCACTGCCACGTGCGCCCTGCTCCAGCTCGGTCAGTGTCACGCCGCCCGGGATGACCGTCGTGTGGTCGAAGTGCATTTTGCCGGGAGCCGGGGGCGCGCCCGCCTCCAGGCGCAACTCGACCTGCCCGAGCCGCAGAATCTGGCCGGGCTTGAGGGCCTGCTCAGCGACTTTCTCGCCGCTGATGAAGGTACCGTTGGTGGAGTTGAGGTCGCGCACCACCACCCCGCCGCCGCGCAACAGGACCTCGCAGTGATGGCTGGAAACCGAGGGGTCCCCAATCTGGAAGGTATTGTCTTCGGCCCGGCCGATGGTCGTCGTCTCCGTCTTCAACTCCTGGGTGCGCCCGGTTATGCCCGGGCTCAGAGCAACAAGTCTCAACATAAGTCACCTATGCGGTTATTTTCTTGGGATTAGACTATCACGGCAGCAGCAAGCGGAAGAACTGCGGCGGGTTGCTCACATTGACCGTGTTGGTCACGCAGAAGCTACCGCCGGTCCCGAACGCGTTCGTTGCCACTCGCAGCCAGTTCGTCAGCGGCGCCAGTGCGTTTGCGGAAGCCACCACGCAGAACACGCCTCCCTCGCAGCCGCCCGTGCCGCTAAACACCATCTGATTGCTCCGGTCCCACTCAATGCTGTCAATCACCAGCGCGCCGCCCAGCACCGTCAAGGTCGCCGGGGCGCTGGTGACAGCGCCAGCCACATTCGTGACCACGACGTCAAAGCTGCCCGCGTCCGCGCACTGAACATTGGTGCGGGTGTAAGCATTGTCGGTCGCGCCGGCAATCTCGCCCCCGTTCCACCGCCACTGGTAGGTCAAGCCCTTGCCGCAGTCGTCGGCAGCCGTCAACGTCAAGCTGACGCTTTGGCCCGGCTGAACAACCTGGTTAGCGGGCTGGGTGACGACGTAAGGCGGGGCAACGACGGTCACCCATTGGTCCCAAGTCGTGGTATTGCCGCTCGCGTCCACCGCCGTCCAGGTCACCACATTCGTGCCGACGGCAAACTGCGCCGGCGCATTGTTGGTCACGAGCAGTATCCCGCAGTTGTCGTTGGTCGCCACTGGCGCCCCTAGCGCCACCCCCGTTGCGTAGCATTGCCCCCGATCGTTGGTCGTCGTTACCGGCCCCGGCCCCACCATCGTCGGCAGCTCTGTGTCATGGACCGTCACGGTCTGCTGCGCCGTAACAGAATTCCCGTTAACGTCCCAGGCCGTCCACGTCACCAGGCTGGTTCCCACCGGGAACTGCGCCGGCGCATTGTTGGTCACCAGCAGTATCCCGCAGTTATCGTTGGTCGCCACCGGCACCCCCAAAGTCACCCCCGTGGCATAGCACTGCCCCAAATCGTTCGTCGTCATTACCGGCCCCGGCCCCACAATCGTCGGTGGCTCCTGATCCAGCACCGTCACCGTGAAGCTGCACGTGTTGATGTTCCCGCCCGCATCCGTCGCCGTGCACTGCACGGCCGTCAATCCCACCGGGAAGGTCGAGCCGCTGGGCGGCACGCTCGCCACATTGACCGGCGCGCAGTCGCCGCTGGCGGTTACCTCCCAGCTCACGTTGCTCTTGCTGCACTGTCCCGGATCCGCACTCGCCATGATGTTGCTCGGGCAGATGATCAGCAGCGGCTGCGCGCCGCCGAGCCTGAGCACCGCGACACTGGACAGGGCGCTGCCGCCCGTGTTGCTGACGAGCAGCGAATAGGCCCCGGCATTCGAGCATTGGACGTTGCTCAAGGTCAGCGCCGCAGCCGTCGCCCCATCCAGGTTTGTCCCGTTGCGCATCCACTGGTAACTCATTGGTTGGAGTCCGACGGCCATGGCCAGAAGCCGAACCGTCGCCCCTGCCGGCACACTTTGGCTGAGGGGCTGCACCGTAATCCACGGGCGCCCGTCGCTTTCCAGCGCCAGCGCATGCGAGCCGCCACCGCCAATGGCCACCACATTCGCCAGCTCCACGGGAACCTGGACCTGGCCGTACGTGTTGTCCCCCCAGGCAACCATTTCACCGTTGGACTTCAGGGCGAGGCTGAAATAGCGCCCGGCGGCAATGGCCACGACGTTGCTCAAGGCAGCGGGAACGTTGCTCTGACCATAGGTGTTGTCCCCCCAGGCGACCACACTGCCATCGTCCCTGAGTGCCAAGCTGTGATAGCCCCCGGCGGCCAAGGCGACCACGTTGCTCAAAGCGGAGGGAATCGTCGCCTGCCCCAAGTGAGGGCTCACCCCGCTGTTGGTCGTGCCCGCGCCCCAAGCCGCCACTGCGCCGTCCGATTTCAATGCCAGGCTGTGAGAGCCTCCGGCCGCGATGGCCACCACGTTGCTCAAATTGGACGGGACCATCGCCTGCCCCAAGTGAGGGCTGGCCCCAGTGTCAGTTGTACCCGCGCCCCAGGCTGCCAGCGTGCCATCCGACCGCAATGCCAGGTTATGGTAGCCGCCGACCGCCATCGTCACCACGTTGCTCAAATCGGCTGGGACGATTGCCTGCCCGAGGTGAGGGCTGGCCCCAGTGTCGGTCGTGCCCGCGCCCCAGGCCATCATGGTCCCATCCGACCTGAGCGCCAGGCTGTGATAGTAACCCCCGCCTACTTGGAGCGCATTGCTCAACCCGGTGGGAATGATCGCCTGCCCCTGTTGGGGGCTCACCCCCGTGTTCGTTGTGCCCGCGCCCCATGCCACCACGGTGCCGTTAGCGCGCAACGCCAGATTGTGGTAAAGACCGCCGGCCACCGCGACGACGTTGCTGATGCCGCCCGGAATGTTGACCTGGCTGTAATCGCCGCGGCCCCACGCCACCAACGGCCAAAGCACCAGCAGCGCGTTCGAGCTGCTCACGCTGCCGTAGGCGTTGCTGGCCACCAGCGAGTAATTGCCCATGTCCGCGCTTTGAGCGTTCGAAACGATCAAACTCGCGGTCGCTGCGCCGCTGATCTTCCCGCCGTTCAACAGATTGGTTCCACCCCGCCGCCACTGATAAGTGATGGGCCCCGCGCCGGTAACCTCGGCCGTCAAACGCGCCGTCGAACCCGCCATCACGGCCTGGTTCCCCGGCTGCGTCAAAATCAAGGGCGGTAAAAGTGCAGTCAGCGTGGCGTTGGAACTGACGATCTGGCCGTAGAGATTACTGACCGCGACCGAGTAGCTGCCCATGTCCGCCGCGCCCACCTGCGCCACGGTCAACGAGGAAGTCTGTGCACCGCTGATATTGGGGCCATCCGTCAATGGGAGAGCTTGTTTGCGCCATTGGTAACTCAGGGGCGGGGTCCCCGCGACAATAACGGAGAAAGTGGCCGTTGCCCCAGCCGTGACCGTTTGGCTCTGCGGCTGGCCGACAATCCACGGATCGAGCACGGTTAGCACCGCATTTGAACTCAACGCGAAGCCAAAATCGTTGCTGACCCAGACGGTGTAAGTACCGGCCAGGGCCACCTGTACATTCGTCAGCGTCAGGGCGGAGCTGTCAGCTCCCTCGAGGTTGGTGCCGTTGAACTGCCACTGGTAAGCCAGCGGCTCGGTGCCGAGGGCGGCAACCTGGAACGTCACGTTCGTGCCCGTGACCACATCCCGGCTGCTCGGCTGCACAGTGATGATAGGGGGGGCGTTGACAGTGGTAACGTTGGTGGCGGAGTTGTTGGCGGCATTGGGATCGGGAGTAAACGTGCCGACCGTGAGGGTGTTAGTGATGAGGCCCCCAACATTCGGCGTCACGACCACGGTGAAGTTGCTGGTGCCCCCGCTCCAAAGGGCGCCGACGTTGCAGATGACTTTGCCTCCCAGGTTGACGCAGCCGGGTGAAGCCGAGACGAAGCTGACGCTGGCCGGCAGGGTGTCGGTGAGGGTCACATTCGAAGCCGGTTCCGGCCCGAGGTTGGTAACCGTCAGGGTGTAGGTCAAATTCTGGCCACCGACTACGGGATCGGGGGATGAGGTGAGAGCAACCTCCAGGTCGGTGCTGGCGGTGCAGCAAGCGTAGAGTTGGCGGGTAATATCGAGCTGGAAGCAGTAAATGGTGCCGGTATCAGCCCCGGCCACGTCGGCAACGCGCAGTTTCCAGGTTCCAGCCACCGACTTGCCATTGAGGTTCGAAAGCAGTTCGTCAGGTTTGTACGAGCCTGCAAAGGGTGCCGCGCCGCTGCTGATGGCGGTGGCGGCGGCATCATCGAACACCGTGGAGATTCCGAGACAATTGGCGGATCCGCTGCCGAAATTGTCGCCGGAACTGCCACGGTTGTTGGACAGGGCAATCACGGTGCCATCGGGATGGACGAGCGAGATCACCAGGTCACCGTCATAAGTGTGATTAAGCCGCACGCGCGCGTTGACATCGGCCACCGTGCCGACATCCGCAATGACAAGAGGCACCTCAACCGTCGTATTGTCGGTGATGGCCACGGCGAGACCTCCGCTGCTGTAATTGGCCGCGACCGGAGATCCGCCGGGAGCGCCCAGGGTGAAGCCATAGGTGACGGTCCCGAGGTTGTTGGTGCCATCCTGCAGTTGCAGCACGGCCGCCAACCCCTCGCCGCAGTTCCCGGCAGCGGTGAAGGTGAAGGCGCGGGCGACCGCCGCGCCGTTGGTCACCAGCACGCCGTAGGTTTGAGGGCCGCTCGGCGAAATCACGCTGCTGGTGGCCAGCAGCGTCGCCACCAGATTCGTGGTGTTGCGGCCCCCGGTGTTCTTCAGGGCGAAGTTGACGATGACCGTTTCATTCGGATCAATCACGCCATTGGTGGGCATGCATCCTTCGGTGGTGAGCGAAGCGCTGTCCACGGCAATAACCGGCCCCTCGGGGCCGACGCCGAAGGTCATCGTCGTACCGCTGGCGCTGAAATGGTGAAAGAGAATGCCCGAGGCCGACCCATTCCACCAGCGGGCGCTGGGGCTGGTGGCATCGTTGAAACGATTGCTGTAACCGCCTGCGCTGTTGCCGAGATAGTAGAGGTCTTTGGAGTCGCCGCTGTTGACGTCGTTTTGGAAGTGCCAGAGGTTGTCGGCCTGCATGAGAGACACTTCGTAGTTCAGGTGGGAGGTGTTGAAATTGGTGCTTTGGTTGTCTTTGTCACCCAGTTCGTCAATATGCCAGAGGGCGATCCCCGAGGCGGGCAGGTTGGCGTCGCGGCCGCTCTTCTGGCGATTCTCCACCAGGAAATACTCCGTGGACACGCCCGGTTTGGCGTAGCGATAGAACTTGTTGAAGTTCGTGCCCGACGAGCTGACGGAAGCCGTAAGGCTGGAGCTGCTGGTTAACGCCAGGGTCGTCGCCCACCCGGCGGCGCGTTTGAGGTAGGCGCAGATTTGCACCGGGTTGCCGCCGGAGCCGCCGGAGTTCATCAGGCAAAACATCCCGGCGCCACCCGTGGAATCGTAATCGTAATCGTAGATGTCCGGGAACCCGCAGAGCATGTGGCCGTTCTCATGACAAAAGGTGCCCAGCGTCAGCGAGCTTCCGATGTTGGTGATTTGGTATTTATAGACCTTCTTGCCGTTGCCCAGATCAATCGCGCTGGCCAGACTCCACGAGTGGGGCCACAGACCGTAAGACCAAACGCCACTATTGGCGCCGGCGAAGAAAACATTGAAGGCCACCACCCGGCTGCTCCCATCCACCGTCAAGTTGGCGAACGTCGGCAGGATCTGCGTCGTGTAATTCGTCAGCGCCTTCATGGCGGTGATCGCCTCATTGATCAGCAACCGCCCCTGAATCCCGCAATCGTTGGTGGTGTTGTTGTAATAAGTCTTGGGCTGGGGCACGCGGATGTAGATCGTGACCACATTGCTGTAGGTGAGCTGGTTGTTGGAGTTGTCCAGATAGTACTTCTTCACCGACCCGTTGTTGCCGTAGCCGGTATAGCTGTCGCTATTGCAGAAGTTGATGATTTCCGCCTGCGCGATGGTGCCCACGGCGTCGCTGAAATCAATCAGCAGCGTCAGGCCCAGCTTCTGCCCGGTGGTGGTCGAAGACGGCGGCGCCGGCTCGATGCCCTCCGGCGCAGGAGCCAGGTCGGCCAGCCGAAGCCCGGTCTTCAGAGACTTCCAGCGCTGGCTCACTTCCATGGCCTCATCCCAGCGGGCAAAGCGTTCCGCGGCCTGCTGCTTGACCACCTTCGGGTTCATCCGCAAATGCCGCTCCAGGCCCAGGGCCACAGGATCGCCCTGGCCGACGGCGACGCCGGTCGAAATGAGCCGATCGCTGTCGTTGGACAGAGCCGCGTAGTCGTACGCCTTGGTCTGTGGGTTGAAGACGACGGTATATCCGTCCAAAGTCTCGAACACGGCGTGAAATTCATCCCCCTCCCCCCAAAGCACGATTGGCGTCCCGTCAGGCTGCGTGAACGGTATCTTCTCTGCGAAGGGCGCCGCCAGGCTCAGCAACCGACCAAGCACCAGCAGCGTGGCAACTCCGCAAAGTCCGCGGGGCATGAGTTTCATCAAGGTCCTCTTTCGCTCTTGGAGAATGCCTGCACAATCATTTTGTTCAAACACTGCCGCCCAGTATGTCTCTCTCCAGGACGCTTTACAAGCTTTGTTGGGACTGCGCGACGGCGTTCCCGACTCCACGCTTGCCGCGGCTCGGTGGGCGGATACAATCCGAGCCATGCACCTGAAGCTTAAGAGTCAACTCTGCCCTGTCGGCGCGACCTCCAGCAGGGCATTTTCTTCCCAGATTTATGCCTAAACCCATAAGTGTCTTCCTCCCCTACAGCGGCCAGGACCACACCCGCAGAACCATTGACCAGTTGAAACAATCCCCGTTGGTCGAGAGGATTTGCCTGCTCGCCATCGGAGGCGTCAGGGCCGTCCCTGAAGGCTGCGAGCCCCTGGTGGTGGATTCACTTTACGGCAGCCGCACCATGCAGTTGATCGCGCAGAAGAGCGCAACGCCCTATACGCTGCTGGTCATCCACGACACCACCATTGAGTTCTGGCAGTTTGCCCTTGAACGCATGCTCTCGGTGGCCGGGCTGACCGGCGCGGGCATGGTCTATTCGGATTACCACGACATCCAGGGCGGCCGGCGGGTTTCGCATCCGGTGATCGAATACCAGTTGGGCAGCATCCGGGACGACTTCAATTTCGGCTCCGTGCTCCTCTTCGACACCAAAGCCGTGAAAACAGCCGCCGCCGGGCAGCGGCAGAACTTCCAATATGCCGGGTTGTATGCGCTCCGCATGGCTGTCTCGCGCCTCCGTCCAATCACCCGGGTGGTCGAGCACCTCTATGGGAAGGTCGAACTGGACGTGCGCAAGTCCGACCAGAAGCAGTTCGATTACGTTGATCCGAAGAACCGGGCCGTGCAGATCGAAATGGAAGCCGCGGCAACCGAGCACCTGAAGCGCATCGGCGCCTGGCTCAAGCCGCGCTTCAAGACCCCCGACCTCGATGACACGGCGTTCGCGACCGAAGCCTCGGTCATCATCCCGGTCAAGGACCGGGTCAAGACCGTGGGCGACGCCGTCAGCTCGGTCCTGAAGCAGCAAACCACCTTCCCCTTCAACCTGATCGTGGTGGACAACCACTCGACGGACGGCACGACCGACCTGCTGCGCTCGTTTGCCCAGAAAGACCGCCGGATGATTCACGCCATCCCGGCACGGCAGGACCTGCTCATCGGCGGCTGCTGGAACGAGGCGATCATGCACCCGGCCTGCGGGCGCTTTGCCGTCCAGCTCGACAGCGACGATATCTACAAGGACGAAGCCACGCTGCAGAAGGTCGTGGATGCCTTCCACCGCGAGAAGTGCGCGGCGGTGATCGGCTCCTACCGGATGACCAATTTCAAGCTGGAGGAAATCCCGCCGGGCGTCATTGACCACAAGGAGTGGACGCCCGACAACGGCCGCAACAATGCGCTGCGCATCCACGGCCTCGGCGCGCCGCGCGCCTACTACACACCAATTATCCGTCGCATCGGGTTCCCGAACGTCAGCTACGGCGAGGATTACGCCGCGGTGCTGGCCGTCTCCCGCGAATACCAGATCGCCCGGATCTACGAGCCGATCTACCTCTGCCGCCGCTGGGAGGGCAACTCCGACGCCGGGATTGATGTCGCCAAACAGAACGCCTTCAACTTCTACAAGGACAAGCTGCGGACGTTTGAAGTCCTCGCCCGCCAGCGGCTGAACAAGGGCCAGAAAGCCCGCCGGTAAGCCGCAGCGCGAAGCCCAGATGACCGTGACCAGCAAGCCGGGTTCCATGACGCTTGCATGGTTGACAGCGTTCCATAGGAGCAGTGCAGTAAGCAGCACCAGTGTTACCTGTGTAACGTAATCGACCTCTGCTATACCTGTCCACTCCGTCGTGCCCAGACCTTTAGACCAGATCGCCATCTCGGCGGCCGAGCTGGCGCCGTTCATTGCCGGCAACAGCCCGGCGAACACCGCCCACGCCTTGCTGGAGCAGCAGAAGGGAACCTGGGAGATGCTGCGCAACGGCTATGACACCCTTCGCACTGTCCGGACCAGGGTGTTCGAGTTCGACGGGTTCCAAATCAAAGTGCAGTTCAACCCGGGCCGGCTCATCTCCACCGTCGCGAAGGTGGACGCGGCCTCGATCAAGGAGCGGAAATGCTTCCTGTGCACCGATAACCTGCCGCCCGCCCAGCGCGGAATCCCGTGCGACGGCGAGTACCTGGTGCTCTGCAATCCGTTCCCGATCTTCCCCGAGCACTTCACGATCTCCTCGGTGCACCACACGCCCCAGCTCATCCGCGATTCGTTTGCGGCGCTGCTCAATCTCATCCGGGACCTGGGCTCACGTTACACGGTGCTCTACAACGGGCCGCGCTGCGGCGCCTCCGCCCCGGACCACCTGCACTTCCAGGCCGGCAACCGGTCTTACCTGCCGATTGACGCCGAGTATGAGGCTTTGAAGAAGGCCCACGGGACGCCGCTGGTTGAGTCGGATCGCCTGCGCGTTTACGGCCTGGAAAAGTGCCTGCGGCGCATCATCACTCTCGAATCGCCGGATGCCGGCGCACTGGTCAGCGCGTTCGGCAAGGTCTATGAGGCCTTCCAGGAAGGCGGGACGCCGGGCGAGGAGCCAATGCTGAACATCCTCGGCTTCTACACCAATGCCGAGTGGCGAATCCATGTCTTTCCCCGGGCCAAGCATCGCCCCTCGTTCTACTTCAAGGAAGGCGACGAGCAGCTCCTGTTCAGCCCGGCCGCCGTCGAGCTGGGCGGCATTTGCACCACGCCGCGCGAGCGGGATTTCGAGAAGGTCACCCGCGAGAACATCATTGAGATGTACCAGGAAGTGTGCGTTTCGCCCGAGCGGTTTGCCAGCCTCACGGCGCGCCTGGCGACCAGGTGAACACCTGGTTGAAGGTAATAGCCCGTTAGCTTGTTCGGCTGGGTCGCGCTCAAGCTCGATTTCGAGAAGCTGTTTGGCCGTCGGGTGGATTTGGTCAGCCGCCCGGGAATCGAGCACCGTGAAGTCTGGAGGGAGAGCGTCCTCCCCGGCTCGGGTTTTAACACAGTCTGTGACGTCGGCGGCTAGAGTCTGTGGCTGATCCTGGATTGTCCGGAGGATTGGCATCTGCTATCAGCAGGCATGATTCTCTCACCAGAGCGGGCCCCATCGCCAGCGGCCCCAGCAGCTTATTCTGACGGCGGCTTTCCTAAAGGCCCGACAGCCGCCAGCGACCTGCCAAAACCGTGCCATTCAAGGGTTCGGCGAATGGTCAGGGGTCTCGTCTGGTGCGCCGTGCTTGCCCTTCTGCCCACGGGCAGTCCTGACCTCCGCGCAGGGGAGGCGATCCGCGCCTTCTGCATTGACTTCAACTGGGGTCCAGGCGGATCGAACGGCTTTGCGCCGCCCGGCCTTTGGGCCGAGGCTGATCCGGACCAACACCTGGCCTGGTATGCCGGGCTCGGCGCTAACGTCATCCAGACCTTTGCCGTCTCCTGTAATGGCTATGCCTGGTACAAGGGCGGGAAGGTTCCGCCGCAACCCGGGCTTCGCCATGACTTCACCACGCGGTTGGTGAGCTTAGGCCACACCCGCGGCATGAAGGTCATGGGTTACTTCTGTGTTGGGGCCAACACGCGCTGGGGCAAAGAGCATCCCGACCTCAGCTACGGCACACCCGCCACCTTTCACCTGCCATTGACCGACGCCTATCTCGATTACCTCGCCGAGGCGATCACGGACGCGTTGCGCACGACCAAAATGGACGGCTTCATGGTGGACTGGCTCTGGAATCCTTCCGACGAGGCCCGTCAACAGGCCAACCAGGGTCAGTGGTTGCCGGCGGAGCAACAACTTTACACGCAGCTCACCGGCAAGCCGTTTCCGGCCGACGGAAAGCCGGCCCCGGAAGACCGTCTGCTCTACGAGCAGAAGGCCACGGAACGCTGTTGGCGGCGCATCCATGACACTGCCAAACGGGTCAAGCCCAACTGCATCATTTGGCTGTCATCTCATGACGTCCGCAGCCCGCATTTCCTCAACACCTCCGTCTTCAAGGAAGCGGACTGGTTGATGGACGAGAGCGGGACGCCGGAAGCGATGCGCACCGTAGCTCCTCGCCTTGGCCCGCGCACGCGCCCGATGCTTTGCCTGGTCGGTTGGGGCGACCGCCATGACGCCCGTAAGGTGCTTTCGGATTCCGCCAGCCGGGTTTACGGCATCTACGGTTTCAGCAAACCGGGCACCAACTCGTTGCCGCTGCCAATCGCCGACTACCTTGGCAAACCGATGGACTCCTTCTCCGGCAACGATTGCAATATTGCGGCTCTCGCCCGCTGGTTCAACGGCAGGCCGTTTGATTATGTCGCCCCGACAACCGGGCCGGCAACTGAGTCAACCGCCAAAGTCACAGACATCCATCTGGGACCCCGCCCCTATCCCGAACGCCTCCGTTGGTGGGCGGAGGGACGCTTCGGTCTCTTTATCCACTGGGGACCCGTCAGCCTGAGGGAAACCGAGATCAGTTGGTCGCGCGCCAACTCCAATCCCAAGTGCCCGAACAAGGGCAAGATCCCCGTCGAGGTCTATGACAACCTCTACCGGGAGTTTAACCCGACGAATTTCAGCGGGGCGGAGTGGGCGCGCCTGGCGAAAGCCGCGGGCGTGAAATACATGGTGCTGACCGCCAAGCACTGCGACGGCTTCCTGCTCTGGCGCAGTCAGGCCGACGATTACAACATCGCCCACACACCCTTCCAGCGCGACATCTGCGCCGAGCTTGCCCGGGCCGCCCGGCGCCAGGGCCTGCGCATCGGCTGGTATTTCTCGCCGATGGACTGGCGCGACCCGGACTTTCGGACCGAGCGCAACCCGCTGTTCGTGAGCCGGATGCAATCGGAGGTGCGAGAACTCCTGACCCGATGCGGCCGCATTGACCTGCTTTGGTTCGACTGGGACGGCCATGAGCCGCTCTACGATCAGGCGCGCACCTACCAGATCGTCAAAGAACTGCAGCCACCAATCGTCATCAACAACCGTCTCGACCTCGGCCCCAGCAACAGCAATAGCCAGATCCTTTCCTCGAACGCCGATTACTACACACCCGAACAGGCGATCGGCGCCTATGACGATCAGCGCCCGTGGGAATCCTGCATGACCATCTCGCGCAGCGGCCAATGGGCTTGGGGCGGCGCCAAGGACGGCGTGAAACCCTTCGCCGCCTGCCTGGAGATGCTGCTCCGCTGCGCAGGCGGGGATGGCAACCTGTTGTTGAATGTGGGGCCGATGCCCGATGGGCGAATCGCGCCCGAGCAGGCGGACGCGGCTCAAGGAGCTGGGCGCCTGGCTGGCGAAATACGGCCAGAGCATCTACGGCACCCGTGGCGGCCCGTTCAAACCGGGCACCTACGGTGCCTCGACCCGCAAGGGCAAGACGATCTTCCTCCACCTCTGGCAGTGGTCCAAAGGATCGGTCAAGCTGCCGTCCATCCCCGCGAAGGTGGTGCGCAGCCGCGTCCTGACGGGTGGCGAGGCTGCCGTACGCCAGACCGACGCCGGCCTGGAAATCTCGCTGGCCCAAGGCGACCGGCAGCCATTGGATACCATCATCGCACTTGAACTGGACCGTCCGGCCCTTGGCCTCGCCGCCGTGGACATGCCGGTCGCCGCCTCACGGTGACCTGCGACGCCAGTGCTATGAGAACCCTACTACTGGCGGCTCTCCCAATCTTGAGTTGTCTGGTCGCTTCTTCCTGGGACGCAGTTGCGGATGCCCCCGTTGCTACGGCGGTGAAAGACCCTGCCACCTCGGAGGTCACCCTGTCCAACGCGCGCGTCCGGCTCCGATTCCATCACGGCCAGCCGAAATTCGGGGTATTCCCGCTGGGATATACCGGCTACACCCTCGAACTGTTCCGTTCCGGGCAATGGCTGCCGGCGGGGTCGGTGCCCTATTTCACCGCCTACAGTTACCGGTCGGGCTGGGGCCGGGATTGGCTTCATTATGTGGTGCCACAAGCGGTGGAATTGAAGCAGGAGGATGGTGCGGCAACTGCGGTCTTTAAGGCGGAGCAGGCGGATCTTGATCGGGTGGGTTGGCGCTTTGCTTTCACCTTTGCCCTGAAATCCGGCTCGCCCGCGGTGGAGATTGCCTATTCGGCCACAGTTTCGGAGCATCGAGACCTCCTGCTGTTCATGGGGCCGCGTTTTCATGCCGGCGAAGGCGCGTTTGGCTCAGCCAAAGATGAAGCGCTCTTCCCCGGACTGGAGTATCTGCACGGCAGCGAACGCTCCAGCGCGCTGTCGGCGCTCGCCCCCGATGCCCGCCTCCAATGCACGCCCCACCCCGCACGGATCACCATTCCACTGATGGCGGTGGCCAAAGACGGCATGTTGACGGGGATGTGGTGGGATCCCTTGCAGCGCTGGGACGGCACCCACACCTGCCCCAGCGCCACCTTCGCTTCCCCGAATTGGATCGAGGATGAGCCGAATCACTTGATGACCCTGTTCTTGCCCAGCGTGCCGGAGTTCGTGCCTGAGAATGGCACTCGGGCGCATACCCCCCTTTCGATGCCGGCAGGTGGCACGGTGACTTTGAAGGCCGCCTTGTTTGCGGCGCCGGGCGCCCATGTTACGGACGCCGTGGACTTGTGGCTGCAAGCTTCATGGCGGGCTGCCCGCTCCCGCAAATCCGCCGCGCGATAACAAGGCCCTGTTGAACCTGCTGGTCAAAGCCATTGTGGACGGCTCGTGGGAGGCCCAGGCCGGCGGCTGGCGCGCGCAATACGGCGGACCCGCATCGCCCCAGCCGGCTACGGCCACCGCGCTCGCCAAAGCGCTGGGCTTCCTCGATGACCCGGCCCTGGCTGACCGCGCCAGGAAGCAAATCGCCGGGGTGGCGTCCAACACCGCCTACTTGCCCCTCGCGTTTCGGTTCGGCGACCTGGAGAAAGCCATGAGAGCCAAGCAGGCCGCTGCGGAGCAGGTGATGGCGGCCCAACAGCAAGACGGCTCCTGGCTGTACACCCAGACAAAGACCGGGGAGGAAGGTCTTCGCGGACTGATGGGTCCGCCCACTCCGGGTCACATTGGCAAAGAGGGGCAGCGAACCCAGGGCATCACCGCGGGTAAGGCAGCCGAGGTAATGGATTACGCCCTGCTGACCGGAGATGATGCCGCCCTGGCGGCGGGCCTTCGCGGGATTGCCGAAATGAACCGCTACACCGTGCCCTACGTCTATGCCCAGGATGAATGCCCCCCTTCCCCGTCGTTGCATGGCTCCTATCATGGGCTGCGGGCTTGTCTGGCGGCCTATCGGATCACCAAGGATAAGGCTTACCTGGACAAAGCCGTTTATTGGGCCAAGACAGGGTTGCCTTTCGTGTATCTATGGACGCTCCCGCCCCAGGCCGTGGTGCGCGGGCAAGTCCATGCCCAGGAGAAGTTATTTTTGCCGGGCCCCGAGCTTTACGAGAATCCTGTCCGCAACACCATGCTCTACGGCTCGCTTTATGGGTATGGTTCCAGCCAGTTTATGCATCATTGGTACGGCCTGCTGGTGCAGTGGATCGGCCTCGTGTATGCCCGTGACGCGGCCTTGCTGGCTGCTTACGACCAAACGCTCCCCTGGGACAAGCTGGCCCGGGGCCTGATCTCCAGCGGCGCATGGCAGACCTTCGACCGGGCGCCCTTTACTGGCTATTTCCCCGACGTGTTCAGTGTGGAACGCTGGTGGCCCAGCGGTCCCGCCTTTGGACCGGGCCGCCTCCTGGAGGATCTTCTGGCCGTAGCCTACGGGGTGCAGGATTATGAGACGGTCATCATCCGAAACGGGGCGCGGCGTTTCCATGTCACCAGCGCCCGCGCCGCAACCCAGGCCGGCTTTGCGGAGGGCGAAATCCGCTTTGCCCTGGATGATTCTTCCTCCGATCAAGTGCAGGCCGTGGTTTCAGGTGTGCCGGAAAATGCCGTGCTTCGGGCAGATAATGCGCCTCTTGCCCGCAGCGGGTCCTTGGCCACGGCAACCGAAGGCTGGACCCGCACCCAGGCTGGGCTCGTCCTTATTAAGCTGCGCCGGGGAACCTCAACCACGGGTGATCCGCATCCAAATGCCCTGAAGCGCATTCATTTCATTCCGCCTGTCCGGATAGCTCCTACCCACAGTCCCAGGAGAATCAGCAGAACCAGCAGGATCAGCAACACCCAAGCGATCCGCGAGGCCCGCGTGGGGCGCTGAAACACGGTCTCGCATTGGACACATCGGACCTCTTCCTTGCGGCTGCCGCTCCACAGCAGAGAAAGGAGCCAGCCACCGAGCAAGAAAACCCAAGGATTGACGTGCCGCCGCAAAACGCCGGTGGGCTGGACTTCTCGGCCACCACACTTCGGACATGCCTGGTCGTCTCCGGCCATATACTCAACATACCGAACGCGAAGGTCAGCGATCGGAGCCAGCCGCCGGTGACGTCTGATTTGTCGCCTGAGCTGAACGGCTGGCTCCGGTTCGCTGCACCGTTTTGGCCACGCTGACTGTTGTGTCTCGGGCATCTGGTTCTCTCATAGCGGTCAATCCATCTCTGGCATTATCGCTACCGTACGTAAGAATCCACACCTCAAGGTTGTCGCCCAAATCGTTGCCGGTCTTCGCTCTCAGGTAGCTGATAACGTCACGCACACATCCGCGTCGTTGACGCTCAACCAGCCGTGCGACAGCACCATGGAACGGCTCTGGATGGCCCGGCCAGTCGAAGCTGGGGTAGTGCAGGCTCCAGAGCATGTCTGCGGCATTCGTCAAACTGCCTTTGTATGCGGAGTCACGATCCTGCTCGAACCTCCAAACAATATCATTCGCGTATCGAATCTCGCCACGCAGCTCGATGAATCGCAGGTAAGAGTAGGCAAGCAGTGAAAGAAGGACCACCGACAGGAATCCCAAGGCCCAAACGAGAACTTTATAGAATCTCGCGCTCACGATTTGTGGGGCCAACATCTATGTACATTGAGTTAATTCAATGCCATTGAATAATAGGCGCCAAAGCATTGAATTGAGCTGACCGCCCTATCCTATTGGCATCACGCCTTACCTTATGGAGCCGGAGCGGCAGTATCAAGGTCAGAGTGCGGGTCAAACTGGGCTTCCGTCGCCACGGCCGGGGAAAATAGGAAACCGGACGGTTGTCGGCCCCAGTGCTTCAGGCGGGCCCAGCGGTTTCTCGGCAGACCGCCGCTGTCTGGGATGGCTGCAGTTGGCGGCGCTCTGCCGAGCCGCCGCTACACGGTGAAGGTTCAGGGCAAGCCTCCACGGCCTGCTTGCCGCGCGTGGCGAGCAAGGGTGCCTCAGAGTAGGGCAGGCGTCTCGCCTGTCCTTCCCGTTCTGGGAAGTCGTGGCCGGGGCAGGCGAGACGCCTGCCCTACTCGGTAAGCGTCGGAGCACTTTGCGCTGGCGGGCTGTGGGGTCAGACGGCACGCTGAGGCCATGCGTGCGATCTGCCTGATCTTGTTGCTCAGCTTGGCGGCGGCGCCGGGGGCGCAGTCGAAGAAGGCCGTCAACTACGACGAATCGAAGGTCGGCTCGATTCCCATACCCGACCCGTTGCAGTGCGAGGACGGCACGAAAGTGTCCACCGCGGACCAGTGGCTGAAGAAGCGGCGGCCCGAGGTGCTGCGCCTCTTCGAGCGTGAGGTGTATGGCAAAACTCCCGAGGGCAAACTGCCAGGCACGCGGATCGAGCTGGTGTCAGAAAACAAGAATGCGCTCGGCGGGAAGGCGACGATGCGGCAGGTGACGCTTTCGTTTTCCAACGACCCGCGGGCACGGGTGGCCTCTCCGCGGCCTGATGAAGGCGGCTCGTCGCTCGCAAACGTGAGTTACCCGCTGAAGGTTCAGGTCCTGCTTTATCTCCCGAACGCGCGCAAGCAGCCCGCGCCGCTGTTCGTAAGCCTGAACTTCGGCGGCAATCACTCGGTCGCGAAAGATCCAACGATCCGCCTGGCATCGGGCTGGTTTCGGAATGACCCGAAGAACGGCTACGCCGACAACAAGGCCGGCGAGCGAAGCCGCGGTTCCTCGTCCGAGCGCTGGCCGGTGGAGGCCCTCATTGCGCGCGGCTATGGCGTGGCCACGGCTTACTACGGCGACTTCGAGCCGGACCACGCCGGGGGCATCGGCGGCGGGGTGCGCCCGCTGTATTTCAAGCCCGGCCAGGCGGCGCCGGCGGACGACGAGTGGGGGGCGATCGGCGCCTGGGCGTGGGGACTGAGCCGCATGGCGGATTATCTCACGACATTGCCGGAGGTGGACGCGAAGAAGCTCGCCGTGCTCGGCCATTCGCGGCTCGGCAAGACTTCACTCTGGGCCGGGGCGCAGGATGAGCGGTTCGCCATTGTCATCAGCAATGACTCAGGCGCGGGCGGCGCGGCGCTGAGTAAACGTATCTTCGGCGAGACCGTGGCCGTGCTGAACCACAATTTTCCCCATTGGTTCTGCGGCAACTTCAAGAAGTATTCGGACAATGAGGCGGCCCTGCCGGTGGACCAGCATGAACTGGTGGCGCTGATCGCGCCGCGGCCGGTCTATATCGCCAGCGCGACGGAGGATTTGTGGGCTGATCCGAAGGGCGAGTTCCTTGGCGGCAAGCTGGCCGAGCCGGTCTATGCCTTGTTCGGCAAGCAGGGGCTCGGCGTCGCCGAGCCACCAGCCGCCGACAAGAGCGTGGGGGACTTCATCGGATACCACGCCCGCACCGGGAAGCACGACATCCTGCTCTTCGACTGGGAGCGGTATATGGACTTTGCGGATAGGCACTGGGGGAAGCCGTAAAGCCGATTGCTGAACGCTCGGTTCGAGGTCCCGAGTGGCAAGGCTAGAATAATCTTGCCTGGAAGGGGACGAGGCACTTTAGGCCTGCAGCGCCGCCGGGCGAGCCGGCCGCAGGCAAACCGAGCGGGCCCACCGGCGCTCCGCCGTGACGGACCAGTTAGAGCCAGAAGGAGAATTCATTTGACAGCGGGCTGGAATGGGAGTAGCATTAGATCGAAAGTGCGGGGGGAGGCATTGGGAGGGATGATCAGGGGTCAATCAAGGGTTCATTAAGGGATAATCATGGGATGATCATGGGTACAACACGCCAGCAATACGCTCCTATCCCGTCGGCTACGCGCTTGGGCGGCAGCGGTTGGCGCAGGCATGAAGTGAATAGCCTGATCCTGGAAAATCCTGTGGCGTGTACGAAGAATAAGATGCTCCCTGCAACCCTGCAACCGGCTCAGTAGGTTTGGGGTTTGTGTTGGGCCGGGGGATTTGGTTGAATGAGCGGAAATGAAGACCCGACGGGCACAACTTCGCCGCGTAACCAAAGAAACCCGGATCACGGTCAAGTTGAACATTGACGGGAAGGGCAAGGCGTCCATCCAGACCGGGATTCCCTTCTTTGACCACATGCTGACCCTGTTTACCCGGCATGCGGTCGTGGATTTGGCGCTCACCTGCCAGGGGGACCTGGCGGTAGATGCGCACCACACGGTGGAAGACTGCGGCATCGCCCTGGGGCAGGCGTTTGCCCAGGGGCTCGGCGATAAGAAGGGCATTCGGCGGTATGGGAGTGGCTTTGACCCCCGCAACCCCTTTACCGGCGAGGCTTACGTACCGATGGATGAATGCCTGGCGCGGTGCGTGATTGACTTCGGGGGGCGGCCATGCCTGGTGTGGCGGGGTTTGAATGCCCTCGCCTACAAGCGCGTCAGCCAGGCGGAGAGAAGACAGGACATGTCCAGCGCGTTCCGATTCGGCCTAGCCCGCGAGTTCTTCCAGGGCTTCGCCAATGAGGCGCGCTGCAACCTGCATCTGGAGCTGCTCTACGGCGATGAGCCGCACCACGTCGTGGAGGCGCTGTTCAAGGCCTTTGCCCGGGCGGTGGATGCCGCCTGCCGGCGTGATCCGCGGATGGCCGGGCGGCTGCCCACCACCAAAGGAAAACTTTAGCCCGGGCTGAATACCCGCGGCTCCCGGTCCGTCGAACCCATGGCTGCTAAAGATCATTCCTCGGCCGAAGATCAGGCCCTGGTGCGGATGGCGCAGCGGGGCGAGATGGCGGCGTTCGAGGAACTGGTCGCGCGGCATCGCGACAAGATTTACGCGCGCGCCTACAGCATGATGCGCAATGAAGAGGAAGCGATTGATCTGGCGCAAGAGGCGTGGGTAAAAGGCTGGCAGCGGTTGCGGCAGTTCCAGGGCGAGTCAGGCTTCGGCACCTGGATGACGCGGATTGTCATCAATCTCTGCTTGGACCAGTTGCGCAAACAGAAGCGGCAGCGGACCGAATCCATCGAGGCGATGGACGAAGAGTCGGGCGGGGTCGAGCGGCAAATGCCGGTCGTCGAGGTCAACCCGACGGCTGGGCTGGAACGGGCCGAGCTGCGGCAGCGGATTGACCGGGCGCTTGGGCAGTTGTCGTATGAGCATCGCACAGTGCTGGTGCTGCATGAATTTGAAGAGATGGAATATAAGCAGATCGCCAAGACGATGGGATGCTCGATCGGCACGGTCATGTCGCGGCTCTTTTATGCGCGGCGGAAGCTGGCGGCCTTGCTGGCGGATTTGAAGAAACAGGATTCGGTGTAATGGACTACGATGCACAATTAAGACTGCAAGCCTTCCTCGACGGCGAACTGCCCGAGGGTGAGGCCAGCGAGATGGCCAATCGGGTCGCCCGCGACCGCGAGAGCACCGCGCTTCTGGAGGAGTTGCGCAACACTCGCAGCGCCCTGGCGGGTTTCGAGGCGGGAATCAAACTGCCCGAGTCTCGCGAGTTCTTCTGGTCGAAAGTCGCGCGCGAGATCGAGCGGTTGGAGACCCCGGCGCCGGAACCAGCTCCCCTGCCCTTTTTTGCGCTCTGGCGGCGCTTTCTTGTCCCGGCCTCCGCTTTGGCACTGGTGATCATTGCCGGATTCGTGCTGACCCGGACGATCCCCCCGGCGGATCGCACAGTTGCCAGCGATAGCGAAACCGCAGTGGCCGACGCCAGCGCGTTTACCTACCGGGATTATTCGGCCGGCACAACGTTGGTTTGGGTCTCGTATCCCGCTGATAACGACGTTGAGCAGGATGACGAGGCGGGCAAAATCAATTAGACCATGAGAGCAAGATTGATTCCGGCGGCCAGCCTCGGCTGGTTGGCCTGCGTGTTGGTGCTGCTGGCCGGCGGTGGTGTGAATGGGCAGACCGCTGAGATGCGGCTCCAAGCCTTCCTGCTCTGGGGCACCGATGACAGCAAGCCGCCGCCAGAAAGAGCCTACAACCCGGCCCCCTTTGACATCCAACAGAAGCTCAAGGAGCTCCCGCTCAAATGGACCAACTGGTTTGAGGTCAACCGGAAGGAGTGCGTGGTGCCGCAAATCGGGACGAGGGAAGTGCCCATGAGCGCCAAGTGCCAATTGAATGTGAAGAGGGCGGGAGGTGCCGAGATCGAAGTCTCCCTCATCGGGAAAGGCAAAGAGGTGGTGAGGCAAAAGCAGGCTCTGCCAAAGGGAGAGATGCTGGTCCTGGGCGGCAACGCCCCCAACTCCACCTGCTGGCTGGTGGTCCTCAAACGCATTCAATGATCGTTCGTTAATTGGCGTGATTCGGGCGTTGACACGCTAGGCGCCAACGCCTAATCTGGGTACAACAATTAACTTGAACACCTAACCATGTTAATGCGAATCAGCTTAATCGTGGCCATCGTTGCCGGATTGGCGGTGGGCGTCTTGAACTTCCTGCAGGTCAAAGAAAAGATCACCACCTTGCAGTCCAACCTCAAGACCGAGACCGCGGCCCATAAGGAATTCGAGGGCAAGTTCAACGTCGCAGATTCTGATCTGAAGAAAACCACCGCTGAATTGGCCCAGACCAAGACAACGCTGGAAGCGACCACCGCCGCCAAGGACAAAGCGGAAGCGGATCTGGCCGCCACGGTCAAGCGCGCCGACAAGCTGACGGAGGATCTGACGAAGACGCGCCAGGAGCGGGACACGGCGCAGCAGGATTTGGCGGCCTACAAGGCGACCGGCGTCACGCCCGAGCGGATCCTGGGCATGAACAAGGAGTTTAAGATGCTCCAGGACAACCTGGCGGTTTCAGAGCAGGAGAACAAGATTATCTCGCAGAAGCTTAGGAAGACCGAAACCGAGCTTGCGGTCTTCAAGGATAAAGAGTTCTTCGTGCCGCTGCCGGCGGGTTTGAGGGGCAAAGTGCTGGTAGCCGACCCGAAGTGGAACTTTGTTGTGCTCAACGTGGGTGAGGACCAGGGCGTTTTAGAGCGCGGCGAGCTGCTGGTTAATCGCAACGGCAAGCTCGTGGCCAAGGTGGTGGTTCGCGGCGTGCAGAAGGATCGCAGCATCGCCAACGTCATGCCCGGTTGGGAACTTGGGGAAGTCATGGAGGGCGACGTGGTCATTCCCGCCCATCCCGCATCGTGAGCCATCCTTTTTCCCATTTGCGCTGGGCGTTTTGGCTGTTGTTGGTGCTTGCGGGGTTCACGCTGGCCGGGTGCGCCAGCACCGAGCCGGAGAATATGTCGGAGCTTCCCTGGAGCAGGCCGCAAAGCTGGGAGCACGGTCTCCCCAGCGGCATGTCCGATCGTTACAGATAAGCCGACAGTTCAGATTCGCTGCCGCCGAACTGTCTCTTCATCTCGGGAGGGGCACCTCGATCCAACGCGTCGGCGTGAGGAGGCACTTCAGACGCACATCGTGCGGCTCGGCGGGAACTTCGGCCACGATCTGCTGGTCGAGCGCCACCCCGCAGGTTGTCCCCTGCAAGCCCTTCAGCAACTGGTCATAGTATCCCTTGCCCCGGCCCAGCCGGCGACCGTGCAAGTCAAAGGCCACCCCGGGGACCAGGATAAGATCAAGGCGGGTTAACGGAAGCGGGGCGCACGGGCTGCGTGGCTCTCGAATGCCGAAGTGCCCCACCTGCAAGTCAGTACCTGGGATCGAGAATCTGACGGGCTTCATAGCTTCCCGTCTCCGCTACAAACCGAGGCAGGGCCACCTTCTTGCCGGCGGACAATGCCTCGGCCAACAGCGGCCAGACATCCAATTCCTCCGGCAACGGCGCGAAGAACAAGACCCACTGCGCCGTTCGCCACCTGATCTGCGCCGCCAACAGGCAGCGCGCCTGGGCCGAGGCGGCGGCCCGCTCGCCCGCCTCTATTCGTTTTAGCACGGCGCTAACCCGTTCGCGTAACGCGCGCTTCGCTTCACGAATGGTGCTCTGCATTTCCTCGCAGCAGGATTGCCGGGGACTTAACCCGTGGCCATGCAGGGGAAAACCACAGATGGACACAGATGAACCCAGATTCTTAGGGCCCGGCTCCAGTGTGGCTTCGCTTTCCTTTGGGTCACTGTCCGGTGAACGGATTCTCGCCGCGCGAAAGTACCGCTCTGAGTAGTTCTCATCTGTGTCTATCTGTGTCTTTTCTATCTGTGCCATCTGTGGTCATATGAATTGTCACGGCTTACACTTCGGACTTCGGATTTCGGATTTCAAGAACTGCGCCCGCCACTTCTCGACGCGTTCTTTGATCTTCTTCTCTACTCCCTGTTCGGTTGGCTCGTAGTAGCATCTGCTGGCGCCCAGGTAGTCCTGCGCAACGAAATGCCCGGGGTGATCGTGCGCGTATTGGTAGCCCTGACCGTGGCCCAGCCGCTTTGCGCCGCGGTAGCTGGCATCGCGCAGGTGCTCCGGCACCGGCAGCGTGCGTCCCGATTCAACGTCCTTCAGCGCCTTGTCAATGGCCACGACCGTGCTATTGCTCTTGGCGGCGGTGGCGATGTAAATGGTTGCTTCGGCCAAGGGTATCCGCGCCTCTGGCCAGCCGATGAACTCCGCCGCCTGAAACGCGGCATTGGCCAGCACCAGCGCCATGGGGTCGGCCAGGCCGACGTCTTCGGCGGCATGGATCACAATCCGGCGCGCGATGAAGCGTGGGTCTTCGCCCGCGTGTATCATCTTGGCCAGCCAGTACAGCGCAGCGTCCGGGTCGCTGCCGCGCATGGACTTGATGAATGCCGAAATCGTGTCGTAGTGGGCGTCCTCGTCATCGTACACCACGGCCTTCTTCTGAATGCTCTGCTCGGCGACGGCCAAGTCGAGGGGGATCACGCCGTCCGCGGCCGGCACGGTGGTGAGCGCGGCGATTTCCAGGGCATTCAAGGCCTTGCGCGCATCACCATCCGACAATCGGGCCAAATGGCGCAGCGCGGCTTCGTCGGCGTGAATCTTGAGGTGAGCCAGGCCGCGTGCCGGGTCCGCCAGGGCCCGCTGGAGCAGGACATAGAGTTCCTCCTCGGCCAAGGGCCGCAGTTCAAAGATCTGCGAGCGCGAGACAAGGGGGGAGTTGATGAAGAAGAAGGGATTGTGGGTGGTAGCCCCGATGAGCCGCACAACGCCGCCCTCGACATCCGGCAGCAGGACATCCTGTTGGGCTTTGTTGAAGCGGTGGATTTCGTCAATGAAAAGGATCGTGGATTGCCCCTTGTTCTCGAGTCGGTTCGCCGCCGAGGCGAGCACCCGGCGCATATCCGCCACGTTGGATTCGACGCCGCTCAGCCGCTCGAACTTGCTACGGGTCTGCCGCGCGATGATCTGTGCCAGGGAAGTCTTGCCGGTGCCGGGGGGGCCAAAGAAAATGAGCGACTGGATCCGGTCCGCCTCGATGGCGCGACGCAGCAGTTGGCCGGGGCCAAGAATATGGGATTGCCCGACAAACTCGCCTAGATCGCGCGGCCGCATGCGCGCCGCCAGCGGCTGATGCCGAAGCGGACGCTCCTCCTCCGCGCCGAGCTTGGGCGGTTTCGGCTCGGGGGAGGCAGCAAACAGTTCGTCCCGCGACATGCCGGGATGATAGCAGCCGCTCCCGCCCTGCCCAAACCAAAAACGCCGGCTGCCCGGCGAGCAAGCAGCAGCGCAGAAAAAAACCCCACCTTTGCCGTGTGTAACAGTTCCTTTGAACTTATTAGAAACAAGCGGGACCCGCCGGATTGCTTTCGACTTCCAGTAAAGGCCTGTCGGCCACAACCTCAGCTAAGGCCCCATGATTTATCTACTACGGTTCAAGGACATAGCTTCTAATCACGTGCAGAGGCAGGGTAAATTATTCAATCACCCGCGTTCCAAAGAACCAGCGCTGCGGTCTGGCTCATTCATTCTGCCGCGCGCTTTTCTGCTTATACCATCGGCGGTTTGGGCCAATTGCTCAAGCAAAAAACATTGAGCCGGAATTGCTACCCCAATTCCCCGTTTCAACGTCTCGCCGCCAACCCACCCCAATCCTCAGATCTTCCCGTCTTTCCCCCGCCACCCGGCCTCTTGCGGGTGCATTTACCCGTGTCATTTACCTTGTCACTTTAGCTGTTGACGGCTCGTATGGCGTTGAGTATTCTAGCCGCTACTTGAAATGAACGATCGGGAAGAACGGCTGTGGCTTTGTGGTGTTTTGGGTCGGATTCGTGATTAAACCAGTGTCAACCGCGACTTTAACGATAACCAGCTGTGGACCTTAAAGACATCAAAGCCATCATTGATCTGATGAGGAAGAACTCCGTAACGGAGTTCGAGTTGGAAAAACAGGACTTCAAGATCAGGCTTAAAAGGGGTGTGAACGGCGGTGCTGCGGTGGTGGCTTACGAAGATCCCCCTAGCATGACGATTATGCAGCCGCCGGCGGCCATTGCCGTCCCGCCCACCCCTGTCCAGCCTCCAGCCCCCGCCAGTAACGAACTGGAGATTAAGTCGCCCATGATCGGCACCTTCTATCGGGCCCCGTCCCCTGAATCGGCCCCTTATGTCGAAGTGGGCACCGAGGTCAGCCCCGAGACGGTCGTATGCATCATCGAGGCCATGAAGGTAATGAACGAGATCAAGGCCGAGGCCAGGGGCGTCATCACCCAAGTGCTGATCGAAAACGCCAAGCCGGTGGAATTCGGCCAGGCCCTGTTCAAGATCCGCCCCACCTGAGCCGCCCTGTCCGTGCTGTGGCAAGAAGGGCCGCTGTAACCCGATAACCCTCCGACGCTTTAAGCGCTTCAGGCATGTTCGAAAAAGTTCTGGTAGCCAACCGCGGCGAGATCGCCGTGCGTATCATCCGCGCCTGCAAGGAACTGAACATCCGCACGGTCGCGATCTACTCGGATGTGGACGCTAACTCCATGCATGTCCAAATGGCCGACGAAGCCGTCTGCATCGGCAAGGCGCCGGCGGGCGAGAGCTACCTGCGGATTGATCGCATCGTCAGCGCCGCCGAGATCACCGACGTTGACGCCATCCACCCTGGCTACGGCTTTCTGGCCGAAAATGCCCACTTCGCCGACGTCTGCGAGAGTTGCAACATCCGGTTCATCGGTCCCAGTTCGCGCGCCATGAATGCGCTCGAAGACAAGGCCGTCAGCCGCGCCCTCGCCAAGAAAGCCGACGTGCCCACGCCCCCCGGCTCAGAAGGCGTGGTGGATAGCGAGCAGGATGCATTGACCGTAGCCAAGCGCATTGGCTATCCCGTCATGATCAAGGCCATCGCCGGTGGCGGGGGGCGCGGCATGCGGGTCGCCCACAATGACATCTCCTTGGTTACGAGCTACCATACCGCGCGGGGTGAAGCCGAAAAGGCCTTCGGCAACTCCGGGGTCTATGTAGAGAAATTCATCGAGAACCCCCACCACGTCGAATTCCAGATCCTGGGCGACAACAAAGGCCGCATCATCCATTTGGGCGAGCGGGATTGCTCTATCCAGCGCCGCAACCAGAAGGTGGTCGAGGAATCTCCTTCGCCCCTGCTGGATAATCCGAAGTTCAGAAAGCTACGCGAGAAGATGGGCAAGGCAGCGATCAAGATTGCCGAAGCCGCTAATTACACCAATGCCGGCACGGTTGAGTTCATCGTAGATCCCCAGGGTCACTACTACTTCCTGGAGATGAACAAGCGTATCCAAGTCGAGCACCCGATCACCGAGGAAGTGACCGGTATTGACCTGGTGCGCTACCAGATCATGCTGGCGATGGGCGAGCCGTTGCGGCATTCGCAGAGCGATATTCAGCTCAAAGGCCACGCCATCGAATGCCGCATCAATGCCGAGGACCCATTCGATGACTTCCGGCCCAGCCCCGGCCGCATCGAGATGTATTACCAGCCCGGGGGCCGCGGCGTCCGCGTGGACACGCACGCTTACGCCGGCTACACGATCCCGTCGGCTTACGACTCAATGATCGGCAAGCTTATCACCTATGGCCGGGACCGGCGCGAGGCCATGGACAAGATGAGTCGCGCCTTGGGCGAGTACATGATCACCGGCGTGAAGACGACCATCTCCTTCCAGCAGGCCATCCTGCAGGACCCGAATTTCCGCCGCGGCGTCTATTCCACCGCCTTTATTGACCAGCTTCTCAGCGGCGCGCGCCGCGACCTGATCCAGGAGAAGGCCTAACCGCCCTGCGGCACGACACTGTCGTAGGTCAGAGGCGGGATCACCCGGCCATCGCCCGTCTTGATCGTGCGCGTCTTCGGGTCGAAGAACAACGCCAGGCCCAGCCGCTCGGACATCTCCGCCAGGCACAGCACCGTTTGCGCGCGAATGGCCAGCTCGACATTGGCCACGGGCGTCTTGCCGCTACGGATGCAATCAAAGAAGTTCTTCTCCAGCCGGGCGATCTGTTCGGGCGGCTGCGGGTCAGCAAACTCCTCGGCCTCCATTTCATCCGTGAAGATGGCCTCCGGCTTCAGCTCGACGCGGTTCTGGCTCGATGCGAAATGCAGCGTCGCCTTGCGCCCGCGTATGATCTCGGGCAGGCCCTGCTCGTTGGCCGTCGTGCCGACCACCAGCAGCGTCAACCCGCTGGGAAATTCCGCCAGCAGATGGGTTGTGTCCGTGATTTCGCGGTCCGTGGAGACCTTGCGCGTGCCGGTGGCCACGACGCGTCGCGGGAATTCCGGGTCGCCGGTCGCCAGCATCATAGGCTGAAAGCGGTGTGGTAGCAGGTTGCCGATAATGCCGGAGTTGTAAGCATAGAACTTGTGCCAGCAGAAGTAGTGTTCCGGGTTGAAAGGGATCTTGGGCACTTTGCCCAGCCAGCGATTCCAGTCCAGGTTCCGCTCGCTGACATCGGGGTCAATCGGGAATGTCCATTCGCTGTTATTCTTGTTGTTGCGGCAATAGGAGCCCTGGCCCCAAACCAACGGGCCCAGTTTGCCTGCCTTGATCCACTCGGCGGCTTTGTGCCACTTCGTGTCCATGCAGCCCTGCGAGCCAATCACGAAGGTCTTGCCACTCTTCTTGACGGTGTCGTAAGCCTCGAAAGCCTCCGCCAGGTACCGGCTCATTGGCTTCTCACAAAACACATGCTTCCCTGCCTGCAGAGCATCAATGGTCACCTGGGCGTGCCAGGGATCGGTCGGGGCGGCCACCACCGCGTCTATGTCCTTCCGGTCCAGCAACTTCCGATAGTCTCGGAACGCATCTGCTTCACTTAGGCCGATAGCATTCCTGGCTTGGTCCAGGTGCCGCTGGTACACATCGCACACCGCCACCTGCGCAATGTTGTTATCCTGGGCGTTCTTCTTCTCCAGGGTAATGTGAAGCATCCCCTGCTTTCCCGTGCCGATGTAGGCCACGTTGATGCGGTCATTCGCGCCCAGAACACGGCCGGGCGCAGGCACCTGATTCTGGCCATAGACCGGCGTCTTGAAGATGCCGCTCGTGGTGACGACTGCGGCAACCGTGGCAGCCTTCTTGATAAAAGTACGGCGATTTTCTGCAGTGATTACAGTCTGGTTCGAGGTCGAATTCATAAAGTATGCTCAGATTTCAGTTCGCAACGGTTCGCAGATTAGCCGGAAATGAGACGAAGAATCAAGGCGGGCATTCAAACTTTTGCGAAGCCGCAGAAACCCGGGCGGATGGCGCTGCGGGGCGGAGCGCTGGCTTCAGCCGGCAGGGGCTGCCGAATGAATTCGGCGCTCTAAAGCCGGTAAGGATTCGCATCGCGTCGCAACCCGAAGTTTCGGATTGATACCGCGGCGTCCAGAGGGGATACTTCCGCTCAGTTAACGCTGGTCGAAACCTAACCGGGAAAGGAAAGATGAAAGTCACATACTACGGACATTCGTGCTTCGCGGCTCAGGTCGCGAGCAAGACGCTACTGTTTGACCCCTTTATTACCGGCAACCAGCTGGCAAAAGCCATTGATGTGAAGACCGTTCCGGCGGACTACATCCTCGTGTCGCACGGGCACGCGGACCACATGGCGGATGCGGCGGACATCGCCCGGCGCACCGGCGCGACGATTATCTCGAATTATGAGATCACCGTCTGGTTCGGCAAGCAGGGCCTGGCAAAGAGCCACCCGCTGAATCACGGTGGCGGCTGGCAGTTCGATTTCGGCCGTGTAAAGTTCGTCAACGCGATTCATTCCAGCAGCCTCCCAGACGGGGCCTATGCCGGAAACCCCGGCGGCTTCGTCGTCGAGAGCCCCGAGGGCAACTTCTATTACTCCGGCGACACCGCCTTGACCATGGACATGAAGCTCATCGGCGAATCCACCCGGCTTAAGTTCGCCGCGCTGTGCATCGGGGATAACTTCACCATGGGCATTGAGGAGGCGATCAAGGCGGCCGAGTTCGTCCGCTGCCAGGAAATACTCGGCCTCCATTATAACACGTTCCCGCCAATCAAGATTGACTCGCGCGCCGCTATTGAGAAGTTCAAGGCCGCGCGCCAGAATCTGCACCTGTTGCTACCGGGCGCGACGCACAACTTCTAGGGAATTGACAACGGGGGGCGGATTCGGAACATAATTCCGAATGGCTGCCAGAGTAGCTCAGGGGTAGAGCAGAGGACTCATAAGCCTTTGGTCGGGGGTTCAAATCCCTCCTCTGGCACCACTTCATATAATGCCTTCAAAACAGGGGCAAAACTCACTTATGAACGGTTGAAATCGGCCCGGACTCTCGCCCGAGAAGAAGTTGTCTGGGCCACTTCCGGGCCACGTTACGGGTTCTGAATGGCTTTTCCGGCATCTGCCGAATCCACGCCCCGGAGAGGGGAGCGGCAGCCGGGAATCGGGTTTAGGTTTAGCGCCCGCTTACTTTTAGAATCGCCGCATTCCCTCCACCATTCTCGCGATTTCGACTGCGGTGGGCCTCCCGGCGTCTCCACTTCCAGCCGGTTGGTATTCGCTGTTCAGGAAAGACGTGTGGCTCTGCATGAATATCGTGGTGCTCTCCTTCCTCACGAGGGCGGTCTTCTGCCAGCCTGAAACCACGACGGCCGAATGCGCTTGGCCTTTCTGGATGGGCAGGCCCGTCGAGTAATCTTCCAGCACGTTGGTAACCCCCATCCAGGTCAGGACCGTAGCCTCGAAGTCGACGTGTGAGGTCAGGTTTGTAATGACCCGCGGCCCTTCCCCAGGCAGCCGCAGGATGCCAAAGGTCTGCGCCTGGAAATGGCTGAAGTCGGAAACATGCCCGAACCGCCCGCACTCGCCAAACTCCTCGCCGTGGTCCCCAACCAGGATGATGACGGTCTGATCAAAGTCCCCGGTCTCGCGCAGGTGATCAATGGCGCGGCCAATTTGCCGACCCACATAGTGCATCGAGTTCAGGTAAAGGTTCTTCAGTTCCTTGGAAAGGCTTGGGGAAAGGGCGAGACGGCCATAATTCAGCTCGCCGGGTTTGAACCGGGAAGGCAGCAGTGGATCTTCCGGAGGATGCTCATAGGGCTGGTGGGTTGCATCACAAAACAGGAAGGAGAAAAAGGGGCGGCTGGGCTGGACCGGCTGTTTCCTCCGGTCCAGGAACTGAATAAACGCATCGGTCATGCGGCGGTCCCGTTCGATATGCGGGCAGTCCCATTTATCGGTGATTTCACCTGCCAGCCGGTTGAAGACCGTCTGCCGGAACGGCGGGTAATTTAGGTCCGTGCAACTGAAGATTCCGATCTCGTAATTCTGGCCAGTTAGGAAGTCGAGCCAGGGAGGGGGCTGATGCTGCGCCAGGACTTTGTTCCAGTAGATGCCGTCTATCGAATAGAACGGACCGAAAATCCCAAACAGGGTTTCGTTCCCGGTAGAAAAATGGTTTTGCAGCCACCAAGCTTCCCTGGCCAGCTTCGACGAATTGGGCATGACCGTCTCGGTCACCGCGTCCCACCTCGCCCCTTCCACCGCAATGACCACGATGTTCGGATGCTCCAGGGGCGTCACTGGCCCCAGTGGCTTCCTGGGGAGGTTCATACTGCCGCGGGCATCCGGCAGCACCCGCGCCGCGGCAGGGTGCCCTTTGAAACCGAGCTTTCGCGCCAGCGTCTTGATCGTCAAGGGCTGGTAGAAGGGCAGGGCCTCGCGCAGGCATCCGCCCGGCGCGGCACCATAAAGCCCCACGGCCGCGAAGGTCACTCGCTCCACCAGCACACATGCAAGTATCAGCATGAACCCGGCTCGGAGGGGCTTTCCCGCCCACGTGCAACTTGCCAGGCGCGGCCCCAGCACGGCTGCCACCCAGCAGCACACTCCCAGCGTGCCCACCACCGCCGTCGCCATGGTGAGCACCGTGGCGGTCCCCGGACGAACGGAGTCTGCCGCTCCCGGGGTGGTGAGCACGTTCCAGATCAAGCCATCGAAGTGCCGCCGGAAAAGCCTGAAGATTCCCACGTCTGCCAAGAGAGCGACCTGCAACAGGCCGAATAGGAGGCCCGTCACCAGCCCGTTCTTCTTTCGCCACAGCAACCAGGCCACCGCCAACAAGCCGGGTCCCAGATTCAGAAACGCAGCCTGACTTATGATCGCCGCGGGCAAGGCATAGATAGACCCTCCCTGGATTCCGGTCGGCACCCCCAGCACGCAGCCCAACTCTAGACACAAGCTGATCGCGCCATTCACGAGAAAGACAAAGGCCAGCTCCCGCCAAGCCGGCAAAGCAACCCCCAAAAATGCCCGGGAACACGAGCCTGCGATGGCCGGGCAATTGGGTGAAAACCCGCTCAGATTCGGGAGCGCGGAGTCCACGCCCTTGGAGGTTTTGTAAGCCATCGGCGATCAGGTGGTTTGGTTGGTCATCTGGCGTTAACCCTCGAACCTTGCGTTTGGTCAGTCAAACCGAAAAACGGCCGCGCTCTCATCCGATTAACCGCCCAGCAGACAATAGGGCGTGGCATGCGAGGCATGCGAAAAGTTCAGTTAATACTCTTGACCGCACGCCACGCTTTCTCTTAGTTTCTAGCTTTGTTAGGCAAAATTCATGTTTGCGCAGCTTAAAAGCCTGTTTTCCAATGACATTGGGATAGACCTCGGCACGGCTAATTCCGTGGTCTACGTGCGCGATCGGGGGATTGTTTTGCGGGAACCCTCGGTCGTGGCGATCCAGGCGGGAACCACCAACGTTCTGGCGGTCGGAGAAGAAGCCAAACGGATGCTGGGCCGCACGCCTGGAAATATCGTGGCCATTCGGCCCATGAAGGATGGTGTCATCGCTGATTTCGAGATTACCGAAGCGATGCTGCGCCATTTCATCCAAAAGGTCCATCACCGCAAGCTGATTGCGCCGCGGGTCGTCGTCGCGGTGCCTTCAGGCATTACGGAAGTGGAGAAACGGGCGGTTAAAGACTCCGCCACTCATGCCGGCGCACGGGAAGTGTATTTGATCGAACAGCCGATGGCCTCGGCCATCGGGGTCGGTCTGCCGGTACATGAGCCCGCGGGGAACATGATCGTGGATATTGGCGGGGGGACTTGCGAGATCGCAATCATCTCCCTGGCCGGCATTGTCTTCAGCCGCAGCCTGCGGGTGGGCGGAGACGAATTCGACGAGACGATCGTGGCGCACATTAAACGGGCCTATAACCTGATGATAGGCGAACGCACGGCGGAAGAAATCAAGATACGGATTGGCTCGGCTTTTCCGCTGGAGCAGGAACTAACCATGGAAGTCAAGGGACGCGATTTGAGCGCGGGTCTGCCGAAGACGCTGACCATTCGCTCGGAGGAGATTCGTGAGGCCTTGCAAGAGCCGCTATCCAGCATTTTGGAATCTGTACGCATCACCCTCGAGCGCTGCCCGCCCGAGTTGTCGGCTGACCTGGTGGACCGGGGGCTGGTCATGGCTGGCGGCGGCTCGCTGTTGCGCGGCATTGATCGGCTGGTCGCCGAGGAAACCGGTTTGCCGGTTCATATCGCCGACGATCCGCTTAGCGCGGTGGCCGAAGGCACGGGCCGGGTGTTGCAGGAACTCCAATTTCTCAAGCGGGTTTCTTCCAATTCCAGGTAGTTCCCTCCTGTCATCATCAGTCACTGATAATCGGTAATCGGTGTTGGATCCTCAGGGACCCTTCACCCATGGCCAGAGACTGACCGCCGACTGCCGATCACGTAGATGTTAAGACGGCCACATTACATAGCTTTGGGTCTGATCGTGCTGCTGACGCTGGTGATTTTGAACCTGCCAGAGCACACGTCTGCCCGGCTCAAACTGGGAGCCGGAAGCCTGTTTCTGCCCCTGTTCGGGCTGGCCGGCTCCGCACAGCAATTGGCCGGAGCCGCGGGCGACGCCGTGATTCCGCGCCGGGAGCTGCTTAGATTGCTGGAAGGCGCGCGCCGGGAGAATCAGCAACTACGGTTCCAGGCAAAGCAGGTGGAGGAAACCGCCCGGGAAAACGCCCGGCTGCGGCAGTTGCTGGGCTGGCAACATCAGACTGCCTGGAAACTCAAGCTGGCCAGGGTGGTCCTGCGCGAGCCGGCCAACTGGTGGCGGACCGTGCAAATTGACCTCGGCAGCCGGGACGGCTTGCGGATCAATCTGCCGGTGTTGACGCCCGATGGACTGGTCGGGCGCGTTTCGTCAGTGAGCCTCACCCGCGCGCAGGTGACGCTGTTGGGCGATCCCAACTGCAAGGTTTCCGCGCGGGTCGAGAACGAGACTCGCGATGCCGGCATTATCGGGGCTGCCGGCCCGCTGGAGATGGAGTTCGTCGAGCTTGGCTATCTGTCCCGCAATGCCAGCCTTAAACCCGGACAACAGGTGGCAACGAGCGGGGAGGGAGGGATATTCCCGCCGGGCATCCCGGTCGGCAGGATTATTGATGTGCAGTCAGTGGACTACGGCTCGCGCACCGAAGCGCGGGTCCGGCTGGCGGCGAAGCTCCACGCGCTGGAGGAAGTGTGGGTGATGTTTCCATGAACTGGCTGAATACAGTGCTGGTGCTGGGCGCGGCCTTTCTGGCGGTGTTCTGGGAGGCGGCGTTCGGCGGCGTGCGCCAGCTCCTCGGGGCGCAAATTGACTTGCTGCCGCCGCTCATGGTCTATGCCAGCCTGTGCACCGGCCTCGCCACGGTGACGCTCCTGGCGCTTTGCGGGGGGCTTTGGTTCGATTCGCTTTCGGCCAATCCGCTGGGGGTGACGGTATTCCCCCTGTTCGCCATCGGGTTGGCGATCCACCTCAAACGGGAGCTCATCCTGCGCGATCAGACCTTTGCCCAATTGGTGCTGGGCCTGGCCGCCAGCGCGGCGTTACCGGTGCTGACCGTCTTGCTGTTGCTGACGATGGGCCGCACGCCCTTGCTGGGTTGGGGCACGCTCTGGCAACTGGTGGTGGTGAGCCTCGGCGGGGCAGTTGCCACACCGATCTGCTTTGAGGTCTTCGGCTGGCTGCGCCGAACCCTGGTCCACCACGGCGACGCCGCGAGCAGCTTCCGGCCCGACCGCGAGATTGAGAGGGGACGACTGTGAAGTCTAAAGTCCGAAGGGTCGAGTGCTGGGGTCGTAGGCCGAGGCCAAGGGTGGGTTCTGACTCCTACCAGTCATGTTGATTTTCGACCAATTGAAGAAAGACGATCCGCAACTGCGGACGATCACGCTGCTGTTGCTGGGCGCTCTGAGCGTGCTGCTGGCAGGGCTGTGGTGGGTGCAGGTGGTGTCGGCGCGGGATTACCAGGCGAATCTCGAGACGCAGTCCTTCCGCACGGTGCGCATTCCCGCCGTGCGCGGCAAGATCCTGGATCGGAACGGCCTGGCACTGGCGGAGAACCAGCCGGCCTACAATGTAAGCCTGTACCTCGAAGAGCTGCGCGGCGCTTTTGACGCCGCCTACCTGGAGAAAGCTGCGCGCGCCCGGAGTGAGTTGAAGCAGGAGCAGGAGGACCTGAGCCGGAAGCTGAAACGCAGGCTAACCCGGGAGGAGCGCAAGCAGTTCCTGTTCACGCAGAAGCAAAGGGCCCTGCTGCGGCAACAGGCGCGTTATCAGGCCGCGAGCAACGTGGTGAGCCAGGTCAGCCTGCGGCTGCGGCAACCGCTCTCGCTCGACGCCACGAACTTTGAGCGCCATTACCAAACGCGCCTGGCCCTGCCCTGCCCGGTGCTGACGAACCTGAACGCCGCGCAGCTCGCGCTTTTCGAGGAGCAGTCAACCACGCCCATGGGCGTTGATCTGGAGGTTCAATCCACCCGTTGCTATCCTTACGGCACGACCGCCGCCCACGTGCTCGGCCACTTGCAGCGCGACGACAGCTCGATGGAAGGCGAAGAAGCATTTTTCTCGTTCCGACTGCCGGATTACCGCGGGACGATCGGAGTCGAGTTCGGTTTCGACAGAGAGCTGCGCGGGATGGCAGGGGTCAAGTCGGTGCTGGTGAACAACGCCGGCTACCGCCAGACCGAGAACATCTGGAGTCCGGCTGAGCCCGGTTCGAATGTCGTACTGACGGTTGACCTTCAGATTCAGCAGGCCGCGGAGCAGGCGTTGCACGTCTTCGGCCCAGCCACCCGCGGCGCGGCGGTGGTCCTGAATGCGACCAATGGGGATATTCTGGCCCTGGTGTCATCCCCGCCCTTCAATCCTAATTCCTACATTCCCAGGCTCTCGCGCACGGACCAACAGCACATCGCCGCCCTGCAAGCAGAGAAGAATCGTGCCACACAGGAGAACTACGCCGCGGGGTCCATTTTCAAGCCAATCGTCGGCTTGGCTTGCCTGGAAGCCGGGCTCAACCCTCACGCGACCCTGCACAACCCCGGCTACATCTTGGTGGGCAAGAAGCGCTTCGGCGACTTGGCTCCAGCCGGCGACTACGATTTTCGCCGCGCGGTGAAGCTTTCCTGCAACACGTATTTCATCAGCCACGGCCTCCACGAGGCAGGAATCACCAACATTGTGCGCCTGGCCCAGCGTTTCCATCTCGGCGAACGGACCGGTCTGCCAACCCGCCAGGAGGTCAGCGGCATCTTCCCCAGCCTGGAGCGAGTCAGCTCGGACTGGCATGATGGCGACACGGGCAACTTGTGCATTGGCCAAGGCCCAATGGCGGTGACCCCGATGCAGATGGCAGTGGTGACCGCCGCCATCGCGAATGGCGGCAAGGTTTTGCGCCCCCGCCTGGTGGACCGCATCGAGCCGTTGGACGCGGCCTTGGGGGGGCCAACGAATTATCTGCCGGCCGTGCAAGTGCGCGGTGAACTTGGGGTCCGGCCCCGCAACCTCGAGATCCTGCGGGAAGCGATGTTGGCCGATGTGGAAGATAGCGACGGCACGGGGGCGCAGGCGGCCGTGCCCGGCCTGCGGATTGCGGGCAAGACGGGGACCGCTCAGGTGAAGAATGCGGAGGGAGCGCTGGTAAATCATATCACCTGGTTTATCTCCTTTGCCCCGTACGAGAAGCCGCACTACGCCGTCGTGGTCATGATCGAGGGCGGCACGTCGGGGGGCGGGACCTGCGCCCCGCTCGCCAAGAAGATTTACAGCGCGATCCAAGACCGCGAGCGGACCGCAGGAAGCGGAAGCGACACGCTGGCGAGGGCACACTGAGCATGTTTGACACCGCCCTTAATCAACGTGAGTCGCGCCTGGACCGGGTGCAGTTGGTCGCCGTGTTCGGCTTAATGGTACTCGGGGCGGCGTTTGTATACAGCGCGACGATGGTGAGCGAGTCGGCTCGCCTGATGCCGTGGTATAACCAGAGCTGGTTCCGGCAGATCGTTTGGTATGCGCTGGGAATTGGCGCGGCGACGGCGGTGTGCTGTATGGATTATCACACCCTCGCCCGGTGGTCCGCACCCGCGTACTGGATCGCCGTGCTCTCGCTGGCCGTGGTGCTGTTCTTCGGCACGGTCCGGTTCGGGGCGCGGCGGTGGTTCGACCTGGGATTCGTCAGTCTGCAGCCGTC
This sequence comes from uncultured Verrucomicrobiae bacterium, assembly GCA_963822005.1. Classification (GTDB taxonomy): domain Bacteria; phylum Verrucomicrobiota; class Verrucomicrobiia; order Limisphaerales; family UBA8199; genus PALSA-1440. The sequence goes on along the minus strand of CAWGGD010000036.1, from coordinate 64,304 downwards.
CGAGTTTGCCAAGCTGGCATTCATCCTGGCCCAGGCCCATTTCCTGAGCCGGCCGCTGGAGGAACTGCGCGTCCGAGCCAATTTCTGGAAGGCGCTCGGCATGATGCTCCTGCCGTTCGTGCTCATCCTGAAGGAGCCCGATCTCGGTTCGGCCCTCGTGCTGCTGCCCACAGGCCTGGCGATGCTGTTCGTAGCCGGCACGCCCCGGCGGTATCTGCTGCGGCTGCTGGGGGCCGTCGGGATTCTGAGCGCCTTGTTCCTGGTCGATGTGCTGTTTGCCCCACCGAACTGGCAGGTCCGACTGGAGGACTACCAGCGGCGGCGCCTGTGGGTCTATTTCGGCAAAGATTACGCGCCCGCCAATGCGCCCAAGGCGGAGCGCGAACGCCTGCGGCGACAGCAGTTTGATGATTCACACAACGTGCGGCAGGCGTTGATTTCTGTCGGGTCGGGAGGCCTGACGGGCAAAGGCTGGCGGCAGGGCACGCAGAATGCGTTGGGATACCTGCCGCGGTCGGTGGCGCACAACGACTTCATTTTCTCGGTCATCGCCGAGGAGAAAGGATTCGTCGGCAGCGTGACGGTGCTCACGCTTTACGGGGCGCTTCTGTTCTCCGGAATCAGAATCGCCAGCCAGGCGCGCGATCGCCTGGGCAAGACGATGGCAGTGGGCGTAGTAACGCTTCTCTTCAGTCATGTCTTCATCAACATCGGAATGAACATCCGGATTATGCCCGTGACGGGCGTGCCACTGCCGCTGTTAAGTTACGGCGGATCATCAGTGCTCGGCTCGTTGATCGCGATGGGCATGCTGCAAAACGTATATATCTATCGAAAGGCTTATTAATTATGAGTGACCGAAGCTTCTCCCGGCGGCGGCGCGGCATGCGCTTCCGCCCCAGTGGCGGGTTGGGACACGGACAACCACAGCCGGACCGCGAAGCCAGCCAGGCTCGCGCGGCCGCGCAGGGCGGCCCGCCCGGGCCCGAAAAGGTCTATGAGCACCGCCACCTGCACGAGATCGAGCGGGCAGAAAACATCGCCGCCGGCCTGCCGGCGGAGGGATTACCCGAGGACAGGGCGCAAACGCCGGCTTCGGGCAAAGGCGATTTTCGCGAACCGAGGGTGGAGAGCCCCGTCCACGGGGAGGAACAGAAGCCGTTTGCGCCCGTGCCCGTCAAGGAACCGTCCAAGGGCATTGTAGAATCCATTCGGGCCGCGGCTACGACGCTCGTCAAGAAAGTCCAACGTCTGCTCAAGCCGATCAAGAAGGCCCACAAAGAAGTCATCATCAACGCGGAAACGTTGGAAACCCGCGTCGCCGTGTCCGAGGAAGGCCGGCTGGAGGAATTCACGATCGAAAGGACGACCGAGGAGCGCCTGGTCGGTAGCATTTTCAAGGGCAAGGTGCGCAACCTGGAGGACGGCCTGAAGGCCGCGTTCGTGGATATCGGGTTCGAGAAGAACGCCTTTCTGCACTACTGGGACATCGTGCCGAACAGCTTTGACAGCGGGGTGGAGATCGTGGATCGCGGCGGCCGGCGGCGCGACCGGCCGAAGATCACCCAGAAGGACATTCCGCGGCTCTACCCGCCAGGGAGCGAGATTATTGCGCAGGTGACCAAGGGGCCGATTGGCACCAAGGGCCCGCGGGTCACGACGAACCTGGTGCTGCCCGGCCGCTACCTGGTGCTGCTGCCGAACTCCGACCAAAGCGGCATCTCGCGCAAGATCGAGAACCCGCAGGAACGGCAGCGCCTGAAAAGGATCTTGCGCGAATTGACGATTCCCGAGGGTATGGGGATCATCATGCGCACCGTCGGCGAGGACCAGCAGAAGCGATATTTTGTGCGCGACCTGGCCCTGCTGCTGGAGGAGTGGAACCAAGTCCAAGAGCGCATCAAGTCTCAACCGTTGGCCACTTGCGTCTTTCAGGAGCCGGACCTGATCGAGCGCACGGTGCGCGATTTCCTCACGGAAGACGTGGATCGCATCGTGGTGGATAGTCCGAAGGCCTGCGACCGCATGCGGGAAATGATCGCCAAAATCTCCAAACGCTCCGCGGACAAGGTGAAGCTTTACAGCGATCCCCAGCCGATCTTCGACCGGTTCAACATCACGCGGCAACTGGAGAATGCTTTCTCCCGCCAAGTGCACCTGAAAAGCGGCGGCTACATCGTCGTGGACGAAACCGAAGCGTTGGTGGCCATTGACGTCAACACAGGCCGGCACAAGGGCGGCAAGGATCAGGAATCAACCATCCTGAAAGTGAACCTGGAAGCGGCGGACGAAATCTGCCGCCAACTGCGCCTGCGCAACATGGGCGGCCTGATCGTGCTGGACTTCATTGACATGAAAGGACGCCGCGATCAGCAACAGGTTTATCAACGGGTGAAGGAGTGTCTGCGCCGCGACAAGGCCAAGACGCACATCCTGCCTATCTCCGCGCTGGGTTTGATGGAGATGACACGCCAGCGCCACTCTGAGAGTGTGCATTCCGCGGTGTACGACGACTGTCCGTACTGCAAGGGGCGGGGCCGGGTGAAGAGCGCCCTGACCATGAGCGTCGAGATTCAACGGAAGCTGAGCGAGATACTGAAGAAGCGCGCGCGGGACGAGTCCGGCTTCCAGTTGCGCATCGTCGTGCATCCCACGATTCTGGAACGCCTCCGCACGGAGGACGAAAAGCACCTCATCGAGATGGAGAAGCGCTACTTTGGCAAGCTCTCCTTCCGGGCGGACCCGGCGCTTCACGCCGAGCAGTTCAAGATCGTAAACGTGACGACCAACGAAGAGTTCGCCAGCGTCGGGCCCTAGCCCGGCCGGGTCGGTTTTTCGGCTCCCGCGCGACCAGCGGGAACAGAGTGACGGCCATTGGCTGGCGCGGGGCGGTGTCCCCGCGCGGGCCAGGCGGGGGGCCCTGTTCAGGCCTGGAGCAGTTCGCGCTGCCAACTCATCAACGCGCCGGCATGCTTGGCCCAGTCGTGGGCAAGGTCGGAGAGCATAGCTCGGCTGGCAATGAGCGTGGCATCAATGTCCAGCGCAGCGGCGCGCAAGTCGCGGCGCTTCTGCAACTCGGCGAACTGGCGGCGCTCCCCCTCGCTGGGCCGGCGGCTGACGCGGCGCGGGGGTTTGGGATAGTGCTCGGGGCCGAGGGCCTGCGCGCGGGCGACCGCCTTCATTAGACTGCCCCGACGCCGGTCGGACATCCGTTTGGGTATAAACGGTTCGAGCGGTTCAGCGGCCCCAGCGGCGGCGGCCAATTGGACCAATAGCTCATGACTGACGACGAAGAAGGGCGGCTTGTTGGCTCCGATCGCCTCGCTTTCCCGCCAATGCCACAGCTCGCGCAGGACGGCCAGGGCCGGCTGTTCCAGCAAGTGGCTGCCTCTGACGCGCCATACCGCGTCCTTGTCCACCGGCTGATGGTTGGTCGAGTCCTGCACAAGCCGGGCGCAGGATTCCTCGTGCCACGGCAGGCGCCCTTTGGCCTCCAGTTCCGTCTTTAGACGGTCGGCGAGCGGTTTCAGATAGTGCGTGTCGTTCCGGGCGTAACGTTCCATCCGCTCCGTCAACGGGCGCATCGCCCAGTTGGCCTTCTGCGGGCCTTTCTCGAGCTTGACGCCGAGGTACTGCTCGACCAGGTGGGTTAGCCCGAACTGGCGCAGGCCAAGCAGCCGGGCGGCGAGCATGGTGTCGAAGATGGCGCTGGGCACAAACTCGTGGTGCTTGCGCAGGAGGCGGAGGTCGTAATCCGCCCCATGCATGATGAGTTCGTGGCCGGACAAGGCGTCGAGAAGTGGGCCAAGATTCAGGCCGGCCAGGGGGTCAACGAGCTTGTCGCCCACAACGGTGCTGATCTGGATCAGGCATACTTTCTCCGGGTAGGCGTGCAAACTGTCCGCCTCCGTGTCCACGGCCACCCAGTCCGCTGCGCGGATGATGGGGAGGAAGGCAGCCAGCTTCGGTTCACTGTCAATCACGGCGGGCAATATACGGAGGCGGGCGCAAAGGGCGATACTGAAATCACGGCACCAGCCCAAAGCCCGCTTGCCTGGGCGCCGATGGTCCTGCTAGTGTGGTCCAACGATGAACCTGGCTGGCGCCTTCGCCGAATCCGTTCAGAAGCAACCGCAGAAGATCGCCCTGTTCTGGGGCGACCGCGAGTATGCTTATGCGGAGCTTTGGCGCCAATCGCTGGCGGTCGCGGACCAGCTTCGGAAGCACTATGGCGTCCAGCCCGGCGACCGCGTGGGACTGTGGCTCAAGAACTGTCCGGAGTTCATTCCCTCGCTGTTCGGCATCCTGTGCACCGGCGCGGTGGTGGTGCCGATCAACAACTTTCTGAAGGCTGGCGAGGTCAACTACATCCTGGGCGACGCGGGCATTGACGTGGTGATCACGGACGCAGAGTTGGGCGTGCATCATCGGGCGCTGGAAACCGCTCGACCGCGCCTGAAGTTGTTCCGCATTGAGCAATTCGCGGAATTGGAGGCGGACACCCGGTCGTGGCCGTCGGCCCCAATCGGCGGCTCCCTCCCACAGGCTGCCGAGTCAGACCTGGCCGTGATCATTTACACCTCGGGTACCACCGGGCGGCCCAAGGGTGCGATGCTCTCGCACGGTAACCTGCTACACAACGTGGAGAGCTGCCGCATTGTTCTCAGGACCATTGCCGCCGACCGGTTCGCCGTCCTGCTCCCGCTCTTCCACAGTTACATGCTAACCGTCGGGCTGCTGTTGCCGCTGCTGGTGGGAGGGTCGGTGGTGCTGGTCAAGTCGCTGCACCCGGTGCGGAATGTGGTGCAGGAAATCCTGCAGCGGCAGGCGACGGTCCTGCCGGCCATTCCCCAGTTCTACCGCAGCCTGGTCAACGCCCCGATCCCCGTTCCATTGCCCTTGCGCATCTGCGTCAGCGGCGCGGCGCCGTTGCCCGCCCAGGTGCTCAAGGAATTCGAGGCCAAGTTTCATATCCCGCTCATCGAAGGTTACGGCTTAAGCGAGGCCAGCCCGGTGGTGACGAAGAATCCGTTGGACGGCACCCGCAAAGCCGGCTCCATCGGCCTGCCCATTCCCCACGTCGAAGTCAGCGTGCAGGACGATGCCGGCTCCCACCTGGGGCCGGGGAAGATCGGCGAGATTTGCGTGCGCGGCGGCAACGTGATGCTGGGCTACTGGAAACAGCCGGAGGAAACCGCCAGGATCATGCGCCACGGCTGGCTGCTGACCGGCGACATCGGCTACCGCGATGACGAGGGCTATTATTACGTCACCGACCGCAAGAAGGACATGCTGCTGGTCAACGGCATCAACGTCTATCCGCGGGAGATCGAGGAGGTGCTCTACCAGTTTCCGGGGGTGAAGGAGGCGGCCGTTATCGGCAAGCCCGATTCGCGCCGAGGCGAGCAACCCATCGCGTTTGTCGCCGCGAATGAGGACGCAGCCCTGGATGAGAAGGCGCTGCAGCACTTCCTGCGGCGGAAGCTGGCCGATTACAAAGTCCCACGCACAGTGGTGCTGCTGCCGGCGCTGCCGCGCAATGCCACCGGCAAGATCCTCAAGACCACGCTGCGGGACATGCCGCTGGCCGGCTGATCTTCCCGGGGAGCCACCCACCCCGAATCTGCCTACCGCCCGTCGCCATAAGCCCAGCGCCAGCGCCACACCCTCTCTTGGCTCCCTATTGTTCCTCTATTGCTACACGTCCCTCGTATCCACACCCACCGCCCCCTGAAGCGCCCGTGTATCAAAACCGCAGCTCAGGCCCGTGTGCGCCACTTGAGCCGGACGGTTTTGCCGTGCTGCGGGTGGGCGGGATTGAGGGAGCGGAGTTCGACCTGGATGCCTTTGCGCTCGAGGCGGGCGTGGACCCAGCCGCTGGGATCGTCTTTGCGGAAGCTGTAGGCGACCGGAGGAAGGTTGATCAGGTGGATGCCGCTTTCGTCGGGTTTGACCCGCCAGACATGGGTATGACCGAACACCCAGGCTTTGACTTGTTTACGCGGGCGGATGATGTCGAAGAGTTCTTTGGTGTCCTCCAGCGGTCCAGCCACTTCGCGCGGGCCGGGGTTATGATGGGTAACCAGGATGGCGGGTTTGTCCGGGTTGGCATCGAGGGTTCGGGCAAGCCAGGCGCATTGCGCGTCGCCCAGCCGCCCGGGCGAGTCAATGGTCTTGAGGAGGGAATCGAGCACAAACCAGTTGGCGCGCGGTGAACGAACGAGGGCGACCTGCTTGTCTGCCACTGTTCCGCTGAGCGTGCCGGGTTCGCGCAGGGCCTGGAGGAAGTGGTCGCGCTGGTCGTGGTTGCCCAGGGCCAGATAAACGGGAATCTCAGCCTGGCGGAGGGGCTGGAGCAAGCCGGTCAAGGTGGTGTAGTCGCCTGACTCGCCATGGTTGACGGCGAGGTCGCCGCTGATGATCACGCCGGCCGGGTTTTGTTTTAAGGCGAGGATTTCCCGCACCACCGTGCTGAAATTCCCGGCCAGGTTGACGCCCTGATACACGCGAGTGGGGTCGGCGGAGATGTGGGTGTCGGCCAGGAGCGCCCAACTGTCGGGGTCGGTTTTGCGGCGGGCGGCGTGGAGCGATGGCGCGAGCACGAGGCCAAGTCCGGCGAAGAGTGACTGTGCGAGGAATTGGCGTCGGGTAACAGGAGGCAGGTAGTCCGGCATAGACATTAGTCTATACTTCAACGGCAGCTTAGTGACAAAATCCAAATGTGGGCTATATTGTTGCCTAGAGGCAGGTCGGTGAAGCTGGCAGGATCCGGCTTCCCTCGCAAGCTGCTCAACGAATTTCGCAGAGGATTTTTATGAATGATACAACCGTTGGTTCACCGGCGCCGCGGAAGCGGCGCGGCTGGCTCCGGGCGATTGCCTGGATTTTCGGGGTTCTTATTGTGCTGCTCGTCGCCGTGTATTTGGTGGCCACAAGCGGGGCCTTTTTCAAGGGCGTGATTCTGCCGCGCGTGAGCAAGGCGATAAATGCGGAGGTCAGCGTAAGCGACGCGTCCATCAGCCCGTTCAAACAGGTCGTCCTGCACAATCTGAAGGTGCAAACGACGGGGGCGGAGCCGCTAGTCACCGCCGCCGAAGTGCGCCTGCGCTACAGCCTGCTGGATATTATTAAGGGCAACATCCACGTGGATGAAGTGGCGCTGGTCTCGCCCACGGTCGTGCTGGTGGAGAATGCGGACGGGAGCAGCAACTTGGACCCGATCCTGAAGTCGCAGGAGGCGAAGCCGGCGGAGAAGAAGCCCGAGCCAGCGGCGAAACCGCCTGGAGCCAAGCCGCTGCAGATTGACTTGAAGAAGTTCGAGCTGACGGACGCGACCATTCGCCGGGTGAAGAACTACGCGAACGGCAAGCGCGACCTGATGGAGCTTTCACATGTCAACGTCAGGCTGGATGATTTGAAGAACGGGCAGACGGGGAGGCTGGCGCTGCAGGCCGAGATTCGCGTTGAGAACACGAACGGTTTGCTGCAAGCCAAGTTGGGCGGCGACTTTGCGCTGGGACTGACGGCGGACCTGAAGCCCGCTTCGATCGAGGGCAAGACGCGGCTGGAGGTGACCCGGGCGGACGGCGCAATGGCCGAGGTGGCGGGGCTTGGCACGGATCTCAACGTGGAGGTCACGCCGACGGAGATCACGGAAGCGGCGCTGCGGTTCCAGAAGAGCGGCGCTCGCTTGGGCGAACTGCGCGTGAGCGGGCCGTTTGACATGGCGAAGAGCGAGGGCCGCCTGAGCATTGTGCTTGCCGGGATTGACAAACAGCTTCTGAACCTGGCAGCCGCCAGGAGCGGCATGGATTTCGGCAGCACCACAATCAGCTCGACGAATGAGATCGAGCTGGCCAAGGGCGGCTCAGTCATCACGGCCCAAGGCCGGTTCGACCTCAACCACCTCCAGTTGACCCGGACGAATCAGACCACGCCCCGGCTGGACTTGCGCAAGGAATACGACCTCACCCTCGACCGCGGCCAAAGCATCGCCACCCTGCGCCGCCTGACGCTGACGGGCACGCAGGACGGCAAGCTGCTGCTGAAGGCCAACCTCACCAGCCCGATGCAGATCGCGTGGGGCAGCGTCACCAATGCGGTGGGCGACTCGGCGCTCACGCTGACCGTCTCGAGCCTGAACCTGGCGGACTGGAAACCTTTCGTGGGCGAGGCCGCGCCGGCCGGAATAGTGGACGTGAACGCGCGCCTGCTTTCGCAGCAAGGCGGCCAGCAACTAACCTTTGATTGTGACTCCGGGATTGACCATCTGACCGTAAACGCCGGCAGCAATCATATCTCCGACGCGGCAATCACGTTGCACGCGAGCGGCAAGGCGACTGACCTGAGACAGTTCAGCCTGACCAGCTACAAGCTGGAAGTCGCGCGGCAGAACCAGACGCTGGTGAGCGTATCCGGCTCCGGGACCTACGACAAGGCGAGCGAGGCGGCGGACATGCAGGTCGCCATCCAGGCGGCGCTGGCGCCACTGCTCCAGGCGCTGCCGCAACCGGACATGAGCGTCTCCTCCGGCACGTTCGAGTTGAAAGCCCACCTCACACAAAAGCAGAAGACGCAAGCCGTCACCGGCAACCTTGCGCTGGCTGATTTCACAGGACGGTCTGGGAAGAGCGAGTTTCACAGTTTCGGCGCCGCGGCGGACTTCGATGTGGAGATGACGCCGCAAAAGGTCCAGATCCGCAAAGTCAGCGGCTAAACTCACGGAAGCGGGGAAGGCAGGCGGCAGCTTTGATCTCTCCGGAAGCTTCGACCCGGCGACCAAGTCCGCTGAATTGACCGCCAAGGTGGCGGACTTGAATCAGAATGGGCTGCGCCCGTTCCTGGAGCCAATGCTGGCGGATAAGCAGCTCGTCTCGGTCGCCATCAATGCCAACACCTCGGTCCAGCACGATCCGCAAGGGGCTTCCGCGGTGAAGGCGGATTTTCAGATGACTAATCTCGTGGTGAAGGATCCGAAGAACCAGTTTCCCGCCACGCCGCTGGAGGCGAAGATGCAGGTGGATGCTTCGCTGCGCAAGCAGGTGGCCGACGTGCGCCAGTTCCAGCTCACGCTAACGCCGACAGCGCGCGCGACCAACCAGGTGCAATTGAGCGGGCAGGTGGATATATCCCAGACCAACGCCATCCAGGGAAACCTCAAGCTCGTGGCCGACTCGCTGGATGTGACGAGCTACTACGACTTGTTCATGGGAGAGAAGAAGACCCCCGAGACAGGGCCTGCGCCCGCGACTTCCCAGGCCGCGCGCACTCCCGCGCCCGCGCCGCCCGATGCGAACAAGGAACCCGAGGCCATTAAATTCCCGGTTCGCAACTTCACGGCCGAGGCGGCTATTCGCCGGTTCTATTTGCACGAGGTGGAGATTGCCGATTGGCAAACGACGGCGAAGATTGAAGGCGGCCACGTGGTGGTCAATCCGTTCAAGCTGACGCTCAATGGCGCGCCGGTGAACACGACGCTTGACCTGGACCTGGGCGTGCCGGGCTGGAAATACGACCTGTCCCTGAGCGCGCAAGCCATTCCGCTGGCCCCGCTGGTCAACTCGTTTCAGCCGGAGCGCAAAGGAATACTCAGCGGCACACTGACCGCCCAGGCGAAGTTGGGCGGCGCAGGCACAACCGGGGCCGGCCTCCAGAAGAATCTCACCGGCCAGTTCGACATGGCTTCCACCAATCTCAATCTCTCGGTGGATAACATCCAGGGGAAAACCTTTTACACACGCCTGCTCAAGACCCTGGTCAAGACGATCACAGCCATCCCTGATCTTGCGAAGAATCCCGGGGGCACGGCAACGTCGTTGCTTCAGGGGTTGACAGGCTCGGGCAGCAGCACCAGCAGCAGCGGCGGAACCGCCGACCTGGCGAAGTCTCCGATCAATGCGATCATCTTGCGCGGCAGCGCGGGCTCCGGTCGCGTGGATCTGCAGCAAGCGATGGTGCAAAGCCCAGCCTTTGAAGCCCAGGCGAACGGCACCATCACCCTGGCCGAAGTGTTGACCAACTCCCCTCTCCAAATGCCCGTCTCGATTTCTCTCGAACGCTCGGTTGCGCAACGCATCAACCTGGCGGGCAATACCCCCACCAACGTGACTTACGCCAAACTGCCCGACTTTCTGACGATGAAGGGTACCCTTGGCAACTCGAAGGCAGATATCAATAAAGTCGCCCTAACCAGCGCCGTTCTGCAAGGGATGGGCGGCAAGGCCGGCCAGGCCGGCGGGGCGCTTCAGGGCCTGAGCAGCCTGCTCTCCGGAGGCACAAACGCCACCTCCAGTAGCAGCACGAACCAGCAGGGCGGCAAGACGGGCGGACTCCTGCAAGGGCTAGGCGGCCTCCTGGGCAACAGCACGTCGGCTGCAACCAACGCGCCCGCTACCAATCAGGCGCCCGTGGACAGCCTGATCAAAGGACTCTTCCGTCCGAAGAAGAAATAGGGCGCCTGGCGTGGCAAGTGGAGTGCCGGACGCAAGGTGTTCCGAGCATCCGAGCCGCGAGGTTCCATTTGCATTTGTGGATTTTCCTGCTACAAAACAGCCCATGCAAGGTGTCATTGATTACTTGGAGCAGAACCAGTCACGGTTCGTGAGCGAACTCTCCGAATATGTGCGCTTCGCCAGCGTGTCGGCCCAGCCGCAGCACCGCAGCGATTTGCAGGCCTGCGCGGGGTGGCTGGTCAGCCATTGCCGGCGAATTGGCCTGGAGACGCAACTCTGCCCCACCGCCGGCCATCCGATTGTCCTCGCCAGGACGCCGCAGGCGAAAGCGAAAGGCACACGCCGCCCGCACTTTGTCGTTTACGGGCACTACGATGTGCAGCCGCCGGAACCGCTGGACCTGTGGAAGTCACCGCCCTTCGAACCGCGCGTCGCCAAGGGCGCGGTATACGGGCGGGGCGCCAGCGACAACAAAGGCCAGAACCTCGCCCATCTCAAGGCCGTCGAAGCCTACCTCAAGACAGGGACGCCCCTGCCCTGCGACCTCACCTTCATCATCGAAGGCGAAGAGGAAGTGGGCAGCAGCAGCCTGGCATCCTTCCTGAAAAAGCACCGGGGAGAGTTGGCTTGTGATGCCATCGTCATCTCCGACACGGGTATGCCGACGCCGAAGCACCCGGCTTTGACCTATGCGCTGCGGGGCATTGCCGGGTTCCAGGTCACGCTGCATGGTCCGTCGCGGGATTTGCACTCGGGTATCTTCGGCGGCTCCCTGGACAACCCGGCCCTGGCGTTGTGCCAACTGCTGGGGAAGCTGCGCGACCCGAATGGTCGCGTGAGCATTCCGGGCTTCTATGACGGGGTGCAACCTTTGTCTGCCTTCGAGCGCAAGCAATTCGCGCGGCTGCCGTTCAACGCCCGCGAGTATCAGAAGTTCCTCGGCGTGCCGAAGCTCTTCGGCGAGCGTGGCTTTACCCCCCTCGAACAGCGCTCCGCGCGGCCGACCTTCGAAATCAACGGCCTTACCAGCGGCTACCAGGGCGAAGGCAGCAAAACCATCGTGCCTGCCTGGGCCCGCGCCAAGGTCACCATCCGGCTGGTGCCGAACCAGGACCCAGTCCATGTCATGCACTGCGTCCGCCGCCACCTGGAGAAGCTCTGCCCGCCCACGGTGCGTTTGGAGCTCAAAGAGCGCTCGAGCGCGGAACCCTACCTGGTTTCCCCCACCGGCCCGCAGGCGCAAGCCGCCTTGCGCGCCCTTAAGCTCGCCTTTGGCCGCGAGCCGGTGCTTGTCCGCGAGGGCGGCTCGATCCCCATCGTCAACGACTTCAAGAAGATCCTCCGCGCTGACGCCCTCCTGCTCGGCCTGGCCCTTCCCGACGACAACGCCCACTCGCCCAATGAAAAATTCGACCTGGGCTGCTTCGCCAAGGGTCAGCTCATGAGCGCGTATCTCTGGCAGGAACTAAGCGGGGCGGGCGTATCTTGAGGCCGCCGCCATGTTCCCCCGTCACCCCGGCGGTGGGGAAGGCTGGTTTCGGGCCAGGGGGGGGCCTGGAGGGGCCAAAATCGCGGATTTCCTGAGGAATCCGCAGGTTTCCTGCCCTCAGGCGGTCAGGAAACGCCCCGAGGAAATGATTTTTTGCCCTCAGGAAGTCACAGTACCGAGGGCAAAAAGCGAGGGTACGAGGGCAGGAAGTGGCAGTACGCCGGCAGGAGGTCGGCGGGCGTTCCTTGAGTCCCCCTCAACCGGGCCGGTCCCTCCTCGCCATCAACCGCCATAGCCATTTTTCCGCAGCAGCTCCTCGGCCACCTCGTAATCGTTGAAGTGAATGGTGTGATCCTTGAGGATTTGGGTGCTTTCGTGGCCCTTGCCCACCACGAGGACGAGGTCGCCGGGTTGGGCCATGTCCAGGGCGCGTTGCATGGCCTCACGACGGTTGTGGATGATCTGGCAAGCGCCGCTATGCTTTTGTTGCAAGCCCGCTACAATGTCGTCCGTGATCTGGTCGGGGTCTTCGGTGCGGGGGTTGTCATCGGTGATGATGAACAGGTCGCTGTTGGCCTCGACGGCGGCGCCCATTGGGGGCCGCTTGGCGCGGTCACGGTCGCCGCCGCAGCCAAAGACCGTAATGAGACGCTTAGGCTTCATCGCGCGGGCGGCGCGCAGCACCGTTTCCATTCCTCCCGGTGTGTGGGCATAATCAATGATGACAGAGAACGGTTGCCCGAGCGCGACCGGTTGGAAGCGCCCGGCCACCGCGATATTCTTTTCCAGGCCCAGCTTGAGGTCGTCCAGCGTGAGAGGGGTGTGGAGGACCGTCGCGACGCCCGCCAGCATATTGTAGAGATTGAACTCGCCGCGCAGCTTCGCCTTCACCCCAATCTCGCCGCGGGGCGTGACCAGGGTGAAGTGGGTTCCGTCGGCGGAGAAGCGGCAATCCCGGGCCGTCACGTCGGCCTTGTTTTTGATGCCATAAAGAACCTTGTGCGCGCGGACTCCCTCTATGAAGTAATGCGCGCTGGGATCGTCGATGTTGATGGCCACGTGCCGCTGCGGATCGAGGCCGGCCAGCCAGCGCAGCTTGGCATTGCGGTAATTCTCCATCGTCTTGTGCCAGTCGAGGTGGTCTTGCGAGAGGTTCGTCCACACGGCGGCCTGGTACTCAACGCCCACTACCCGATGAAAGTCAACGGCGTGGGAGGAAACTTCCATGGTGCAGAACTCGCACTGCTCCTTGACCATCTCCGTGAAGATGGCCGCCAGGTCGGGCGGTTCGGGGGTGGTATCCTTCGAGGGGCAGGGGCGGCCGTTGATCTTGTAGTAAAGCGTGCCGATAAGGCCGGTCCGATACCGCGTCATCAAGAGGCTCTCGATGACATGCGTGGTAGTGGTCTTGCCGTTGGTGCCGGTGACGCCGATCAGTTGGAGGGACTTGGCCGGGTGCCCGTAGAACTCCACCGCCAGCAGGGCCAGGGCATAGCGGGAGTCGGGCACCAGGATTTTGACCACCCCTTCCGGGACCGGCAGATCGTGTTGCAGGACGACGGCCACCGCCCCCGCCCGGATGGCCTCGGGCAGGACCGGATGCCCGTCCGGGATTTCGATCTTGTCCAACTGCGTGTAGATGTTGATGGCGACGTAAAGACAGCCCGGCGTGGCACGCAGGGGATCATAGACCAGCCCCGTGATTTCCAGGTCCCGGTTCCCGAAGACCTTTTTCTCCGGCAGCACAGATAGCAAAGCGCTCAATTTCATAGCTAGAAACAGTTATCGCAGCCGGAACACCTGAGCCGGCCCCTTACTTCATCCACGGCGAAATCGTCTCGCCTCTCCAGATCTCCGTCACATCCTGGCGCTCGCGCACAATCGCCGCTCTCGCGCCGTGAACCATAGCTTCCGCCGCAGAAGGTCGGCTGTTGTAATTAGAAGCCATCACCGAGCCGTACGCCCCCGCACTCATCAGCGCCAGGCACTCCCCCGCTTCCATGCGGCCCAAGCGGCGGTCCTGACAGAAAAAATCACCAGACTCGCAAATCGGGCCGACAACGTCGCACTTGAGCGACGCGCGGTTGCGGCGGGTCAGCGGCACGATTTCATGGTAAGCGTCGTAGAACGCGGGCCGGATGAGGTCGTTCATCGCCGCGTCCACGATGAGGAAGTTCTTGCGGCCGGTGCGTTTGACGTATTCGATGCGGGTCACCAGGATCCCCGAGTTGCCGGCGATGAACCGGCCCGGCTCGAGCAGGATGCGCAGGCCAAGCGGCTTAAGTAGCGGCAATAGTCGCCCGGCATACTTCTGCGGAGTGAGAATATCCTGCGCTGCGGCAGACCGCCACCAAGCGGCGCTGCCGCTGGCCAGCGCCGGCTCGTACACGATGCCCACGCCCCCGCCGACGCTGAAGAACTCCAGCCCGTGCCGCTCCCGCAGCCGCTTGACAAGCGGCAAGACCTTGCGCACCGCCTGCTCGAACGGCCCGACTTCGGTGATCTGCGAGCCGATGTGCATTTGGAGGCCTCGCAACCGCAAGTGTCGGAGCCGGCTGGCGCGCGCATAGACCCCCTCGATGCTCTCGAAAGCGATGCCGAATTTGTTCTCGTAGGTGCCGGTGGTGATTTTATGGTGGGTATGGGCCTCGACGTTGGGATTGACGCGCACCGCCACCGGCGCCGTCTGCTTGAGGCGTGCCGCCACCCGGTTGATCCGCTCCAGTTCCGGCTCGCTTTCGGCGTTGAACGAATAAATACCCTGTCGGAGGGCGAACTCGATTTCGCCTTCGGTCTTGCCGACACCGGCGAAGACGCAGCGGCGCGGGTCGCCACCGGCCGCCATCACGCGTTGCAGCTCGCCGCCACTCACGATGTCGAAGCCGCTGCCAAGCGAGGCCAATACACGCAGCACGGAAAGGTTGGAATTCGATTTGGCCGCAAAGCAGACCAAGTGGTCCACCCCACCCATTGCCCGATCCAGTTCTTCGAAATGCCAGGTCAACGTGCGTTGCGAATAGACATACAGCGGCGTCCCGAATTTCCGGGCCAGCGATTCGACTGCGATTCCCTCGCAATAGAGTTTACCGCCTACGTAACGAAAATCATGCATAGCTGAATCAATCTAACGTGCTTGATGTCGCCACATGCTGGCGTCCGCGCTCACGCGGCCCGTTTCTCCGTCATTTGAACGGACATTTCCCATGTGACTTCCGGTCCGCAACCAACGCGGGCCGTTTTTCTACATTTTCTTTTCCCTGCACAGTTTTGCAAGCTTCTTTCAACCTTTTTCCGATTTCCACACCCCGTTCCCTTAACGCCAGCACCGCATAGCCGTCATATTTCACACAGCGCTCTGATTTCGGCTTTCTAGTGGTCAGCTAGGAAAACCAGGGTTGCTCGGTCGATTTTCTTCCACTTCGCAGGGGGGCCACGGAGAACTTCATTTCCAGCGGGGCAAAACCCCTGGTTTTCGGCCATTTTGGAAGACACTTCTCCCGTGGCGCTTGGTACGCCATGCAATTGGGCTATTCGGCGGCTCCGCTTCAGCCACTGGCGGGCGCCAGACTCGTCAGCCGTCGATGACAGAGGCGAAAGAGTTCCTGAAGGGGATAAGCGCTGCTCAGTTGCACGTACACCCGGCGCACACTCACCCGCACTTGGGCCGCTACTTTGAGCAGCTTCAAACGCACGCTCCCCACCGTCGCTCGCGCCAGATCCGTTCCCCCCAAACCTAGCGTCCGCACTCGCTCCAGCAACAGATAGGCAAAGGTGGCCAGCCACAACCGCAGTTGGTTGCTGGCCAGGTGATGCGTGCTCAGCCGGTCCGCCCGCAAGTCCAGCACCTGCTGCTTGAGTTGGTTCTCCATGTCACCCCGCGCGCAGTACAGCTCCTCATACAATCGCTGGGGCACAAAACGCTCCCGGTCCTCCTCGCCTGGGAACCCAGCGGCGGGCAGGTTCGTCACCACGAAACGTGGATTGTTTCCCGCCGCCATCACTTCGGCCTTGCCGATCACTCGACGCCCACGGCTCCAACTGGTTTGGGTCCGATATTCAAACTCGCTAAATACCCGCACACTGGCCGCACCACTCAGACACCGGCGCGCCCGCGCATCGGCCAAGGCGGGGGCCAACTTCTCGATTAACACGCTGTTCTTGGCCAATCCCAAACAGTAATAGACCACCGGCTGCTGACTCTCGCACCACGCCATAATCTCCTCGCGACCAAAACCACTGTCGCCCCGCACAAGGATGCGGGCCTTCCGGCACCGCTGCCGAATCGCCGCCACGATCTTCTCCAAGGCCGCAACGCCCCCCTCGGCCGCACTGTGATCGCTGGTGCGCAGTTGTGCCCACAAGGGAATGTCCCCCACAAACGCATACAAGGGCAGATAACAATAATCACCGTAATACGCGTTAAAGTGCCGCCCCTCCTGCTTCCCGTACACCAAATGGCCCATCGCATCCAAATCCACCACCACCTCCTCCGCGTGCTTGGGCAAACAGCGCACCCCCATCTTCAGCAGACAGGCTTCCATCTTTTGCGGGTCATGCGGCAACTTGTGACAGCGGCTCTGCTTGTTGTTGGACAACTCCAGCCGGACCTTTCGGACGCCGACTGGACGGATCTGATCGTCAATATCGGCGTGAACGACACCACCGGGCTTGCCACGGCGACCGATATCGTACTGGGCACACCCCGGCGCTTCTATCGCGTGGTGCGCCAGTAGCAGCGAAAAACCTGCCCACCCCGGGAGGGCGAGCGTGCTCACGAGCCCAAACTTTCCGGAAGACCCGAGGAAATCAGGCCTCACGAGGACGCTCGCCCTGCCGGTGCTTCTCCCTCTCCCCTTCCGAAGCGGAGAGGGCAGGGGTGAGCGGTCGCTCGGTGTAGTCTATCCCGCGGTCCACCCTGTGTACCTCACCTTGCGCTCCAGGATTCCAGCTCGGCGGCTAGCCGCTCCATCGGCAAGCCCACCACATTCGTGTACGAGCCGGCAATCTTCTCGACAATCAAATCGCCCTTCTCCTGGATCGCGTAAGCCCCCGCCTTGTCGAGCGGATTCACGCGGTTGAGGTATCGGTGAATCTGTAGGTCGTCCAGGGGGTGAAAGGTGACGGAGGTGCTTTCGGCAAAGACCGCCTGCCGGTGCTTGCGCAGATGCAGCAGACACAGGCCGGTCACCACCTGGTGCGTACGGCCCTGCAGGTGCTCGAGCATCTGGTAGGCCTCTTCGAGTGTGGCCGGCTTGCCGAACAGCATGGTCTCCAGATACACCAGCGTGTCCGCCCCCACCACCAGCGCATCGGGAAACCGCTTAGCCACCGTGCGGGCTTTGCGGTAAGCATTGACCTTGGACAACTCGCGCGCCGTCATCTGCTCGTGATGAATCTCCGCCACTTCGGCCGGCACGACGTTGAAGTCCAGGCTCAACTGGCGCAGCAGCTCCGCCCGCCGCGGGGAAGCAGAGGCCAGGATCAGCGGCGGCAAATCCTGCAATGCGGCTCGCATGATCGGAGAATACGCGGCCGCCGAACAGGAGTCGAGAGGCGAAGAATTCCAATGTGCCCCGTGACGAGGCCCCTCGTTGGCCTTGATCAATCTCCGATTAACGCCTGGCCAGCCTGCGGCTCACCAGGAAGAGGCCCAGCGCAAGGATCAGCAGGAGCACGCCCAGCCCGTAGGGAGGTTTCATGCCACCTGAATCCGATGGAGGAGACGTTCGAGGATAAGCCACCCTCGGCGGGCGCGCGGACCGGGGAAACTCGGCTGGCACACTCCACGCGCTGGCCGGTCCTTGGGCGGCACCCAAACCGGCAAGGTCAGTCTGGGCCGTGATACTGACTTCGCCTTTGACCCCGGGAGGTACTCGCCATGAGTACGCACAGGTGGCCCCTCAGCCAAAATGGAAACGGCCTTGGGCCAGCAGGCTGTCGCCTTGGCGAATCTCCAGGCTCGGCGGTGTCTTTTCATCCTGAAAGGCGAGGCGGAACAGCATGCCAGCCGCGTTGGTCAACTGATAGTTGAGAGACACTGTACCGCTGGAGGTCTCCGGTGAGATCCCAACCGCGTTTTGCAGCGGCCCGCCGGAAGTCAGCCTGGCCAGCTTGTCCTGCGCAACCGTCAGCCGCGCGTTGCCCAGCCCGACAGCGACGTTGGTAGAGCCCGCGTGTTGCAGGAGCACGACCTGCCGGCCATACTCGCCAGCCGGGACTTCGATTTCGGTGGCCGGCGAATCCAGAACCGCCGTGAACCCAGCCGAGCCGCCGTCCAGAATGATGCGTCGGATATCATCACCGGCCAGGTGGAGCTTGGCGAGGGGCGGGTGGAAAGCCCGAAAGGCCACCGCCAGCTTCCGGTCATGCACCACCCGGTATTCCACCCGATAGGCTTGCCCTTCAACGAAAAGTCTGCAGGGAACACTGAAGGCATCGAAGACCTCATCGTTGCCGGCGCAGCGAAATGGGAAATCCACAAGTTTAACATGACTTAGCGTATGGACGTGTCGCAGCGTGGCGTGCCACCATAGAAACGGCTGGTCACGGTCCGCCCAGGGCCGAAGAATCATGCGATCACCGATCTCCTTCAGCGAGGCTGGCGGACCAATTCGGCCGTCCGGCCGGTCAATCACCGCCAAATACCACTTCTTCCCCTTCAGTTCCACGACGCCATCCCAGAGCGAACGCACGTACAGAAACACCCGCGGGGTTCCGCTCTGCTCAAACACGTGCGCGTCCACCAAGACTTGGTAGGTGGCGCCGTCCGAGGCGAACCGCAGCCGGATGTCGCGGAAGAGTTGCAAATCCCGACCCGATGCCGTGAGCACCCCTGCTGGATCGTCGGTGAGGTCGCCATTGTGGTTGAGGTCCAGATAGATCTTCCGCTACTGGATGTCCCAGGCAAAGGGCAGGAACTGGTTGGTGTCCCGGTCCAGCACCCACTGGCCCCGGAACACGCGAGTCCCCCCATCCGCCGGCTCCGGGGCGGAGCTGGCGCCGCGCAGGACCTTTATTTCCCAGCACAACGGTGAGTAGTCTACCTCCCGGTATTGCAGATAGACTAAGGTGGCATTCGTCGAGGAGCCCGGATCGCCTGGGGCTTCCGCCTCGCCCGCGGCGCCAGAGCCGAGGCAGATTCCGAGCAGCACGATAGAAAGGACCAAAGCGTGGAAGCTCTGGCTGCCGCGCCTTGTTCGGATGTTTCCTTTAGACTTCACGCCGGCTGTAAGTTTAAATTGCGCAGGGATTGACATCCGGACACCAAACGCGCCAATGGCTGTTGGTCAGGCTCATTTTGTGTCATCGCCTTCACCACAATGCCGTCGGCCAGGCCGGCGTCAACCGCAAACACCCTCACCTACTCCCGCTTTCTGCCTTCTGCACTCCCCAGCAAACCCGCCTCCGCTCCAACCCACCCGTTCGACAACGCGATTCATCCACTCCTGCCTTGAATGTCATCGTTTCTTAGGGTTGTGGTTCCGCTCGGTCGGTGCACAGGGGACTTCAACCCCACAGGCCCAGAGTCATGTTCGGCGTACAAAGAAGAGGCGCCAGGAATGACGCCTCTTCGCTCATGGATTATTGTCGATGGAACAATCCCACAGCTCAGCCTATTTCTTGACGGGTTCAGCCACAACCTCGGCAGGTTGCTTGCCAAACACGATAAACACGAAAACCCAGACGAGGGAAAAGATGGCCGCAGGGATAAAGAAACCCCTCCAGTTATGCCGTTGCGCTTTCAAGTAGCCGTCACGGGTAACCGGATTGCCTATCTTGTCGAAGGTGGCCTTCAATTCGGTTCTGGTGTAAGAAACTCCACCAGACTCCCACACTTCGGGAAGCTTATCGATGTCGATCGAGCCATTGTCCTTGGTGTACTTGCCAAGGTGTTCCCCAAAGTTGAAGATATTCTTATCTCCTTTGAGGTACTTAACCGATTTTGCCAAATCGAGATATCGCCAGCCCGAGGTTTCCATTTCGGGAACATTCCAAGCCGGAAGACTCTTTGCGACTTTCCCTTCCTGGGTAACGACGGTTTTGGTGATTGCTGGGGCGCATCGGTCAATTTGGTAGCCGAACAGATAGCCGCTGAGCACCTGGCCGATTCCCAGAAGGAGGAAGGCCAGCAGACTTTGAACGCTCGCTTTGAGATGGGCGGGAGCAACGCGGTCGCCGAACATGTAGGCTGCTACGTAGAGGAACGCATAGGCCATACCATGAAAGAGAAGCCCAATCAGGGCGAACCCGAATCCCTCCAGCGGGAAGATGAAATATCGAACCGCCCAGGCGCCCATGCCGATAACCATAACCCATTTAAGGCCGAATCTGGCGACACAAAAAGGAAGGATCGCCATGAAAATGAGTTCGGAGAACTGGTTGAGCGTCGTCAGCGCAACCGGTGCCGGATAACCGAATTCGCTCAGGTAGGCTACGACGGACGGGAAGAAGTAGTTACTCCCGAAAACACTGACCATAAACGCACAAAGGATAAAGATAGTGAAAGTGGGTGACTTGAACATGGCCAATGCCCCAAGGCCAAAGACGTCCTTCTTTGCCCCTTCGGCGGGAGCTCCCTTGGGTGGAGTATCCGGGAGAGTGAAGGAGTAAAGTCCGAGGAAGATACCGCAACCACCTCCAATAAAGAAGAAATTCGGAGAGGCGGCGCCACCCGCGAAGATTTCCACGACCAAATTGACCGCGATCCAGCCTGCCGTCCCAAAAATGAAGACTTTAGGCGCCGAGGCCGAATCCGGAATATGCTTGAAAACGACGGTGTTGATTAATGGAATCGACGGCATAAAGCAGATGCCGGAGATGAGCATCAGAACCATCAGCGATGCAAACGGAACCACGACCGCCGCCCCTGCCGCCCGGGATTCCGCCTGGGCGCAGATGACACCACAGGCCACCAGAGCTGCCCCACCGATTAGATGCAAAAGGCCAAGAACTTTCTGGGCGGAAAAGTACCGATCCGCAATCGGACCAATGAACATCGGAGCAATAATCGCTCCCAACGGAATCGCCATAAAGAGGTACCCAATGTGAGGGCCGCTCATCTTCCCGTTGAGGTAACCTCCGAGGGCTACAGACCAACTCCCCCAAATCGCGAATTGCAGCAGATACGCCAACTGCAGTCTCGGGTAAACACACCGCACTTTGTTTTCTGTCATTCTGAACTCCTGCTCGTTTTCGGTTGAATCGATTGATCGCCCTTAAGAAAGGGTTGCAATCCACAATGCGCGTCTTATGGCAGGAACCTCAGCCGGGTTCAAGAGGAAAATTGGATGGAGACCGGGCGAGACGGCTGTCCTGCGTTTACACCGACACCAACTGGCCGGTGCGAACCGATTTCTCTTCCGCTTCGCAGATCTCGAGGGCGGAGACACCGTCCAGGGCGGTGACCGTGGTTGGGCGCTTGCCGAAGCGGGCGCAATCGACGACGTAGCGGATCTCGCCGACATAGCCGTCGGCTGCGTCCTGTTTGACCACTTGCGGTGCCTGACCCATGGGAATGACGTGCATGGCTTCGACACCGCGCGCCAGATCGAAATCGAGCGTGGCGCGTTCGCAGTGGAGGGTGTAGACCATGCGGAAGCCTTTGGCCAAGAGCCAGCCGCCCTCCGCATGCACCTGCGGGCCACCGGGATAAAGGTACTGCGTGACCACATGATCAATGCCCCCCCCCGCGTTGACAACGCCGGTGGAGAAAACTCCCCGGGGCCGGCCGAACAGGAACTGCACAAAATCCGTGTCGTGAATGTGCAGGTCGAAGAGCGCACCGCCGAGATCAGCTCCGGCTGCGTTGTACGTTCCCTGCTTGCTCCAGGTGGGCGCTTCGGAGAAACGGCGGAACGCCGCGGCATAGACCCGACCATAGGTCTGTTTTTCAACGGCCTCTTTGAGCCAGCTCCAACCCGGCCAGAACCGCATGCACATGGCCGGCATCAGGAACCCCCGCGCGGTTTCCAGAGCACGCAGAATGTCGCGTCCTCTGGCCGAAGTCCGCGCCAGCGGCTTTTCGCAAAGAACATTCTTGCCCGCGCCCAGCGCCGCAATCGCCTGCTCCGGATGCAAAGGTGTGGGCGTGCAGAGGTCCACCAGTTCCACGTCCGGGTCGGCCAGCACTTCCTCCAGCTTCCGGTAAACCTTCACGTTCGGTCCGAGGTTGATATCGTCGGATTTCTTGATATTGCCGGCCACGCCCTGGAGCACGCCATTGACGGGCAGGCGGACGGCGTCGCAGACGGCGACGATGCGCGCGCCTTGCGCTTCGAGGTAAGCGCGCAGGTGGGTGACACCCATGAACCCAAGGCCGACGACGGCAACATTCACGGTTTCGGAATTGTGTGGTTTGGTGGTTTGCATAAGGAGTCCTCAGGCGGCGATGCGTTCCAGCGTTTGCCTGGCAAAGCGTATATCGGCGACGCGTTGCTGGCCGGCCTCGCGCTCGATGACAAGGTCGCCCGTAAAATTGTGTGCGTTGAGCGTGGCGATAAACGCGCGCCAATCCACCTGCCCGGTCCCGACCGGGACTTCCTCGCCCCAGGTGCCGGGCACCTTGGTACGGACCGCGTCCTTGATGTGCACCTGGCGGACCCAGCCGCCCAGCACCCGCAACGCTTCGATCGGATCGCCCTTATCGTAGAGGATCATATTGGCCGGATCGAAGTTGACACCTACGTTCTTCCTATTCAGCTTCTGCAGCACCTCCAGCAGCACCGGCGCAGTTTCCTGCCCGGTCTCCAGTCCCAAATTCATGCCGGCATCGGCAAAAACATCCGCTACCTCGGAAAGCCGACCGAGCATTTTACCGAAATTCGGGTCTGACTCGTCATGCGGGAGGAACCCGGCGTGGAAGGCGAGCAGCTTGAGCCCGAGCCGGCGGGCGATGGGCACGGTCGCCCGGATGTTCCGCCGGTTCTGTTCCCAGGTAGAGTCAGGGGCTAGCCCGCCCGTGTCACGGATGCTCTGCAGCGTTGAGTAATCCTCCCCTACGCAGCCGAACATGCCTGAGACCACCGAAATCCCCTTGTCTCGGAAGCACGCCTCGGTGGCATCCCAGACCTTGGGATTCTCCCGCAGCGGGTCGAGCGCAAGCTGAACCCGATGAATGCCGATGTCCTCGAGCCTGGCGGCAAGCTCCTGGGGGCTCGACGGCTGAACTGACCAACTGCATACGGCTAACCGGTCTGCTAGTTTACTCATAAAGCTCTTGAATTTGAACGAATATGCCGACGACGCGATTTACTCTATCGCCCGAAGAAGTTTTGAAAAGCAAAGATTTCACTCGGTTCTCGCAGGCTGTCCTCGTTGGACCATGACTTGGACCTTCCCTGCAGTTGGCGCGCCGGTCATCCTGGCGCTTTTCGCGATGCTCCCCGCTACCGTGAGGAACCGCCGAAGGCCGGGGCCGCGCAGAGAAAAGAGACCGGTTTGGCCTGAGGGTGCTGCAAGCCCCGCGCTCAGCCGCTCAGTCTCTCCACGCCTTCGCCTGCTGGCAGCATTTTGAGCAACTCGGCCGCTGTTCTCCTTTGCCCGGGGAGAATGAGGTCCGGCGAAATCTCCGCCAACGGCTGGAGCACAAACCGGCGTGCGTGAGCTCGGGGGTGGGGAAGAACAAGAAACTCGCCGTGCCGCACCTCGCCCGCGAAAGCAATCAGGTCGAGATCCAGCGGGCGGGCTTCGTTCAACACCTTCTTTGGCCGACGGCCAAATTCCTTCTCCAGGGCCTGCAGTTTGGTCAGCAACGACTCCGGTGTCTCCCCCGCGCGCGGCCTAAAGCCCACCACCGCGTTCACAAACACCGGCGAGCCGGGCGGACAATCCACCGGCGTGGTTTCCCAGAGCGAAGACTTGAGCAGAGGCCCGTCGGCCAATTCCTCCAACCGCTCCATGCCCCGCAGAATATTCTGGCGGGAGTCCCCCAGATTCGCCCCCAGCGCCACGATAGCCAGCTTCTCCACTTCGGACTTCGGACTTCGGACTTCGGACTTCACCTTCAGCCCCAGCACATCCTGCATGTCGTAGAGCCCGGGCTTCTGGTTCACCACCCACTGCGCGGCCCGCAAGGCGCCGTTGGCGAAGGTCTCGCGGCTCGAGGCCTTGTGCGTGAGTTCGACCCGCTCGCCGACGCCGGCAAAGATCACCGTGTGGTCGCCCACCACGTCGCCGCCGCGCACCGAATGCATGCCGATCTCCTCCGCCGTGCGCTCGCCCACGATGCCCTGCCGGCCGTGCCGCGCCACTTTGTCGAGCTGCTGCTTGCGCACCGCGGCCAGGATTTCGGCCAGCGTCTTGGCCGTGCCGCTGGGCGCATCCTGCTTCAGGCGGTGGTGCATCTCCACGATTTCCAGGTCGAAGCCCGGCCCCAGGATTTCCGCCGCCTTGCGCGTCAGCCAGAACAGCGTGTTCACGCCGGTCGAGAAGTTCGACGACAGCACGATGGGGATTTGCGAACTGGCAACTCGCAATCTGCGTCTTCCCCTCGTCCGAATGGCCGGTGGTGCCGATGACCATCGCCTTCTTGTGCGCCGCGCACAACTGCGCGATGCCCGGCGTGGCGCTGTGCGAGCTGAAATCAATCACGACGTCCCCCTGCCCGATCACCGACGGCAGGTCGTCGCCCTGGTCAATCTGGCCGACCACTTGCAGCTCGGGTTGACGGGCCGCGCAGGCGACCAGCGCTCGTCCCATGCGGCCCTTGGAACCGGTGATGATGATCTTGGTCATATGTGCTGCGTAAAACGTGATCCGTGAAACGTGAACTCACGCATCACGTTTCACGTTTCACTTCCTACTTCAACACCCCCACCGCCTTCATCGTTGCCCGCAGCACCTCGCGGTTCTTCGCGCTCATCGGCACCAGCGGCAGGCGGTATTCCTCCTCGATCTGGCCCAGCATCGCCAGCGCGGCCTTCACCGGCACCGGGTTGGTCTCGATGAACAGATCCTTGAACAGCGGGTAATACTTCTGGTGCAGCTTCAGCGCCGCGCCGGCTCTTGCCGGCGGCGAAGGCCCGGACCATCTGCGCCACCTGGCGCGGGATGACGTTCGAGGCCACGCTGATCACGCCCTGCGCGCCCACGGCCATGAACGGCAGCGTCAGCGAATCGTCGCCGCTCAGGATCTCGAAGCGGGGCCCGAGCGCCGCGCGCAACTGGCTCACGCGGTCCGCGTTGCCGCCCGCTTCCTTGATGCCGACGATGTTCTTGCACTCCTGCGCCAGGCGCTTGACGGTGTCCACGCCGATCTCGATGCCGCAGCGGCCCGGGAATGCTGTAGAGCACGATCGGCAGGCGCGTGCAGCGCGCGACCTCGCGGAAGTGCTGGAACAGGCCCTCCTGCGTCGGCTTGTTGTAGTACGGCGCCACCTGCAGCGAGCCGTCGGCGCCGGCCTTCTCGGCGCGCTGGGTCAGGTAGATCGCCTCGCTGGTGGAGTTGCCGCCCGTGCCGGCCAGCACCTTGATCCTGCCCGCGCGCGAACTTCACCGACAGCGCGATGATCTCGGATGTGCTCCTCGTAATCCACCGTGGGCGATTCGCCCGTGGTGCCGACCGGCACGATGCCGTCCACGCCCGCCCGGACCTGGGCCTCGATCAGGCGTTCGAGCGCGGCTTCGTCAATCTTGCCCTGCTTAAAGGGCGTCACAATCGCTGTGTAAGTTCCAGTAAACATGTTAAATCTCAATCCTTCCTTCGAAAACAAACTCCGCCGGGCCGGTCAGCCGCACGTCCGCAAACTCCCCGCCTTCATCCTTGAAGCTGACCTCCAGCTCGTCGCCGCCCTGGACCTGGACTTTGACCGGCGACGTGAAGCCGTGCAGCCGGGCCGCAATCAACGCCGACGCCGTTACGCCCGTGCCGCAGGCCAGCGTTTCGCCTTCCACCCCGCGCTCGAAGGTGCGCACCCGGATCTGGTTCGGCCCGAGCCGCTGCACGAAATTCACGTTGGTGCCCTTTCGGGCCGAAGTGCGGGTGGCGGCGGATTTCCGGGCCGAGCTGCTGCACCATCGCCCGGTCGGCGTCGGGCACGAACAGCACCGCGTGCGGCACGCCCGTATTGATCGAATGAATCGTCTCTGTGCCCACCGAGAGCGGCACCTGCTGGTTGAGCCGCAAATCCCCCGGCCGCGTCAGGCTCACCGTCACCCGCTCGCCTTGAAAGCTGGCCGTGATGACGCCCGCTTCGGTCTCGAACGTGAACCCCCGGCTCAGCCCGGTGAGCTTCTGCACGAAGCGCGCGAAGCAGCGCGCGCCGTTGCCGCACATCTCGCCCGTGCTGCCGTCGCTGTTGTAGAATTCCCAGGCCCAATCCGCCTTGCCCGCAGCCGACGGCACCAGCAGCAGCACCCCGTCCGCGCCCACCCCGCGGTGCCGGTCGCAGAGCCGCACGATCTGGTCGCGCGAAAGCCTGACCTTTCGTGCCCGGTTATCCATGAGCACAAAGTCATTGCCCGCGCCGTTCATCTTGGTGAAATCCAAAACCATCGCGCTCAAGGGTAATGCGACGCTCAATGGGTGTCGAGTGGTGAGTAAAGATCGGCCACTGAACATAGGCGTTTACAGGCTGCCCGCGTAACCATTAGCTTATGCGGCTGCAACTGAAATGAAGAAGTTCATCGTTCTGATAGTGGTTCTCGGAGTCGGGATCGGCGGATACTATGGCTGGAAGCACTGGCACAAGACCAGCCAGGCCGCGGCCGCCCCGGAGCGCCCCACCACCGCCACGGTCGAACTGCGCGACATTAGCTTCTCCGTCAATGCTGCCGGCGAAATTGCCCCGGCCGAGCAGGTCTCCGTCCGCCCCGAGATCAACGGCCTGGTCCAGGAACTGCCCGTGGACGTCGGCGACCAGGTCAAAAAGGATGCCCTGCTCTTCCGGCTCGACGACAAGTTGCTCCAGCAGCAGCGGGCCTCGAACCTCACGGACATCGAGCGGGCCAAGTTGAACGTGGAGAAGGCGGAGCGGGACTACAAGCGGGCGCAACAATTGTTGACCGATAAGCTCATCTCGCAGGAGCTTTACGACGACACCAAGACCGCCTTCGACCTGGCCAAGAACGCGCTGGAACGCTCCCAGAAAGAGCGGGCCTTGACCGACGAGCAGCTTACCAAGACGGTCGTGCGGGCGCCGTTTGATTGCACCGTGTTGACCCGGCCGATTTCGGCGGGCCAGGCTGTATCCGGCTCCGGCGGCTTCAACAGCGGAACCGAAGTCCTGAGCATCGCCGACCTGAACTCGATGGTCATCAACGCCCAGGTGAACCAGGCGGACGTCCCGCGCCTCAAGGCGAGCGAGACCGTCGAGGTGACGGTCGAAGCCGTGCCCGGCCTGCGGGTGAACGGCCTGGTGGAACGCATCTCGCCCCAGGCAACCATCAAGAACAACATCAAGGGCTATCCCGCCC
Source organism: uncultured Verrucomicrobiae bacterium (assembly GCA_963822005.1). GTDB lineage: Bacteria > Verrucomicrobiota > Verrucomicrobiia > Limisphaerales > UBA8199 > PALSA-1440. Next base: position 36,953 of record CAWGGD010000036.1, on the reverse strand, counting down.
GCATCTTCCTCAAGAACGTGGACCCCCGCGTCCGCCCCGGCATGACCGCCAATGTGAAGATTCCCGTGGCGTCGGCCGCCAATGTGACCGCCGTACCCTTGGCCGCAGTGTTCACGGAAAAGGCCTCCGAGGGCGGTCAAATGGAACGCTTTGTCTATGTGCAGCAAGGGGACACCTTCGAGAAGCGCAACGTCAAGGTGGGCGTGGCCGATTATTTCTACGCGGAAATTCAGGAGGGCCTGAAGGAGGGTGAGATCGTCTCGCTGGAGCTGCCCAAGGAAGAACGCGAAAAGAAAGCGCAGCAACTGACCAAACAGAAGAAGAGCACCGCCAACGCAGGCCCGGCGGACGGGAAGCCCCCGGCATTGGCGAGCGGAACCAGTACCAACGGGAGCCGAACCTCTGCTGACGGCGGTTCCGGCTCGGCAAGCAGGCCGAAGGGCCGCCCCCCCCGGCCGGGCTCAGGCGGTGCCGGCAGCGGTTCCTCTCGCTGACCCGTTTCACGTTTCACGCATCACGCCCCCCGCCCATGGCCCTCGTCGAACTCCGCAACGTCAGCAAGATCTACCACCTGGGCGAAGAGGAAATCCGCGCCCTGGATGACGTGACGCTGGACATCGCCGAGGGAGAATTCATCTCGATTATCGGCCCGTCGGGCAGCGGAAAATCCACCCTGATGCACATCCTCGGCTGCCTGGACTCGCCGAGCAAGGGGACGATCAAGCTCGACGGGGTGATGATCGAGAAGGCCTCGTCCCGCCAGCTGGCGACGATTCGCAACCGCAAGATCGGCTTCGTGTTCCAGTTCTTCAACCTGCTGCCCAAACTGAACGTGGTGCAGAACGTCGAGCTGCCGATGATCTACAGCGGCATCTCGGCGAAGGAACGGCGCCGGCGCGCGCTGGAGGCGTTGCAGATGGTGGACCTGGCCAACCGCGCCAAACACCGGCCCAGCCAGCTTTCCGGGGGACAACAGCAGCGCGCGGCCATCGCCCGCGCGCTGGTCAATAGCCCGCGCATTGTTTTCGCCGACGAGCCGACCGGCAACCTCGACTCGCATACCGGGGAGGCTATCCTCCAGCTTTTTCGCAAGCTCAGCGAGGAAGGGCGGACCATCGTCCTGGTCACCCACGACCCTGAAATCGCCGCCGTCACTCCGCGCCGCATTGAAATCCGTGATGGCAGGATCGCCGTCAAGGTGGATCTGACCCTCGCGGGCATGCGACCCCCGACCCTTTCCGAGGCGGGGGCCCTTTCGGCTGCGCCATGACGGCTCCGCGGCTCAGCCCCCCGCCCGACGTGGTCCGCCACTCCTCGGCCCAGCTTGGCATCACGGTCCTTGCCGGGATGCGCGAAATCTGGGCGCACAAGTTCCGGTCGCTGCTGACCATGTTGGGAATTATTCTTGGCGTCTCCAGCCTGGTGGCCATGTCGGCCCTGGTGGCCGGCATGGAAAAGGGAGCCAAAGAGGCGCTGATCGCCATCGGCGGGCTGCAGAAGGTGCGGATCGAGCCCCAGCCACTGCCCGCCGAACAGCGGCATCTGTCCGACCAGGCCGTCGGCATCACCGTCAACGACGTGCGGGCGCTGGAGCAAAGCGCGACGCTGGTGACGCGGTGCTCTCCCGAGATGCGTCTGTCGGCGACCCTGTCGGCAAACGCCAAGACCTTTCGGCCCTGGTATTGCAGCGGCGTTTGGCCCGTGGCTCTCGAGATGACCGAGCACGTCATCGCCCATGGCCGCATGTTCAATGCGCTGGACGACGAGATGGCCCGCAGCGTCTGTGTCATCGGCACGGCCACGCGCGACGAATTGTGGGGCGCGCCGGAGAAGGTCGGTCGCGAGATCATCCCGGTGGGCGAGACCATTTACATCAATGGCCTGCCGTTCACGGTCATCGGCATGTTCCAGCATTACGAGAGCGAGCAGGAACGCAAGGCGCGCGAACTCGCCCAAGCCCAAGCGGCCCAAGCCGCCCAAGCCCCGGGCGGCGGCGTCGCCCGCGATCGGGGCCATAGCCATGGCAGCAGCGGCCGGCGGCGTGGCAGCTTTGTCTTCTACCTGAAGAACGCCACGGTCTATATGCCGCTGAACACCGCCTGGATGAAGTTCCGTTCCGGCATGCCGGTGTCGTCGAGGAGTTCCGGCGGCGCCGGCGCCACCGGCGACCCGCGGCTCTCGACGCTGGAGTTGAAGATCGGCGACGCGGACCGGCTCCCGCAAGCGTTGCAGCAGGTGCGCAACGTGCTCATGAGCACGCACAAGGGCATCGAGGACTTCAGCTTTCGCACCCAGGAAGAATGGGCCGAGCAAATCAATACCTTCATTCACAATGCCCGGCTCAGCGGCGGCCTCATTGCGGGCATCAGCCTGTTGGTCGGCGGAATCGGCATCATGAACATCATGCTGGCCAGCATCTCGGAGCGCGTCCGGGAGATCGGCATCCGCAAGTCCGTGGGCGCCTCCACTGGCGACATCTTCATTCAAATCCTGGTGGAATCGGTGGTCGTCGCGATCCTGGGCGGGCTGACGGGCCTGGTTACTTCCTTCGGCCTGGTGCATTTGTTGAGTTCGTTTTCGCCGACGGAGAACGCGCCGATCATCACGGTCACCGCGTTGGCGGTAGCCTTCGGCTTCAGCGCGCTGGTGGGGGTGCTGGCGGGCATTTTCCCGGCGGTGAAAGCCGCCCGGCTCAATCCGATCGAGGCGCTAAGGTACGAATGACCCTCCCGAACACCATCCTCGTCGGCCTCAAGGAAGTCTGGGCCCACAAGTTCCGCTCGCTGCTGACGATGCTGGGGATTATTCTCGGCGTCGCCAGCCTCGTCGGCATGGCCGCCATCATCAAGGGAATGGAAAATGGGATGAAGGAGGCCATGATCGCCATGGGCGGCGCCGATAAAGTCCTCACCGAACAGCAGGAGGTTCCGACCGAGCAGGAACATCTGGCCGACCAGGCACCCGGCCGGACTCTGGCGGACGCGCGCGCGTTGAGCCAAAGCGCGCCGCTCCTGCGCCTCGTTTCCCCCGAGATGGAGGTGGATGATGTCATTCTCACCCGCGGAGACAAAACCAGCGACCCGGGCGAGTGTGTGGGCGTCTCCCCGGCTGTGCTCGAGATGAACCTCCATACGCTGGCGCATGGCCGGTTCTTCACCGACCTGGACGAGGAGCAGGCCAACGCCGTGTGCGTCATCGGCACGGGCATCCGCGACGACTTGTTCGGCTCACCGGAGACGGTCGGACGCGAGATTGTTCCCCTGGGCGAGGTGCTGTATATCAACGGGCAACCCTTTACCATCGTCGGCATGTTCGAGCGCTACGAGGGTGAGAGGGAGAAGAAAGAACGCGAAGCCGCCAGGAAACAAGGGCCCGAAGCGCCGGCTGGTCCGGCCCGTTCGCGCGGCTGGGGACACCACCACGGCGGTAACTGGGCGTTCTATCGCAAGAATCAGACCATCTACATGCCGCTCAACACCGCGTGGCTCCGCTTCCGCGCTGCCGGGGACGCCAGCGGCATCCCCGACAACCGGCTGACCAGCATTGACCTGAAGGTCGCCGGCCTCGAACAACTCGAACCCGCCTTGCAGCAGGCCCGCAATGTCCTGATGCTCACCCACCGCGGCATCGAGGATTTCGGCTTCCGCACCCAGGAGAACCAGTTGGAGAGCATTAACCAGCAGATTCGCAATGCCCGGATGAGCGGCGGAGTCATCGCCGCCATCAGCCTGCTTGTGGGTGGCATCGGCATCATGAACATCATGTTGGCCAGCATCAACGAGCGCATCCGCGAGATCGGCATCTGCAAGGCCGTGGGCGCCACCGGCTGGTCCATCTTCATCCAGGTCCTCATTGAGAGCATTGTGATTGCGCTCCTCGGTGCGGCGCTGGGTGTCGCTGCCTCTTACGGCTTCGTGCGCGTGCTCGAGCAGATCAGCCCCACGGCCAACGCGCCGGTCATCACGCCGGCGGCCATGATGATCGCGGTTGCTTTCAGCGCGGCGGTGGGGGTGTGTGCCGGTCTCTTCCCGGCCCTCAAAGCGGCCCGCTTGGATCCGATCCAGGCGCTCCGGTACGAGTGAATCCGGGGCTCAAGGTGGCTTCCTTCCGCACGGCGACCAATCCTCTGGCAATGGCGAAGCGGGTGAGGCCCGCGACGCTGTGAATGGCGAGCTTGCGCATGATGCGTTCGCGATGGGTTTCCACCGTGCGGACGCCGACCTCGAGGTGGTTGGAGATTTCCTTGTTGCTGAGGCCCTCGGCAATCAGGATCAGCACTTCCCGCTCCCGGTTCGTCAGCTCCCCCAGATTCGGGCCCTGCCCGTTGCCTTGAACCAGGCGGTTCAGAGCCAGCCGCGCGATCTCCGGGCTGAAGTAGCAGTCGCCGGCACTGACCCTTTCGATGGCCTTGACCAGCTCCTCCGGGGAGGCTGCTTTCAACACGTAACCCCGAGCGCCGGATTCGAGGATCCGGGGCAGGAACTCCGCCGGCTGATGCATGGACAGGATCAGCACCTTGGTATTCGGCAACTCCTTGCGCAAGGTCTCGGCCACGGCCAGACCGTTCATCCCCGGCAGGTCGAGATCAAGGAGCACGACGTCGGGTCGAAGTTCTCTGGCCCTGGCCACCGCCTCGAGCCCATCGGCCGCTTCACCAATGATCAGGAAATGCGCCTGTCGCGCCAGGCAAGAGGCAAGCCCCTTGCGCACGATGGGATGATCATCCACGAGCAGTATCTTAATACGATTCTTCATTTTGTTTTGGTCCCACGCGCTAGCACGGGGCTGATATCCTGGTGCCGAAGGGGACCCCGCGTGCGCCGATCGGGTCGGCGCGACACTCCCCGCAGTCACCTTCGAGTTCATAGGCACTACAATCATTCTTTTTCTAGTGCCCACTGTAGGCCGATTGGGAAATCCAACAATCGGGGCAAGCCACGGACTTGGCCCCGGGGAAAAGCGTAATGCAAACCCGGGGTGACCCCGGGGAGGAGTTGAAAAGCAGACAGGCTGGGCCAAAACCCAGCCTTTTAGGAAGGGGCCGTCAAACGCTCACTGAGACGCTAATCAAGGAAACGCCGCCAATCAGTACCTGACTCAAGCCGGGTTTTTCCGGTGCACCCGGCAGGTGCCGTATTGGGTAAGCTCGACCGTGCTGTTCGGGTTCAGCTCCTGTTTAATCTGCTCGCGGGCAGGACGGTTGAGCCGGGCCGATCGGCGAGCGATACTGCACACACAACGGAGACGGGGTCGCAACCATAGCAGAAGTTACTGGCGCGATTTGGCTCGGTGCGGTCTTCATTTCAATCTCAGAAGGAGTAGGTGACCCCGATGCTCACGAAGATCAACCGGCTCAAGTCCAGCGTCGCCTGCTGCCCCTTGAGGGTCTGGGTGTAATGCCCGACATCCTCAAACTGCGCCCCCGCGACGATGGACCACGACTCTGATAGCGCCACCGAGACATTTCCCCCCACGTAGAAGCCCGGCAGCCAGTCACTGTCCGAGCCGGAGGCGCGGTGATCGACGGACCCGACACCAGGGATGGTCACGGTCTCGTTGTAGCTGAACTGGCTGCTGACAAACATCAAAGCGAACCCGCCGCTTAAGCCAAAGGTGATGCTCTTGCTGATCGGGATTTCCACATAGGGCCCCACCCGAAAGCTGAAGAGGTCGGCGCTGAAGTCCCTTTGGCCGGTGATCGAGGCAAGCTGCTGAACCTCGCTTGTTGTGCGCGAGGGCGAAGCCATAACGACTGGACCAGGAGTATCCCGATGCCCCGTGTAGGGGGACGGCGGCACCACGGCGCCTCCCCCTCCCCCTCCCGCTGGAAATGAATAGGTGTCGTTGACCCGCGTTACGGTGGCTGACTGCGTCCCGGAATCATGCACGGACATGAAGTTGTAGCCAAAGCCGCCTTCCAAGCCGCCGCGCCAGGCCTTCTTGCGAATAAACTCGCGATTGTAGGTCAGTTCCACGCCGTTCATCGGCACGTCGGTATGATCGTTGGAACTCGCCGTCGCAACCGACGAAGACCGCTGCATCACCACCGTGGTGTCTCCACCCACCTGGCTGCTGCTATCATACCCCCAGTAGCGCGAGTATCCCATGGCATTGCCGGACGAGTCCGTGAGGACGTACCCGTTGTCGTAGTTATACAGATCGCCGTCCGGCGTATAGCGCACGGCACTCAAGGCCGGGTACCCGCCAATATGTTTGAAGCTCAACGGCGCATTGAATCCCATGCGGTAGCTGAGGCCGAAGCGGTTGCGTGACGGTGGTTTCGGAACTTCCAGCGTAAGCGGCGAGACCGTGCCTGGAGATGGCGCCTCGGCCGGACTCGGAGGTTGCGCCTGGGCGAGGGGCGAAGATGGCGCCTGGGCCAGGGCCGGAGGCGTTGCGAGCAACGCAACCGCGAACACTGACCGGATTGCGGGAATATATTTCATAGGCTCGAGTGATTTGATTGGCAGTGAATAGTCTTCTTAAGGCAGCACAATGAGACGGTAGAAGCGCATGTTGGTCACGGCGGGTGAGCTCTCGGTTTTCGGCTGGCCGTTATCAATCCACTGGATCCAGGTGCCGTTGCCGGTAATGCCGGGCTGCGCCGTTTTCCAGGTGATCAGATCGCTGGAGTAGAGCACGTAGTAGAGCCGATTCGCGGCTGAGGCAAACTCAATCAGGAAGGTCTTGTCCGGCAGCATGATGCCACGATTGATATGACAGCCGGCACCAACCATTGATCCGCCACCGCCACTGACCCCGACCAGTTCAGGAAGGAGGGTGGGGTTGGGCATGATCCGCAGCGGCGACCAGTATTCGATCACGAAGTCCACGTAGCTGCCCGGCGGGACTGCCGCGTGCGATTCCACGTAGGCCACGCCATTGGTGGAACCGGAAGCGTTATAGACCGTGGTGTTGTTCGCCAGCCCGGACACGTACACCCGCACGGCGTCGTAGGTGGAATACGTGGGGTTGAAGACGCGCACGGTCTGCTGGAACAGGTCGGTCTGCGGATTGTAAGCCATCGCGCTCACGATGGTCATCGGCGGACGCTCCACGACGCTGATGGTCACCGGGGCGGAAGTGCCCGTGGCGCCGAGGTTATCGGTCGCTCTGGCTCGGAAGGTGTAGCTTCCCGCCGGCACATTGGTCAGCACAATGCCGTAAGGCGCTGGGTTGGCGGCTTCGCCCAGGAAGTTGGTCGTCCCCTGGAAGAACTCCACGTTGGTCACCGTGCCATCCACATCGCTGGCGTCTGCCACCACAGTGAAGTTGGCCGGCGCGATAAACACCGTGCCATTGGTCGGACTCACGATGCTGACGGTCGGAGGGATGTTGATCGTCAGCGTGGCGGCCTGCACCGCAGTATCGCAGCCCCCGGTAACCTGCACGCTATACACCGCGCCGTCCGCATAACCCAGGCTGGTCAGCGTCAGGCTGGAGGTCGTTGCGCCTGCGATATTCGTCCCGTTCTTCTGCCACACATAGGTGAAGGGCCCTGTACCGGAGGCCACCGTCGCGAAGGTGACGCTCGTCCCAAGGTTATTGGTCACGCTCGCCATAGGCGTTGCCAGCGTGCCGGCTTTGACGGCCAAGTTCGCGCTCCTGCTCACCGGCGTGCCGCACGAGCCACTCACCGTCACAGTGTATATCCCCGCATCGGCCGCGCTCAGATTGCTCAGCACCAGGCTGCTGCCCGTCTGGCCGGCCAGTAACGCGGCACCTTTATACCACTGGTAGCTGAGTCCGGTGCCCGTCGCACTCACACTGAAGCTGGCGCTGGTGCCCGCACAGTTCGTCACGCTCACCGGCGCGCCCGACACCACCAGGTCCTCAATGATCGTCAGCGTCGCGCTGTTGGTGGCCGCGTTGCCGCATGTTCCCCTGGCGATGACGCTGTAGGTGCCGGCATCGCTGGCGCTCACACTATTGAGGACCAAGCTGCTGTTCGTCTGGCCGGGCAGGATGGCGCTATTCTTGTACCATTGATAATTCAAGCTGCTTCCGCTCGCCGCGACGCTGAAGCTGGCAGTCGTGCCCGGACAGTTGGTCGCGTTAGCGGGGACAACTGAAATCACCAGAATGTCATTGACCGCCAAGCTGGCGCTATTAGTCACGCTGTTCCCGCATACACCGCTAACCACAATGGCGTAGGTCCCCGCATCCGCGGCGCTCACGTTGGCCAGCACCAGGGTGCTGCCCGTCTGGCCGGCCAGCAGCGTCGCACCCTTATACCACTGGTAGCTCAAGCCGGTACCCGTCGCGGTCACACTGAAGCTGGCGCTGGTGCCCGGACAATTGGTCAAACTCACCGGCGCACTGGCCACCACCACGTTCGCGTTCACCGTCAGACTCGCACTGTTGGTCACCGCATTGCCGCACACTCCGCTGACCACCACGCTGTAGGTCCCCGCGTCGGCCGCGTTCACATTCGCCAGCACCAGGCTGCTGCCCGTCTGGCCGGCCAGCAGCGTCGCACCCTTATACCACTGGTAGCTGAGGCCGGTGCCCGTCGCGCTCACACTGAAGCTGGCGCTGGTCCCCGGACAATTGGTCAGGCTCACCGGCGCGCTGGCCACCACCACGTTCGCGTTCACCGTCAGGCTCGCGCTGTTGGTCACGCTGTTGCCGCACATCGCCGCTGACCACAACCGCGTAAGTCCCCGCATCCGCGGCGCTCACATTCGCCAACACCAGGCTGCTGCCCGTCTGGCCGGCCAGCAGCGTCGCACCCTTATACCACTGGTAGCTGAGCCCGGTGCCCGTCGCGCTCACACTGAAGCTGGCGCTGGTCCCCGGGCAATTGGTCAGGCTCACCGGCGCGCTGGCCACCACCACGTTCTCGTTCACCGTCAGGCTCGCGCTGTTGGTCACGCTGTTGCCGCACACGCCACTGACCACAACCGAGTAAGTCCCCGCATCCGCGGCGCTCACATTGGCCAACACCAGGCTGCTGCCCGTCTGGCCCGGCCAGCAGCGTCGCACCCTTATACCACTGGTAGCTGAGGCTCCGTGCCCGTCGCGCTCACACTAAAGCTGGCGCTGGTCCCCGGGCAATTGGTCAGGCTCACCGGCGCGCTGACCACCACCACGTTCGCGTTCACCGTCAGGCTCGCGCTGTTGGTCACGCTGTTGCCGCACACGCCACTGACCACAACCGAGTAAGTCCCCGCATCCGCCGCGCTCACATTCGCCAACACCAAGCTGCTGCCCGTCTGGCCGGCCAGCAGCGTCGCACCCTTATACCACTGGTAGCTGAGTCCGGTGCCCGTCGCGCTCACACTGAAGCTGGCGCTGGTCCCCGGGCAATTGGTCAGGCTCACCGGCGCGCTGGCCACCACCACGTTCTCGTTCACCGTCAGGCTCGCGCTGTTGGTCACCGCCTTGCCGCAATCCCCGCTCACCACCACGCTGTAGGTCCCGCGCGTCGGCTGCGCTCACATTCGCCAACACCAGGCTGCTGCCCGTCTGGCCGGCCAGCAGCGTCGCACCCTTATACCACTGGTAGCTCGAGCCCGGTGCCCGTCGCGCTCACGCTGAAGCTGGCGCTGGTCCCCGGACAATTGGTCAGGCTCACCGGCGCGCTGGCCACCACCACGTTCTGCGTTCACCGTCAGGCTCGCGCTGTTGGTCACGCTGTTGCCGCACACGCCACTGACCACAACCGAGTAAGTCCCCGCATCCGCCGCGCTCACATTGGCCAACACCAGGCTGCTGCCCGTCTGCCCGGCCAGCAGCGTCGCACCCTTATACCACTGGTAGCTCAAGCCCGTGCCCGTCGCGCTGACACTGAAGCTGGCGCTGGTCCCCGGACAATTGGTCAGGCTCACCGGCGCGCTGGCCACCACCACGTTCGCGTTCACCGTCAGGCTGGCGCTGTTGGTCACGCTGTTGCCGCACACGCCACTGACCACAACCGAGTAAGTCCCCGCATCCGCCGCGCTCACATTCGCCAACACCAGGCTGCTGCCCGTCTGGCCCGGCCAGCAGCGTCGCACCCTTATACCACTGGTAGCTGAGGCCGGTGCCGGTGGCGCTCACGCTGAAGCTGGCGCTGGTCCCCGGGCAATTGGTCAGGCTCACCGGCGCGCTGGCCACCACCACGTTCTCGTTCACCGTCAGGCTCGCACTGTTGGTCACCGCATTGCCGCAATCCCGCTCACCACCACGCTGTAGGTCCCGCGCGTCGGCTGCGCTCACATTCGCCAACACCAGGCTGCTGCCCGTCTGGCCGGCCAGCAGCGTCGCACCCTTATACCACTGGTAGCTGAGCTCCGTGCCCGTCGCGCTGACACTGAAGCTGGCGCTGGTCCCCGGGCAATTGGTCAGGCTCACCGGCGCGCTGGCCACCACCACGTTCTCGTTCACCGTCAGGCTCGCACTGTTGGTCACGCTGTTGCCGCACACGCCACTAACCACAACCGAGTAAGTCCCCGCATCCGCCGCGCTCACGTTGCCCAACACCAAACTGCTGCCCGTCTGCCCGGCCAGCAGCGTCGCACCCTTATACCACTGGTAGCTGAGTCCGGTGCCGGTCGCGCTGACACTGAAGCTGGCGCTGGTCCCCGGACAATTGGTCAGGCTCACCGGCGCGCTGGCCACCACCACGTTCGCGTTCACCGTCAGGCTCGCACTGTTGGTCACGCTGTTGCCGCACACGCCGCTGACCACCACGCTGTAAGTCCCCGCATCGGCCGCGCTCACATTCGCCAACACCAGGCTGCTGCCCGTCTGGCCGGCCAGCAGCGTCGCACCCTTATACCACTGGTAGCTGAGTCCGGTGCCCGTCGCGCTGACACTGAAGCTGGCGCTGGTCCCCGGGCAATTGGTCAGGCTCACCGGCGCGCTGGCCACCACCACATTCTCGTTCACCGTCAGGCTCGCACTGTTGGTCACCGCATTGCCGCAATCCCCGCTCACCACCACGCTGTAGGTACCGCCGTCGGCTGCGCTCACATTCGCCAACACCAGGCTGCTGCCCGTCTGGCCGGCCAGCAGCGTCGCACCCTTATACCACTGGTAGCTCAAGCCGGTACCCGTCGCGGCCACACTGAAGCTAGCGCTGGTTCCCGGACAATTGGTCACGCTCACCGGCGCGCTGGCCACCACCACGTTCTCGTTCACCGTCAGGCTCGCGCTCTTGCTCACGCTGTTGCCGCACACCCCGCTGACGACCACCGCGTAAGTCCCCGCATCCGTGGCGCTCACATTGGCCAGTACCAGGCTGCTGTTGGTCTGTCCCGCCAGCGCCGTCACACCCTTATACCACTGGTAGCTCAGACCCGTCCCGGTCGCGCTGACACTGAAGCTGGCGCTGGTTCCCGGACAATTGGTCACGCTCACCGGCGCGCTGGCCACCACCACGTTCTCGTTCATCGTCAGAGTGGCGCCGTTGGTCACCGGCTCGCCACACACCCCGCTGACCACCACCGTGTAAAGGCCCGCATCGTCCGCATTCAGTTTCTCAAGCTCAAGCTTGCTGGCCGTTGCCTCCGCCAGGGCCCGGCCGTCCTTATACCATTGGTAGCTGAGCCCGGTCCCGTTGGCGGTCACACTGAAGCTGGCGGTGGTGCCCGGGCAGTTGGTCACGCTCACCGGGGCGCTGGCCACCACCACGTTCCCGTTCACCGTCAGACTCGCACTGTTGGTCACGCTGTTGCCGCACTCGCCACTGACGACCACCGAGTAGGTCCCCGCATCCGCCGCGCTCACATTGGCCAGCACCAAACTGCTGCCCATCTGCCCTGCCAGCAGCGTCGCACCCTTGTACCACTGGTAGCTGAGCCCCGTGCCCGTCGCCGTCACACTGAAACTGGCGCTGGTCCCCGGACAATTGGTCAGGCTCACCGGCGCGCTGGCCACCACCACATTCTCGTTCACCGTCAGGCTCGCGCTCTTGCTCACGCTGTTGCCGCACACCCCGCTGACGACCACCGCGTAAGTCCCCGCATCCGTGGCGCTCACATTGGCCAGTACCAGGCTGCTGTTGGTCTGTCCCGCCAGCGCCGTCACACCCTTATACCACTGGTAGCTCAGACCCGTCCCGGTCGCGCTCACACTGAAGCTGGCGCTGGTGCCCGGGCAATTGGTCAGGCTCACCGGCGCGCTGGCCACCACCACGTTCTGGTTCATCGTCAGAGTGGCGCCGTTGGTCACCGGCTCGCCACACACCCCGCTGACCACCACCGTGTAAAGGCCCGCATCGTCCGCATTCAGTTTCTCAAGCTCAAGCTTGCTGGCCGTTGCCTCCGCCAGGGCCCGGCCGTCCTTATACCATTGGTAGCTGAGCCCGGTCCCGTTGGCGGTCACACTGAAGCTGGCGGTGGTGCCCGGGCAGTTGGTCACGCTCACCGGGGCGCTGGCCACCACCACGTTCCCGTTCACCGTCAGACTCGCACTGTTGGTCACGCTGTTGCCACACTCGCCACTGACGACCACCGAGTAGGTCCCCGCATCCGCCGCGCTCACATTGCTCAGCACCAGGCTGCTCCCTGTCTGGCCCACCAGCGCCGTCGCGCCGTTGTACCATTGATAGCTCAGCCCGGTCCCGCTGGCGGTCACACTGAAACTGGCACTGGTCCCCGGACAATTGGTCACGCTCACCGGCGCGCCGGCCACCACCACGTTCGCGTTCACCGTCAGACTCGCGCTGTTCGTGGCAGCGTTGCCGCATATCCCACCGGCCACCACGCTGTAGATCCCCGCATCGGCCGCACTCACATTGCTCAGCACCAAACTGCTCCCCGTCTGACCCGCCAACGCACCGCCCCCCTTGTACCACTGGTAGCTCAGCCCCGTGCCCGACGCGCTCACACTGAAACTGGCTGTCGTCGCCGGGCAGTTGGTCGTAGATGCGGGCACCACCGCAATCACTAGGTCTTGATCCACCGTGAGGGTGGCGCTGTTGGTCACCGCGGTCCCGCACTCCCCGCTCACCACCACACTGTAGGTGCCGGCGTCCGTGGCGCTCACGCTCCCGAGCGTCAAGTTGCTAGCGGTCTGCCCTGCCAGCGCACTGCCGTCCTTGTACCACTGATAGCTCAACCCGGCCCCGGAGGCGCTCACTCTGAAACTGGCGCTGGTCCCCGGGCAATTGGTCAGGCTCACCGGCGCACTGGCCACCACCACAATCTCGTTCACCGTCAGGCTCGCGCTGTTGGTCACGCTGTTGCCGCACTCGCCACTGACGACCACCGCGTAGGTCCCCCCGTCGGCCGCGCTCACATTCGCCAGCACCAAACTGCTGCCCGTCTGCCCTGCCAGCAGCGTCGCACCTTTGTACCACTGATAGCCGAGACCGGTCCCGCTGGCGGTCACGCTGAAACTCGCGCTGGTTCCCGGGCAATTGGTCACGCTCGCCGGCGCGCTGGCCACCACCACATTCTCGTTCACCGTCAGACTCGCGCTGTTGGTCACGCTGTTCCCGCACTCGCCACTGACGACCACCGCGTAGGTCCCCGCATTCGCCGCGCTCACATTCGCCAGCACCAGGCTGCTGCCCGTCTGGCCCGCCAGCGGGGTAACACCCTTATACCACTGATAGCCGAGACCGGTCCCGCTGGCGGTCACACTGAAACTCGCGCTGGTCCCCGGACAATTGGTCACGCTCGCCGGCGCGCTGCTCACCACCACATTCTCGTTCACCGTCAGGCTCGCACTGTTGCTGGCAGCGTTGCCGCAGATCCCGCTGGCCACCACGCCGTAGATCCCCGCATCGGCCGCGGTCACATTGCTCAGCACCAGACTGCTCCCCGTCTGGCCGGCGAGTGCCACAGCCCCCTTGTACCACTGGTAGGTCAATCCCGTCCCCGTCGCATTCACACTGAAACTGGCCATCGTCGCCGGACAGTTGGTCGTCGAAGCGGGCACCACCGCAATCACCAGTTCCTCATCCACCGTCAGGCTGGCGCTGTTGGTCACGGCGTTTCCGCAATCCCCGCTCACCACCACACTGTAGGTCCCCGCGTCGGCCGCGCTCACATTGGTCAGCGCCACACTGCTGCCCGTCTGGCCTGCCAGTGCGCTGCCGTTCTTGTACCACTGATAGCTCAAGCCGGTGCCGGTCGCCGTCACACTGAAGCTGGCGCTGGCGCCCGGACAATTGGTCAGGCTCACCGGGGCGCTGGCCACCACCACGTTCTCGTTCACCGTCAGGCTCGCGCTCTTGCTCACGCTGTTGCCGCACACCCCGCTGACGACCACCGCGTAAGTCCCCGCATCCGTGGCGCTCACATTGGCCAGTACCAGGCTGCTGTTGGTCTGTCCCGCCAGCGCCGTCACACCCTTATACCACTGGTAGCTCAGACCCGTCCCGGTCGCGCTGACACTGAAGCTGGCGCTGGTGCCCGGGCAATTGGTCACGCTCACCGGCGCGCTGGCCACCGACCACGTTCTGGTTCATCGTCAGAGTGGCGCCGTTGGTCACCGGCTCGCCACACACCCCGCTGACCACCACCGTGTAAAGGCCCGCATCGTCCGCATTCAGTTTCTCAAGCTCAAGCTTGCTGGCCGTTTCCTCCGCCAGGGCCCGGCCGTCCTTATACCATTGGTAGCTGAGCCCGGTCCCGTTGGCGGTCACACTGAAGCTGGCGGTGGTGCCCGGGCAGTTGGTCACGCTCACCGGGGCGCTGGCCACCACCACGTTCCCGTTCACCGTCAGACTCGCACTGTTGGTCACACTGCCGCATTCCCCGTTCACCACCACCCGGTAGATCCCGGCATCGCCCGCATTCACATTGCTCAACACCAGGTTGCTGCTCGTCGCGCCCACCAGCGCGCTGCCGCCCTGATACCACTGGTAGCGGAGCCCAGTGCCCGTCGCGCTCACACTGAAACTGGCGCTGCTGCCCGGGCAATTGGTCAGGCTCACCGGCGCACTGCTTACGGCCACACTCTCGTTGATCGTCAGGGTCGCGCTGTTGCTGGCGGAGTTACCGCAGATTCCGCTGGCCACGACGCTGTAGGTGCCGGCATCGCCCGCGCTCACGTTATTGAGAATCAAATCGCTGTTGGTCTGCCCGGCCAGAATGATGCCATTCTTGTACCATTGATGCGTCAGGCCGGTGCCGCTGGCCCCGATCGTGAAGTTGGCCGTCGTGCCCGGACAGTTGGTCCCCGCAGCGGGGAACACCGCAATCGCCAGCTCCTCATTGACCGTCAGCGTCGCGCTGTTGGTCACGCTGTTGCCGCAGAGGCCGCTCACGACCACCGAGTAGGTCCCGGCGTCCGTCGCGCTCACATTGGTCAGCATCAGGCTGCCGCCCGTCTGGCCCACCAGCGCCGAAGCATTCTTGTACCACTGGTAGCTCAGACCCGCCCCGCTGGCGTTCACACTGAAACTGGCGCTGGTCCCCGGGCAATTGGTCAGACTCGCTGGGGCGCTCACCACCACGATGTTCCCGTTAATCGTCAGGGTCGCACTGTTGGTCACGCTGTTGCCGCACTCCCCGCTGACCACAACTGAGTAGATCCCCGCATCGGCCGCGCTCACATTCGCCAATACCAGACTGCTGCCCGTTTGGCCCGTCAACGCGCTGCCATCCTTGTACCACTGGTAGCTCAGGCCGGTCCCGCAGCGCTGACACTGAAGCTGGCGCTGGTGCCCGGGCAATTGGTCAGGCTCACCGGCGCGCTTACCACCACCACATTCGTGTTTACCGTCAGACTCGCACTGTTGGTCACGCTGCCGCACGCCCCGCTGACCACCACGCTGTAAACCCCGGCATCCGCAGCCGCCACCGAAGCCATCGTCAGCGAGCTGTTCGTTTCGCTCAGCCCCGTCCCGTCCTTGAACCACACGTAGCTGTAAGGCCCTGTCCCAGCCGCCACGGTGGCAAAGGTCGCGCTGTCTCCGGGGCATTTCACTAGACTGGTCAACGGGCTGGCGCTGATCGTCGTATTGAGCGTCAGACTCGCGCAGGTGGACACAGTCGGGCCGCAGGCCCCCGTAACGTACACACAATACGAGCCGACATCGGCCGCGCTAACGGCGGCGATGGTCAAAGCACTGTTCGTCTCCGCCAGCGTCACACCATCCTTGGTCCAGCGGTAGCTGAACGGCCCGGTTCCGCCGGCCACGGTGCTGAAGGTGGCGGTATCGCCCGGGCACTTCACCACGTCGGCCAGCGCCGTTGTGCTGGCGTTGGTATTCACCGCCAGCATGGCGCCTGAAATGATGATGCCGCACACGTTGCTCACCGTAATGCTGTAAACCCCGGCATCACTATCCGAGATCGAGGACACGGTAAGGGAAGTGTTCGTTGCTCCGCTGATGGGCAACCCATCCTTGCTCCATTGGTAGCCCATCGGGGCCGTGCCGTTGGCAATGGCCACAAACGTCACCGTATCGCCGGGACACCGGGCAAGAGACATGGCGGGATCCCCGGGCAACCGGGTGCCGCTCAAGGGATCAAGCAGGACCGTCGGCGGGGCGCAGGCAATGGTCGTCGTCGCAAACGTGGAGGTATTGTCAGCATAGTTCTGGTCATCTTCCGCGCTCAGGATCTGCGAGAAGTTTGAGAAGGTGTAGCTGTAGGGGGTGGTGTCGTTGACCTTGACCTGAAAGGTGAACCGCCCGCCGGCCCCGAGGGCGAGATTGCCCAGGTCCCAATAGAGGGTGTTGCCGACCAGCAAACCACCGGCTGGGATGGTGTTCGTCAGAACCGTGACCTCAGCCGGCAAGATGTCGCTTAACTGCACCCCCGTGGCCCGGTTGCCGGCGCTCGCCCGGTTGCTATACGTGAGCGAATAGGTAATGATGTCGCCAGGCGTGGCGTTGGTCGGACCATTCTTCACCACCATGAGATCCGGTATCCCCGGCGCCGCACTCGGTTTATGAATTTGCAGGCTGCCCATGGAAGATGGCTTTCCGCTCAGCGCCAGTGAACTCCCCACGTTGAGATGGGCGCCTGCGGACAGACGCGCCTTGAACCAGACATACCCGGCGTTGTTGTTGAGCACATTGACCGTGAAAGTGTACGACCAGTTGGCGGAGGCAGGCGGCGCGGACAAGGTCGGCGCGGCGGTGAACACGATGTTGGAAGAACTCGTGAAGTTGAACAGATTCTGAACGCCCGGAACTCCCCCATTCACGTGCTCGAAGTTAACCGTGATGGTCTGATTATTGCCCTGAGCAGCGGTAAACTCTACGCGACAGGGAATGTAATCCAGTTCCTGCCAGTACAGGAGTCCCCCGTCGTACCAGGTGTTGGTGTCGCCCTTGTTCTGGCCTTGCAGCTTGAGCCCGGCGAAGGCGGCATGAGTGGCCAGCGAGCAGAGCAACGCGATCAGAGCCACGTTCAGGTGGCGATTCAAAATCAGCTTCAAGTTCATAAAAGCACTACTTTCGCTTTCTCAATCGTGACCAAGCATATCGCGGGCCCGACAACCAACAATCGGGCCAAGTCACGTAGTTTGCCCCGGTGAGACTGCAGGTTTCGGGCCAAGGGATTCCCCGGGGAGAGGGCCACGGGACGCAGCCAGGCTTGAGGAAATGCCCTTAATTGAGGCGCGCGGCTGGAGCGCCGGTCAGAAGCCGGATCAGAGAGGACAATAGCGGTGAATACGGACTCAGGCCGGGTTTTCCCGCTGCACCCAGGTGGTGGCGTATTGGGTAAGTTCCACCGCGCTGTTCACGCTCAGCTTTTGCTTAATCTGCTCGCGGTAATACTCGATGGTCTTAATGCTTAGGTGCAGTTCCGCGGCGATCTCCTTGGTCTTCTTCCATTGGCCGATGAGCTGGAACACCTCCAGCTCGCGATCGCTGAGTCCCTTCACCGGGGACTGCTCGATGTCCGTCTGCCCACGCACCTGCCGCTGGAGCATCTTGGCGGCGAGCGTGTCACTGACATAGACGTTCCCGCCGAGCACCCGGCGGACGGCCGACACGATCTTCTCGAGCGCTTCGCCCTTCATCAAATAACCGAGCGCGCCGGCGCGGAAGGCGATTTCGGCGTAAACCGATTCATCGTGAGCGCTGACGACCAGCACCGGCAGCCCGGGGTACTGGGCCTTGATGTTCCGCATCAACTCCAGCCCGCTGCTGTCCTTCAGGGAAATATCGGCGATGACGAGGCCCGGCTTCAGCCTGGCGATAGCGCTGAGCGCTTTGGCTGCGTCTTCCTCCTCGCCGCAAACCACCAGGTCGCTCTGCTGATTGATGAGCTGGCCAATGCCGTAACGGACCACGGCGTGGTCATCTACCAGAAGAACCCGCGTGCGGGTGTCCTTCACTTGAGTTTGTTTGGCCTGCGCCATGGTGATCCTAGTCTGTTTCTGACGAAATCGGTTACACCGAGCATCTACAAGCCCCCGCGCAGGGCCACCTGCCCAGGGACAAGCATCCTGACGATCATGCGCCAAGCGCCCGCAGCCTGTAATCTCGCGTTCACTGTATGCAAGTTAAGAGCCAATCTCCCTTTCCCCGCCTGGACAGGCGGCTTGGTCACGGTCAGGTGCGTCCAGAACCTCCCCCGTTGCCTCGCTTTCGGACATACTGTACCAGAAGCTGAAGCCGGTGCCCCCCGGACACACAGTCTCTTTGCGGCAGGCCGTTAGCGCCCGTTTGAAAACTAGCCGGGCGGCAGGGCGAGCGTCCTCGCGAGCCCTGATTCACACAGATTTCCGGAGATATTTGGGCTCGCGAGGACGCTCGCCCTCCCTGGGTTGGCTTTTCAAACAAGCGCTAACACCGCAAGCATTCTCAATCGTGAGAAAGCGAGCGCCACCCCTTCCCTTGACTCGCGCCAATCCCCCAATAGACTCGCGCTATGTCATTTGAGGATCAGCCGGGTACTGCGTGGTCAGTGTCAGCCTTTTCTCCATGAGCAAGCCTTCCGTTCTCGTCATCTTCCTGACGGTCTTCATTGACCTGATCGGCTTCGGCATCATCGTGCCCCTGATCCCGTCGTACAGCGAACACTTCGGCGCGCGAGGCTTCGTCATCGGTTTGATCTTCGCATCTTTCTCGGCGATGCAGTTCGTCTTCGCGCCCATTTGGGGGAGGCTGTCCGACCGCCACGGCCGCCGTCCCATTCTGCTCATCAGCACCGCGGGCGCGGCCGCCTCCTACGTGCTGTTCGCCCGCAGCACAGGGCTCGCGAACCACGCCGCGGCTTTGTGGCTGATGGTGGTGTCCCGCCTGTTCGCGGGAATTTGCGGCGGCAATATCACGGTGGCCCAGGCCTACATTGCGGACATCACGCCCCCAGCCGAGCGCTCCCGGAAGATGGGGCTGATTGGCATGGCGTTCGGGCTGGGGTTCATCCTGGGGCCGTTCATCGGCGGGATGAGCCTGCGGTATTGGGGCGACACCGGCCCGGGTTGGGTGGCGGCGGCGCTGTGCGCGGCGAATTTCCTGCTGGCCCTGTTCATTCTCACCGAAAGCCACCGGCCCGATTCCGCTCAAGCCGCTCCGCGCCCGCATTTGGCTCAGTGGGCGCACACGCTCCGGGAGCCCAAGGTGGGTTTGCTGGTCACCGTGTTCTTTCTGGCGACCTTCTGCTTTAGCTGCTTTGAAAGCACCCTGCCGCTGCTGGTCGGCGCCAATTTCCATCTGGACTTCAAGAGCGATGCGACCTCGGCCAGCACCGTCGCTTACCTGTTTGTCTATTGCGGCCTCATCGGGGCCCTGGTGCAGGGCGGGGCCATCGGGCGGCTCGTCAAGCGAATGGGGGAACCTAGACTCATCGCGCTGAGCCTCGTGTTGACCGCCGCCAGCATGGCGCTGATTCCGTTTCTCAAGGGCGAAGCGCGGCTCTCCTGGCGGGTGCTGCTCCAGCCCGACGGGCTGCCCTGGGTGTGGCTGCTGTTGGTGCTCGCGTTGTTATCGGTCGGCACCAGCCTCACGCGGCCGCCGCTGTTCGGTCTGCTCTCGAATCTCACTCCTGACCACGAACAGGGCGCGACCATCGGCGTCGCCCAGGGCGCCGGCAGCCTGGCGCGCATCCTCGGACCCGTATTCGCCACCGCCCTGCTGCCCTATTCGCCTCCCCTGCCCTACGTGATCTGCGCCGCGATCCTGCTGGCCACCACTCTCCTGACGGTCCAGCGGCTCTGCCGCGAGTAATGGCCTGCCAACTCATCCCGTTTGCCGGGACCTGACCATGACCCAGCCGTCTATCACGCTGGAGTGAATGTGATGGCGGGGTCTTACCCGCCCTGTCATCGCGTAGCGATGCCCTGACGGTAGCCGTGCGGCTTCAGCCCACGGGGAGCTGTTTGCAACGAGGGTCGCGTCGCGTCAGCGACGCCTGATGGGCCGATGGTGCGGGGCGAGCTGGTTGTGGAGTCCGGTCCTTCAACCGTCGCTACGCGACGAATCACCCCGCGGACGTGCACACCCGGGGACTGAAGTCCACCGGCTACCTTCACATACCGCGACGCGGTAATCCCCCCAATACCCCCGCTCTCAATCCCACAGATACCGCTCGTCGTAAACGATCCCGTGCCGGTCCAGAAACGCCCGGTATTCCTCCTGGAATGTCTTCAAGCGGTGATGCGCTCGTTGGTCGCGAATGTAATCCTCTACCTCACCGAGTTGCGACTTACTGACCCCGAAGGCCGCGTAACCATCCTGCCAGCCAAACCCAAGACTGCCAGGCAGATTCTCTTTGACCCACCCTGAAGACCCACCCTTGATGCGCTTGAGGGCTTCGCTCACGGTAATAGTCGGCGGCATGCCAAGAAGCATGTGGATATGGTCTTCCATACCGCCAATCAACAGTGGCTTGAGCTGGTTCTGCCGTGCGATGCCGCCCAGATAAGCCCGCAGACGCTGCTCATGCTCCTGGGTAATCCAAGGCTCACGGTGTTTGGTGCTGAAGATGACGTGGTAATGCAGGCTGGTGAAGGTGTTGGCCATTGGGCGCTCCGATCTGTTTGTGGCCAAGAGCTTATCAGGCGTGGCCAGGCGTCGCACGGCAATTGTTCGCCGCGTCACGGTGAGCGCAAACCCGCCGGCGCCGACCATCGCGTAGCGATGATCTGATGGTAGCCGTGGGGCTTTAGCCCACGGGACGAGTGCGGATTGGAGGGGCGCGTCGCGTCAGCGACGCCTGACAGGGGGGCGGTGGAAGGGCTGAACGGGTTATGGAGGACTTGGTCACTTATGTCAAGAGCGTGTAACGAAAGAGCGGTTAGACCCCCGCAATCCGCCGCTTGTATTCGGCCAGGGCGGCGTCGAGACGGTCTTTGGCGGTCGTGTCGCCGGGGACGTTGTGGGAGGGATGGATGTAGAGCTTCACGCCGCGGTCGGCGAGCATCTCGGCGACCGTGCAGACCGTCATCCAGACGCAGGTGATGAAGGCCATCGTCGAGACGGGGCCGACTTTGTCCTGGTGGTTCTTGAGCGGCACACAAGCGTCGCCAATCGGGGCGCAGGTGTCCACGACAAGATCGGCAATGTCGAAGATGGTCTTGCCCGAAGAGTGGCGGGTCTGCTTGCCCTTGGCGGCGGCGGCGGAGCCGTAGGCGATGACCTTCATGCCGCGTTTCTTGGCTTCGAGGGCGACGTCAATGTTGACGTTGTTGATGCCGGAGTGGGAGAACAGCCACATGGTGTCGCGCGGGTCGAAGTTGTAGCCCTTCATGATCTGCACGCCGTAGCCCTCGACGCGCTCCAGGAAGACGAACTGGTGCACGCCACCCTCGCCGACGATGCGGGTGAAAAAGGTCAGCGGCAATTCGCACATCGGGTGGAAGCCGACGAACCCGCCGATGCGGGGATACATCTCCTCGATGGGAATGGTGGCGTGGCCGCAGCCGAAGGTGTGGACCCAGCGGCCGGCTTGGATGGAGTCGGCCATGACCTCGGCGGCCTTGCGGATGTTGTCCATTTGGGTTTGCTCGATGCGGTCCATGACCGCGCGGGTGTTGGCGAGCCATTGTTGGGCGACGGTGCTCATAGTAAGGATGGAGTGGTGGATTACTGGATTATTGGATTGATGGATTGGTGAGATGGGATGGCCTGGGCGGCGGCGGGGTTGCCGGGCGAGGCTTGCAGTTGTTTAACGACGAGGAAAAGGAGCACGGCGGAGGCGGCGAGGCAGGCGAGCATGACTTTAGTGTATTGCTCGAGGCCGTGGATTTGGGCCAGCGCGCCGAAGGACTTGTTGATGGTCATGTTGCCGATGAGGGCGATGAAGAAGATCGTGCTGAAGGCGGTGCCGGATTGGGCGGGATACAAGTCGCCAATGTAGCTGAGCACCACCGGGAAGGCGGCGGCGAGCCCGGCGCCAATCAGCAGCGCCGCCGCGAGCGATACGCCGTAGCTGGTGGCATACATCAGGAGGAGGGCGCCGGCGGCGGTGATGCCGATGCTGGCGAAGAGGACCGCCTGCGACTTGATGTGCTTGAGCAAACGGCTGAGGACGATGCGCGCGAGGACCATGGCGCCGGTCACCGCCATGAGGCCCAGGAGGGTCTGCCATTCGGCGGCGTGCTGGCCGGAGAGGGTGACCTTCTTGAAGTAGCGGGTGATCCAGTCGTTGGACATGCCTTCCATGCCGCTTTGGATGGCCAGGGCCAGGCCGGCGAACAGGAAGATGGGGTGTTTGAGCAGCGCCAGGCCGCTGGTGGCGGAGGCGGCCTGGGCCTTTTGCTTGGGCGGCGGGAAGGTGATGAGGAGGAAGTAGAGGACGGGCACGAGGACAAAGGCGCCGATGCCGGCGACGATGGCGGCGAGGGAGAAATGTTGCGAGAGCGCCGCGAGGGTGCTGGGCATGCCGAGCGCGCCGATGCCGAAGAAGACACCGAGCAGGCTGAGCCTGGCACCGCGCTCGCCTTCGCTGACATCGGCGGCGAGGGCGTTGGTGGCGCCGTTCAGAACGCCGCCGCCGAAGCCGATGAGGAAGACAAAGAACTGGATGAGGCCCGTGCGGCTGGCGAAGGCCATGCCCTCAAGCCCCGCCATGACGAGCAGGGCGCAGATAATGAGCATCCATTTGTAGCCGAAGCGGTCCACGATGGGCCCGAAGATGAGGGAGCCGGCCAGGATGCCGAAGGGCAGCAGCGCGGTGAGCGTGCCGATGGCGTTGTCATCGAGGTGGAAGCGTTCGGCCAGCATGTTGTTCACCGAGCCAAGGGACAGGAAGACGATGCCGAACAGCAGCATGCCCAGGCAGGCGGCGGCGAACACCAGGTTGCGGTTGTACATGCGGCGGCGAGCTTATAGGAGGCCCCGAAATCTGCCAACCCCGTACTCCCTGTGGACTCCGATGCCTCTGACTCCGCAACCACAGCACCCCGCTCCGTAGCCAGGATGACCTCCTTGGAGCCTTGAGCCCCCACAGCGTCAATCCCGGCAGGAAAGGCTGGCGGTGCTCAGGGGCTGCCTGAGCTGGGCGGTATTCCACCGAATCAGCGAAGAACCGTTTATACGCTGGAGAGAATCGTCGCGCGGCACGACCCTTGCGAGCGATACCGATAGACTGTCGTTAGCCTTTGACCCGCGCCGCCTGCAGGGCCAGAGAGGCTGCGCCGTAGAGGGCGGCGTCGGGGCCGAGCTTCGAGGCCTGGAGTTTCACCTGCCGGATGCTGATGGGCTGAGCCCATTGCTTGGCCTCGGCGTAGATGTCGCCCAGCAATTGCGTCCCGGGGCCGAAAACGCCGCCGCCGAAGATGATCTTCTCCGGGTTAAAGAGGCTGACAAGGTTGGCGACAGCCATGCCCCAGAATTCGACGGCCTGGGCGACGGCCGCCTTCGCCACCGGGTGGCCGCGGTCGTAGGCGGCGAAGACGTCCCGGGCAGAGAGGAAGGCTGGAGTGCTGGAGTGATGGAGTGATGGATTGGGGCGGCGGGTATGGTGCTGGACGAGAAGAGCGTTGGCGACTTTGGCCAGGCCGGTGCCGGAGGCGTGGTGTTCGAAGCAGCCGCAGCCGATGTACTCGGGCCGGAAGGGTCGGTCGAGCGCCAGCCAGCCGATGGCACCGGCGATGTCCTGGGCGCCGCGCAGAATACGGCCGTCAATCATGATGCCTGCCCCGATGCCGGTGCCGACCGCCAGGAAAATCGCGTTGCGGCAGCCTTGGGCGACGCCACGCCAGGTTTCGCCCAGGATGCAGCAGGCGCGGTCGCTGTCAACGGCGACGCGGATGCGGCTCTCCCGGGCGGTGGCCAGGATTTCGCCGCGGAGGGGGTAGTCTTCCCAACCGGGGATATTGGGCGCCCAGACCTTGCCGGTCCGGGAATAACTGATGCCGGGGACGGAGACGCCGATGGCGCTGATCTTGATTCGCCTGGTGCGTGCGGAGGCCAGAAGGCCCTTGAGTTCGTCACAGATCAAGGCACCCACGGCGCGGCCCTGGCGGCCCGCCAGGGGAGTGACGTTGCGGCGGAGAATCCTGCCGCTTGGGGGTGAAGATCGCCCCGGCGAGTTTGGTGCCTCCCAGGTCGAGCGCGATGACGGCACTGGTGGTCATCGTGTTAGCGGAGGAAGAGCTGGGCGGCGGCGTCGGCGAAGCGTAGGCCCCGCGAGGTGAGGCAGAAACGGTCGGGCAGGAGACGGCCCCAGTCTTGCTGGACCAACTGGTTCATGTCGTCCGCCCAGTCTCGGCGCAGGTCGTAACCGGTCACTTGGCAGAAATGCTCGAACGGCCAGCCCTCGACCATGCGCAAGCCGAAGGCAGCCGTTTCGCCGGCGCGGGCCAGAGGCGCCAGTTCTTCACGGGATTCGACAGGGCGGTGCCCTTGCTCGAGTTGCTCGCAGTAACGCAGCGTGTTGGACCATGTCCGGGTGCGCACGCCGCGCACGTAACTGGTGGCGCTGGGACCAAGACCGTAAAAGGAGCCCCCACGCCAGTAGTTGACATTGTGGAGGCAGGCACGGGTGGGAAGGTTGATATTGGATGGTTGATCGTTGATGGTGCGAGTGCGGGCGAAGTTGGCGACTTCGTATTGCTGGAAGCCGGCGCGGGTGGCGCGCTCAACCAGTTCTTCGTACATCGCGCAGGCCAGGTCTTCATCCGCATCAATCCTTCCGGCGTGGAGTTGCTCGTAAAGAGGCGTGTCCTCCTCGTAGATCACCTCGTAGCTGGAGAGATGTTCGCTGCCCAGGGCGACGGCCTCATTCAAGGTCTCGCGCCACACCTGGAGGCTCTGGCCGGGGATGGCGAACATCAGGTCGAGGTTCAGATTGTCGAAGCCGGCCTGCCGCAGAAGGTCGAACGTCCGGAAGGCCATCTGGCGGGTGTGAACGCGTCCGAGGCGGTCGAGCAGCGTTTCATCGAGCGACTGGATGCCCAGCGAGATGCGGTTGACGCCGCCGGACCGGAGGAGTTTAGCTTTGTCGAGCGAAAGGGTGGCGGGGTTGCATTCCACGGTCCACTCCCCTGCCCCACCCAATCGGAGCCGGTTCATGGCGCCGAGGACTTGTTCCCATTGGCGCAGGTTAAGAAGGGAAGGCGTACCACCGCCGAAGTAGATCGTGCGCGGTTTCAAATCGGCAGCCACCAGTGCCAGTTCCTGTATCAGGGCCGTCACATAACGGTCAATCAACTCGCCGCTGGAAGCCTCTGAATAGAAGGCGCAATAGTGGCACTTGCTCACGCAAAAGGGCACGTGGACATAGAGACTTGCAATCGGCCCGGCAGACCAGTCAGCCATAGCCGAGAGTAACGCCTCCCACGCAGCCGGCCAACTGAAAAGCCAGCCGCTCGACGGCGGCATACTGGCGGGAATCAGAACGGCAGCTCAGGACGCACGAAGGCCCTGGCGCTGAACGTTCTGGGCTTTGGGGCCCTTTTCACCCGCCACGACCTCAAAAACGACCTGCTCGCCTTCGTTCAGCGTCTTGAAACCAGTCCCTTGAATTGCCGTATGATGCACGAAGACATCCGGCCCGCCGTCCTGCACGATGAAGCCGAATCCATGCTTGTTATCGAACCACTTCACTTTGCCACTGGCCATAGCATTACTCTCCCGAACGTCCGAGGATGCCAGCCCACGGAAGCGACTGACACTTACTGACAACTCAGTGTGTGACCAACAACCGCTTCCGGACCCGCGCTAAACCTCAAACTTAGCTTCAGGATAAGGGATCTGGAAGCAGGGGTCAAGGGTTTGTTTTGCAGGAGGAAACCTTATTCCACCTGGAGAGCTTGCTCGAGAATCTGGGGAAAATGGCCCAAAATGGCCGCCTCGTTGACGATGAGGGTCGCGCCTGCCTGCTTAGCGGCCGTTTCCAGGTCCCCCGCATCCTGGCCGCTGAAAGCGATGACCGGCAGATGCTTGGTGGCCTGGTTCTGCTTCAAGCGCGCGAGCGCAGCACAGACGTCGTTCTTGGTAGATGCCAGGTCCGCCAACACCAGCATCGGCCTCGCCTGCTCCGCGCATTCGACCAGCCGGGCGGCGTCCGCAATCACCTGGACCCGGTAATTGAGGTCCTGCAGCCGGTTAACCAGTTGGCTGCCCGGGAGCAATTTTTCGTACAAGACGAGGGCGAGCGGTTGCGTCATGCGGCCACGATGCCGCAAGACCGGGCGAATTGCAAGGGAATCGCGCCGACGGGCGCGAGCCGGGGCACCGGCCGGCGGTTCGGCGGTCTGATTTCGGCCTAGGATTAGGAGCTTGACTGTTTTTGGCCAAAGCCCTAAGTTCTGCGTTAGAACGGTAAAGATAGCTGGTTCGCCAGCACGCCAAAGTCGGAAGAGCTTAATCTGCCGACTTTTTTGTTCCCTTGAGGAACTGCCGTGAACGACATATGAACGCTGATTTCTTAGCTGTTTTGGAATTCTGGGAACGCGAGAAAGGCATCAACCGCGATGTCCTGTCCAACGCGGTCCAGGAGGCGTTGTTGTCTGCCGCCAAGCGGGCGGTGGGGCCGGCGAGAGAATTGCGGGTGGTCATTGATCAGAAGAGCGGTGACATCCGCGCCTATGCCAAGCTGATCGTGTCGGAGAAGGCCATTTCCAAACACGACCAGATCTCCCTGTTCGATGCCCGGCGGCTCAAGGCGGAGGCCCAACTGGGGGAGGAAGTGGAGTTGGAAGTCACGCCGGACGGCTTCGGCCGGATCGCCGCCCAATACGCGAAGCAGGCCTTGATGCAGCATATCCGCCGTGCCGAGAAACAGCTCATCTTCACGGAGTTCAGGGACCGCGTCGGCGACATCATCAGCGGGACCGTCCGGCGGTTTGACCGTTCGGACGTCATTGTGGACCTCGGCAAGTACGAAGCCTTGTTGCCCAACCGCGAGCGCGTGCCGACCGAGGAATATCAGGTCGGCGAACGCATTCGCTGCTATGTGAAGGCCGTTGAGGAAGGCCCTCATGGCCCGGAGATTATCTTGTCCCGCTCTGATCCCCGCTTCGTCATCAAGCTCTTTCAAGTCGAGGTGTCCGAAATCAACGACGGCACCATTACCATCAAGGGCATCGCCCGCGAGCCGGGATTCCGGACCAAGCTGGCGGTCTGGACCCGGGACGAGAAGGTTGACCCGGTAGGCGCCTGCGTCGGCTTGCGCGGCCAGCGGGTGAAGAACATCGTGCGGGAACTGAACAACGAGAAGGTGGATATCATCCGGTGGGACGCAAACATCAAGAACTTCATCACCAACGCCCTGGCCCCGGCGAAGCTCAAAGCCTTCGAGGTGGATGAAGCCCGCAAGCGGGTGAAGATCATCGTCAGCGAGGATCAGCTCTCGCTGGCCATCGGCAAGCGCGGGCAAAACGCGCGGCTGACCTCCAAATTGACCGGCTGGCAAGTGGATATCGAGGCGGAAGTGGTGGTGACCCGAGGCTTCGAGGAGAAGGTCGCCGAGGCGGTTGAGTCGCTGGCGGCGATACCCGGGATTACGCGTGAGCACGCCGATGTGCTGGTGCATCACGGGCTGACCCGGCTGGAAGATTTGTTGCAGGCCGATGAGACCGATTTGACAGGGATTCCGCAGCTTGGCGACCAAGCCGCTGCCATCCTGGAAGCGGCGCGCGCCGAGGCGGCTCGGCGCACGCTGAAAGTCGGCGAAACGCCCGTTTCTGGTTGATTATGGCGTTCGCGCCGGGAATGCTTGCGGTTTGAAACTGAGCCTATGAAGGCTGGTGGTCCATCGGCGCCTGAGGCGATAGCGAAATATGCCCGTTCGGATATACGACATCTCAAAGAAGCTCGGCTGGGACAACAAACAAGTTCTGGCCAAAGCGAAGGCATTGGGTCTTACGGCCGCCCGCGTCGCTTCCAGCTCGCTGGATAAGATCACTGCCGAGTACCTCGAACTCGAGATTCTCAAGGACCATCCGGAGTTAGCCGCTCCTCCGCCGGCTCCACCGCCACCGCCCGCGGAGGAGGTACCGGCCGTTCCTGCGGCCCCGGCGCCAGCCGAGGTGGAAACGAAGCCGACGATGGAAGTGGCTGCGACCGGCGCGGGGCCAGCCGGCGAAACTGCGCCCCTCCACGGCGAAGCCCCGGCCATTGTGGCGCAGGCCCCTCCGATAGGCTTGGCACCCGGCGTCAGCCCGCCACCCCCCGAAGCCAAAGCCGAACCTGCCCCCGAACTGCACCCCCCGCCTCCACCGCCGCCGCCCGGCCCCAGAGTTGGCGATAAGGTCGGATTCATTCAGTTGCGGCCCAAGCCGGGCGCGAGAACCCCCGAGAAGCCGGGTTCCCCTGCATTGCCGCTTCGACCTGTCGAGCAGAAGAGGACGGAATTTACGCGGCGCGGCGATATCCGCAGTGTTCGCGGCCCCGCGGTCGCCCCAGCCGGCCCGGCGTTCCCCGGAGCCAAGACCTCCGGTCACCAGAAAGGCGCCGCCGCCAAAGCTGCGGGACCGGCCAGCGCGCCGAAGGTCCTGCTGCCCCCCGATGCGCAGGTCATCACCATCAAGCCGCCCATCGTGGTCCGTGAGCTGGCGGAGCAGCTCAAGCAGAAGCCTTTCAAGATCATCGCCGATCTGATGGAGTCCGGTGTCTTTGCCAACGTCAACCAGGCGATTGACGAGTCGGTCGCTCAACGGATCTGCGCCAAATACGGGTTCCGGTTCGAGGTCGAAAAGCGCGAACGCGGCAGCGGGCTCATTCATGCCCCCATCAAAACCGTCGAACTGGATGTCGAAGACAAAGTCGAAGACCTGGTCTCGCGGGCTCCCGTCGTGACGATCATGGGGCACGTGGACCATGGCAAGACCAGTCTGCTTGATGTCATCCGGAAGTCCAACGTGGCCGCTGGTGAGGCTGGCGGGATCACTCAACATATCGGCGCGTACACCATCTCGTTTCCGCATCCCGAGCGAAAGAAGGAGCTCGCCCAGATCACGTTCCTCGATACTCCTGGCCACGCCGCCTTCAGTTCCATGCGTGCGCGGGGGGCCAATGTAACCGATATCGTCGTCCTGGTGGTGGCGGCCAACGACGGCGTCATGCCGCAGACGATCGAGGCGCTCAACCACGCGCGCGCCGCCAAAGTCCCCATCCTGGTAGCCGTCAATAAGATGGACCACCCCAACGCCAACGCGCTGAGGGTTCGCCAGCAACTGCAGGACAAAGGGTTGGTCCCTGACGATTGGGGCGGCGACACGATCTTCGTGGAGGCCTCTGCGCTGACCAAGCAGGGTGTGGACAAACTGATCGAGATGATTCTGCTCCAGGCCGACCTGCTCGAGTTGAAGGCCAATCCGAACCGACGCGCCAAAGGCAACGTGATTGAATCCGGGCTCGAACCCGGCGGCCCCACGGCGACGGTTCTCGTCCGCAAAGGCACGTTGCGGGTGAGTAACGTCATCCTCTGCGGCCGGTATTATGGCCGCGTGCGGGCGCTCATCAGCGAGGAGGGCAAGCGACTGAAGGAGGCCGCGCCTTCGGTGGCCGTGAAAGTCCTGGGCTTGAACGGCGTGCCGGAGGCGGGCCTGGAATTCAGCGTCGTCGAGGATGAAAAGGCCGCGCGCGACCTCGCCGAGCAGCGCGCCCAGGAAGCCAAGGCCCTCGGACAGGAGTCCACCCGCGCCAAGGTCACGTTGGAGAATCTATTCGACCAACTCGCCTCCACCACCACCAAGGTGCTCAAGCTGGTCGTCAAGGCCGATACGCAGGGTTCGGTTGAGGCCATCGTGGACGCCCTCAAGAAGATTGAATCCGACAAGGTCTCCCTCGAAGTCATTCATAGCGACGTCGGCACGATCACCGAATCGGACGTCGCTCTCGCCTCCGCCTCCGAGGCCGTCATCCTCGGCTTCCACACCCGCATTGACAGCGGTGTGGCGGACGAGGCCAAGCACGAGGGTGTGCAGATCAAGCTCTACGCGATTATTTACGAGCTGGTGGACCAGGTTAAGGAAGCCATGGCCGGCCTGCTCGACCCGCTCCTGAAGGATACGACGGTCGGCGCCGCGGAGGTGCGCAAGATCTTTCAATTGTCCAAAGGTGCGCCGGTCGCCGGCTGCATGGTGGTCAGCGGCCGCATCGTCAAAGGCAAGGTCCGCCTCCGGCGCCGCAAAGAGGTCATCTATGAAGGGGTCACCCAGTCGCTCCGCCGCTTTCAGGATGAAGTCAACGAGGTTAGGGCCGGCATGGAATGCGGAATTCGCATCGAGGGCTTCACCGAGTTTCAGATTGGCGACAATATCGAGTGCTACACAATGGAGAAAATAGCGCAGAAGCTGTGACCGAGGAGATGGCATGGGTAGCGTCGTTACATCGCTAAACCGGTTCTGCCTCGGCAGTCCTTGCCCCCAGACACCGACTGCCGCCCTCGTGAGGCCGTAACTCCATACGAGTCATGCCCTCCCTCAGAATCCAACGCGTGCGCGAATTGCTGAAGCGCGAAATCGGCGAAGCCATCCGCCGCGAGTTCCAGGTCAGCGACGTGGGCCTGATCACGGTGAATGACGTGGATGTGGCCGGGGATCTGCATTCCGCTGCGGTCTTCATCAGCATCCTGGGCAACCCGGACCAGCAGAAGCGGGGATTCTCGCTCCTGGTGCGCCACCGCAAGCGCATCCAGGGGCTGGTGGGCCGCGCGGTTGTTCTGAAATACACACCCAGGCTTCGGTTCCTGATGGATGACTCGATTGTGCGGGGCAATCGGGTGCTCGGGATCATCGAGGAACTGGAGAAGGCCATGCCGCCCGACTCGGAAGAATAGAAGCATGAGGCACATCCTGCGTCGCTCCGCACTGCCTGGAGCCTGCCGAGCAGCGCTGGTTTTCATCTAATGAAGCCGCACCCAAAGATTATTGACCGCATCATCGAAGGCATTCGGGAAAGCCGCACGATATGTATCGCCGGCCACATCCGGCCCGATGGCGACTGCGTGGGCTCACAGCTTGGCCTGACGCTCGCCCTGCAAAACGAAGGGAAGAAGGTGACCTGCTGGAACGAGGATCCCATCCCGGAGAAGTATGAATTCCTCGACCCGGCCGGCCTCTTCCAGAAGCCAAGACGCGGGCTGAAGTTCGACTGCGTGATCGCCACCGACGCCGCCAGCTTTGAGCGACTCGGGACGGTTTGCAAGTGCGTAACCCAGCGCAAGCTGCTCATTAACATTGACCATCACGAGAGCAACACGCGCTACGGCGACCTGAACTGGGTGTCGGCCCGCGAGCCCTCAACGGGGGAGCTCATCTTCCGGCTGCTAAAGATTGCCAAATGGCCTATCACCAAACGCATCGCCGACAATCTCTTCACCGCCGTCTCGACCGACACGGGCTCATTCCAGTATGCCACCACGCGCCCCGGCACCTATCACGTAGCGGGGGAGCTGGTGCGCCGCGGCGCCAACCTGGCGAAGATCTGCGATGAGGTCTATGAGTCCTACCCGCTCTCCCGCGTCCGCCTGCTGCGGCACATCTACAGCCATTTCCGGCTGACCCACCAGGATCAGATCGCTTATGTCTGGCTCAAGAAAGCCGATTTTGCCCGCGCCGGCGCCGACAGTAGCGAGTCCGAGGGTCTGATTGACCACATCCGCGCCATTGCGCCGGTGGTCATCGCTTGCGTCTTTGAGGAGATAGAGCCTGAGCTGACGCGCATCAGCCTGCGCTCGAAGAGTGACCGGGTAAACGTCAACGACATCGCCGCCCAGTTCGGCGGGGGCGGCCACCCGGCGGCCGCCGGCGCGCGCATCCCGGGCAGGCCGCTTTCCGTTCAACGCCGGGTCATCGCCGCCGTCAAGAAAGCGCTCAACTCGGGTCGCTGAACTTCTCGTGAAACGGAATCAGCGGCTGAACTCAACCACACAAGCCTCCCGCGCAGCCAGCGGCACGCTGAGCGACACGCGGCGGCCGGCGAATGTGCCAACCGGCTGCCGTCCGGAAGGGCTGAGGCGATACACTCTACCCTTCCTGGGCAACCGATAATCTTCCCCCTCCAGCACCAGCGGAACGATTAGAGGTTCGCTGGCTATGCTAGCCAGCGCCACTGCCACATCGCCGTCAGGCGCCCGCCAGGCCCCGCCCAGCACCAAAGGATAGCGTCCTTCAAATGAGGTCAAAGCCCCCTGCTGGCCTGCGTAAATCGAGAGCCGGGACATCGGCAGCGTGGCTTCCGGAACCTGCAATGGTGGGGGACGTAGAAAAACCCCTTTCAGCAGGTACTTCTGCGCGCGACGGCGAAGCTTCGCCAACTGCATCATGAACTCCGTTTCCTCGTGCCGTTCCCGCAGGTGCGAGGGAAGGAAATTGGCCACCGTGGGTTGCTGGCCCCACACGAAAGCCCGCGCCTGCTCCAGGAGGAACTGCCGGGAGTACTTGGAGTCCAGCAGCTTGAGCGGCTCCGCCGGAGCAAACTGGGGCGGCCACAATTCGTCATAGGGCGGCATGGTCAGCGAAGAGTAGTTCCCGTAGAGAATGCAGTAGGGATGATAGACCGCCTGGAAGAAGGGGATCGGCTGCCAGCCATCCTTTGGATTGGCGTAGCGCTCCCGGCTCACTTGCAGCGACAGCATCAAATCCAGGAAGGGCAGCCAGCCTTCGCCACAACCTTCCCCGGCCAGCACTACCTGCCTCGTTCCCGCGCAACGGGACCGGATGTCGCTGGCCAACAGGCGAAAGCCTTCGATCCAGTACCGGCCACCGCCGCGGGGATGGCCGTGGTTCGGATCAAAGCAAGCCAGGCTGCTGCAGGCCTGGTCCATATAGACGCCATCCACCCCCAGCTTCTGGAAGGCTTCTTCCGCCAAGCCGGCGTACTTGTTCCTCCAGAACCGCGTGCCCATGCACATGGAGGCGCAGGGCAGTTTGGTAAACGTATTATAGACCTCGGGATGCACCGTACCGTCGGCGCCTTTAACCGCATATTCTTCGGCCCCTTCCTCCTTCCAGCTTTCCGTCGTCATGCCCCACAACCGCTGGTTCATATAGACAATCGCGCGCACATTCGCCTGGTGCGCCCGCGCCAGGGCATTCGTAAAGGATTCCTCGCCTTCGCGCGGCGGCAAGTACTCGGGAAACCCCGTATCGTAAGCACAGCCGTGCCACCAATGCCAGAACACCCGCACCGGCAATCCCAGTTCCTTCTGCAAGGCTATTGCCGGCTCCAGCACGTTGGCCGAGCGGCCACGGTTCCAGAGCCACATCCCGGTGTCTACGGCCCATTCCGGCGTGAGCCCGGACGCCAGCCGGCTCCCTTGCGCCCAAACCTGGTTGGTCGCCCAGGACCGATACCGTTCAGCCGCCGTAAACCAATCCCCCTGAAATGCGCCAAGAATTGCGTGGTAGGGCAGCCGGTAGCTTTCGGCTGCCGCGTTCTCCGGCAAATGGACCATCGCGTAATTGACCTCCCCACCACCACTTCCCCACATCACGAAGCTCTTGCGAAATGACGCCGTATCATCGCACGAGAAGTACAGTCCCGGCCCGTTCCTGCGGTAGAACGCCAGGCATTGCAATGAGGTATGCCCCGGGTAGTCCCACTCCATCCGTGTTGGCTTTCCCGCGCTGCCAGCCAGCAGCGACCGCGGATTGGCCGCCAATTGCCCCATCCAAACCGGCACGGCCAGGTGCTCGTCGGCTTGTGGGCGGATGGCCGGGAATTGCGGAAAATAAACCTTCTCCAGGATCAGACCGCGCAGGTTCTCAACCGCAATGCTCCAGCGGCTCATGGCGCCATCCGCCTCCAACCTGGCTTCGACCACTACTTGCAGTTGCGGCAAAACCTCAGCCCCAAAGTCCGACCACGTTAGCCGCACGGAGCATCGTTCACGTCCCCGCTCAAGTTGGAAGCGTTCGGCCTGAGCGGGTCTTAGCTCCATTCTCCTCCCATCCCGAACCACCTCCAGTTTCCAGAGACCGAGGGGACTGGCTTCAGCCGCGATGTGGTTCCAGCTTGCCTTCCGATCCGTGAACTGCACCAAATGTCCGTCCCTTGGGTTCAACCCAACCTGCAGGTGCTCATTCTCCAGCCAGAACACCCCAGGCTCTGCCCTCGCCGGGATGCCAAGCATAAGCGTGCCGGCAATGCCCACCGCCCGCAGGACCGCAAGGCCACATCGAAAACGCATGCGCGCAGCCTAAACACAGCCTGCCGTCAGTCCACCGAAAGGTCCGGAGGTCCATCTTTGTGATGGCGCGGATGGAACTTCTGGGCAATCGTTTGTGGAATTGTAATGACTGTCCGTCTCCTAATCGCAAACGAGGCTGGCTGCCGCTCGCGCCCTTCTCCCGGCTTGGTGGCTCTCGTATCCATGCTGCTTGTCAGTATTGGCGGGGTCGTCCGGTCACAGGCCGCTCCCGCTCCGGCTACCAATGCCCCCATCAAGGCCGCGCCGCCCGGCTTTGTCGGCTCGCGCAGTTGCCGGGAATGCCACGAGAAGTTCTACCAGTTGTGGTCCACCTCCTTCCACGGTCTGGCCATGCAGCCCTACACCGCCGAGCTGGCGAAGACCAAGCTCACCCCGCAGAAGAAGGACATCGTCGCGGGCAAATACCGCTTCCGCGCCGACCTCCAGAAAGCGGTGGTCATCGAGCGCGGGCCGGAAGGTGAGAAGAGCTACCCCATGGTGCAGGCGATGGGCGGCAAGAACGTCTTCTACTTCCTCACCCCGCTGGAGCGCGGCTGGCTGCAGGTGCTGCCGGTGGCCTACGATGTCCGCCGCCAGGAATGGTTCGACACCACCGCCAGCGCCATGCGCCATTTCGGCGACCGCCGCGACGAGGCGCTCTACTGGAAGGAGCGGCCGCTGACCTTCAACACCTCCTGCTTCAGTTGCCACGTCAGCCAGCTCTCCAAGAACTACGACCTCAAGTCCGACAGCTATCACACCACCTGGGCCGAGCCGGGCATCAATTGCGAGACCTGCCACGGCCCCTCGGCAGGACACGTCGCGGTTGTTCCGCGAACTGCCCACCAACCAGCCCGCGCCGGCCGACATCAAACTCATCGTCACTCAGCAAGCTCACCACCGAGCAGCGCAACGCCACGTGCGCCCCCTGCCACGCCAAGATGTCGCCGGTGACGATGAACTTCGCCCCGGGCGACCGCTACTTCGATCACTTCGACCTCGTGGCGTTCGAGCACGCCGATTTCTATCCCGACGGCCGCGACCTGGGCGAGAACTACACCTACACCCAGTGGCGGCTGAGCCCCTGCGCCAAGTCCGGCCAGCTGGACTGCATCCATTGCCACACCTCGAGCGGCCGCTACCGGTTCAAGGAGCCGGCCAAAGCCAACGACGCCTGCCTGCCCTGCCACGCGGAGCGGGTGAGAACGCCCCCGCCCACACGCACCACAAGGCCGGCACCGCCGGCAACGAGTGCATCTCCTGCCACATGCCGATGACCGAGTTCGCCCGCATGCGCCGCAGCGATCACTCGATGCGCCCGCCCACGCCCGCCACCACGCTCGCTCTACAACTCGCCCAACGCCTGCAACCTCTGCCACA
Organism: uncultured Verrucomicrobiae bacterium; assembly: GCA_963822005.1. Lineage (GTDB taxonomy): Bacteria > Verrucomicrobiota > Verrucomicrobiia > Limisphaerales > UBA8199 > PALSA-1440. The sequence goes on along the minus strand of CAWGGD010000036.1, from coordinate 1,152 downwards.
CCAACAAGGACGCCGCCTGGGCCGACAAGCTCGTGCGCGAATGGCGCAAGCGCGATTACCAGAAGCCGGTGCTCGAACGCGCCGCGCTGATCGCCGCCGCCCGCAAGCAGGACTGGAAGAAGCTGCCGGACATCCTCGCCTATCTCTCCAGCCCGGACCGCGAGGAAATCCAGACCGTTTCGCTGGTGCGGCTGCTGGCCGATTGCCCCTCCGACGACAAATGGCCGGTGCTGCGGAAGCTGATGGCCGATCCCTCGCCGCTGGTGCGGGCCAGCGTGGCCGAAGCGCTGGGCGAACGCCTGGACCAGGCCAACGTCGCCGCGCTGGTCAAGGCGACCGGCGACGATTACCGCCTGGTGCGCGTGCGCGCCGCCACCGCCCTGGCCGCCGTCCCCGAGGACAGCCTGCCCGAGGGCCAGCGCGCGCCAGGTGCGCAGCGCCATGGCCGAGTTGATGGATTCGATGAAGCTCGCGCCCCGACGACATGGCCTCGCACTACAACCTCGGCAACTTCCACATGGCGCGCGGCCAGATGCCGGAAGCGGTGACGGAGTTCGAAACCGCCACCCGGCTGCAGCCCGACGCCCTGCCGCCCTATGTGAACGCCGCCCTCGCCTACAACGCGCTGGGCCAAAACGACAAGGCCGAAGCCAGCCTGCGCCGCGCGCTCAGCCTCGACCCCACCAACGCCGCCGCCAACCTGAACCTCGGCATGTTGCTGGCCGAAATGGGCAAGATGTCCGAGGCCGAACAGGCCTTCCGCGCCGCGTTCAAGGCCGACCCCAAGTCCGCCCAGGCCGCTTACAACCTCGGCGTCCTGCTCTCCAAAGACCAGCCCGAGGAAGCGCTCGACTGGTGCCGCCGGGCCGCCGACCTCCGCCCCGACAACCCGCAATACGGCTACACCTACGCCTTCTACCTCTACCGCGCCGGCCAGCTCGACGAGGCGCTGAAGGCTGCTCCGCCAGGTGCGCCAGCGCTTCCCGGCGCACGAGGACAGCGCCGCTGCTCGAACGCCAACTGCTGCAGGAGCAGCAACGCCGGCGCAGCGATGCCGGCACGCGATAGCTGACAACCCTCCGACCAGCCCGCCTTCCCCGCCGTAAGTCCCGATCATTCAGGGTGAGCTTCGTTGTGCTTTTCCAACCCCGC
>CAWGGD010000035.1:0-195366 GCA_963822005.1 uncultured Verrucomicrobiae bacterium | reverse complement strand
ATTCCGGTGAGATGACCGGGGTTTTTCAGCAGCGTTTTCCGTTCGCAAAGCAAACCAGACCTCACTTTTTGCTGATAACTTCCAGGTGGGATAATAGGAGCGCTCCGGGGGAGGACTTCGGCGCTTGTCGCCAGATGCGCCGGAGCGGCCATCAGCGGTGCGCCCGGCAGGACCCAGGCGACCCAGGCCCGCCGTTTGGGGTTAACTCGCCGTGGCCGGCGCGCCGCTCGGGTTCGCCGTCCAGTTTGCGTTCTGCAGTTCCCAAGCCAGACGACGCAGCCAACGCTTGAGGTTGCACGCCGCGCCAATGAAGTAGTTCTGCAGTTTGACTTTAGCCAGTCCGCGGTAACGCGCTCGGCGCAAGCCATGGGCCCGAACCAACTCGCTCTGCGTGCCTTCAATGGCGTTGCGGTGCCGCATCCTTTCTTTGAAGGACTGGGTCTTCTGTTCCTGTCGGCGAGCTTGCAACACCGTATGATGTTCCCCGACCACCAAACTGCGGTGCGGGTGGTTGGCTTTGATGCAGGCTTGACGCAGGGCACACGCCGCGCAAGTGGCCGTGTCCCATTCAAACCGATAGGACCCTCGACCCGTGGCCTGCTCCTCCAAACGGCTGCACTGGGTGTTCGGATGTCCCGCTGGACAAATCGCCTCTCGTCGCTCCACTGTGACTTGGAAGGCCTCGCTGGTAAAACGGCCATCATTGTTGTGGGCGGCGCCGGGTGCCGGACCGATCAATTCGCGACCCTCGGCCTGCGCCTCCACTAGCTTCTGGGCGGAGATATAAGCCGCATCCACATACTGGACCGATGGTTTGTCTAGCCCCATGACCTGCTGTTCGGCCTCCATTTTGAGTGCCCCCTCCTCGTCACTCTCCCGCGCCGGATGGGTCACCATGCCGGTAACGAAATTGCGCGTCGGTTCTCCGGCCGCCAGCACCGCTTCACTGACCGTCTCGGCCACCTGCACTTTGTAGCCCACATGTTCCTTGCGCTGTTCACCCTTGCCTTTGCTGGCATAGGTCGCATCGGGATCATGCGGATTTTGCACTCGCTCCGAACCCAACTGCTCCTTGCCCTTGGGCGGCGGCGCCGCCTCGGCCGCCGCCACCTCAAACTGCTCATCAAACACCCGCGCCAACAACTGCGCTTGCTTTCCCGCGGCCCACTTCGGGTCCGGCGCCTGGGCCAGCCAATGGAGCACTTGCTGGGCGGCCGCGCCCGCTTCGGCCATCTTGCGTGCCAACGTTTCGAGCGAGGCGCGGTAGTCGGTTTGCGTCTCGACGTAATGTTCCCACATCTGCGACCACCAACCGGGCCGCTCGGCGGGCGGCAGTTGTTCGGACAATTCTTGCAGGGTCAAACGCAGAGTCTCGCGCACGCAATCCAGGCGGCTCATCCGGCTGACCCGACCGAACATCGCAGTCGAATCCAGACGCTGGCGGCCTCGGCGCGCCACCAAGCCAGCTTGGATCAGTGCCTCCAGCACGGTCTCGAAAGCGAGGGGGCTCAAGTCATAATCCAGCAAGCGCTGACGGAAGTTGACCAGCGTCGTGGGATGGAACACCTCGTCCCCGACTTGCCGGTTCAACGCGAAGTTCCAGCCGGCATGGTAGCGGACCAGTTCGACGGCTTGACGATCCGGCATCGCCTCCAGATACTGCAACAGGCTCACGCCCAGCAGCAGGACCGGTTCAACAGCCACACGGCCATTGTCGCTGCAGTAACAATCCTCCAACTGGGAGCGAGCCTGCGCCAATACGGGATAGACCTTTTGGGCAAAGAGCCGGTAGCGGTCGGTGGGGGCGAAGAGTTGGCCGGAGAGCCCGGCGGTGGAAAAGAGTTCCGCTTGGGTGGAAAAGACCGGCAGGCTCATGGGACAGAACCGTGAGGGTTAACAGTCATGGCTACTTGGTGGGCTAGCGAACAAAACTATGCAAGCGGAATATGAAATGAAGGTGCAGGTGATTCGATCCCAGGGCCGAGCCGCCAGATTGTTCGTGAACATCCCCATGCCCCTGGCCGCCGCGCTGGACCTCCAGGCCGGCGAGCGTATCCGATGGCAGGTCCTGGGCCGTTCAGACTTGAGGTTGGTCCGCCTACAGGCTCCTAGCCCCGCCAAAGGCTTGAAAAAGTAACCAGAGGTTCTTCAGCAGAATCCTCATCGTAAACTGAACCTCTTAATCGATCGAATTACGAACATGAAGAAAGTAACATTGACATTTACAATTGTTTTGGTGGCTGGCAGTCTCGCGCAGGCGGACAGTTTTGATAAACCACCGGAAACTTACGCTCCGGTCTGGCAGACGCGATTCCCCTATCAACGCAACATCAACATGGGCTTTGGCGTGGATCCGGTGCGAGCGCCGGGCAATGGCATTCCAGGCGCCGTTTACGAAGGTTCCTTGGATGGCGATCTTAGGGTGAACGATTACGTCACGTTGACACCCTACGCCCAGTGGTATGCCACTTCCCCGGAGATCATTCCCACCGGACTAATCGGGATTGACAACCGTTCTGGAACCGGAAGAGTGGAGGGTATCGTGTATCTTCCGCCTGGACAATACCCAATTGAACAACCCCTATAAGCATCTCTGGGAAGAGTGGGACTATCTTTTGGGCGGAGCGTCCTGTGGCATTGGTAGTTGGGTAATTGGTGCGGACGGTCAGAATTGGGTTAACCTAGGTGGTGTAGACAGGAGGGAAATCGGGAATGGTGTCTATCGCGACGACTGGGAATTTGTGACTACTCCCAATCAACCTTGGGAGACCGTGGCATTCAATTTTTGGGCGGACGCAGGAGCATTTGTGTTTCTCGACAATCTACACATTGCGACTGAATGTGTTCCCGAGCCGGACATAGCCTCACTCGTGGCGGTGGGCGTGTGTGGCTTTGCCTTCTGCTGTTACCGACGCAGAGTAGCGTAAGCGTCAGATAGACGGTTTTTGTTTTCGGCCCGGCCGTCGGCGGCGCGGGTAGCCGCTCAGAGACAGCTACTCTGCGAATGAAAAGGGCTAGCCGTTTGCACCTCACAATTGGAGCCGAGGTGGTGCTGTAGCGGACATGGTGTGAGCGGAGAGATGGTAGTCCTGGAAGGCCCTTTGAGTGCCCGTGAGACCTTCTTGCTCAGGCGCTGATCTCGAAAAGGCACCGGCCATTAATCGGAATGCAATATTCTGTTGAGGTAGGGGAGAATCTTGACCTTGCTGTGTGCGTGATCTGGAAGGCTGCATCTCCAATCCGCCGATGTAGGCCGCCTTGGTCAAGCACTTGGCAGGAACGCAGAAGCCGCCGCGGCGCCAAGACGCGAGGATTCCAGCCGCTTGGCTCCCACCTGCTGGGTGCGTAAACCACAGACACGTTGTTGGCTGATTCGCGGCTCAGTTCGGGCCGCGGGAAACGCTCGCCCACCAGAGAACAGTGATATCTCACCGGCCAATTGGCCCTGCGGCGGGGGCTCCACTAACCAGTTAACCCGGGAGAAGGTCGACCTGGTCGTCGTAGACGACCACCGCCGAGTGCGTCTTCTACATCTCCGCGTTGTGGGAGGAGGAGAGGTCCAGTAGCCACACTTCGCCGCGCCATGCGTAGGTCTTCGCTGTCCAGAGCAGTCAGCGCCGGCGATTCGGGATCGGTCTGGTACTCTGGCAGTGGCGCCCGGTCGGTCGTGGGCAATTCGCTGCTAGCGCCGGGCGCGGCCAGAAAAGGGCGATCTTGGCGAGTGATCATCCGGGCGAAGTGTTCGAACCGGCGCCAGTCCCTTGCAGTGACACAAGATCATCAGAGTCGAAGCCTGGGACTTAGCTGCACGAGGCCCAGCACCTGAACGCCGACGGTTTTTACGGCGCCAGCAGCTGGCGGTCCTGCGCAAGTAGGAAGGTGGCGTAACCTGCCGCTACGGAAGCTACGAGCAAGTTGCCGACTGGGTGGTGCGCGCAAACCGCAAGTTGAGCGGCGTCCTTGCTTACCCGATCTGTCCCCGTCATTTGGCCAGCCGGGTCATGTGGCACAGCATGTGCCTCTCCGGGTGTTCAGGTGCCAATTTCCGCGCCAAGTGCTGGGGGGCTGCGCGCGCGCCTACAAGCGCTTCAAAATGCCGTAAGGCAGGGCGACGGACGCCATATAGACCGCGTTCTGCCGCGCCTGGCCATTGGGCCCGTAGACTTCCCAGGGCGCGCCGTGGCCGGGGCCTTTGCGGAAGTCCTGGGCGCGCAGATGGGCCATCATCTCGCGCGAAGACCTGCAACGCCAGCGGGCGGTCGTGTTTCCAGAGCGCCTCGATGAGCCACCCGGAGGCGGTGTGCCAGTAGGCGCCGTTTTGGTAGGTGTTGATGGCGCACATGGAGCGTTCCCAGGCGGTCGTCTTGCTGAAGTCCCGGTCCGTGGGCACGTGGCGCACGCCGCCTTCGAGCGTGATGGTGCCTCTCCTGCACGGCGTCGGCGACGGTCTTGCGCGCAGCGGCGGCCTGGGCGCGATCCAGCACGCCCAGGTGGAGGGCGAAGAGGGTGCCCCAGACATCCGGTTGGCCGCTCAACCCGGTGGAGGCGCGCAGCCAGCCGTCCCTGCTCGCAGGGTCGCCGAAGGTGCGGGCCAGGTTCGCACGGATGGTCTTCTGGATTTGCCTGTAGCCGGCCACGCGCTCGCGATGGCCAAGCGCCTTTGCCAACTCGGCCAGTTCGCCCGCGGCGCGGTAGCGCAGCAGCGAGGCAAACAGGAGCTTGCCGGTGTGGGTCTCGGCGTCGCAAAAGCCGAAGCCGACGGCACGGTCGGCTTCAGTCGTCTGCGCCAGGCCGGTTTCGGGATCAGTCGTCGGGCAGGCAAAGGCCTTCTCCAACCGCTCGAACACGGTGGCTCCATTGACCTCGACGCTCGAAGAGGCCGGCGTCGCGAGTCGCCTTCCAATAGGTGTAAGCGATATGGACGAACTCGTAATGGTCGTCAATTGGCGGCACGCGGCCGCAGGCGCCGGCGCCCTGGTCCTGGCCGGAGGCATAGGTGCCGGGGTAGTAGCTGGGGCGGCCGTCGTAGTTGATGTGGTCGGGAATGGCCCAGGGCGGCACATGCAGGCCGTTGGCCAGTTTGAGTTCGGCGGGACCGTTCTGGGCCTTGCAGATCAGCAGCAGATGGTTGCGCAGCTCCTCGGCGGTGATGAACCCGGAATCCACCGACATGGAGAAATCCCGGACCCAGAAGGCGGTGTAGGTGTCCTTGCCCGGCGTGATGAGGGTGAAGCCGCAGGAGTTGGTGAGCGGCCAGCGCCCGCCGCCGTTGGAGCCGGGCTTCACGCGCGAGGCTTCGACCACGTCGCGCGTCATGTCGCGCAGGAAATCCAGGTCTGCCTTCGGCAGCCTTTGGCCGAAGAGAGGGAGAGCGGCGAGAGCCGCCAGCGTGTTTATGCCGAGGCAGAGGTGCAATCTTCATGGAGCTATGATACCACGAAAGGCCCGGTGGCCGCCGGTCGAAAAATCCTGGCAGGTCACCAGCAGAGAGCCGTCGCGCAGCGGCAGGACGCCGGGAGCGTAGCAGTGATGGGTCCCCGCAAAGATGGTCTGCGCCGCGGGCGACCAGGTGCGCCCTTCATCGAGACTGCTCACGCATTTCACGTCCGTCTTCAGATGCCAGGGGTGGGTTCCGGACGGGCTGGGCGACGGCTGATCCTCATCGGTGGCAAAGACGCAGAGCAATGGCCCGCCCGGCAGGCGGGCGACCCACGGCGACACGGCCAGATGGTTGGGTTTGCTCGCTCTGAAACACGATGCGCCGCTCCTGTTGCCGCCAGCTCCAGGTGCGCCCGCCGTCGTCGCTGGTGACCAGGCGGATGCAATTGGCGTGCGGCGCGAGCGGTCTGCACGCTTTCCAGCACGCACAGCAGCCGGCCGGAGGGCAGTTCGACGACGCTGGCCATGCCGTCGCGGGAAAGGTGCCGGCGCTCGTGGGCGCGCGAGACCGTGACCGGGTTCACCCATTGCTGCGCGTTCGTATCCCAGGTCTTCATGGTGATCCATTGGTGCCGGAAGAACCCGGCGCGGTGCGGAGTGTCTTCGTCGTCGTAATAGCACTGGAGCGTGCCGTCGCGTTTCAGCAGCAGGAAACTCGACCACAGCCCGCGCAAGGCCTCCGGCTCCTTGGCGGGATCAAGCACAGATTCCGCGACGACGGAATGCGGCTGCCAGGTCTGCCCCGCATCATGGCTGATCGCCGTTCTGATGGAGTAGTGGCGCAGACCGGTTTCGTTGGTCCGAGTGCTGGTTATGCCGGTAGCTGAATAATACGGCGCCATCGGGCAACTGGACAGGTGCCCGTCGCCCATTCCTGGCCGGCCCGGTCCCTGGCGATCACCGAGAGGTCCTGCCATTGCTTTCCCCCGTCGGTGCTGCGCGAGCAAACGACGGCCGTCTCGCCGGCGCGCCATTCCGTGCGGGTGGCCAGAATGTCTCCGGAGGCCAGTTGCACCGCCCCCTTGGCGCCGCCGGCGTGCGGGCCGAGAGTTCGGACCAGGAAATCTGCCGAGGCTCATCTTGCCGGTCCGCAAACCGCTGCACGACAGTTGCAGCCCCGCCAAGAGGATTGGCAGAGCGGCCGCAGTCAGGGAAGCTCTCAAGGGCGGAGCCCGTCTGATATTCATCCTCATAAGGTGCCTGATACAGACGCGCTGGGCGATCACTTGCTTCCGGATATCACGTGGCTGGCGCTTTAACTTGCTGCCCTGCCCGATCGTATGCAGGCTCTTGCCATGCGCAAAGTCAGTCTTCTTCTCGTTGCGGCGGCGCTCGCCCTGCCGGGAGTTGCCTCCGGGGCCGCCGCGAGCAAAACCCCCGGCCGCATCGGTGTCTATGCCCGCCTCGCTGAGGAAGCCGCTTCTCCCGACAAACTGCGCGAGACGATGCGGCTCATGAAGAGCGTGGGGATTGAGTTCATCTTTCCTTCGGGCAAGGGGCACGTTGTCTATTGGGACAGCCGCGTTGCGCCGGAGGAGCTGGTCAAGGACCGGACCTACATGGACCGCATCATCAAGTGCGCCCATGCCGAAGGGCTGAAGGTATACCCCGTCTTCTGTGTCGCCACGGAGGGCGGCGAGGCCGGGCCGAATGCGATTCTGAAGCGTAACCCTTCGTGGGCGTTCTTTTACGATGGCGCCCGGCGCGGCTACATTGACCCCGGCAACGCCGACGCGCGGCGCTACGAGGTCTCGCTCGTGAGCGAGTTGGTCGGCAAGTATGACGTGGACGGCTTGAGCCTGGATTACTGCCGCTGCCCCAACCGCGTCGGCTACACCGACACCGGCCGGGCGGAGTTCCTCAAGAAGCATAACGTGGACCTGGCGAAGATCGTTGGCGCCGGCCCGGAGACGCTGGATACCGAGGGCGGCAAGAAGGCGGCGAGTTCGGTTGCGGCTTCGGCGCGCGCCAACCCGATCTGGCCGGAGTGGCGCAAGTGGCGGACCGAGCAGATCAACACCCTGGCGCGCGAGATTCGCGCCGCAGTCAACAAGGCCAAGCCCGGCCTGCCCATCTCGAGCTACGTCTGGGGCTATCACACCTACACGAACAACTCCGAGGTCTGCCAGGACTGGGTGACGTGGATCAACGAAGGCATCCTGGACTGGATCAATCCCTCCGGCTACCGCTACACGGATGAGTCGTTCCTCGAAGCCGCGCGCCTCAACCGGGAGCATGTGCCCAAGGGCTTCCCTTTCTACATCACCATCGGCGTCAAGACCAGCCACGGCGCGCTCAAGGACGCCGCCGAGATCCGGAACCAGATGGGCATGGCCCGCCAGTGCGGCGCCGACGGACTCGTCTTCTTCACTTGGGAAGCCCTGCGCCCGTTCGCGAATGAACTGGCCGGCGACATCAAGGCCTATGGTGCGATGAAATGACAGGGTTTGATGTTGTCCTCTATGATTCAGACAGTAGAGGAGGGCGATTAGCAGGAACAGGCACGCTATGGCAGACCCGCAAGCACGCATGGCGCCCCTCCTCCCCCTCCCGTCATGCTTTCCCTCTGTCCGCAGCCACACTGTGGTGGAGTAAGCGTCCAGGTTGCCAAAGTGCCAGCAACCCTCCGGGTTCGCGCTGCTATGGTCGCCCGGCTATTGGAGCCTCAAGCTGGTCCGGAGCGTCCGGCCGACGGCAGAGACATCAACGTCATCAGCTGAGGCCAAATAGTTGATGACGACGCAGCGCCCGGCGCGGTTTCTTACCAGATAATGCGAATTCTCCACCGTGGATGCGCCCCCGTTCGCCTGCTGGAGGTAAGAGACGCAGAGACCCTGGACTCCATGGTCGCTGGCAAACTGCTGCCTGCGGAAGGAGTGTTTGGCCGCCTGCGGATTGAGATCGAAGCCGGCGCGCAAAACATCGGCAACGCTGGCCGGGTCAGACTGGTCGGGAGGCAACAGCACGACCCGAATCCTACCCGCCTGGCTGACCAGGGTTGGCGGATAGAGGCCGTGATCGGAATTGAGATTCTGGCATTGCCATTCTTCGCCCACGACCAGCGACACCCCGGCTTGGGCAAACGCGATCGTGCGTGGATTGATGGACGTCGTCTGCATGCGCTCGGGTCGGCAACCCAGGAGTAAGACCGCCAGCAAGAGCGCGGCGATAGAGAGAGAATTCCATTTCATACGGTTCGTCGGCGATTTCGCAGTACCTATCAGTTTACAACACACACCCCAAACCCATAGATCAGAGTACCTTAACTCAGCCACTCTGTCCAGACCCCGTCGCAAAGTATCATCTGGCCTTGTTCTAAGTATGATTCCAGCTCGCCAATGGGTTCAGCGCCAGATCGGCGTCAAAAGGGCGAGCTGAACCTGACGCCGCCGGGAGAAAGCGCAAGAGACCAGCTTGACTCGCCCAATGGAATTGGGTAGGTTGTTTCTACTGAGGTTAGAACTGAGGAGAAGCCATGGCGGCCTCGTCGTCGGAACGCGAGTCGGGCAATTGCGGCGCGGAGTTGTTTAAAACCACGCATTGGAGTGTTGTAATCCTGGCTGGCCAACCGGCCTCGCCCCAGGCTGCCGAATCCCTGGAGAAGCTCTGCCGCGCCTACTGGTTTCCCCTTTATGCCTACGTCCGACGACGCGGGCACACGCCTGAGGACGCCCAGGATCTCACCCAGGAGTTTTTCCTCCGGCTCCTGCAGAAGCACTACTTGACCCATGCGGACCGCAACAAAGGCCGGTTCCGCTCCTTCCTGCTGTCCTCCTTGGACCATTTTCTGGCCAACGACTGGCGCCGGGCGCAGGCCGAGAAGCGGGGCGGCGGGCACCCCCCAATTTCCCTCGATGATGCCTCGGCGGAAAGCCGCTATACGCTGGAGCCGTTTTCCGATTTGACACCAGAAAGGCTCTACGACCGTCACTGGGCGCTGACGTTGCTCGACCACGCGCTGGCTCGGTTACGCGAAGAATTCGCCGCGGCCGGCCAAGCGCGTCAGTTCAATTGGTTAAAGGGCTTCTTGACCACCGACGCCGCCGAGAGCAGCTACGCCGCGACGGCAGCGGAACTGGGACTGACGACCGGCGCCGTGGGCAGTGCCGTTCACCGGTTGCGCCACCGATACCGCGAACTGGTGCGGGAGGAGATTGCCCACACCGTCGCCAACCCCGCCGAGGTCGAGGACGAGCTTCGCTGGCTGTTTGCGGCAGTGGGATAAGAATGGAGTGCGGAATGCGGAGGGTGGAATGCGGAATGTGAAATACGATCGGCCCGCGCGCGTAATAAAGGATCGGATTTGGTGTAGTACAGGGTGGAAGCGGATTGTTTGAGAACTTATGGCCGAGGCGCACAAATGCTCGCAGTGCGGCGCTGAGCTGGCTGGTGGCGCTTTGGAAGGTCTTTGCCCCAAGTGCCTGGGCAAGGTGGTGTTTGGGATTCCCGGGTCCAAAGCCCAGCCCCCACAGGCCCCCGCCGCGTCTGCCCGCCGCCCCTCGCCCCTCGACCCTCAACCCCAAGAGGGCACCCTCAAGGTCGAGCCCCCGCCGGACATCCTGGTGGAAGTCACCGGCATGAGGATTGGGCGCTATAAGCTCTTGCAGAAGATTGGGGAGGGCGGGTTCGGCCTGGTGTACATGGCTGAACAGATGGAACCGGTGCGGCGCAAGGTGGCGCTCAAGATCATCAAGGCCGGCATGGACACGCAGGAGGTCATCGCCCGGTTCGAGGCCGAGCGGCAGGCGCTGGCGCTGATGGACCACCCCAACATTGCCCGGGTGCTGGATGGCGGAGCGACCGCCGCCGGCCGCCCTTACTTTGTCATGGAGCTGGTCAACGGCATTCCCATCACCGACTACTGCGATCAGACCCAGCTTCCCACCGCCGACCGCCTGCGACTGTTCGTCAAGGTCTGCCACGCAGTGCAGCACGCGCATCAGAAAGCCGTCATCCACCGGGACCTCAAGCCGAGCAACGTCCTGGTCACCCTGCACGACGGCGAGCCGGTGCCCAAGGTGATTGATTTCGGCGTCGCCAAGGCCCTCGGGCAAAGGTTGACCGAAAAGACGCTCTTCACCGCCTTCCAGCACATGATCGGCACCCCGGCCTACATGAGCCCGGAACAGGCGGCGCTCAGCGGCCTGGATATTGACACGCGGGCGGACATCTATTCGCTGGGCGTCCTGCTCTACGAGTTGCTGACCGGCGCGACGCCGTTCGACAAAGAGACACTGGCCAAAGCCGCGCTCGACGAAATCCGCCGGATGATCCGTGAGACCGAGCCACCCAAGCCCTCAACGCGCCTCAGCCGCGCGCTGGTAGCCGCCGACGTAAAGAGACTTAAGTCTCCGACCGGCCGGCCACCGACGGAAGAAGACCTCCGAGCTTCCTCCCGTCGGCTGCTACAGATCAAAGAAGCCATCCACCAGGTGCGCGGTGACCTGGATTGGATTGTGATGAAGTGCCTCGAGAAGGACCGCACGCGGCGCTACGAGACCGCCAACAGCCTGGCCACGGATATCGAGCGGCACCTGGAGCATCAGCCGGTCAGCGCGGTGGCGCCGAGCACCCTCTACCGGGCGGGCAAGTTTGTGCGGCGGCACAAGGTGGGGCTGGCCATGACCGCCGCGTTGGCGTTGCTGCTCGTGGCCGGTGTGGTGGTGAGCACCTGGCTGGCGGTGCGCGCTTCCCGGGCCGAAGCCAAGGAGAAGGTCCAGCGGGCGCGGGCCGAGCAACTGCGCGCCACCGCCGAGACGGCGCTCTACAAGACGCGGCTAAGCGAGAACCGCGCCTTGCGCCTGGCCCGGCCGCCCGGCTGGAGCGAGTTGAGCCTGGCGAACCTGAGCAGCAACGTCGCCATGAACCTGCCGCAGCGGGACCTGCTCGAGTTGCGCGGCGAGGCGGTGGCCGGCCTGGAGGAGCTGGACGTCCGCGAAGTCGCCCGGTTCGGGGGCCACACCAACGGCGTCTGGTCCCTGGACTTCAGCCCCGACGGCGCGCTGCTGGCCAGCGCCGACCGCAACGGCATCTTGCGGGTCTGGCAGTTGGGCAGGAAAGAGGTTGCCTGGGAATGGAAAGACCCCGCGGCCAGCGGCGGGTTCATTCCCAAGCAGAAGCTGGCACCCTACCCGGCGGTCCGCTTCAACCCGGCTGGCGATCACCTGGCCTACAGCACGTGGAACCACTCCGTTGAGGTGGTCTCCATCCGGAACCCCGGCCGGGTGGCGCTGCAAGTCACCGCCCCGGGCCAGGCGCAAGACCTCGCGTTCGACCGCAAAGGAACCATCCTGGCCGTCGCCTGGTCACGACGGCCTCGTGGTGGCCTATGACGCTGCGACCGGCAAGCGCTCCGCGAAATTCGACCGCCGGCAGGCACCCGCCCCACCTGGCGGGAAATCGTTGCCCTCAGCCCCGACGGCACCCTGCTGGCCGTTGCGGGCGACGCCCACACCGTCGAGTTACATCAGCTTGCGACCAACGCCCCGCCGGTTGTCCTCGGGCACCACCAGAACTCGCTGATGTCGCTCGCTTTCTCCCCCGCCGGCAACTTGCTTGCCTCCGCCTCCACCGATCACACCGCCAAGCTCTTTGATGTCGCCGCCGGCAAGGAACTTTTCACCCTGACCGGCCACAAGGCCCGCGTGCAATGCGTCGCCTTCCGCAACGATGGCCGCGTCATCGCCACCGCCAGTGACGATCAAACCGTCCGGCTCTGGGATGTCCGAACCGGCCAGACCATCATGGTCGCTCCGCCCGGAAATCGGTCCGGCGCTGACGGTCGCCTTCAGCCCTGACGGACAGCAGCTTGCGGTCGGCTTCCACCGGCACCGTGGTGCTCTACCGCCTGACCAACGAAGGCGCCAAACGTGTCCTCTTCGGCCACAACTACCAGGTCTTAAGCCTGGCCTTTCATCCGGCCAAACCCCTCCTGGCTTCCGCCTCCGGCGACAACTCCATCCGGCTGTGGAACCTGACTTCGGGTGAAACGGAGAAACGGCTGCCCGGCCATCCGCGCGGACAGCCCCGCGGGATTGCCTTTAGTCCGGACGGCGAGTTGCTGGCCGCCGGGCATTGGGGCTACTTCAACTACCGGCCCACCAACCACGCCATTCACGTCTGGGAAACCACCACCGGCACTTTGCGCCGGACCTTCGCCGGCCACGACATCGAGGCGGGCTGTGTCGCCTTCGATCCGTCGGGCAAGCTGCTCGCCTCGGGCGACAACGCGGGAGTGACCGTCGTGCGCGACTGCGCCACCGGCGGCAGCGAACAACGCTGGCAGCATACCAATGCCCCCGTGATGGGGCTCCAGTTCTTCAATCCCAGCTCACCTCGTGATGGCGCATCGCAGCGGTCACCTCCAGCTCGGCGACTGCCGGACCGGCCAGATCATCGCTCAGGCCGAAGCCGCCGACAAACTGACCGCCCTCACCGTTTCTCCTGCCCAAAGCCGGCTGGCCGTCGGCAGCGACCAGGGCGCCATTCAGTTCTTTGCCTTGCCGGCTCTCACCTTGCTCGCGACGGTGGAAGCGGGGCCGGGAAATGCGGATGCGCTGGCTTTCAGCGCTGACGGACGCCTGTTGGCCTCGGGTGGCGAGCACGCGCAGGTCACCCTCTGGGACGCGCTGACGGGCGTCGAACTGCTCAAATTGCCGCGGCAGGAAAGCCCGATCTATGACCTGGCGTTTGAACCCGCCGGCTCGCACCTCGCCATTTGCGGCGTCGAAGAACAGATCACCGTCTGGGACCTGGCCACTGTGCGGGCGCGGCTCAAAGCTCTCGGGATTGACTGGGAATTGCCTGCCGCCAGGCCCCGCACCGCGGGGTCCATCCGTGGCCCTTCTCCACCTGGAGGTGGTTAAATGGCTGCTGCTGCCCATCTTCCCGCTCCGCCTTCGCGCCTTGGCGCCTCCGCTGTTCAACTACCCCAGCCCCAACGCTGCATCACACTCCCGATTTCACCCAGCGTGCTAGGGACGTTTCGCCGAAACGTCCGTGTTTGGGCCAGTGCGGACTTTTCGGCGAAACGTCCCTACCTGACAAGCCCCACCCCGTCAGAAACCCCGTAATAACTTCCCGATTTCCGTGTAGTACCCAGTAGAAGACGAATAACTAGCGAAAGAAAAGGAATCGTTATGAAAACAAGACAAAGCACAGCAAGCCGGCTCGGGCTGGCCCTGGCCTGCGGATTCTTGACCTTTGCAACTACTCACTTTTCGGCCGCGCAGTCAACGAATGTGACCGTTCCCGGGGTAGCCGGCATTTTGCTGGCTGGTCAACCGGACGGCACTTCCTTGTATGGAGATGTGGCACCCATCAATTCGCCGGTGGCAATTGATCTGTCTTATTTCCCAGGGGCCGTGTCACTGGCGATACTTGCCACCGGCGCAACCAGCCGCGACCCGCATACCAATGCCTATCCACTGGTGGACCCGGATGGAGAAACGAATTTGTGTTCGGCGCCTCCCGTTTTTGACTTGAGTGGGCTGGAGAGCACCTACTGCTGTTTGGCAGGTGTCTTTCTGGTGTCGCACGCGACGCTGCCGCGCCCATCTACTCTGCGATTCGTAACCGAGGAAGAGAAATCATTTGCGGCGCTTTCCCCGCTGGTGCAGCAGGTGTTCTTTATTGGAGACGGCTTGACAGGTCGCGGAATCGGTCAACTGCAGAGCTTCACGGTCCCGGCGGGAGCCGACAAGCTCTACCTGGGCCTTTTCGACTTTGGGGGAATCGGGGGGGGAAACGCCAACAACGTTGGAATGTTAACGGTGACAGTAACGGCAACGAGTGTCGGCTCAAATACGCCACCTACCATCCTCAGCCAGCCTGCCAGCCGGACCAACAACGCGGCGACGGCTGCCACCTTCAGGGTGTTGGCTGGCGGCATGCCCCCATTGAGTTACGAGTGGCGCAAAGACGAGGCGAGCCTCAGCGATGGAGGGAACGTTTCAGGCGTACACACCGCGACCTTGACGTTGAGCAACGTGCTGGGCGGCGATGCCGGCGGGTATTCGGTCCTCATCAGCAATGCCTTTGGCAGTGTGACCAGCCAGGTGGCGACGCTCACGGTGATTGACCCGGTGATTCTCGTTCAACCGGTCAACCAGAACCGGAGACTGGGCCAGAGCGCGATGTTCAGCATGAGCGCGGCGGGCACCGCACCGCTGCGCTACCAGTGGTGGAAGGACAGTGTAGTGCTGGCCCAAGGCACCGGCTCGTCGCTGACGCTTACCAACCTGCAAGAGGCCGATGCCGGCAACTACACCGCGGTCGTGAGCAACCGGTATGGCAGCGTGACCAGCGCGGTGGCGGTCCTGACGGTGAACCCGCTGACGCCCTGCGTGACTCCGCCACCCGGCCTAGCCGGTTGGTGGACTGGCGATGGCCATGCCATGGACATTGCCAGCACAAATCATGGCACTCTTTGGGGGAATGCCAGTTTCGCTGGCGGCTTGGTGGGCGCTGCGTTCAGTTTCGATGGCACCAGTTCCGGTGTGCTAATCGCCGGCACAGCAAGCTGTTACAGTTGCATCGAAGGCGGCCTGACGAACGTGCAAGACAACTTCACCATCGAGTTCTGGGCCAACCCGGCGGCTTCGCGCGCGAGCACTTTTGAAAGCACCGGTGGCGCGGCCGGTGCAGGTGGCCAGCGGTATGCCGTTTACCCCAGTTGGGGGGGATATGGGTCGCAAGCTGGCGCCGGAGTTTCTGTTGGCACCAATGGGATCAGCGTATTCGAGCATGCGGACTACTACCTCCCTTCCCTGCTGGTTTGGAATGCGCCCGTATCAGGCTGGACGCACGTTGCTGTGGTTTACGTAAACAAGCAGCCTCGGCTATACGTGAATGGGTCACTGGTGCGCACCGGGCTGACCAGCCAGCGTGCCATGGTGTATCCTTCCACCTTCCTCGGCGGCAGCCCTCGCGTCCCCTCTTACGGGATTTACTGCGGGTTGCTTGACGAAGTCTCCATTTACGATCGGTCCCTGACTGGGGGGGAAATCGCTGCCATCTGGTTGGCCAGCAGCGCCGGCAAGTGTGTCGACAATGCGCCGACCATCCTCAGCCAGCCCGCCAGCCGGACCAACAACGCGGGCACCGTGGCCCTCTTCAGCCTGGTGGCCAGCGGCACGCCCCCGTTGAGTTACCAGTGGCTTAGAGGCGGGGTGAACCTGAGCGACGGAGGAACCATTTCGGGCACGCACACTGCGACCTTAACATTGAGTAATGTGCTGGGGGCGACGCCGGAGGGTATTCGGTCATCCGTCAGCAACGCCCTCGGTAGTGCGACCAGCCTGGTAGCCAACTTGGCCGTCCTGGATCCGGTCATCACCGCCAGCCGGCCAGCCGACGCAAGGACGGGACGACCGCCGACCTTCTCAGTGGTCGCAGGGGGCACCGAACCGCTCAGCTTCCGATGGCACTTAAACGGCGGGGCTTGGTGGATGGCGGGAACACTCCGGCGCGATGACCTCTGTGCGAACGTGCAAGTTGCTCGGGAGACGAGGGGAGCTACACGTAGTGGTCCTAGCGAACACGCAGCGCAACCTCGCTAACCGGTCTGAGGTCACCCTCACGCCGACCGGTCGCCTGTCCCCCGGTGTGCATGTCGCTCGGCGGCGGGCGGCGTGCGGCTGACCTCGTCATGTCGGTCCCGGCGTCTCGGCGAACGGGACGCCGTCGACCGCCGCGAGTCGGTCGGCTTTCAGCTTATGGAGGGACGAATTTGTACGCGCGAGATGCGTCACGATGGGCAACAGAACCTGCCTCGACGCTCCTGTGGGTCTGCGCGTAGATGAGTTCCCGCTCCACTACAGAACTTACTTTCGGCTACCGACTTTCGGCCCTTACATCCAGACATATACCTTGACTACGCCGTACGGCCGACTGATTTCTTCTACTCCAGTTGTCAGGACGGGCGCCTTTCGGGGCCACTCGGCTGAGTCGAATACTGTCCACTTGGCCGCCAGCCAGTCGCGACTAATCACTGGCGCCGAGGTTTCTGGGCCGAGTTTCCGTTGCCCACGCCCCACTCTCCGATTTGCTACAGCTCGCCGAGCGAATCGTCTGGACGCAGCGACCAGCAACGTGCCGCGAGTGGACGATTGCGCGGCCGCTGTTTGCGGTCCGCGTTTACATCCGCTCTCCCGACGCCGACGTCCTCGGGCGATCTACAACGCCAGACGCGCCGGCAGATCAGCTACCGGTGGCCGATGCCAGGGCCACCAAGCCGGTGGTCATCTCGGCTAACGGCACGAATGCCCTGGTGGTCCTGGATGGCACACGCTCGTCCGATCCCGATGGCGACCCGTTGCAATACCACTGGTCTGAACGCTCAACGCTCAACCCGCAAGTCTCTTAGCCAGCGGCGTCGTGGCCGCGTGCAGTCTTGCCGGTCGGCGCGCACCCGATCCTTCTTGGTGGTCAACGACGGGATATTGTCAGCCACCAACGCCGTGACCGTCGAGGTCATCACGACCGCTCAGGCGGTGGAGAGATTGATTGCCGAAGTGACTGCGCGATGGCCGCGCGCACGGCCGCTCGTGGCCACGCTTTGTGCGGCGCTGAGTTCCATTGAGCGGGGCAATCTGGTCTCTGCGATCAACCAGTTGCAGGCCTTCCAGAACAAGGTGCGCGCCCAAGTTGCGCCCTCAGACCCCGTGCCTTGGCGGCTGCTTTCATCCAGTCGGCGCAGGACATCCTGGATGTGTTGGGCGGCGGCAACATTAATCCTGGGGGCCGGCCGCACGGCCGGTTTAGCTGCGGTAGCGCATCAACCCAATGGCCGAGCGCAATTGAATTCGTGGCCGAACCGGGCCGATGTACATGCTGGAAGCGTCCACGAACCTGGTGGATTGGGAGATGATCGGCGTGGCGGTGGACCGCGGCGACGGCACATTCGAGTTCGAGGACCCGAACGCCGCCAGGTTCCCCAGCCGCTATTACCGGGTTGTGTCGCCGTAGGAGCCGTATGGGGAGGAGTCTCAACGCAGAGAGGCACGCGCGGCGGAGCCGCAACCAAAGAGTCACATAAGTTAAATGGGTTAAATGAGTTACATGAGCAGGGGGAGCAGATCGAGGATTTGCGCAGGCTGCGAAGATTCGCATGCATAGTGTCCAAAGACACGGGGGCGCGCGGGAGCCGCCTGACAAACTGGCGGGCACAGGGACCCTCCGGAAACTGGCCGCCGATTATGGTGGCACCTACTCGAGTCGCTTGCGTCTTCGCCCCCGGGCGGCTCAGGTTGAGTAACCCTATCCCACCCTGCTGTATCTCGCAGTCAACCACCCCGGCCTTGTCGCCCAAGGACCTTCCATCCCCCACCTTCGCGGCTTCGCGCCTTCGCTGTTCAACCCCCTCGCCGCCCTTTGTCAGCGCTCCGCTAGAAACCCCGTAATAACTTCCCGATTTCCGTGTGGTCCCCAGTAGAAAGGCGAAACAGTATGAAAACGAATCGGCTTATGTTTGTGAAAAGAATCCCGTTTACCCTGACAGTTTGTCTGGTTTCGCTATCCAGTCCGGCGCAGCCCAGCGGCCCGGGTTCGGCGCTGCTGTTTGACGGCGCCGGCGGCTACGTTTCCATCGCCACCACCGGTTCGCTCACCGGCACCTTCACTGTGGAGTTGTGGGCCAATCCCAACGACCCCACCAACGTCTTGGGGCTGATCGGTTCGCGCTATCCGAACGAATACAGCTTCGATTTCAAGTTGGACTCTGGGCACCTAATTCATGGTGACCTTGGCAACGGCAGAAATTGGTGGTTCCTGACCGCATTCGGCGCGTGCCTTTTCCTACTCACCTGGCGATTGGCACCACATTGCCTGTGTTGTGTCACCGACCATTTACAGCGTCTATGTGGACGGTTCCCTCGCGGGATTTGGCGCGACCGGTACGAGCGACGGCCTCTTGTACGATTCCAACCACCGACTGCGGATTGGTGATACAGGGTTTGGCGGGGGCTATGTCGAGGTGATGAACGGGCAGATTGACGAGGTGCGGATTTGGAGCACCGCCCGCAGCGCCTGGGAGATCCAGGCCAACATGCACCGAAGCCTGACCGGCTCGGACCCTGGTTTGATGGGCTATTGGCAGTTCGACGAGGGGAATGGACCCACCGCTGCCGATGCCAGTAGGCATGGCTTTACCGGGACGCTGGTTAATGGGCCAGCCTGGGTCACTTCTACAGCGCCTGTTGGCACGCAGCCGCTGGTTGGACCGCCACTCCAGATCGCCGGTTTCGGACATTCCGTCCTGATCTGGTGGCCGACGAAT
Organism: uncultured Verrucomicrobiae bacterium; assembly: GCA_963822005.1. Classification (GTDB taxonomy): domain Bacteria; phylum Verrucomicrobiota; class Verrucomicrobiia; order Limisphaerales; family UBA8199; genus PALSA-1440. The sequence continues at coordinate 176,651 of CAWGGD010000035.1, read as the reverse complement.
GCCCCAGGTTTCACGCTGGAAGACTCGGTGTGCATCGGAACGAACCAGAACTGGCGTGGCTGCAAGGATTCGATTCTCGTCATCGGTGACCAGAACGTAGCGGCGGCTGAAGCCACGGGCGGGGCAAAGTTGTTTCGCTTGCGCGGACAATGAAGGCCCGCCCACCATGTCTGGCACCCCCGCCGGGGTGCAACTTATTCCCTGCGCGGTTGCCCGGAGGTCGCCGCCCCCGAGCCCCCCGGCGACCTCCGGCTCCCTTCTTCCAACCCTGCGGGTTGCGTGGGCGAGAGCGCCGCAAGTACCCTACGAATCCCTGTAAGAGTGTCCCGATTTCCGTGTAGTACCAGGTTGAAAGCCAACATGGCATGAAAGCTCAAGTTCTATGAAAACAAATGCAACTCCAGGCTCGGCGTCCCCTGTTCGACGCCTGCTCGAAACAGTATCGGGTGTCTTCGCGGTGGCCGCGATGCTCGGCATCAGCCACGCGGGCACCAACAGCTACTACTTCAACTCACCCGACTCGATCAATGGCCTGACGATCTTCCAGGGCCCGGCCGGCGGCGGCTATCTGAACCCTTACGACGGCAGCCCCTACGATCCCGAGGCGGGCGATCCTTCCACCAACGGCTACTTCGCGATCACCGACGCGGTGGGAGGGCAGCTTGGGGCCATCATCTTCCCCGATTTCGACTCCGGGCGCATCGTGAAGGGCTTCCAGTTCGCTTGCGATGTCCGGATGGGCGCGGGCAGTTACTCCCCGGCCGATGGCTTCAGCATCTGCCTGGCGGCGGCGAACGATCCGGTTCTCGTCAACAGCAACGGCACTGGCTGGGCCGCCAGTCCTGGCGGCGAGGCCAACCAACCCGAAGAAGGCACGCAGACGGGCCTGGCGGTTTGTCTCGACGCGTGGAACAGCGGCTTTGGCGACGTCATCGGCCTGACCATCCGGGTGAACAACGCGATCGTCACGAACCTCTCGCTGCCGTTCGTAAACCTCGCCCCTAGTGATCCGAACTTTGCATATTCGCTGCAAACCGGGGCGAACTACGCCGGTCTGCCCGGCCTGACCTGGCAGCCGCTCTGGGTCGAATGCACCACCAACGGCCTCCTCAACGTCGCCTATAAGGGAGTGACTCAACTGACGAATTTCATTGTCCCGTTCTCGCCTGCGCCGGGCCGGTTGATCCTCGGCGGCCGCACCGGCGGCTATAACCAAAACCAGCACCTGGATAACCTCCGCATTGTGACGATCCCGGCGCTGGCGCCGATAGTAGGGCCGGTCCTTCGCGACTACTACGGCTTCACCGTCGCCATTCTGGACTCGGGCGCCGCGACGCCCGACACCAACACCCTCACCGTTCAACTGGACGGCGGGACCATCATCGCCCACGGCACGAACGTCTCTTCCCAAGCCGCCACGGTCAGCAAGAGCGGCGGCACCACCACCATCGCCTATTCGCAGGTAACCCCGTTCCCGCCCGGCTCTTCGCACTCCGTCCGGGTCACCTTCTCCGGCACCGGCTTCAGCGGGACGGTGGATGAGACGCGGCTTTTTGTCCTCCCGACCGTGCATTACGTGGACCTCAATAGCGCCACTCCCACGCCACCCTACACCAACTGGGCCACCGCGGCGGTGGTCCTTCAGGACGCGGTGGATGCGGCAGACGCCGGCGACGAGGTCGTGGTGACCAACGGCACCTACGCCACCGGCGGCCGAGCGGTCTATGGCACCATGACGAACCGCGTGGCGGTGGATAAGCCGCTCACCGTGCGCAGCGTCAACGGCCCGCAGGTTACCATCATCCAGGGCTACCAGGATCCGGACATGACCTTCGGCGACAGCGCGGTCCGGTGCGTGTATCTGGCCAATGGGGCCCGCCTCTCCGGGTTCACTTTGACCAACGGCGCCACGCGAATGGACGGAGATTGGGAACAAGAGCAAAGCGGCGGCGGACTGCGATGCGAATCGGATGCCGCGGTGGTTTCCAACTGCGTCCTTATTCTCAACGCGGCCTACTCGCACGGGGGCGGGGCGTATGGCGGCACGCTGAACCGCTGCACCGCTGACGCGGCAATGGCGCCTTGGGCGCTGACGGCGGGGCCTCACGCTGCATATTGAACCGCTGCACCGTGTCCGATAACTGGGCGCGCGACGGCTCGGGCGGCGGCGTTGGCACTTCCACCGTGAACAACTGCACGATCACCGGCAACGCGGCGGGCTCGATGGGCGGCGGCGCGGCGTGGTGCACCCTGAACAATTGCACCTTGACCGGCAATTCGTCCTATTACGGCGGCGGGGTCTGGAGTGGCACGTTGAACAACTGCATCGTGTACTACAATACGGCGTCGTATGATGTTAACTTCTATTTGGCCACCCTCAATTACTGTTGCACGACGCCCTGGCCGGGCGGCGTCGGCAACATCACCAGTGAACCGCTGTTCGTGGATTACGCCGGCGGCAACCTGGGTCTCCAATCCAACTCCCCCTGCGTCAACGCTGGCCTCAACACCTACGCGCCCGGCGTCACCGACCTGGATGGCAACCCGCGCATCAGTGGCGCGGCTGTGGACGTTGGCGCCTATGAATTCCAATTCCTTGATCCGTTCCACGCCTGGCTTCAGCAATACGGCCTGCCCACTGACGGCTCGGCCGATTGCCTGGATTGCGACGGCGATGGCCACAACAACTGGCAGGAGTGGTGCTGCCGGACCTGCCCCATCAACGCCCTTTCGGCGCTGCGCCTGGTGTCCGCGTCGCCGGCCGGGGCCAACGTGACCGTGACCTGGCAAAGCGTCGCCGGGGTCACCTACCACCTGCTGCGCAGCACGAATTTGCGAGCATCGCCGCTGTTCGAGTTGGTGGCGACCAACCTCCCGGGCCAGGCCGGCACCACGACTTACACCGACACCAACGCCGCGCGTCTGACGCCGGTGTTCTACCGCGTGGGGGTGGGAAACTGAGGTGGGGCCATGCGGTTCTCACAGAGGCAACGAAGGAAACGAAGCGGGGACGGGCGGACCTTCGTTCCCTTTGTTTGCTTCTGTGTGGCGGCCCTGTTGAAGGCAACAGATAACAGGAATGACCTATGAAAAGGATCAAGATATCAGGTAGCAGTGTGAGTTGTGCGCGCCCTGGCGGCTGGCTTGGGCCGGCGGCGTGGGCGCTATTGGCTGCGCTGGCTTTGGCCTTTAGCAGCACTGTCCTCCAGGCGCAAGTCATGCTCCTGGATTACGGGCCAAGCCCTCCCACTCCAGGACCGACGGACATCGCCCAACTGAACGCCTATTGGGCGACCAATCCGGGCGGCCTCAATTATTACTGGAATAACGGGAGCCCCCCGGGCCAAACCTTCACCACCGGCGGCAATCCCGGCGGCTACACGATGACCAGCCTCTACATCAAAACCGCAGGCGACGGCTACTACTATGTTTTCCCGAACCCATTCGCCCTGCGGATTTACTCGGTTTCAGGGAACACCGCCACGCTCTCTGACCACGTATGACGCGGAAGACTTCAGCCTGGCGGCGGAAGGCAATTGGGTGCAGTGGACCAATCTCGCTGTGTTCCTGAGCCCCAACACCCAATATGCCTATAGCTTTGGACTCACCGGCGGCCCGGGGCTGGGAGGCCCTCGGAGTCACCAATAACGATCCTTACCCCGGAGGCTCGGTGGCGCTGATCCCAACGCTGGCGGGGCCATGAATCTGGGCACCAGCAACGGGTGGGACGCGGCGTTTGTCCTCAGCTTGACGACCGCGCCGCAGCCGCCCTCCTTCAGGACGCAGCCATCGCCGAAAATCCTCTATCTGGGGAGCACTGCGGTGTTCAGCGCCGCTGTGGGCGGCACTCCCCCGCTCCACTTTCAGTGGCAAACGAACGGAGTCAATCTCTCGGACGGTGGCAACATCACCGGCTCAGGCACCAACACCCTGATTATCCGCAATGTCGGCGCCGAGCGACGCCAGCTCTTACGCGCTGGTCGTGACCAATAGCGTCGGAGCCGTCACCAGCAGTGTTGTGAGCCTGACGGTGTTAGCGCCGCCAGCAGCCGGCTCGTTTGCCGAAGTCGTGGTTACGAACCACCCTATCGCCTACTGGGGTTGAACGACACTGGCGACCCGGCCACCAACGCTCCGGCTTATGATTTCGTCGGCGGCCTGAACGGGGCCTACGGAACGGCGGCTCAGAACGGCTTTAACGGCATCCCTGGCCCGCAGCCGCCGGATTTCCCGGGCTTCGACAGCGGCAACCTGGCCGCCGGTTTTAACGCCACGCCCCAGTGCTCGATACCGCTTCCCCCGTTGAACCTCAATACCAACACCCTGACCATCGTGGCCTGGGTCTATCCGGAGGGACTTTCAGGCTCCGAACGCTGCGGTCTTCTGCATGCGCGTAGGATCGACCATCGCGGGTGTTTGCATTCGATGCGACAGTGCTCAACGCCTGGCTTATAATTGGAACAATGACTCGACCCTGGGCTTTCCATTCCGGGATGACCGTTCCCGAATCGGACTTGGTCCATTCGTCGCGCTGGTCCGTCGACACCGGCTAAGGCCACGATGTACTGCGTTCAATGCCGACTCGGGCAGGCTTGTGCGGTCAATCCCGCTCGACCAAGTGCCCTCGCGGCGTTCGACGGCACCAGCTCGATCGGCGATGACTGGCCTTTCGACGGGCGTGTCTTTACGGCTTCATTGACGAGGTCGCGGTTTTCAACCGGTCGCTTTAGCGCGACTCGAGCTTGCGCAACTATACGCGGCCGGTTCCGGGCAGCGACCATCCCGCCCCAGATTACGACGCCGGTGCCGCCGGCCCAAGCCGTTTACGCCAGTCGAGACGCGCGGCCCATCACCGTTGGCGCCGCTCAGCAGTCTGCCGCTGCATTTCCAGTGGCAGAAGGACGGAGTGGCTTGGCCGACGGAAGCAATGTTTGGGGGACAGCGACCCAAACGCTAACCATCACCAACACCACGGCGGCGAATGCCGGCGACTATACCCTCGTCGTCACCAACACGCTGGGCGCTGTCACCAGCGCTGTTTCATCCGCTGGTCGTCAGCGTCCCCAGCAGCAAGGGATACGAAACAGCCGTCCTAAGCCTCAATCCGCTGGCCTACTATCGCCTCAACGAGACCAACGGCGCCACCGCGCTTTGATTACTCGGGCGGATTCAACGGCACCTACCGGACGCCGCCATTATGGGCATTCCCGGCGTTCAGGACCCTCCATTTCAGGGGCTTCGAAACGAACAACACCGCCGTGCAAACCATCGGCGGCCTGGACAATTCCTGGGTGTCGGCGCCCTTTGGTCCCTCTGAGCACCAATACCGTCACGTTCACCGCCTGGATCAACCCGGATGGGCGTGCAGTCCGAGCTGGTGTGGTCTGGTGATGACCCGCATCGGCGGCGAGGGCGGTTTGGGTTACAACCACCAACAAATGCTCGCCTATACCTGGAACGAAAACAGCACGTTGACTTACAGCTCAGGTCTGGTAATCCCCACGAACCAGTGGTCGTTCGTGGCCGTGGTAATCGAGCCGGACAAGGCCACTCTGTATCTGTACAACACCAATGGCCTGCTTTCCGCGACCAACGCTATCCCCCACACCATGGATGTCTTCGGCAATAACTGGCGGATTGGTGACGACGGGTGCGATAACCCGAGCCGCACCTTCAACGGCGTGATTGATGAGGTAGCCATCTTCACGCATTCCCTCACCCCGGCCCAGATTGAGGAGCTCTATGCCGTCGGCGCGGATGGGCTGGCCGTGCTGATCAACGCCCGCCTGCTCGCTCCAAACCAGCTCGAAGTGAGTTGGCCGCTCGGCACGCTGTTGGAAGCGGACAATCTGGCCGGTCCCTGGACCACCAACGCGGCGCCTCTCCCTGCACACTGACGCCATCGGCGCCCCGGAAGTTCTACCGCGTCCTGGTCGGAGACTGAGGTGGGCCATGCACGACTTTGAATTGAGGGCAACCAACGGCGGGCAAGGGGCCTCTGTGTCGCCTCCGTTTGTTCCTGTGGAGTCAGTTCAAGCTCCCAGGGATGGCGAACCTGGGCCGATGCGCCAAATCCTGGACCTGGCCACCGTGGCGCGACATTCAGGGTATCGGGTCAAAGGCATGGCCTCCGAATTGGGATGCTCGTGCCGCTGGCTGGAGTTCTTCTGCCAGAAACAGTTTGCACTCACACCCCATGCGTGGCTGGCCCGGCTCAGAGACGAGGAGATCCGGCAACTGGCCCGCGCGGGGGTGCCAGCCAAGCTGATCTCTCACCTGGTCGGGTTCGCGGACGCGGCCAGCTTCTGTCACAGCCTCAAGCGGTCGGCCGGCCGCACCCTGCGACAATTGCGGGAGCTGAGCCAGAATGGCTGTTCGCATAAAGACAACAATGCTGGCTCGCCTCGGTTTATCGGGCCCAGGCAAAGTATTTTAGTTCGGGGCATGCCTAGCACAATCGGAACAGGAACCATGCGAGACTCAATTGAAGGAAACAAGATAACCCGGCTCCGGCGACAGGCGCACCTGAGCCACAAAGGAAAGGAAAGACCATGAGAAGTTCAAATGCAGTAACATCAAAAAGGCGAATTGCGGGGAGGGCGACTGCAGCGCTGTCGGCCTCATTAATACTTTGCGCGAACTGGGCAAAGGCTGAGGTTATTTTCTCCTGTCCATTCAGTGGTCGCGGTGGCGATCTCTTGGATCGGGGATTCTACATTCAGAGCTATCCCGGCACAAACCTCGGCACAGTCACGCTCGCATATTGCTCGTTTACCCCTGGGACCGGCAGTGCCTCGTTGACGGCACGACTTGGAGCGTACAACGGCCCCATTATTGGCAGCACAGCAACGGCTAGTTTCGATCTCTCGGGCAGCGTCAATAACCAGACAAGGGTGACATACGATTTCGGGGGCGCGCCCGTGCCTTTGGGCGGTGTCGTAACCTTCGCGCAGGTGCCACTCAGCGGACCATCGTTGTATTACGATGTGGGCGTCGGCACTTGCCCCGGAATCGTCGAAACGGAGGGGACATCGCCGCCTCTGGACTTATGGCGCCGCGCCAGTATTGGTATCATCGTCACACAGGTCCGAGCGCTGGTAGCAACTAACGCGCCGCCGACGCTGACTTGTCCGCCAGCGACGGTGGTGGAATGCGGCGCGGAGGCAGAACTGGCAGCACAGGTTTCCGATCCAGAGGGAAATGCGATGGCGGTGGTGTGGACGTTGAACGGGACGGCTGTTCAGACTAACCTGGTGCCGGCCAGTTCTCCCGGCACCGTGACCAACATTACCCTCTCCGGTTGGTTCCCCCTTGGGACAAACATCCTCGCCGTCGGCGTGACCGACGGGACCAACGCGGCCTCCTGCACCACCAGCGTTACGGTGGTGGATACCACGCCCCCGGTGCTCAGTCAGGTGGTAGCCTCTCCGACTGTCCTGTGGCCGCCGAATCACAAGCTGGTCAGGGTAACCCTCCGCGCCTCTGTCAGTGACCTGGGCGGGCCAGCGACTTGGAGCATCAGCGGCGTTCAGTGCAATGAACCTGCGAACGCTCGGGGTGACGGGAACACGTCGCCGGACTGGAGCATCACTGACGCAGATACGGTCTTCTTGCGGGCGGAACGCTCGGGCAGTGGCAATGCCCGCATTTACTTCATCCAGGTGCAGGCGACGGATGCCGCCGGCAACCAGTCGGAGGTGCAGACGGTGACGGTGACCGTGCCCAAGAGCCCGGGTAGAGGGAAGTAGTCCCCAAGATTCGGATTCGGCCGCCACAAGCGCCGGAGCCACAAAGAAAAGGAAATACGATGAGAATTACTAGTCAATTCAAACAAGTGAACTCTATGAAAAACATTCGAAGTATAGTATGGCGTGTCTTCGCCATTAGCCTCAGGCCGGCGATAAGGCACATACGCACGCTCACACCTCGAGCCCATACTGCTTGTGCCCTGCTTTTTGCGGCAGCAGGCGCCGCCGTGTCGGCTAGTGATGCCTACCGTAATGCGGTACTCGCTGACAGTCCACGAGGCTATTGGCGGCTAAATGAAATCCCCGGCTCAATTATTGCGTCCAATTGTCCAGGAGCCGCCGGCGGGTCGGCGCTCGACGGAACCTACCGGAACACGAACGGAATGACGCTAGGGGTGGACGGGGTGCCGGGCATACCCGGCACGGCCGTCTCGTTCAGCGGCTCAGGGGGCTCTACGCGCGCCGTTGATGGCCCTAGAAACTACAGGGCATATACTCTCGAAGCGTGGGTGAAGCCGCAGGTGCTTCGAGGGCAGGGAATCGTGGTGCACACCGGTTGTGACAATCCCAATATATGTTGGGAAATGAACTTGCGGATCGTGGACTTAGGGGGTGGGCAGTTCCGCTTTAGTAACTACGCCTACGACGGCAGCGCAAAGGGATTCGTCGGAACCACGGCTGTGCAAGCCGGACAATGGTATTATGTTGTAGGCACGGCGGCATCCAATGCGCCGATCGCGTTGTTTGTCAATGGCAACCAAGAGGCTGGAACCTACTATCTGGAAGGGACTCCGACAGGCCCGTTAACATACGGGGGTTTCAATTTCTCGTCCGGCCGCTGGGAAATCGCTGCCTCGGCCGGATACAATAGCCGGGATCCCTTCCCGCAGGCAGACTTTTGGGGCGTCATTGACGAGGTAGCGGTTTACGACCATGCGCTGAGCACCGCAAGGATCCAAGCACACTTCCTTGCCAGGGCCAACGCGGCACCCGCAGTGACTTGCCCGCCGGCTACAGTGGTGGAGTGCGGCACCTCTACGAACCTGACCGCCGTCGTGTCCGACCCCGAGGGAGATGCCATGACGGTGGTGTGGACCTTAAACGGGACGGCGATTCAGACCAATTTGGTGCCGACCAGTTCTCCCGGCGCGGTGACCAATGTTTCCATCTCGGGCTTCTTCCCCCTTGGAACAAACATCCTCGCCCTTGGCGTGACTGACGGGACCAACGTAGCCTCCTGCACCACCAGCGTTACGGTGGTGGATACCGCCCCACCGGTGCTCAGTCAGGTGGTAGCCGCTCCGACTGTCCTGTGGCCACCCAATCACAAGCTGGTACGGGTGACCCTCCGCGCCTCTGTCAGTGACGCAGCCGGGCCAGCGGCTTGGAGCATCATCGGCGTTCAGTGCAACGAACCGGCGAACGCTCGGGGGGCCGGGAACACGTCGCCGGACTGGAGCATCGCTGACGCAGACACGGTTTATTTGCGGGCGGAACGCTCGGGCAGTGGCAATGCCCGCATTTACTTCATCCACGTGCAGGCGACGGATGCCTCCGGGAACCAGTCCGAGGTGCAGACAGTGACAGTGACTGTGCCCAAGAGCCCGGGTAGAAGTAGGTAGTCCCAAGGATTCAGATCGGAAACGGCGCGGGGCATGGGGCGTGTTTCTCGACGCGTGCTGGGGCCATCTTGAGCACAGCGGGGTATCGGGTGAAAGGTATGGCCTGCGAATTGGGGTACTCGTGCCGCTGGGCCGAACGCTCTAGCTACAGGCGGTTTGCGCTCACGCCGCACGCGTGGCTGGCCCGGCTCAGGGACGAGGAGATCCAACAACTGGCCCGCGCGGGGATGCCGGCCAAGGCGATCTCTGAATTGGTCGGGTTCGCCGACACGGCCAGCTTCTGTCACAGCCTCAAGCGGTCGGCTGGCTGCACGCTGCGACAACTGCGAGCGCTGAGCCGAAACGAGCGTTCGCATAAAGACAACAATCCTGGCTCGCCTCGGTTAATCGGGACCAGACAAAGTATCCTCGTTCGGGGCACGTACATACGGACAAATGGAACAAGAACCAGGCGAGGCGCAGTAGAAGGAAAACGACCTCAGTGGAGAGCAAGTGGTTGATGGTTGATGGCAAAATGTTGATTGCCGCTCCAGCGCGGAACGTTGGAGCGGGGAAAGGAAACAAGATAACCCGGCTCGGGCGCCAGGCGCGCTTGAGCCACAAAGGAAAGGAAAGAACATGAGAGTTGAAAATGCAGTAGAATTAGGAAAGCAAATCACGGTCAGGGCGACTATGAAAAGGTTGCTTCTGATGACGGTAGCGTTGTTCGCCATCGGCGCCGGGAGCGCGAAGGCGGTGGTTGTTTTTGAGGACGACTTCGAAACCGGTTTGGCCAATTGGCAGTGGTCCGCAGGGCCTTACTTCACTATCGACAGCATGATGAATGCTGTTCCTTCACCGGGCGGCACCTGTAGCGCCCTCAGCACTTCTTCGGCGAGTCGAATATATCTTAATCTCGGCTTCGAGCTGAACGGTCCCAGCAGGGCTACCGTTTGGATTTATGACAACGGCGTGACGACGCGGGCGATAGCTCAGGTTTATGCCTACACCGGTTCCGGGCTTGGCCAGGGGTATTTGCAGCAATGCCTGGGAATTGGAAAATACAATGGTGTGACTATGCCCGGCGAAATCTGGAGCGGCCAGTATTACCAGGGACGAGTGACAGTTGGCGCCGCCGTCGGCTGGTTTAACTTGAACGCCCCTGGCGCGGTCAAGAGGTCTGTGGGCTGGCATGAGTTTACCATCGTGCGAGAACCGGACAATACGACCATAGATTTCTATGTTGACAATGTGTTCGGACGAAGAATCACCGGGGCGAACGCGGCGACTTGGGATTCAATTGCTTTGGGCTTGGGTGGAGGCACCTCGGCGGGCAACGCCTGGTATGACGGGGTTCAATTCACCGATTCTGCCTGTCCGGAGGACATCACGGTTAACAATGACGCAGGGATCTGCGGCGCGCAGGTGACCTACGCCGCCCCCGGGACGCAAACAGCCGGGTTGCCGAGCGGCTCGACCTTCCCGGTAGGTGCGACGGTCAACACGTTTCAGTTTGGTGACGTGGCCACGTGCAGTTTCACCGTGACGGTGGTGGACACTGAACCGCCGACAATCACGCCGCCGGCTGACATTACCGTGCCGGCGACCTCCCCGGCAGGAGCACAAGTCAACTATAGCGTAACTGCGACTGATAATTGCGCGGCTGACTTGGTTTGTAATCCGCCTTCGGGAAGTGTGTTTCCGATCGGAGTCACCGCGGTCTTCTGCGCTGCGATGGATGCGGCAGGCAACCTGACCACGAACGGCTTCACTGTGAGGGTGAAGGGCGCCGCTGAACAGATCACCGACCTGATCGCCTTGGTGCAAAGCCTCGCCCTCAGCCCCGGGACCGAGAACAGCCTCCTTGTAAAGCTCCAGGCGGCCCAAGCGGCATTGAGTCGTGGAAATATCAATGCAACCTGCGGCAATCTGAAGCTCTTCATCCACGAGGTCTCGGCCCAGGCGGCAAAGCAGCAGATTACGGAAGCGCAGGCCAACCTGCTGATCCAGGAAGCGACACGCATCGAAGCGGTACTCGACTGCCGTTCAGTTGGGCTCTAATCGACCGCTGTTGCGGTGATCCCGCCCTCACCGCCGGAAGCGGCGGGATAACATTGTGGCTCACCGGGCGCAGTCGTGACCGGCTGGGCCTTTTTGGGAGAGCCCCACAGGGGCGAGCCTCAAATCAGGGTTAGCAATCGCCAGCCGGTGAACGCCGGCTGGCCTCACAATTAGGCCTGCAATCGTCCGGCAGAGGCGCAAGGGCGAGATTCTGAATCGGACTCGTGGGCAGTCGGGCTTCAAGGCCGCTGTGGGCCCTAGTCCTTTTCCTTACACGGCATCAGCATTGTGCTGATCCGACCTCAGCCTCTTGCTGAGAAAGAATCAGCCGTAGACCGGATACAGCTTTCTTGGAATTCCTGTAAAGTGGGTCATGTCGTGAAGACTCCTACCCTAGCGGCGACCGCAGCGCTATCGGCCTTGCTCTCACTTTGCGCGAACAGGGCAAAGGCTCAGACTATTTTCTCCTGTCTATTCGGTGGTCACGGTGGCGATTTTCTGGATCGGCGATTCTACATTCAGAGCTATCCCGGCACAAATCTCGGCACAGCCACGCTCGCATATTGCCCGTTGGCCCCCCGGACCGGCAGTGCCTCCTTGACCGCACGACCGGGAGCGTACGACGGCCCCATTATTGGTAGGACAGCAACAGCGAGTTTCCATCTTTCGGGCGGTGGCGACTCCCGCATTTACTCCATCGAGGTGCACGCGACGGATGCCTCCGGCAACCAGTCGGAGATGCAGACGGTGACGGTGATTGTGCCAACGAGCCCCGGTAGCGGTAAGCAGTCCCTGGACTTCAGATCGGGATCAGGGCCATACGCTTATGCACATCCAGAACGGCCGCGAGCGGAGGAACAGGACGCAGGCAATAGGGAGGAACAGCTATGGCTAGGGTATTAGAGTACTCTCCACACGGTCGGCCGATGTCGCAGAGCAAGGACCTAGCAACCTTGGCGCAGCACTCCGGGTATCGTGTCAAGAGCATGGCCTGCGAATTGGGGTGTTCGTGCCGCTGGCTGGAACTCTTTTGCCACCGACGGTTTGCGCTCACACCGCACGCGTGGCTGGCCCGGCTCAGGGACGAGGAGATCCGACAACTGGCCCGCGCAGGGGTGCCGGCCAAGGCTGATCTCTCACTTGGTCGGGTTCGCGGACACGGCCAGCTTCTGTCACAGCCTTAAGCAGTCGGCTGGCTGCACGCTGCGACAACTGCGAGAGCTGAGCCGAAATGCCGTTCGCATAAAGACAACAATATTGGCTCGCCTTGGTTTAGCGGGACCAGACAAAGTATCCTCGTTCGGGGCACGTACAGCTCGGTTGGAACAGGAATCGTGCGAGGCGCAGTGGAAAGGAAAAGGACCCCAGCCACCGCCGGCACGCCTAGTCGTCCTGCCGCGTGGTGGGAGTCCCGAATGCGGCGCCGCTGGAGTTTGATTTAGGGACTGGAGCGCGACCGGCCGGCACTTAAGTGGAGGGCCGGCAGGGGCGCAGTTAGTGGAGAGCAGTGGTTGATGGTTGATTGCAGAATGTTGATTGCCGCTCCAGCGCGGAACGTTGGAGCGGTGAAAGGAAACAAGATAACCCGGCTCCGGCGCCAGGCGCGCTTGGGCCACAAACACAAAGGAAAAGAAATACCATGAGAAGTAAATACACAGTAAAATCAATCGGGGCCGTGGTGCTGGTCTTAGCCATGGCCGCAAATCTTGCGCTGGCGGGCAATCCACAGGTCGCTCCGCCGAATTCGAAGGCCTACGGCAAAAGCCTGACGGAATGGATGGGCATATATTGGCGGTGGTACTACAGCGGAGCCGACCTCGAGCAGAGCAAGGTGGGGCCAGTCCAGCTTATGCCTCTCCCGTCCAGCGAACAGCTCTACGGCTCCTGGACGCCCGAGGACCCCGCCTATCTGAAAGGCGAGCTGGAGATCAGCCTTCCCGCCGGAACTCCCTTCGTCCTGCCGGAGTTCGCGTGGGTGGGCGAGAGGTACGCACAACCGGATCCCGGTTGGCCCGATGACCCGCCGATGGATAACGCGGTCGCTCTCCGCGACGTTTCCGTTACCCTCACGATTGACGGCAAGACCGTTATCTCAGATGCCAACAAGGCGGCGTTCTACATCCCGCCGACCTCCTTCGATCCGATCGTCGTGTATCCCGAACCGAGTTCATACGGCTCCGTGGCCGCGGTCTTCTACCAAGGCGTCGGGTGCGTAGTCCTGCCGCTGACACCGGGTGTGCACGTGATCCAACTGTATGAGCCGTACCTCATCTTGCCCGGTGACTATCCTCTCTTCCCTGATGGATACGGTTTGATTTATGACAACACCTGGATCGTCACGGTGCTCCCTTAGTAATCGGGGAGGCAGGGGTAGTTCCCTGAGTGCTGACGGCTGATTGTTTCACCGCTCCAGCGCTGAACGTTGGAGCGGTGGAAGGAAACAAGATAACCCGGTTCAGGCGCCAGGCGCGCTTGAGCCACAAATGAAAGGAAAGTCATGAAGAGTACAAATGCAGTAAAATCAATCGGCGCCTTGGCGCTGATGTTAGCGCTGGCGACGAGTCTCGCGCTGGCGGGTAATCCGAATCCGAGGGTCCTCCCCATTCACTCCAGCCCGTACGGCATGACCTACGGGCAATGGAGTGGCCAATGGTGGCAGTGGGCCTACACGTATCCCCTGGCGGCTAGCCCTGTGACCGATCCTACGGGTGAATTAGCCGCCCTCGGGCAATCGGGCCCCGTCTGGTTCCTGGCCGGCACGTTTGGCGACGCGAACGCGGAACGGACCGTCACCATCCCTGCTGGCAAGGCATTGTTCTTCCCGATAATCGATACGGTGTGGGTCAATCTCCCGGAGTTGGGAGACTATCCCTGGTCGGAGGAGCAGGAGATTGCTGCCCGGGCAGCCATTGCGCCGTTCATTAACGACGCGTACGACCTTAGTTGCCAGATTGACGGCGTCGAGGTGGTGAACCTCGCCGATTATCGGTGCCAAACACCGGACGGAGGAGAATACATGGTCGCACTACCCGCGGACAACGTCTTTGCGCCTTATGGGCTGACGGAGCCGGGGATCTACGGACCTTGCGTGGACGACGGCATCTACCTGATGCTGGCTCCGCTGGCGCCTGGCATACACACGATCCAGTTCTCCGCTCAATCTTTTTGGTACGGCAACCCCTGGGCCCTGGAAGTGACGTATCACCTGACGGTGCTGAAGTAACGCGCCGTCCGGCGCGTGCCCACCGCCCTGCAAGCAGGGGACTTGGTGGCGAAGACGAAACGCGTGCGCACCCGTTCAGGTGGGCCGGTGCGCATGCCCGAAAGCCATCTTCAGGGATCGAAGCTCGGCCGGCCGGCCACCGATGGCTGGCCAGTCGCCAGGGGATGAGTTTGAGGAGAGTAAGTGGTTGATAGTTGATTGCCACTCCGATGTTGAACGTTGGAGCGGTGGAAGAAAACAAGATAACCCGGTTCCGGCGCCAGGCGCGCTGGAGCCACAAATGAAAGGAAATACCATGAGAAGTGCAAATGCAGTAAAATCAATCAGTGCCTTGGCGCTGATGTTGGGCCTGACGACGGCCTTCGCCGGCAAGGCCTATCCGCCTCCGGAGGTCCTGTCCGGCCACTGGTGGCAATGGGCCTTGAGCATCCCCGCTGCGATAAATCCAGTTGCCGACGCCACCGGTGAATTCGCCGCGGTCGGCCAAAGCGGGCCGGTTTGGTACCTGGCGGGCAACTTTGGCGGTACAACGGAACGCACGATTACAGTGCCGGCAGACAAGGCACTGTTTTTCCCCATCCTGAATTACTTCGCCGGTGGCTTTCTGCATGCGCCAAAGTGGGGTGGTTTTCCCCCTGGGCCGATCGAGTATGCGCGCGAGTTGTGCGAGGAGGCGATAGACCAGGCGACGGACATGTCCTGCGAAGTCGATGGAGTGGCTATCCCGATCACAGCGGAGAATCGGGCGCAATCCGACCCGTGTGCCGTGCATCTGCCGGCGGACAACCTCCTCCAGCCGGCGCCGGGTACCATCCCCGCATTGGTTGCGGATGGGTATTATGTGCTGCTGGAGCCCCTGGCAACGGGCACGCACACCATCCACTTTGCCGGGACCCTTGGGACGTTCTCCCTGGACGTGACCTATAACATCACGGTCGAGTAAAGCACCGGGCGAGTGACCCGGTCTTGGGAGTCATCTGCGGTCCGAGGGCGCGTTCCCTTTCAGGAGCGGACGCGCCCTGAGGGCGGAGGTTTGTATGGATCGAAGCCCGCCCGACCCGCCACCCTCGGACGGCGGGTCGGGCGCGGCGGGGTGTGGGGGAAGTAAGTGGTGGATAGTTGAATGCTGGAGGTTGCTTGCCGCTCCGAAGTTGAGCGTTGGAGCTCTGGAAGGAAACCAGATCCCAGGCCCAGGCGCCAAGCGCGCCTGAGCCATGAATTAAAGGAAATAAATGGGGGGCAGAAACATGCGGCTGGCTCCTTGATTCCCGCGCGCTTCGTGGGACCGCCTGTTCGTCTCCCACCTCCCCGATCGCAGCCAGGGTTCCTTGACAATCTCGCGGGGGCACGGTCTGCTGGTCTGGAACCGGACGCGGGCGTTCAAGCAGCCGCCGACGGGAGTCGGCGCCAGTTTTGCTGCGGCGATAATGCGCTGACTCACTTCAGCGGCTACGCCATGCTGGCGAGTCGCACGTGCCCTGATCTGGACAGACTGGAATCTAATGATGCAGACTCGAATTCCTCTCCTTCTCGTTCTTCTGTTGCTGTACCCGGGCGCTTGGGAGGCATTTTCGCAAGACGCGGCCCCGGACACCAATGCCCACCACCTGCAAGCAGCCCTCGCCCGCGAGATTGTCAGCCCGGCCCTGGTCCAGAACGAGGTTCAGGACTACCTAGAGCCGCGGGTGCCGGCGATGCCGGTGCTCACCTCGGCGAAAGATTGGACCCGTTACGCTGACCGCCTGCGCGCCGACATCGTCAAGCGCGTCGTCCTGCGCGGCGAGGCGGCGCGCTGGGCGCGGCAGCCGCTGCGGGTTGAGTGGTTCGAGAGCGTCCCCGGCGGACGCGGCTACCACATCCGCAAGCTGCGGTATGAAACGGCGCCCGGCTTGTGGATTCCCGCGCTGCTCTATGAGCCGGATACGCCCGCCGCAAAAATGCCTGTGGTCCTGAACGTCAGCGGCCATGATCCCAACGGCAAGGCCGCGGGTTACAAGCAGGTCCACTGCATCAACCAGGTCAAACGCGGCATGTTGGCCCTCAACGTCGAGTGGCTTGGGATGGGCCAGTTGCTGCAGCCGAACCTGATCCACTCGCGCATGAACCAGCTTGACCTGTGCGGCGTCAGCGGTGTTGCCCCGTTCTACCTTTCTCTCAAACACGGACTCGACGTGTTGCTGGCTCAGCCCCATGCGGATCCGCAGCGCGTGGCCGTCACGGGCTATTCCGGCGGCGGCTGGCAGACCATTTTCATCAGTGCGCTGGACCCGCGCGTGACCTTTGCGAACCCCGTCGCCGGCTACTCCAGCTTCCGCACCCGCGTCCGGCATTTGAAGGACCTGGGCGACCCCGAACAGACCCCCTGCGACCTGGCGACGCTGGCCGACTACACGCACCTGACCGCGATGCTGGCCAAGCGCGCCATCCTCCTGACCTACAACGCCAAGGACGAGTGCTGTTTCGAGGCCGGCTACGTGCTACCGCCCTTGCTCGATGCCGCCCAGCCCGTATTCCGGCTTTTCGGAGAGGAGAGCCGCCTGCGCTCCCACATCAACTACGACCCCGGCACCCACAACTACGAGCAGGACAATCGCCAGGCGTTCTATCGCATGGCGGGCGACCAGTTCTATGCGGGCGATGCGAGCTTCGATGCGCGCGAGATACCGTCTGGTGCCGAGGTAAGACCAAGGAACAACTGGACGTGCCCTTGCCCCAGCCGAACGCCGATTTCAACTCGCTGGCCCTGGCGTTGAGTAAGGACCTGCCGCATGAAGTGAAGGTTCCCGCGAGTAGCGCTGTGCTGCGCACGTGGCAGCAGAAACAGCACCCCCGGCTGCGCGAGGTGGTCAAAGCGAAGGACTATACGGTTGCCCAGGCCGCGGTCGCCGCCCGCGAAGAGAGGGACGGGCTTCAAGTGACCCACTGGCGGCTGCGCGTTGGTGATGCCTGGACTTTACCGGCGGCTGAGCTGATGCGCGGGCAGCCGCAAGGAGTGACGCTCTTGATCGCCGACGCCGGCCGTCGCGGCGCCACGAATCAAGTCGGACGATTGCTGGCCGCGGGACAGCGAGTGGTGGCTGTTGACCCGTTTTACTTCGGCGAGGCAAAACCCCCGACGCATGCCTATCTCTGGGCGCTGCTGATGTCCGCGGTCGGCGACCGCCCGCTCGGTCTGCAGGCCAGCCAGGTCGCCGCCGTTGCGCGCTGGTTGCGCGCGGAGCACCCGGGCGAGCCAGTCACCCTCTGTGCGCTGGGGCCGCGGACCAGTTCCGTGGCGCTGGTGGCTGGCGGTCTGGAGGAGCAGGCCATTGCCCGGCTCGAATTGCACGACTCATTCCCCAGCCTCAAAGCGGTGATCCGGCAGAACCACACCTTCGAGGAAATGCCGGAGATGTTCTGCTTCGGCCTCCTCGAAGCGTTTGACCTCGAGCAATTGAAGGCCCTTGCCGCTCCCAGGCCGGTGATTGAAATGGATTGATTACTTGGCTGCCCCGCCTGCTGCTGCGGGAGCGGCGGGTTTGAGGCGGTCCTGGGGAAAGGGAGGGAGATCCTTGATGAGCTTTACCGGAGCTTGGGGAGGAGGGCAGATCACCATGCCGACCCCGCCCTTGGTCTTCATCCAAACCTTCTCAAAGTCTTCCTGAAACCACTGCAGGCAGTAACCGCGGTTCGTTTTCCAGAGCGCCGAGTCGGTCACCACCACCCGACCATCATCGGTGACGCCGTTCAGGGCGACGATGTGGCCGCCGATCTGGGGATAGGGCGGCGCCTTGTATTGACCGGGCGGCATCTTGATCGAGCAGAGGATGACCTTGTTCTCGGCCACGGTTTTCTTGACGTAGTCCCAGTCACGAAACCGGTCAATGTAGGCCTCAAACCCATGCTGGATGCCGGCGCCGATGGTCCGCGGCCAGATGCCCGGATAATCATACTCCACGTCGAAGGTCAGCGGCACGATGTCTTCCAGCCCGACCGGTTTCTTGAAGTATTCCATAGCCGTCGCCAGCGCGGCCGATTGGCAGCGGTCCGGGATAGGATTGCCCTTCGAGTCGGCCTGGCGGCGCAGCGGCAGGTCCAGAATCAGCGCGGGCGTGGCGGCCGCGGCGCGTTTGGGCGTGTAGCGCTCCGCCAGCGCAGGTGTGGGCGAGTTGTCCGTCACCACCACCGAGAAGGATGGGGGTGCGCGCAATGCGGAGTCTCCTTCATCCACGACCTTGAATTGGAAAGTCCGGGCCTTGCGCTTGAGCAGCAGTTGATCCATCGCCACCTTGCCCCAGTCGAAGACAGGCTCCTTGCGTTTCTGCTCCTGCCTGACCTTGCCCCAGCAGCCGCCGTAGAGCCAGGGTGAATACTCGCCATTTTCCGCCCTGACCCTCAGGTAGAGCCGGAATCCTTCGCCAGCCGCGACGCGCAGATGCCAGGAGTAGATCAGTTCGTCAAAGGCGAACTCCGGCTCCACTTCGCCCGTCACCCAGCTTCCGTCCGCCGCCTTCCGGAACTGGCTGGCGGCGACCGTCAGCCGGGAATCAATGGGACGAACGGCAGTAGCTTGGGCTGAGGTGCCTGTTTCCGGGTCTCGTCTGACAACTGCTCAAACCCAGCCCCAATCCTAAAACCGCCGCCAACAGGACTGGAAATCGCTTTGTCTTCATAGCTGCGCTCTGCATTGCGCCGGCAGGGTGGCCGGCAGCGGCTCATCAAATCAAGCGGAATGGGATGCGCCGGCGGTATTGCGAATTGCTGGTGCGGGGAAAAAGCTCGCGGTTGCAGAGCAGGAAGGTTACACGAATCCTGACAATGAAATACGCGTTGCTCGTTCTTCCACTCTTGCTGTGTTGCCCCCACGCCTCCGGCGCCGCAGAGGCCGCGCCGGTGAAAGGGCCTAACATTCTGTTCCTGATGGATGACCAGCACCGCGGCGATTGGCTGGGTGCCGCCGGCGCGAAATGGATCATCACGCCCGGCCTCGACCGCCTGGCGCGCGAGGGGGTGCTGTTCCGGCGCGGTTACACGTCCAGCCCATCCTGCCTGCCGGCGCGAGCCGCGCTGCTGACGGGGATGAGTCCGTGGGGTCACGGCAGCCTGGGCTACGTGCCGATTCCGGAACGCTTTGCGCAGGAAATGCCGCGCACCTTCACCGAAGCGGGCTGGCGCACCTGCGCCATCGGCAAGAACCATTTCACCCCGACACGCAACGGCCACGGCTACCAGACGGTGATTCTGGGCGAACCGAACGTCCGGGACTTGCCGGAGGTCTGCGATTACCGCGCCTGGTTTGATCAGAAGGCGCCCGGGCACCACCCCTTCGAGGGCTTCCGCAGCGGCAACGACCAGCGCGGCGGCATCTGCTATCCATTGGATGAGGAGTTGCACGTGACGCGCTGGACGGCCGACCAGGCAGTGCAGTTCCTAAAGGGCGATAAGGACGGCAAGCCCTGGTTTCTCAAGGTCTCGTTCCTCTGCCCGCATACGCCGCTGAATGCGCCCAAGCGATGGTATGATCGCTACGAGGGGGTTGATATTCCGCCCGCCGCCGTCGGCGACTGGGCGCGGCAGGAATACGGCGGCGTCCAAACCTCGTTCGCCAAACACGCGGAGGCCACGCGCGGCGGCGTGCCCGAGGCCGAGCTTCGCGCCACCCGCCGCTCTTACGCGGCGGCCATCTCGCATGTGGACGAGCAGGTCGGTCGCATCCTGGCCGCGCTGGAAGAGCGGGGCGAATTGGAAAGCACCCTGATCCTCTTCACCGCCGACCATGGCGACATGATGGGTGACCACCTGCTGTACCGCAAAACCTACCCTTACGAAGGGTCGGTGAACGTCCCCATGATTGTGCGCTGGCCGGCCAGCCTCGGCTTGAAGACCAAACGCGGGCAGGTCCGGCAGGAACTGGTCGAGCTGCGCGACGTGTTCCCCACGTTCCTTGATGCCGCCGGGCTGCCGAGGCCCGCCTCAGTCGAAGGGCATGAGCTTGCTCGACATCCTGCGCGGCAAGCCGGGCCGCAAGCTGCTGGACCTGGAACACGCCTCCTGTTACGCGCCGAAAGACGGCTGGGTGGCCCTGATGGATGAACGATACAAATACGTCTACTTCGAGCACACCGGCCAGCAACAGCTCTTCGACCTGTCCCGCGACCCGCAGGAACTCAACAACCTGGCGGACAAGCCCGCCGAAGCGAAACTCGTCAAGCAATGGCGTCAGAAGATGATCAAGCACCTGAGCGTTCGCGGCGAACCGTGGGTCCAGGACGGCGACCTGGCCGTGCAGACAACCCCGGTACGCCACCGCGCCAACAACCCGAATGTCATACAATAAACATGAGGTGCGGCATCTGTAACTCCCCCGTGATTGCCCAGACGCTGCATTCTTTCAGCGCCGGAGCGCCGGCATGTTGCCGGCTTAGCCGTAACGATGCAATAGGAAGTGGGGAGCGCACGCGTCCCGCGTGCTGCCAACGGCGTCCCGCCGTTGGCCACCCCTGTCTACTTTCCTCTCAGCATCTGGTGGTTCCGGTGGCTGGGCAGGTGTTCGCGGCGGGACGCCGCGAACGACACGCCGGAGGCATGTGCCCCCCATTTCCAACTGCATGGATACGGCTTAGACCTTTCGGACTGTGTAAGCCGGCAACATGCCGGCGCTCCGGGGTTTCGGCATTCCGCGCGCTCTGGCAAGTACTCGGGCTGGGAGTGCTGTGCCTTGCAACATGCGGATACGGTCAGCCGGCGGTCAACGTTAAGGCGGGGGTGGCCCAGCTTTTTATTGACGACGTGCTGATCGCCGAGCAGAGCGGCCTGCGACGCACGCTCCACCAACCCGCCAAGGACAACGACGGCAACAGCCCGCTCATCGCTGCCCGTAGCGGGACAACGCTCCTGGCGTACGGGAGCATCGTGCGCGATATCCGCCTTGACCGCTACGTGATGTTCGTCCAGGAGTTTCCCTCCCGGCAGATGCTCCGGCTGACCTCGGCGGATGGGCTGAGCTGGCAGCCCAACACACACGACCGAGCTTGAGAAGGTCAGCCTCGATCTGTCCTTTGGCCCGCTGCCTCCAGATGCCCATGGGCGGCTCCGGCATTGACTTCTTCTCCTGTTACTACGACCCAAACGATGCGAGCCGGCCCTACAAGGGGTGGGCCTGGGCGGCCAACGTGGGCAACGAGTGGGAAGGCATCTGGTATGTGGATTCAGCCGACGGCCTGCGCTGGCAGAAAGGTCGCCAAGTCTTCAGCGGCTTTGCCAACGAGGGCGACACTAGTTGCCGCGCCATTACCCAGGATGGCCGCACCCTCTATGGACCGGGCGATGTCACGCTCTTCGCCCACGACCCGGTCGAGAACCGCTTTCTGGGCCTGTTCAAGTTCTACAGTCCACGCGACCTCGCCCCTGGGTATAGTTCAAGGGCCCGGGCCTACGCTTTCCTGGACGGGGTGGATCGGCCATTCGACATCCAGAAGCTGAACCGCATCCAACTGATGCCGGCGATGGCCGCGCGCAACGGCGATGCGCCCGCCGACGAGTACTACGCCAGCACGGCGTGGCGGTACGAGTCGCTGTGGCTCGGCGGCCTGAAGATCTTCCACGAGCGGGACAACTATCCGTGGTCCTCCGCCGGCTGCGCGTTTCTAAAGCTGGTTGTCAGCCGCAACGGGCTCGACTGGCAGAAAGTGCCGTTCACCAACACTACTGGTGTTGCGGAGGTCTTCATCCCCAACGGAGTTGAGGGCGGCAACGAAGGCCGCAATGACGGCGGCTATCTCAGCGAGTTCAGCCAGGGGCCGCTCCACATCGGCGACGAACTCATCTATTACTACTCGGCCTCCTCCTACGGCAAGAATGCACCGGGCAAACGCCGGATTATGGGTGGCGGCATCTTCCGCGCCCGGTTGCGCCGGGATGGCTTCGTGTCGGTGGACAGCGGCACGCTGACCACGCCGCTGCTTGAGTTCAACGGGCGGGAGCTGTTGCTCAATGCGGTCGGCCCGGTCAGGGTATGGGTGCTCGACGAGTCCGGCAAGACGCGGGCCTCGGCGGTCGTCAAAGGCGACTCGGTTCAACACCTTGTGCGGTTTGAGGGCAAATCGCTGCGGCAGGTGGCGCCGCGCGGACGGTGTCGTCTGCGGTTTGAGGTGTCGCCACCGGGACAGTTGTATTCTTTGACCGTGAGCAACCAATCCGGGCGGTAGGGCCCGCAGTCGTGAGCTTGGCGCACGACCCAATCCCTGGGGGTTGGTTGGCTCAGCGGTGGCTCGCCAGCAGGTACTTGCCCAGGAGGAAGAATTTGCGGTCCGGGTACCAGAGGACGGGTTTGCCGTCGAGGAGTGAAAGGCTGGCGTACATGGCCAGGTCGAGCCGGCCGCGCTTGCCGGGAGGCCCCAGTGGAACGCCGTCGTGATCCATGAAGAATCTCGGCTCCTCGAACCACACGGGCTGGTCTGCTCCCGGCTCGAATCGCCCGGCGACCAGGTAAATGGGGCGCCGGTGGTAATTGGAGTCAGTGGGGCCGAAGCCCTGGTAGTGGCCATCATGATTGTGGATGAACAGGACGTAGCGTCCGCTGCCGGCGGCGGGGCCGCCGAGGTCATAGATGGGGCAGGGCGACAGCGGGTGCTTGAGGGGTTCGCCGCCGTCCTTGCGGAGCAGCACTTTGGGAGAGGACCAGGTGTTCCCGTCATCGCGGCTCTGGGTCCAAGCCGGGCTGCCGGACATGGTGCGCATGACGCAGAAAAGCCGTCCGTCCGGCAGCTTCACGATGCCCGGCTCCTGGCAGGAGCTGATCTGCGGGTAATCGCGGTGCGGCATCGTGAGGGCATCCTTGTCGTAGGCGAGCCACGAGATCTTCAGCTTTGCCGGCTCCGGGTCGAGGTCAAGGTTCTCGAACCGCAAGAACTCGACCGCGGTGTCCGTCGAGGTCCAGGTCTTGCCGGGGTTCTTCTTCACCGCGGGGCTGGTGGTGCGGGTCATGCCGACGAGGTAGCGGCCATCCCGGGTCAAACGCAGTGGCTTCTGCCAGATAATGCAGTTCGGCGGGTAAGCCGGGTCCGGGTTGTCCCGCGAGGTGCGCGGCATCTCGATGGTCTGCGGCTTGGACCACGTCTGGCCGGTGTCGTCGCTGTAGATGCCGGTGAAGCGGGTCGAGACGTTCCGGCCCACGTCCCATTTGGGGCCGCTCTGGCAATAAAGCACGTAAATGCGCCCGGACTTGCTCACCAGCGGCACAGCCCAACTGGCCGAGTAGCCCTCGCCGGGGCGGGCAGGACCGGCAATGATCTTCGGCGGCGACCACGTCTTGCCCTGGTCCTTGCTCTGGGCAAAAACAATGTGCTGGTCGCCCTGGCCCTCGAAGCTGCTTTGCGACCAGATCGTCAGGAGCGACTTGTCGGGTCCATCGAAGACCATGAAATGTTCGTTGCCGGTGTCCGCCACCTGTTCATCCGTCACCCGCGGCACATAAGCTACGAAATCGGGTTTAGTCGAGCGCAGGGTGATTGGTATCAACTCGCGCAGCTTGTCCGCCGGGGCAACTGTTAGGTCGGGCTTGGGATCAGCCTTGGAGGCCGGCAAGTTGGACTGGGCGGGCCGAGGACGCACCGAAAGCCGGGAGAAGCCAGCAAACGGAAAGGATGAGGGCGAGAGCCGTAGCCGGGCACAAGAAGGGACGGTAGCCGGGAGGCAGGGCTGGGCGCGTGGTGTGGAGATTCATGCAGGGTAGGTTGCCGCGAATCGGTACAGGGCCTGGCCTCGGGGGTGGCTCATTCGGCCAGAGCGTCCAAGGCGGAAACGAGGGCGGCCTGGCTCATCGCTTGGTCTTATTGCGCTTGGTCTGCAGGCCAGCTTGCACGGGGTATTTGTCTTCCTCGGTGGTTTTCTGCCACTGCGTGAGCAGTTGCCGGTGGCGCTCCAACTCGCGGACGGTCGCCTTGTCCACGGCCAGGTTCTTCATTTCATCGGGATCGGCCTGCAGGTCGAAGAAAAGTTCGGTTCGCTCGGGGCCGGGGAACACTATGTATTTGTACTGCCTGGTCCGCAGCATGAAACTCCGTCCGTTGCGCACCGCCCCGGCGCCGGCCATTTCCGAGACGACAAATTCGTGGCCGGGCCGGTCGGGTTTCTCGATGACGGCCCGCAGACTGTCACCGCGCATCGAGGGCGGCGGCTGGATGCCGGCGTAGTCGCACAGGGTCGGCAGCACGTCGAGAGTGGAAACGAGGTGGTTCTGGTCCATGCGCCCGGCCGGAGTAAGGCCTTTCCAGCTTACGATCAGCGGCACCGCCGCCTCTTCCTCGTAGAACATCATCTTGCCGGTCCAGCGGTGCGAGCCCAGTCCCTCGCCATGGTCGCTGGTGAAGACGATCAGGGTCTGATCCTCCTGCCCGATCTGGCGCACGGTTTCCAGGACCCGCCCCACCTGCTGGTCCACGTCCTCGACCATCCGGTAATAGGCGTAGCAATACCGCCGCCAGTGGTTTTCATCCCACTGCTCATGCTTAGCTTGCAGCGGACCAGGGCCGCCGCCGGTCTTGCCGAAGTTAGCGGGCAGCGGCGGCAATTTGGCATCGGCGGACGGTTGATACTTCTGCCACACCTGAGCCAGCAGCCCGCTGGTCTCGCCCGCCAGGAGGCAAAGGTCGTGCGGGTTGATGAAGGAGACCACCAGGTAAAAGGGCTTCTCGTGCTTGCGCTTGAGGAACTCGATGGCGGCGTTCATGGTCGCCTCGTCCACGTCGTGCGCCAGTTTTCCCTGGCGCGTGGTCCGGTTCAGCACTTCGAAGCCGGCGATGCCGTCGCTGGGATAGGGATTCGGCATGTGCCACTTGCCGGCGTAGCCAGTGTCGTAGCCGGCGGCGCGAAACACCTGGCCCGAAAGAGGCACTGCGGGATCAATCCGCACCGAGTTGCGGTCCACCTTAATCTCATGCGGCGTGCGGCCGGTGTGCAGCGCCGAGCGTGAGGGACTGCACAACGGAAACGAGCAGTAAGACCTGGTGAAGTACACTCCGCGGGCGGCGAGGGAGTCCAGGTGCGGGGTCTTGAGCCAGGGATTGCCCGCCGCAGAGGTCGCCGTCACCTGCTGTTGATCGGTGGTGATGAGGAGGACATTGGGGCGTTTGGCGGCTTGCGCTGCCGACCCGAGCGGTGCCAGCGCCAGAATGCACAGAATGCCTACCCCCACCTTCAACAAACTGAGAAAACATCGCGGTTGGAACACCGCGCCGAACGCCGAGCTTAGCTGCTTGGCCAAATTCATGAACTGACCATAGAAGGCCTCAACTCCGGGTCAACCCTTTTCAGGCGCGGTAGATGCGACTGGGTGTATCTCGAAGGCGTGTTGGCTAAGTCATCTGCGCGTTTGAAGGCAGGGCGCGCACTCCGCTGCGCGCCGCGAGCCCCCAGAGATGCTCAAAGCGCCAGGGTTACGCAGCCTCCAGCGGCGCGCAGCGGAGTGCGCGCCCTACCACCAAAAAGAAGAAATGTGCTAACTGACGTTGGCGGCCACTTTTCAGGGGACTGGCGAGTCAGCCGCTTTGCGATTCGCCCTGGGGCTGGGATAGTTGTCGAATACGTCGCCTTTGCCTTCCATGCGGGGATCGCCCTGCTGGCGGAGCCGGGAAAAGAGCTTTTCGCGCATGGCTTCAAGCCGGCGCTGATGGGCGGGATCGGCGGCGAGATTCTGGGCGCAGTCAGCGTCGGTCGTGAGGTGGTAAAGTTCGTCGGCCGGGCGCTTGCCGAAACAGAGCTGCCAATCACGGCTGGCTTCGCCTTTGGCTTCCACGGCCTTCTTGGTGGGACCGGCATCGGTGTCCGCCAGGCCTAGTTCGGGGTTGCCACAGGGCCAGCGGCTCGGATCGAAGTTGTGCAGGAAGAGGAAGTCGCCTTCGCGCAGGGCGCGCACTGGGTAGCCCAGGCCAAATTCGGTGCCGGGGCGAATGCCGACGTCGTTGCGCTCGCGGCCCATTAGCAGCGTGGAGCGGTCCAGCGCCGACTTCCGGTTCGCGAAGATGTCGGTCAGGCTGTTTCCGGTGATGGGCTGCATGCCGGTCTTGGCGCCGTCCACTCCCGCGACGCTGAGGAAGGTCGGCGCGAAGTCAACGAAGCTGACCAGGGCGTCGCTCTTGCGCCCGGGTGAGGCGATGCCCTTGGGCCACATCATGGCCAGGGGCAGGTGGCAACTGGCCTCGAAGGGATGGCCCTTCATACGCGGGAACGGCGGGCCGTTGTCGGAGGTGGCCACAACGAGCGTGTTGTCCAGCAACCCTTTCTCGGCGAGGAGATCCATCATCCGGCCAAGCTGCCGGTCGAAGTGCGCGATCTCGAACGCGTAATCGAGCATGTCGTTGCGGACGGATTCGGTATCGGGCCAATACGGAGGGACCGGGCTGGCGTCTTCCGGCTTGTAATGGCCTTTGGCGACGCCCGAACCGTGCTCGTAAGGGCGATGGGGTTCGAAGCCGCCGTACCAGAAACAAAACGGGGCGTCCTTGGGGCAGCCAGCCAGGAAGTCCTGGAAGTTGGCGACGTAATCGTTGTTGTTGATGCCGGAGGTGGGCTTTTCGAGCTGTCGTCGCTGATAGGCCTTGCCGGTGATGTTCTTTCGCTCGGGCGGCAGCGTGCCGGGACCCCAACCTTTACCGGTGAACCCGACGAAGTAACCGCTGTCGGCCAGCGCCTCCATCCAGCTCTTGAACTTGGCCGGGTAATAGGGCCAATGATTCGCGGCGGCTTCGAGCTGCCAAGGGTTGCGGCCGGTGAGGATGCAGGCGCGGGAGGGGGAGCATTTCGCGTCGGGCGTGTAGGCGTTGAGGAAGAGAATACCGCGGCTGGCCAGGCGGTCGAAGCTCGGCGTCTTGACCCAACGGGTGCCATAGGCGCTGGCGTGGCCCATGTCGTCGGCGACGGCAAAGAGGATATTGGGGCGTGAGGCCGCAGTGCTCAGACCGAGCTGGCCATCAGGCACAGCGGCTCCGTGGGATTGACCTGCAGCAACCAGCGAGGCAGCCCCCAGCAGCGCGACCATTGCGGCTGGGAAAGGAGAACCGGATTTGCCCATAACGCGCAAAAGCATACGAGACCAACCAGGCGTGAGTGAAGCGGCAAATGGGGTTCATTTCGAGCGCGTGTTGGCCAAAGACAGGCCCTCCAACGCAAGCCGAGCGCACCGCAATCGCAGCCTGGAGATGCCGCGGCAATGCGGTCGTGCCCCCGGAGCGCTGCGGTCAACTCGGATCATCTAACCGCAAAGAACGCAGAGAGCGCAGAGAGGAAGAGGCCAAGAACTCTTTGTGTTCTTTGCGTTCTCTGTGGTTGATCGCCGCCCCACGCAAACTTGCGGATTTCAAACTTGTAGGAGCCAAAGTTGATCAGCAGCCCATGCTCCAGACGGGCCGACTTCAGATAGCCGAGGATTTGGGCTTCGTGCTCCGGGGCGAGGGTCTTCGCGGTCTTGAGTTCCAGGATGAGAACCTCCTCGACCAGCAGGTCCGCCAGATAATCCCCGATCAGGGTGCCATCCTCGTCATATACCTTGATCGGATGCTGTTGCTTGACGTCCAGTCCCGCCTTGCGCAGCCGATGCGCCAGCGCGTTCTCATAGACTTTCTCCAGGTGTCCGTGCCCGTGATAAACGTGAATATCATACGCTGTCTGCCGGACTTGATCACTGAGAGCTTTGATGTCTTTCATGGATGCCTTTCTTCAACCGCAAAGAACGCAGAGAGCACAAAGATGGGAACCAGCCTGCTGGGGTGAGGGGTGCTGTGCTTGCTCGGCTTCCTTGCCGTTGTTCTGCGGAGTTGTGCCGGATTCGTTCCCATTGCCAAGTTCTTTGTGCTCTTTGCGTTCTCTGCGGTCAACTCGGATCACCTAACCGCAAAGAACGCAGAGAGCGCAGAGAGGAAGAGGCCAAGAACTCTTTGTGTTCTTTGCGTTCTTTGTGGTGAATCCCTTTCGGGCCGAGGACATGCGGGGGGGGCAATGCTGCTGGACAACCGTCAGTGCCAATTCAATCATGGCCGCATGAATCGTTACCTGGCTTGGGATCGGTCTGCTGCTGTGCCTGGCGCCGGCATCCGCGGCGGACCGACCGAATGTTCTGTTCCTGTTCAACGACGACCAGCGGGCCGACACGATTGCCGCGCTCGGCAACCCGATCATCCGCACGCCGAACCTGGACCGGTTGTGCCGGCAAGGCATGGCCTTCACCCGCGCCTATATGCAGGGCGGGTTCAACGGCGCAACGTGCGTTCCGTCGCGGGCCATGCTGTTGTCCGGGCAATCGCTGTTCCACGCGGACGAGAAACTGATGCGGCATGAGACCTGGCCCGCCGCATTCGGGCGGGCAGGCTACACGACGTTTGCGACCGGCAAGTGGCATAACGGCAAGCCATCGCTGCCGCTGAGTTTCCAGCAGGCCCGGGCGATTTTCGCAGGGGGGATGACTGACCCGCTGAAGGCGCCGCTGAGCGACCTGGAAAACGGCAAGCTAACGGAACCGCAGCTCTGCCCCAAACACGCCTGCGAGGCGTTTGCGGATGAGGCGGTGCGGTTCCTGAAGGAGCACAAGGGCGGCCCCTTCTTCTGCTACGTGGCGTTCGACGGGCCGCACGACCCGCATATCGTGCCGGAGGGTTACCCGGTGCATTACGCAGCCGACAAGAAGCTCCTGCCGCCGAACTTCCTGCCGCAGCATCCCTTCGACAACGGCGAGATGGCCAACCGGGACGAGACGCTGCTGCCGCATCCGCGCAGCGCCCAGGCGATCCAGTCCATGATCGCCGACTATTACCGCTACATTTCCTTCTTGGACATGCAGATTGGGCGCATTCTCGATGCACTGGCCGCCTCGCCTTATGCGTCGAATACCTTCGTGGTGTTCGCTGCGGACTCCGGTGTCGCGCGCGGCAGCCACGGGTTGATCGGCAAGCAGAACCTCTACGAACATTCCATGCGCGTCCCTCTGATCATCGCCGGGCCGGGCATCCCTGCCGGGACGCAAACCGCTGCCATGTGCTACCTCTATGATGTGCTTGCCCACGCTGGGCAAGCTGTGTGGC
The DNA here is from genome assembly GCA_963822005.1 of uncultured Verrucomicrobiae bacterium. GTDB lineage: Bacteria > Verrucomicrobiota > Verrucomicrobiia > Limisphaerales > UBA8199 > PALSA-1440. The sequence continues at coordinate 146,968 of CAWGGD010000035.1, read as the reverse complement.
GTCACCAACCAGGAACCGAGCGAAGCGCGCGAGTTCAGTGCGACGCTGCGTGATCCCAAGCGGGGGTCGCGCTCACAACTCGTCTTTGCTTACCGCGATGTGCAGAGAGCCATCCGTTATGGTCGTTGGAAGCTCATCCGCTATCCCCAGATTAACAAGACGCAGTTGTTCGACCTGGAAGAAGATCCCTTCGAGCAGAACGACTTGTCGGACAAGCCCAAGTCAGCCACGCAGCTCGTGACTTTGAGCGTGGACCTGCAGGTCGCGCTTCAGCATTACGGCGACAAGTGCCCATACACCGCGCTCAACCCCAAGCCTGCCGCCTGGTCGCCGGCCCCGGAGAAGCCGCGCAAGAAGAAGAACTGACGCCCAACATACCGAGAGACTGCCGGTCAGCCGCTGACGTTCAGCCGGAGGTCTGGCGCCGCGCTGGCTGGGATCGTTGGGCCGGTGGAGGAGGCGGCTGGGCGTCCGGGGAGTAGGCGGGATTGGGTTTGGGCACGACGGCCCGAGTGTCACGCAGGAAGGCGCTGAGGAGGGCGTCGAGTTGCTTTACGGTTCGGGGGTTGTCGGGGGCAAGGTTTCTGGTTTCCCCGGTGTCCTCGCGCAGGTTGTAGAGCTCGACGCGGTCGGCCTGGTCGGGCCCATCGCAGAAGAAGCGGATCAGCTTCCAATCGCCGCGCCGCACCCACGCGCCCGGGATATTGGTGGTGGCCGGCGTGTAGTGCGGAAAGAAGCTGAAGGCCGTCTTGCGTGGGGGGCGCCGGCCCAGCAGGGCGGGCACCTGGCTGACGCCGTCGAAGCGCTGGCCGGGCTGGGCTTTGAGGCCAAGCATCTCCAGGATGGTCGGGTAGAAGTCCGTGCTGGAGAGCAGGGCGTCGCTGGTCGAGCCGGGCCTGGCTTTGCCGGGCCAGATGACGGCGCAGGGGACGCGCGTGCCCCCCTCGAAGAGGGTCGCCTTGCCGCCGCGCAATGGGCGGTTGCTGGTGGGCGGAATGCCTTCGACGCGATTGTAGGTGTTGCCGCCATTGTCGGAGAAGAAGACCACCATGGTGCGCCGGCTGAGCTGGAGGGCGTCGAGCGTGTCCAGGAGCTGGCCGACTGCTTCGTCCAGGCTCTGCACCATCGCGCCATACACGGGGCAGCGCTGCGCGTCGCCGGGGTCGGCTTTCCTGCGGTATTTCTCGATCAAGTCTTTCTTGCCGTCGAAGGGGGCATGCACGCTGAAAGCCCAATAGTTCAAATAGAACGGGCGGTCCTTGTTGGTGTGAATGAACCGAATCGCCTCGGCGGCCATCCGCTCCTCGATATGCTCCCCCGGCTGGCCGGTGAAGTTGAGCTTGGGTGGAAACTTCCACGGCGCCACGTAGCTGCCAGCGGGCCCCGGTCCGGGATAGTGCGGCACGTCCACGTCGAATCCATGCTCGAGCGCACTGTAAGGCTCAGGCCCAAGATGCCACTTGCCGAAGTGACCGGTGACATAGCCCGCCTGTTTAAGCGCCTTGGCCAGCGTGAAGTAATTGGTCGAAAGCCGCGTGGCGCTCGACGGCGTGAGGGCCTTTTGTGACGGATGGGCTTTCGCCACCAGTTCCGCTTCGAGCTTCTCTTGCGGCAGATGGCCGTTGGGCACCGTGATGCCAATGCGCCCCGGGTCCAGCCCGGTGAGGATGCTGGCGCGAGTAGGCGAACAGAGCGGGTGAGCCGCATAGGCATTCCGGAATAACATGCCGCGGCTGGCCAGCCGTTGCAGGTTGGGTGTTTCGTAGAATTTCGTTTGGCCGAAGAGCGTCGTGTCGCTCCAGCCCAGGTCATCGGCCAGGATGAAAACCAGGTTAGGCTGCAAAGGCGCGGCAGCCGCGACGCTGAGCGTGAAGGCAAGGATACCGACAAGGCGCAGAGGACGTGTCATGGTTGCGAAGTATTACCAGAGTCCAGCGCGCGGTCACAAGCGGGAGTATCCAGAGAGCGTGTTGACTGAACTGCTTGTCTTCTTCAGGGGGCGACGCATAATCGCGGGTATGAAACGCTCTCTGGCTCACTCTCTGTCCCTCCTCGCCAGCGCGGCACTTCTCCAGGCCGACGTGCTGGCCGCGGCGGAAATCACACCGGTGTTGCTCCGCTACACCCTCGCCCCAGGGCGAACCAACGCCTATAGCCTGCAGATCGAAGCCCAGGGTGAAACCGGGCGCGAAGCAATTGCTGGGACGTTCGTCGTCAGCTCGCGCGCGGTGGCGACCAATCTCATCGGCCTCTCGTGGCGCGGGCAACTGCGGCCCAAGAGCCTGGGCGGTATGCCACCGATGGTGGGCTATCGGCCCGGTTCCGCGATGCCGCTTTCCGCTTTCATCTACGGCCCTCAAAACGAAACCCGCGAGCTGGTGATAGATGAACGAGGGGAGATTGTCCGGCAGGCCGGCGACCTGGCGCTTCCGATTCCCCTTGGGCAACTGATGGTTTCTCTGGTCCAGCCACTGCCGGCGGAAGCCACCGCCGCCTGGGAGACCGAGAAGGACGTTTTCGTGCTCGATGAGCCGCTGTTGCAAGGTCCGGCGACGGCTTTCCTCAATCCGCCGGGCGGGTTTGGCTATACCGGTTATTACCCCGGCCGCCCGGCGCAGGGCGTGCTGGCCGCGCGGCAGAAGACCAGAATCAAAGTGACGGAGGTGACGCCGGCGACGGTCACGTTGCAGAAGATTCTGAGCCTCGACAGCCGCATGTTGACCGGCCTCGAACCGCGCGTGAGCGGCGCGGGCGAAGGCCAGATCGTGCTCGATCGCGCGGGGGGCCTGCCGCAGCGGGTGGAGTTGGAATGCAAGACCGTCGTGGTGACGGAGAATCTGAGCCGCCGGTCCCTGGTCACGCTGCGCTGGCAGTTGCTGGAGGGAGCGGAGCGCGACAAGGCCATCGCCCCCCCGCCGCTGCCTCCGGGCCCGGCAACGAAATTCAAGCCAGAGGAAGTGGCGAAGCTCCAGGAGCAGTTGAGGTCGGACGACCTGGGCAGCCGCCAGGCCGCCGCACGCGAATTGAGCAGCAGCCGGCTGAGCACGCCCAGCCCTGAATTGCTCTCCCTGATGGCCTCCCTGGCAAACGACCCAGATGACACCGTGCGCCACGCGGCCTTGACCGTCCTGGCCAACCACGGCACCAAAGAGCAGGTGCCGCTGCTGATCAAAGCGCTGAATGCTTCGGACGCCGGGATGCGTGCCACCCTTGCCAAGGGGTTGGGTCGCCTCAAGGACCCTCGCGCCATTGAGCCGCTGGTTAACCTTCTGGCGACAGGCCAAAGCGACCAGTCGTATTATCGGCCAAACCGCGAAAGCGCCGCCGCTGAGGCCCTGGTCCGAATCGGCGGAACCGCTGAACCGGCCGTATTGGCGCTGCTGAAGGAAAAGAACATCGAAACCCGCTGCCAGGCCTGCAACATCCTCAAGCAGATCGGCACGAAGAAAAGCCTTGGGCCGCTCAAAGACCTGACACTCAACCCGGGCAAAGAATTAAGCGAAGCCGCCGCCGAGGCCTGCCGCTTCATTCAAGCCAGGGAGGCGAATTAGCGGTGCCGAACCCGCCGTTCCTGAAGGAGGCCGCGCAGGCAAGGTTGTCAGCGCTACCGCCAGGGCGGCATCAAGCTCTTGAGATCCCTGCGGCCTGGCTGGGTTCCGATCTCGTTTTCGGAAACCAACCCAGCGGTTGGACTGGCCGCCAGAAAGGACTGGGAAGACCTCACCCCGTCCGCGCCGGGCGCATTCGCGAGTTCTTGGTAGGTTGGGACGCCTCTCCGAGGCGTCCCCTGGAGTTTGGCTCTCTGTGGATTCAGTTCAAGCTCAGAAACAGCGGCTGAGCCAAGAGGCACGGCGGGTTTTTGGCACTTCTGGTCGGGGGCCCTGTCTGAGCTGAAGTGCGAAAAATCGTTTGGGCTCAAGCGCCGCCGACCACAGCTCGCGGCGCAGTTGGTTGATGAGTTCGTTGGTCGTGGCCCGGTCCTTCTTCTTTCGCCGATACCATTTGGCCTGCTCCAGGCGGTCGGGGACCCGTTTTTTCCATACGCCTTGACCGAGGCCAGCAAGAGCATAGCATAGGCGGCGACCCCCAAAGCTGGCGCGTTTTGGTTGGAGGCCTCGGTGCGCACTTGCGCCTGGCCGACTCCCAAGAGGGTCTTCTCATCCCGGAAATTGACCTCGATGTCCCAGCGCCACAAAAACTGCTGCAGGAACTCCTCCAGTGCCATCTGCGGATCGGTGCAGACCAGATACGCTGGCTGGCGATAGAGCAATTGGCCGCCCAGGGTGAGCCGATAGCCCAGCGGCTTGATGACCAGCAGTTGCACCGGACGGGCCGCCCGGTCCAAGCCGCAGGACCACCGGTCCGATCGCTTGACTTTGAATCGTGCCTTTGCCGGCAGCAAACGCTCGACCGTTTCAAGGGGTGGCCGGATCCTTGAGCAGTTCTTCGGGGGTGGGCAGCAGCGGGCCGTATTTGCGCTTGCGGCCCACGGCCGGGCTGCCTCGCCGGGCAGTTGGTGAACCACGGGCATCCTTGCGGATGCGTCCCAGGATGACGGTGCGCTCGGGGATTTGCTTCAAGAAGGTTCGGTTGGTGAAGCGCCCGTCCACACAGACCACCAGCTTTCGCTGGGCTCACTTGATCGATCCGCTGGCGCAAGGCGGCCGATGCGTTGGTAGCCCGACCGAGTTGATATTGGTCTGGGCCCTGAGAGCTTAGTAGTTTTGCCATTCCTGCTCCGGAGCATCCTTGCGGGGCTTGGCGGGCAGAACCGCCTGCTGAAAGTCGATGGGGATCATGCGCGCCCTGCCCCGCCTTGGGCAGGGCGGCGGAGATTTGGAGCACGCGCAGTCCCCGGACCAAATTGACTTGGAAGGGCGGGCTAAGGGGTCGCGCAGAAAGCGCACGCCGTGGATCTTGCGGCCGGTCTTGCGCAAGAGCGAGTCATCCATGGCGGCGACCAGGGGTTGGTTGTTGGGCAGACCTGTTGGATCTGGCCGCGGACCTGGCCGAAGACGGCGTCCTCGTCGAAACGGTCCTGGGAATAGAACCGGTAATCGGCCGACCAGTCCAGGTGATGGCGGTTTTGGGCGCGGAGCATGGAACTGATAGTGTGGCGGCCAAAGCCGCCAGGTAGGCCAGCAAATGGCGGCGAGCCCTCTGGAAGGTCTGCGGGCAGGCAAGGCCTGGGCGCAAGAGCCGATGAGGGCTTCTAGCTCTTGGAGGAGCGTGGAGTTTTTTTTAGATCGACGGGGTTGGGGGGCACGTCTTTTCGGGAGAGGATGAGGTTGCCTTTGTCGGCGATGGTCCAGAGGACTTCCTCGCCTTTGGCGAAGTCCATGGCTTGAGCGATGGCGGCCGGGAAGTTGATGTACCATTGTTCGGATTGTTTGCGTTGGATGAGTTGAACTTTAGTTGGGTAGCCCATAGTGGGCACAGTATCTAGTTATATAACTAGATACTGCAACAAAAAAATGAAGCCCGCGTATAACTCATCTAGTCGAGAGCCAAACTCCAGGGGACGCCTCTCCGAGGCGTCCCCCACTCGCGAATGCGCCCAGGCCAGACCGTTCTCCCTGGTAACGACAGCCTACCCGCCCCCCAGCGCATCCAGCATACCTCCGATGTACCTCCGTAGTACTCCGTAGTACGTCAGTCTACCTCAGTATGACTAACGGAAGTACTGCATGGGCCTACGGAGGTATAACGGAAGGTATACGGAGGTATTATGGATTCAATCCGGGCGGCAGGTGGGGGACTCTGGTTGATGGGCGCAGTGCTAAGTGGCTATGGAGATGAGAGATACCTGCGAACAGGCCAGAGCAGAGGCGGGTTCCGGTCGTCGGCGGAGAAATTAGGAGCCCAGGCGGGAGGCTTGGCCTACGGTGCGGGGACGATGGCGCTGGTCTGTTTGGGGAGGTCGTTCCAGCCGTTGATATGCTGCCGAGTGCGGATCCAGACCGCCCTGCCGACCGGCAGCCCGTCATGCCAGGCAACATAGCGAGCGGTGAGGTCACTCCAGTCGTCGGTCGGGGCGGGCAGCAAACCCAGGCTGGGGAAGTGCTGGACGCAGGGGATTCCGGCGCTGCACGGGGCGGCCCCCTGGACGATCGTGTGCTCGGCCGGCAGGGCTGGGACGCGGAACTTGAGCGTGATGATGCCGCCGCAGTTGCTAATCAACAGCTCCTGAAACGCTCCGGCGGTGCAACTCAATTCTGCGGGGTGGGGGCGGCCAGGGCGCATTCGCGAGTGGTGGGTAGGGACGCCTCGGCGAGGCGTTCCGATCCCACCTTGCCAAGAACTCACGAATGCGCCCCCCCACGCCGGCACGCACTAATCCGAGCTTGATGCAGCGCTGCGCTACCGCAATGGGGACTCTTTGCATGTGTTAAGCCAGCCATGAACACATTACACTACACATTACACTAAACCAAACGCACAGGCGGCGGCTCGGATGAGCCGGCTTGCAGGGCCTGCCTGGCCAGGTCACTTCACTTGCCCGCAGGACCTGATGTCGCCGACCAGTTCATTTGCGAACCGGTGCAGGGATTCCCAGGTGAAGAATACAACTTCCAGGTCGCGGTTGACGCTGCGCGGGTGGAGAGAAAGGGCCGAATCCTCGGCCCGTGCTCACTTCATGTGTTTGGCCAGGAACTCGTAGCTGGCGTGGGCGAAGTCGAACGGGGAACCTTCGCCACTGTCCTGCTCATAAACATACCATTCGATGCCCGCTTGGTCGCCGGCGGCGAAGATCTCGGGCCAGTTTAGTTCACCCTGGCCCAGCGGCTTGAACTGCTGCTTCCTGCCGTTCTTGGCGAGGACGACATCCTTGGCGTGCACCACCGGGCACCGGCCCTTGTACTTGCGGATGTAAGCCGCGGGATCGGCGCCCCCGACCAGCACCCAGGCCAGGTCCAGTTCGGCGCAGAGGTTCTCGGGCTTGGTGGCCTCCATCAGGATGTCGAGCTTGGGGCGGCTGTCGCCGGGGAATTTCTCCAACTCCCAAGCATGGTTATGGTAGGAGAGCCGGAGGCCGGCGGCGCGGAGCTTGGCGCCGAGCGCGTCGAGCCGGCGGGCGCCCGTGAGCCAGGCTTCCAAGTTGGCTTTGCAGTCATTCATCATGCCGCCGGGGCCCAGGTCCTTGTTGCCAACGGTCTTCCAGAACTTCACGTTGGCGTCGAAGTCTTTCTCGAAGGTTCAATCGCCACATGGGCGGCGATGGCCTTGAGTCCGGCGGCATCCAGCTCCGCGCGGATTTTGTCGGCCGGCAGGTTGGGCATGCCGCTCCACTGCACATATTCCCAGCCCATCTCCCGGACTTTCTTCAACGTGCCGGCCAGGTCTTGCTTGGCGGGATCGCGCAGGGTGTAGAGTTGCAGCGCCATGGCGCGCTTCTTCGGCGCGGCGGTCGCGGTGAGCAGGGGATGACAAGCAAGGGCAAAGAGGCCAATCGCCTCCAGAGCTTCCCGGCGGGAGTATAATTTTGATGATGAATTCATAATGACAGATGGTTGACTGCGGGCATTCTGTTGACTTCGATTTTGCCTACTTCCCCGGCGCCGCCCACCCCACGGCGTTGACAAAAATGCGCCTGACTTCGGGGCGGTAATAATCGTCGTAAGTCTCGTGTCCGGGCGTGAAGTAGAAGACTTTGCCTTTGCCGATGGTCCAGCAAAGGCCCATGCGGCCGGGCTGGGTCCGGCCATCGGGCAGGGTGTAAACACCATCGAGCGGCACGGCTTCGGGGGTCGGCACGGCAAACGGCTCGCCGTAGCGCTCGATCTTCGGCAGCTTGAAATCCTTCACCCCTTTGCAGATCGGATGGGTGGGCTCCTTCACGAGGATCTCGACCGAAGTGCCATCGGCTTTGTATTCGCCCCAACTGCAGGCGGTGCCCAGGAGCCTCTTGAGGGGCTTGCAGAAATGCGAGGAATGGGTGGCGATGAAGCCCATGTTACCCTCTTTCACGCGATTGACGATCTTGCTCACCAATTCGTCGTTTACGTCGCCGTGCTTCTTGTGGCCCCACCAGATCAGTACGTCAGTGCTGTTGAGGAGGGCGTCGCTGATGCCCTGGTCGGGGTCGTTGAGGCTGGCCTTGACGATCTCCCATCCTCTGGTCGCGAGCGGCTTGAGCCCCTCAGCGATGGCGGTGTTGATGTCGTTGGGATAGACCGCTTTCGAACCGGGATCCACATTGGCGGTGCCTTCCGACCAGACGACCACCTTGCGTTTGGCGGGCGCGGCGGCGAGCAATTCCGGGCTCAACCACATCCCCGCCGCCGCGGTGGCGCCGAGGCCCAGCGCCGTGCGGCGTGAAATGCGATTGGTCGTGTCGTTCGATGCGGCAGGCGCGGTCTTGTTCATGGCGCGATAGTCGGGATTCCCAGGCTCCAGGGCAAGCGTCAACAGGACACCACAACAGGACACCACTGCGAGCAAGGAAAACTAGAATTACGGGCAGAAGACTGGGTCATGGAGCCGCAGGCTGGGTTTGGTCCAGGGATCGGGGGCCTGACGTATGTACTCCCATGAACTCCCAAGTGTTCATGGGAGTCACCTGGCTAGCACAGCCGCAGCACGTAGCCAGCAGTCCGAGGGGAGAGCCGTGGTGCTGCCATTCCCACTTCTGCCAGGCCGGCCAGCAAGCCCGGGGGACGGGTTCTGCCCCCGGAACCCTTTGGGATTCAATGGTTTGGCGCTGGAAACGGCCGGGGCAGGCCGGGCCGGGGCTGTTCAGCCCGACCGTGCTGTTCAAATGGCTTTACCTGCCGGCGTTTTTTCCTAGAGTGCCGCCGTGGTCACGCTCGAAGCCAGCAAGCTCTTTGGTCAACTGAGTCCGCCCGAGTTAAGCGCCCTGCGCCGAGTCGCCCGGGAGCAGGAGTTTTCCGCCGGGCAGGAGATTTTCAAGGAAGGTGACAACGGGGACGGCATTTACGTGGTGCAGGAGGGGGTGGTGGAGATTTCGGGACTGGTTGACCCGAGGGTGCGATTGGTGTTTGGCCAGGTCGGCCCCGGGGAGATTTTCGGCGAAATGGCGGTGATCGAGAACCGGCCGCGTTCGGCTTGCGCCGTGGCCAAAGGGGACGTCACGGTCTATTTCATTCCGCGGGCGGAGATGCTGGCGCTGGTCGAGCGGTCGCCCGCGCTGGCGCTGGCGTTGCTGCAGGAGATCAGCCATCGGCTGCGCGAATTCAACCGCCAGTACATCCGCGAGGTGCTGCAGACCGAGCGGCTGGCGATCGTCGGCCGCTTTGCCCGATCCATCGTTCACGACCTGAAGAACCCGCTCAATATCATTGGGCTGACGGCCGAGATTGCCAGCATGGAGCGGGCGACGCCGGCGATGCGGGAGCAAGCCACCGGGCGCATCCGCAAGCAGGTCGAGCGCATCAGCGATATGATCAGCGAGATTCTCGACTTCACGCAGGGGGCAGAGGTCGGACTTCGTGCTGGCGCCGACCGATTACGGGGCGTTCGTGACGCAACTCATGGAGGAACTTGGGCCGGAAGCGAACCTGAAGTCCGTGACGATCGAGTTGGAGAATCCGCCGCCTTCGGTGGAGGTGTATCTTCATCCGAAGCGACTGCGGCGGGTCTTTTACAATCTGGTCCACAATGCGACCGATGCGATGCCCGAGGGTGGCAAGATCATCCTGCGCTTTCAGGGTGGCGAGAAGGAAGTGGTCACCGAGGTCGAAGACGGCGGGCGGGGGATCGCGCCGGAGATCGCCGGGCAATTGTTCGAGGTCTTTGCGACGCACGGCAAGGCGCACGGGACGGGTCTGGGCCTTTCGATCTGCAAGCGCATCATCGAGGACCATCAAGGCTGGATTGCGGCGCGGAACCAACCGGGGCGGGGGGCGGTGTTTTCCTTCGGGTTGCCCCGGCGTGAGCGGCGCAGGGTGTAGCGCAAGTCGCGGACTCCTCTGTAACGCTGGTAACCTGGTAACGATTCTATGAACCGCATCCGGCTTCTGCCTGAGCAAGTGGCCAATCAAATCGCCGCCGGCGAAGTGATCGAGCGGCCGGCCAGTGTCGTGAAGGAACTGGTCGAGAACGCGCTGGATGCCCAGGCGGCGCGTGTGACGGTGGAAATCCAGGCGGGGGGACGCAGCCTGGTGCGGGTGGTGGACGACGGGCTGGGCATGAGCCGCGATGACGCGCTGCTCTGCCTGGAGCGACACGCGACCAGCAAAATCCGGCGGGCGGAAGACCTGGCGGCCATTGCCACCATGGGCTTTCGCGGCGAGGCCCTGCCGAGCATTGCCAGCGTCAGCCGCTTCACCCTCACCACGCGGGAGCGCGACAGCAATTCGCCCGAGGGCACGCAAATTGTCATCGGCGGGGGAAAGATCCTCGAGGTCAAGGCGGCGGGCAGCGCGCCAGGCACGTCGGTGGAGGTGCGGCAGCTTTTCTTCAATCTGCCGGCGCGCCGGAAGTTTCTGCGCACGGAGGAGACGGAATCCGCTCATATCCAGCACTACCTGACACTCGCCGCGCTGGCTTACCCGGAAGTCGCGTTCACCTTTCAGAGAGACGGCCGCCTGGTCTGGCAATTGCCCGCCGTCAAGACAGGGAGCGACGCGTCCGCGCGCCTGGCCGCCCTGCGGGAACGCCTGCGCGCCCTCTATGGCGACGAACAGAAACTGCTGACGCTGGACTACTCTGCACCAATGGCCTCGCCCACGGAAGCGGAGGACTCAAGCGTGTCCCCTTCGGACTTCGGACTTCGGACTTCGGACTTCCACGTGTGGGGTTTCATCGGCGCGCCCGGAGTCTCGCGCGCCACGCGCGAGGACCAACACCTGTTTGTGAACCGGCGTCCGGTAGAGAACCGCGGCCTGAACTTCGCGCTGCTGGAAGGGTATCACACGGCGCTGATGAAGGGGCGCTACCCGGTCGCCTGCCTGTTTCTGGAAATTGACCCAGCCGCCGTGGACGTGAACATCCACCCGGCCAAGCGGGAGGTGAAGTTTCATCGGGAGGCCGAGGTGCGCCGGTTGGTAGCCCAGGCCATCCGGCAGACGTTGCTCGCCTTCCACGGCGGGAAACCGGAGCCGGGGAGTCCAAAGCCTCCGACGCACGATCTGCCGCCCGCCGTCAACAAGCCTGCTGTGGGTCATCCGGCGCAGTCGGTTGAGCAGTCCGCATTGCCGAATTTCCCCGCTGGCGCCCGGCACAGCCGCCGAAGCCCTCCGCGCAGCAGCCTTCCTTGCGCATGGGTTTTGGCCCCGCGCCGCTCCCTTCCGAGCCACCCACCGGCCCCCAGCCACCTGTCTCCAGTGCCACACTCTCCGCGCCGGAACCCCTTGTAACTCATTTAACCCATTTAACTGATGTAACACCTCCAGTCTCCCCGGGCCCCGCCCTTCGTCGCCAAGCGAACCGGTTCCCTTGCTCAACGTTCCGCTGCGGCTGGTCGGCGTGATCGGGAAGCTCTACGTGGTGCTCGAATCCGACCGGGGCCTGGTGCTGCTGGACCAGCACGCGGCGCACGAGCGGATTCTGTTTGAGCAGATGCTCAACCGGCTGGAACGGCACGACCAGGCGCCGTCCCAAAGACTGCTGCTGCCGGAGACCGTGGAGCTGTCGGCGCGGGACGCGAGTTTCCTGCGCGAGCAGTTGCCGGTGCTGACGCGGCTGGGGGTGGGCTTGAGTGAGTTTGGCGAGCGCACTTTCCTGCTCGATGCCCTGCCGCCTTTTGTGAAGGCGCCGGACGCCCGCCGGTTCGTGCTGGAGCTGGTGGACGAACTGAAAGCCGCCGGGCGGGAACTCAACACGCTGCGGCTGGGCGAGCATACCGTGGCCAAGACCGTCTGCCGTCACGCGGTGAAAGCGAACGACCCGCTTGCCGGCCGCGAACTGGAGGGCCTGATTGACGATCTGCGCCACTGCGCGATGCCCTACACCTGCCCGCATGGCCGCCCGACGCTGATCGAGATGAACTTCCGGGAACTGGAGAAGAAGTTCGGGCGCACGCAGTAGCGCGGCGGGGCAAAGCTATCTGTCGGGGAGGGCGAGCGTCCCCGCGAGCCCGAGCTTTTTGGCAATCTACCGGATCAGGGCTCGCGGGGACGCTCGCCCTCCCGGCGTTTCAGGCTACGCCGGCGACCCAGCCGGCACGTCCTCGAACTTCGCATTCTGCTCGAGGAAATCTATGACCTTCTCGTTCATGATCTGGTCATAGACCTCGATCAGGCCGTTGCGCTTCTGGAGGTCCTTGAGGAACTTGTCCGGCGCAATCTGATACAGCGCCGGCGAGGTAGTGAACGCGGCGGGCGATCTCCTCCTGCGACACCTTAATGTCTTCCTTCTCGGCGATCTTCTGCAGCAGGAACTGGACCTTGACGCGCTCCTTGGCGTTATTCGTGGCGGCTGAATAGATCTGCTCCTTCTGCTTCTCGATCACGTCGCGCGGGACGCCGCGCTGGGCGTTTTCGCGCACCAGGTCATAGACCACATTGCGCGTCTCCTGGGCCACCGCGCTTTCCGGCAGCTCGAAATTGACCCGGCCCAACAGCGCGCGCACCAGCTCGTTGCGCGTGGTCTTCTCCTGCTTGAACTTCAGCTCGTTCTCCAGGTCGCGGCGCACGCCGGCCTGGAGCTTCTCGAGGCTCTCGGCCCCGTAAGCCTTTGGCCAGCTCCTCATCCAGCGGCGGCAGGACCTTCTCCTTCACTTCGACGACTTCGACTTCGTAGGTGCCCTTCTTGCCGGCGAGCTGCGGCGTCACGAAACCCGCCGGGAAGTCCACATTGACCGTCCGCTTTTCGCCGGCTTTCGCGCCCAGGAGCTGGTCGGCAAAGCCGGGGATGAAAGAACCCGGCGTGGCTTCAACCCAGAAGCCTTTCTGCTCGGTTAGTCCCTTGGCGGTGGGAGCAATTTCGATGATCGGTTTGCCCTCGCACGTGCCGGTGTAATTCACGACCGCGATGTCGCCGGTCTGGACCGGGCGCTCGACCGTCTTGAAGCTCACCCGCTGCTCCCGCAGCAGGTCGAGCGCCTTCTCCACGTCCGCGTCGGTCACGGTCCGCAGCTCGCGCCGGACGGGCAGGGCCTTGTATTCGGGCAGCTCGAATTCGGGAGCGGTCTCGAGGGTGGCGGCGAACTGCAACGGCTGGCCGCGGCTGAACTGAATCTCCTCGATGTCGGGGCGGCCCAGCACATCCAGCTTCTGCTCGTCCACGGCCTGGCGATAGGCCTCCGAGATGAGCTTCCGCTTGGTCTCCTCCTGGATTTCTTTCTCGTACAGGCGCAGCACCATCTCGCGGGGCGCTTTGCCCGGCCGAAAGCCGGGCAGCTTGGCCTCGCGCCGGAAATCCTTGGCCACCGCCTCGAAGGCTTCATCCACCTTCTGCGCCTCGACTTCCACCCGCATCAGCTTCTTGCACGGGGCCAAATTCTGTAATGTCACATTCACAAGCAAACCTTTCCGTTACTCGCCGAGAAAGTCCAGCAAGCGAGAGAGGGTTGAGTATCCGCCGCTCAGCGAGCGGGCAACGTTAGGCGGGCGACGGCGGGGCGTCAAGTCCGCCGGGAGCAGAAACCGGCGAGCAGAAAACAGTTGTATTCCGCGAAGCTGGGTTTAGCCTGCGCGTGTCGTCAATGAAAACGTTCGCCGAACTCAATTTCCCGGGCCGGCTGATTGCGGTGGAAGGGCTGGATGGCTCGGGGAAATCAACCCAGATCTACCTGCTCAAGCGCTGGCTCGAGTTGCAGGATCTGAAGGTCTATTTCAGCGAGTGGAACTCTTCCGAGTTGGTCAAGGCCGCCACCAGCAAGGGCAAGAAACGCGAGCTGCTGACCCCCACCACCTTCAGCCTCATTCACGCGACGGACTTTGCCGACCGCTACGAGCGGCACCTGGTGCCGCTGCTGCGCGCCGGCTACATCGTCCTGTGCGACCGCTACATCTTCACCGCCTTCGCGCGCGACGTGGTGCGGGGCTGCCCGCCCGAATGGGTGCGCGGCCTCTACAGCTTCGCCGCGCTGCCCGACCTGACCTTCTTCTTCAAGTCGGACCTGGAGGTCTCGCTCAAGCGCATCCTGGATGGCCGTCCGCAGCTCAAATACTTCGAGGCGGGCATGGACCTGCGGCTGTCTCCCGACCCCTACGAAAGCTTCCGTATTTTCCAGGGCCGCATCCTGGAGCAGTACCTGGCGATGAGCACCGAGTTCAAGTTCCTGGTTGTGGACGCCAACCAGTTGGTCGAGAAGCAGCAGGCGGTCGTGCGCGAGCTGGTCAACAACCGGCTCGACCTGGCCAGCTTCCACCGCGCGGAACGGCCGGCTGCCCCTTTACCGACCGAACCGCGCAAGAAAGCTAACGCGGAGGAGGCCCTCCCGTGAAGAGCATTGCCAGCAACCAAATTGTCGTCCCGCGCCGCTCGGAGCGGCGTTTCTACGGGCACGGGATCCCCGGCGTTGACCTGGAGCAACTGGCCGGCAAACTGATCGTGGTCGAGGGCGCCGACGGCTCCGGGCGCTCGACCCAGATTGCCATGCTGGTGGAGTGGCTGGAGGGCAGCGGGCATGCGACCGTGCAGGTGGGGCTCAAACGGTCCACCCTCGTCAGCGAGGAACTGGAGCAGGCACAGCAGGGTAACATCCTGAGCCGCACTACCCTGAGCCTGTTCTACGCGACGGATTTCGCGGACCAGATTGAGAACATCATTTTGCCGGCGCTGAAGGCGGGGTTTGTCGTCCTGGCGGACCGCTATATCTACACGCTGATGGCGCGCGACATGGTTCGCGGCATGGATGAAGCCTGGCTGAAGAACCTCTATGGCATCGCGCTGGAGCCGGATGTGGTGTTTTACCTCAATGTTCCGCCGGAGGAACTGGTGCAGCGCACGTTCGCCAAGAACGCGTCGCTGGATTACTGGGAGAGCGGCATGGACCTGGGGTTGTCCCGGGACATGTTCGACAGCTTTCTGAAATACCAGATGACTGTGCAGAAGGCCTTCCGCCACCTGCAGACTTCCTACGGTTTCACGATCGTGGACGGGATGCGCCCGGCGGAGGCCATCAACGCGGAACTGCGGAAGAAGATCAGCGGCGTGCTGGCCGGCAAATAGGAGCAATTTATGGCCGAAGCAACTGGCAAGGCAGAATACTTCGTCGGCGTTGATTTGGGCGGCACGAAGATCCTCGCGGGCGTGTTCAAGAACTCGCTCGAGTGCATCGGCAGCGCCAAGCTCAGCACCAAGTCCCAGCGCGGCGTCGAAGCCGTCATCGAGCGGGTGGCCCGCTGCGTCCAGGATGCGGTGGACGAAGCCGACCTGGGGCTCAAACAGGTGGCCGGCGTCGGCATTGGCGCCCCCGGGGCGGTGGACTTCGCCGACGGGAGGGTCATCTTCGCCCCCAACATGGAGGGCTGGAAGGACGTGCCGCTCAAGAAGGGCCTCGAGAAGCATCTCGGCGTGCCGGTGTTCGTGGAGAACGACTGCAACATCGCCGCCCTGGGCGTGCACGTGGCCGAACTGAAAGCCAAGCCCAAGAGCCTCATCGGCATCTTCGTTGGCACCGGCATCGGCGGCGGCATCATCATCAACGGCGATCTCTACGCCGGGTTCAACCATACCGCGGGCGAGGTCGGGCACATGGTCCTGGACGTCAACGGGCCGAAATGCGGCTGCGGCAACAAGGGCTGTTTCGAGGCGCTGGCCAGCCGCACCGCGATCTTCCAGCAGATCAAGGCCGGCGTCAAAGACGGTGAGAAGACCCTCCTCACCGACATGCTGGGCGATGACCTGAGCGACCTGCGCAGCGGCGACTTGCGCAAGGCCATCCGCCGCGGCGACAAGTTCGTGGATAAGGTCGTCGAAGGCGCCGCCGAATACATCGGCATCGGCATCGCCAACCTGGTGAACCTCTTCAGCCCCGAAGTCGTGGTGTTGGGCGGCGGCGTGATCGAGGCGCTGGCCGACGAGATGATGAGTGTGATTGTGGAAACCGCCCAGGACTACGCCATGCCCGGCACGCTGAAAGGCGTTGAGATTATCGCCTCCAAGCTCGGCGACAGCGCCGGCATCACCGGCGGCGCCGTGCTGGCCAGGCGAGAGGCCAAGTAAAAGCGTAAAGGCAGGCTATGAAGATCGAAGGGCTGCACATCGGGATGAAAGTCCGGCATCCACAATATGGCGTGGGTGTGGTGAAGACTATTTCCGAGGCGACGGCGGAAATCCAGTTCGACGACGGCCGGCGGACGGTAGCGCCGGAGCCGAGCGGGCTGGAACCGGCGGAAGCGCAGGCGAGCATCCGGGGATTGGATCTGCCGCTGGCCCAGGTCATCCAGCAGACGGTTGATGCGGCGATCCAGAAGCTGGGAGTGGAAAAGCCCGAGTCGGTGGTTGAGCAGCTCGCCGCCCGGTGGCACAAGGGACGGGCCGTGCTGCACCCGGCGGACCCGGCGTTGCAGACGAAGGAGGTGCCCCTGGAGACTTTCTTCCACAAGGTCGTGATGATCCGGAACAACCTGCGGGTGCTGGAACAGAAGATTAACGGGCAAGAACAGCTCACGGACGGCGAGAAAGTCGAGCTGCAGCAATACATCACGCGCTGTTACGGCTCGCTGACGACGTTCAACTTGTTGTTCAAGGAGAAGGAAGATCAGTTTTAGGGGGCTGGTTGGCGACTGGTGACGGGTAATCGGTGATCAGTAACCGGTGATTGGTGACGAGAAAAAGGTGATGAGCATGAAGAACAATTCGCTGAGCGAGCGGCTGGCGGTGTGCAGTTGGTCGTTGCAGCCCACCGGCCCGCAGGATCTGGTCGCTAAGTTGCAAGCCACCGGCATCGACCGCGTCCAGCTCGCACTGGATCCGCTGCGTGAAGCCCCCGGCGTTTGGGGCGAGACGGCGGCCTTGTTCCGCCAGAGCGGGATCAGCATCGTATCGGGCATGTTCGGTTGTGTGGGCGAGGATTACTCGACGCTGGACACGATCCGGGTTACGGGCGGCATAGCGCCTGACGCGACGTGGGAGCAGAACTGGACCAATATCCGGGCCACGGCGGCGCTGGCGCAGCAGCTCGGGCTGAAGCTGGTGACGTTCCACGCGGGCTTCCTGCCGCACGAGGAAACGGACCCGAACTTCGCCAAGCTGCTGCGGCGGCTGGCGGAGACGGCGGAGGTGTTTCAGGCGGCGAAGATCACGCTGGGCCTGGAGACGGGGCAGGAGACGGCGCCGGTGCTGGTCCGGCTTCTGCAGAAGCTCAAGCCTCCGAACGTGGGAGTGAACTTCGATCCGGCCAACATGATTCTTTATGACAAGGGCGATCCTATCGCGGCGCTGCGGGCGCTGGGTCCCTGGATTCGGCAGGTGCATATCAAGGACGCGCGGCGGACAAAAGTGCCGGGAACCTGGGGCGAGGAGGTTGCCGTCGGCACGGGCGAGGTGGACTGGCGGGCGTTCTTTGTGACGCTCCGGGGGCTGAATTACACGGGTGACTTGGTCATCGAACGCGAGGCCGGCGACCAGCGGGTGGCGGACGTGCGGACGGCGAGGGAAAAGGTGACGGGGATAGAGGAGGGGGTTGATTGAGTTAAATGGGTTAAATGAGTTGCATAGGTTATGAGAAACAAGCAATCGCGGAAATCGAAGCGGAAGGTAAATGTGGCGGTGGTGGGGCTTGGGTTCATGGGGGTGACGCATATCAAGACCTACCAGAAGCTCAAGGCAGCGAAGCTGGTTGCGGTGTGCGATTCGGTGCGCGTGCCGGTCAACGGCGTGCTGCCGGGCGTCACGGGCAATATCACCGGCTCGGGCGCGCTTGACCTGGGCCGGGACGTGAAGGTCTATCGCGCCCTGAACGATCTGCTGGCCGACCCCGAGGTTGAGTTGGTGGACCTCTGCGTGCCGACAGTGCTGCATGTGGAGCAATCCATTGCGGCGCTCAGGGCGAGGCAAGCATGTGCTGTGCGAGAAGCCGTTGGCGCTCAGTTCCGCCCAGGCGCGCAAGATTGTGCAGGCGGCGGAATCGGCGCCGGGCTTCTTCATGCCGGCGATGTGCATGCGGTTCTGGCCGGGCTGGTCGCTGCTGGAGCAAGTGGTGAAGGAACGGCCCTACGGCAAGGTGCAGGTGGCGAGTTTCCGGCGCCTGTCGCCCACGCCGGGCTGGAGCCAGGCCACCTATAGCAGCGCGAGCCTTTCGGGGGGGGCGCTGTTCGACCTGCATATCCATGATACGGATTTCGTGCAATTCCTGTTCGGCAGACCGAGGAGCGTTTTTTCCACCGGCGTCACCCGCCACGGTGGTTCGATTGATCACGTGGTCACCCAGTACCGCTTCCCCGGCGGCCCCGTCGTTTATGCGGAGGGCACTTGGCTGCTGACCGGGAACTTCAACATGTCCTACACGGTGATCTGCGAGCGGGCGACGCTGGACTACGACATGACGCGTGGCGCGGAGGCGCTGCTCGTGACCGAGATGGGCAAGAAGCCCCGGGTGGTCAAGTGCGTCGGGCCGGACGGCTACGGCGGCGAAATCCGCTGCATGCTGGAAGCGATCCAAACCGGCAAGGCGCCGAAGGTGGTCACGGCACAGGATGGGTTGAGCGCGGTTGAGATTTGCGAGGCGGAGGCCAGATCAATCCGGACGGGGAAGGTGGTATCGCTCTAACCGCAGCACCCTTGAGGCTCCACGCCGCTTTGAGGTCATGGCCTGTGATCTCATAGGCTTGGCGTACATTAGACTAGATATGAATACTCTCATCCCACGCTTCCTGCTGTCTGTGGTTCTCTTGACCGCCTGCGCACTTCCAGCTCCGGCCGCCCAGGAGACCTTTTTCGCCGTCGGGGCGGCGCAGGTGGATGTCACGCCGGACTACCCGATCTGGCTCAGCGGCTATGCGGCGCGGCAGAAGGAATCCGAGGGGGTTGACCAGCACATCTTCGCTCAGGCCCTGGCGATGGGCGGCGATAAGAAGAGCCTGACGGTGCTACTCACGGTGGACAACGTCGGGGTGCCAGCCCATGTGCGCGACGAAGTCGCAGCCCGCCTCGCCAAGAAGGCCGGCTTGCGCAATGAGCGCTTCGCGCTCTGCTCAACCCACACGCACACCGCTCCCATGTTAACCGGCTGCCTGCCGAATATCTTCGGCGCAGCCCTTCCGCCCGATGAGCAAGGGCGGGTGGACCGCTACACACGCGAGTTGACCGACAAGCTAGAGCAAGCGGCGCTGGCCGCGCTGAGAGATCGCCGGCCCGCCACGCTCGCCTGGGGACAAACCAAAGCCGGCTTCGCCGCCAACCGGCGCACCAAGGGCGGCCCGGTGGACCACGACCTGCCGGCGCTCGTCGCGCGCGACAAGACCGGGCAAATCCGCGCCGTATTCATGAGTTACGCCTGTCACTGCACCACGCTGGGCGCCACGCCCAACCACATTTGCGGCGACTGGGCCGGCTACGCGCGCGAATACCTCGAACGCGATCATCCCGGCGCGGTGGTGCTGGTGGCAGCGGGCTGCGGCGGAGACGCCAATCCCAATCCTCGTCCCGGCCTCGATTTCGCCAGGCAGCACGGGAACGCGATCTGCACCGCCGTCAATGAACTCCTGCAGCCGCCGCTAACTCCGCTCCGCGAGAAACTGGTTTGCCGAGCCAAACCCATCGCGTTGCCCTTCGACACCCTGCCGACGCGCGAGGAGTGGATGGCGCGGGCGCAATCCACCAATCAATACATCGCCTACCACGCGAAAAAGAACCTCGCTCGGCTCGACCGCGGCGAGAAGCTGCCCACCCAGCTCCCCTATCTGGTCCAGACGTGGAACTTCGGCAACGAACTGGCGATGGTGTTCCTGCCGGGTGAGGTGGTAGTGGACTACTCGCTCCGCCTGAAGAAGGAATGCGATGCCGCTCGCTTCTGGATCAACGCCTATGCCAACGACGTGCCGTGTTACATCCCGTCGCAGCGCATCTGGCGCGAGGGCGGTTACGAAGGCGGCGGCGCCATGATCTACTACGATCGCCCCACCCGGCTGGCGGAAGGGACGGAGGAGTTGATTGTTGCCGCCGTTCATAAGCTACTGCCGCGAGAGTTTGAGGCCGTGAAGTAAGCTTGCTCAGACGCAAGCGCGTATCATTTCCCGGCGAAAGTCGGCTGTGGCTTGCGGTCCGGCGGCAGGACGCCTCGCCCAACCAGTTGGTCCGCTACGGCCGTTCCCAGGTCGCGGCAGCATTTCCGCAACTCCTCCCGGAAGAGCTGCGCGTCGTGCGCGGCCCATTCCGTGAATTTCCGCCCCTGGCTGCGGTAGTGCACCGGGCAGGAGTAAAGGTGCTGGCCGTCGCGCGCCCGCAGCAACGTAGCGCGGGCTTCAACGCACAGCGCCAGCTTCGGATTGATCCCTCCGTCCCCCGCCAGCACCGCGCTCTGCACCTGGATTTCCAGCGCAGCGTTGGCACCCTGGCCGAGCAAGTAGCTGCCGGCCGTTTGACCCCCCGTCAGCACTGCCAGGGTTCCTCGCGCCGCACATTGCATTAAGGCGACATCCCCTTCCGCTCCCGGCGGCAGGGGCTGCCGGACCAGCATCACCGGCTGCGAGGTCCGCGGCGCCAATTGCTGCGCCACCTGGAACGCCAGTTCCTCGTGCGGCTTGGTCCGATTGGCCGCCTCCGTCAGTTTGGCCTCCGCCTCCCGAACGGTCCGCGGGGAAAGTCCGCGCACCACGGCTGCTCCCTGTTTCCACAGGCTGACGGGTATCGCCGCCGCAGCCGCGGGCACCGCCACGAGCAGGTTCGGATGTTGATTGAGCCCGTCGAACGTATCATCCACGTCATTGAGGGCTTCCGAACCCGCTTCATCTCGCGTCAGCGGCCGTTGAATGACGACATGCGCCACGGTGCCCGTGGAATAGATCCCAAGCGTCCCGCTATCGCTCATCGGGTAGCCCACCAGCGTCACGGGCACACGGCTGGATGGGGGCTGGCAACTTGCGAGCCGGCTGATCCTGCTGCGGTCAGGGGCGGGGGCCTTCCGGTAGCCCGCTCCTGCGAACGTCGGCTGGTCGCTGGTCGCCAGCAGGCGGCTGACGCATTGTTCCGCCAGCAAGCAATAGCCGGTGTCCGCCACGCGCTGGAACGAATTGGGCAGGGTCCAATCCGAGAACAGGCAGGTCCCGCTCCGATACTCGGCCGGCCGGTCATACAACACCGCGCCGTCCGCCGTGCGCAGCAGGCGCATCCGCGTCTTGATCCGGAGCTGAAAGGAGGTGTCGCCCGAGCCAGTGCGCTCCAGCCGCAGTTCCTCCACCCGCGCCTCCAGCACCGAATCCGGCGGGGCCGCCTCCGAGTCGGCGGCTCGCAGCTGCTCAAGTGCCACCAGCCGGCCTGGGCATTTCTCGCTGGCGGCTTTCAGCAGCGACTCGTGGAAGCGCCTCTGGACTGCCATCTCCCCCATGGCTCCAACGAGGTTCCTCTCGCACTCGGAGAGCTGATCGGGAGCCATATGTTTACGGGCGCCGACGGCACCGTTAACAGCTGCCGCCGGCGCCAGCAAGAAGGCCCCCACCTCCGCCGGCGCTAGCACGAGGTTCCCCACCCCCACCAACGCGTCGGGCAACCGTTCAGGCGCGGAGGTGTGCAGCAGATCACCGACGGCGGCTCCTGCCCATTCAGCCGCATAACCGATTTGTCCGTCGGCCTTGTCAAAACTGAACCTCGCCGGCCTCGGGTCCGGCGCCAGGGCCACCGTGCCCAACTGAAAGCGCAGGTTGTCCGCCAGCGGGGCAACGCCCCCGGCAACCATGCCTGCGGACTTGGCCGTCGCACACTCGGCGAGCAATAGAAGTGTTACTGCCGCCGTTGCCAACACGAGGGAAGGCGACGGAACCGAAGCGACGCCGCCCTTGGAGGTTTGCCGCAACGCCCGAAAAAGAGCCGGGGAGTAAGAGCTGTTTGTCTTCATATCATTCTGCTGTTCGCCATTTACGCGGCGCTCCGTTCTTTCCGCTGCGCCGCTGCCGCGGGGAGGCTGCTAACCGCCTCCACTAGGTACAGAGGAAAACGCAGGGAAAGGTTGCGGGAAAACTCTGACAGGAGGGGCGGGAGGACGAGCGTCCCCGCGAGCCCAAGGATTTTGGGAAGGGGGCGAGGAATCAGGGCTTGCTGGGACGCTGGCCCCGGACGGTGCCCTTCATGGGCTACTCGGACGCGGCGGGAAACCCCTCGGCCAGGCGCCGCTCAATCTTGCCCACATCTACCTGCGCCACTCCCTTTTCCTGGAGCCGCCGCAGGTCCTCCAGGATGGCCTCGAAGAAGGTTCGCCTCGGGCCAACCTTGAGGTCTTTGTATTCCACCAGGATGACGCGCGCCTTCTCGTATTGGTCGGCAGCGAGGCAGCCCAGGACCAGCAGGGCATTGGCGTCGGCGCGCGTTGGGTCGAGCCGGAGAGCGGCCTGGGAAGTCTTCACCGCCTCTTGCGGCTGGCGGCTGAGAAGCTGGAATGCCCCCAGGGCCAGGTAAGCCCGCATCAAATGCGTCCGGTATTCCGCGTTGCCGGGCACGGCCCGCGACAAGTTCTGCCACATCTCCGCCGCCCTTTTGGAGTAATCCGCCGCCTCGGCCACATCGCCGTAAAACAGCGCAAAGACCGCCTTCTCCGCGCAGCACCGCCCCCATTGCTCGGCCAGGGATGGATTCCTCGAATCCGTGGCCAGGGCCGCCTTGGCCTCATCGAAGCCCTGGGTGAACACCGCGCGGAAGTCCTCCTGTTGGTCCGGGCCGAGCCGCAGCTTATAGCGGATGTTTCCTTCGCGAACCCCCGGGCCTTCCGTCAGGACGAAGTTCCCCGGCCAGCGCGAGGCCATGCCCGCCAACAGATCGAGCGTCTCCCTTGCCTCCGCCAACGCTTCCGCCGGGCGCGCGAGCCGCCGCAGCGCGGCGGCGACATTGGCATGGGCCAACGCCAGCCCGTATTGCAGCGGAGCAGCATTGGTGTCTCTGTTCGCCAATTGTTTCCGGATACCCAGGGCGGCTCGGTATTCGCTCAGCGCATTCTCGGGCTTGCGGGCTCCCAGCAGCATGTCGCCCATTGAAGAATGATAACTAGCCAGGTCCTCCTGCCATTGAATGTTTCCAGGATCCTTGTCGGCTAACTGCCGGGCCTCGTCCATGGTCTTCCGAAACGGCTCCAGCCGCTTCCCTTCCTTGTCGTAAGCCGCAAAGACCTGCCGCCCGACATCCACGGGCGCCTTGGTAAGACTCACCAACGGCTTCCAGCCGGCCAGGAATATCTTAAGCCGCTTCGACCCCTTGCTCTCGTAAGCCTGTGCGCGCGCGATGTTGAACTGGCTGCGCAGCAGATCGCGTTGCCACCGGGTGTCAGCCGGATCATTGGCCGCCAGCCCCTGGCGGATTTCCAGGGCCTTCTCGTAGTGCTCGACGGCCGCCTTCGTTTCCTTGTGCGCGAGCAACACATCCCCCAGGTTGTCGTGACTGTCCGCCAGGATGCTTTGCCATTGGGAATTGGCCGGGTTTCTCCCAGCGAACCGCTGGGCGATTTGCAGGCTGGTTTGACAGGGAACCATCGCCGGCTCCGCCCCGGCTTCCTCTAACCGGAGCGAGCCGAGCCTGCCGTAGCAGACCGCCAGATCAAGCTGCCACGCGGCGTTGTTGGTATCCGTGCCCGCCAAAGCCCGGCCGGTTGTCAAGGCGGCCTTATACGCACCCTGCGCACCCGCCTTGTCCCCCAGCGCCCGGCGCGCATCGCCGACCTTGAGGTGGCTTTGCAGCAGATGCTCCTGCCATGAAGCCTCCGCGAGCCCGTTGGTGGTCATGCGTTGGGCGATGGCCAGGCTCTTCTCGAACTCCGCGAGCGCTCGAGCGCCATCCCCCCGCGCCTCCAGGACCTCGCCGATCTGCTTGTGGCAGAAGAACAACTCCTCCCGCCACTTGGTTTCCCCAGGCTCCCCCGCAGACAACTTCTCAGCGATTCCCAAGCCGGTCCGATACGCCTCCTCCGCCTTGTGCGCTCTCGCCCTGGATCGCCAGGACGTGGCCGAGGTTCTCGAACAGCCCGCAACCGCCGGGACAACGACTCTTCGGACCCGCTGGCCGACGGAACAGATTTGTAGTGCGCCAGGACGTTCTCCGTCACGTCGCGCAGCACCTCCACGTGGCCGAGGGGCCGCAGCTTCTCGCTGAGCGTGAAGAGCATGAAATCCATCGTCTTCTCCAGTTTGGCTTGCTGCTTGAGAGATTCGTCGAGTGCGTTGATGGCGGCGGTCGTGGCATTAGTGGCTGTCTGACGGGCGGCATCGGCCTGCGTCCCGATCTCTGCTTCGCCCTCTCGCCCTTCTTTCGGGCATCATCCCGTGCCGCTTCCGCATCCTTCTGGGCTTTCTCTGCCCTGTCTCGTTCTAAGCGCGCTGACTCCGCCAAGGCTACCGCATTAGTCCTTTGCTCTTGCTCGCGCTCGAGCGCTCTCTCTTTCTCCGCCTTCTCTCGTTTCGCTTGAGCCAGGGCGTCCTCAACCAGCGCTCGCTGTGCCGTGACCTCCTCGAGGGCCGCTTCCGCCTCCCGCCGCTTCGCCTGGGCCTCTTGCGCTGCTCGCTTGGCCTCACGCTCCGCCCGCTCGGCGCGCAGCGCCTGCGCCAGGCCGACCAAGACGCCAGCAACCACGATACTGGCTACCAGCACGGCCGTCATGACCAGGCCGAAGCGATGCCGGCGGGCAAATTTGCCAAACCGGTAAAGTGCGCTCGGCCCCGCGGCCGTCACCGGCTCATTGTTCAGATGCCGTTCAACATCGTGCGCCAGCCCGCTGGCCGTCTCGTAGCGGCGCGCGCGGTCTTTCTCCAGGCACTTCATCACGATCCAGTCCAGGTCCCCCCGCACCAGGTGGATCAGCCGCGGCGCCTCGGTTCCGCTGGCGTTTGGCCACCGTCGTGAGGTCGTCCGGGGACAAAGCGCGCAGCCGCGTCGAGGGGCGCGGCGGTTCCTTCTCCCGAATCAGCCGCCGCAACTCGTCGAAGCTGGCCCGCTTGAGTTCGCTGGTCTCGAACGGCGTGTGCCCCGTCATCAGCTCGTAAAGCAGCACGCCCAATGAGTAAATGTCGCTGCGCGTGTCCATGTCCGCCCCGCTCATCTCCGCCTGCTCGGGGCTCATGTACGCCGGCGTCCCGACGAACTGCTGAAACGCCGTGAACAGGGTCTTCTCGGTCAACGGCTGCTGCGTCGCCTTGGCGATCCCGAAATCAATCACCTTGGGGACCGCCGCCCCGTCGAGCCGGGTGACCAGCACGTTCGAGGGCTTCAGGTCGCGATGGATGATCCCCTTCTGGTGCGCGTGCTGCACCGCCTGGCAGACCTGTATGAACAACCCCAGCCGTTCCTTGGTGGTCAGCTTGTGCTGGTCGCAGTAGTCGGTGATCCGGATGCCCCGCACCAGCTCCAT
Source organism: uncultured Verrucomicrobiae bacterium (assembly GCA_963822005.1). GTDB lineage: Bacteria > Verrucomicrobiota > Verrucomicrobiia > Limisphaerales > UBA8199 > PALSA-1440. The sequence continues at coordinate 121,575 of CAWGGD010000035.1, read as the reverse complement.
CACGAAATACGGCCGGCCCGTGTCCGTCGCCCCGGCATCCAGCACCTTGGCGATGTTCGGATGGTCCATCAGCGCCAGCGCCTGCCGCTCCGCCTCGAACCGCGCGATCACCTGCTTGGTGTCCATCCCCAGCTTCACCACCTTCAGCGCCACCCGCCGCCGGATCGGCTCGGACTGCTCCGCCATGTACACGATGCCGTAGCCGCCCTCCCCGATCTTCTCCAGCAGCTTGTAACGCCCGATCCGGTCCCCCGCCTTCTCCGTCACCGCCACCTCCGAAGTGTCCTCCGGCAGCTCCAGCGCGCCCCGCAAGGCGCAAACCGGGCAAGCCCCCTCCGGCAGGTCGTCCGGCAAAGCCGTCCCGCATTCAGCGCATTGTCGTGTTGTTGGCATCGCGGCTCTCGTCCCGAACACTATCTCGTCACCCATTACAGAGGAAAACCAGCAAAGGTTGCGCAGAACGAGCAACTTCACCCGCTGATCACGCCGATCAGGTAGCGGATTTCTCCGTCAACCTCTTCCGGGCTCGCCACCGTGTTGGCCACCTCCTCCCGCACCAGCTCCCGATACCTCTGCCGCAGCCGGAACACCGCTGCCTTGACCCCGCTTTCGCGTCAACCCCAGCTCCGCACCCACTTCGGCATAGGCCGGTCCCTGCTTCTCCCCGGCCTCGAAAACCTTCAGCCGCTCATACAGGCTGGACTTGCCTCCCTCCAGGATACTCCTCCCGCAGCCGCGTCCGCGCCTGCTCCAGCAGCGTCAACGCCCAGCGCCGCTCGAACAGCTTCTCCGCGTCCATCGTGTCCACCGGCTCCAGCCGATAACGCTCCTCGCCCGTGGAGTCGTCCAACGATACACACGCCTGTCCCCCGCCCCGCTTCTGCGCCCGGGCTTTGTCCCACTCGTCCGCCAGAAAATGCTTCAATGCCGCCAGCAGGAACGAGCGGAACTTGCCCTTCTCGCGCTGCACCTGGGCCAGGTATTTCTTCTCCAGCAGCCGGGCGAAGAAACCCTGCGTCAGGTCCTTCGCCGATTCCTCGTCTTCCCCCTGCCGCCGCACATACACGTAGAGCGGATACCAGTAGCCCCGGCAGAGCTTCTCCAGAGCGGTCGGCGGCCACCGGCGACGAGGTGTCCTGCGCATTGAGGATCAGGCTCCAATGGGTGGTCGTGAACCACGTGCCCTGACCGGCTGTGGCCGTTTCGGTATGCGTTGCCTCTGCCATCGCGTCCTTCTGTGTTCCGTCTTGCCGCGGCCAGCCTAGCCGCCCGTCCACCCTTTGCAAGCCCGAAGCGCCTGCGCCGACCTCGCCTCAGAACTGCCGATTTGGGGCAGGGAGGGCGAGCGTCCGCGCGAGCGCAGACTTCTTCCCCCTCAACCGAATATCCGGGCTCGCGGAGACGCTCGCCCTCCCGAAACTACTTGCGCAGGCATTCGTGCAACACCGCGCCCAGGCGCGCGATGCCTTTGCGCACGTTAACCTCCGTCGCCCCGCCGAAACTGAGCCGCATTTCGTGATTCGGTTTCCGACGGGTCGGGTCATTGGCATAGCACAGTTCGCCCGGCACGTAGAACACGTTATTCGCCAGCGCCCGCTGAAATACCGCTGAAGCCGTTCCAGACTTGAGACGCCGGGGCAGGCGCGCCCAGAAATACAACCCCCCGCCCGACTCTTCCCATTTCACCGCGGCGGGGAAATGCTGCCGGAGAGCTGTCCGCATCAGGCGCGCCTTATGCGCGTAGCGCTGGCGCAGCACGGCCAGGTGCTTCTCATAGAGGCCCGACGACAGCGCCCGCGCCAGCAACTGTTGCAGCAGGTTGGACGACCCGAAATCGTGATTGCCCTTGATGCGCAGCACGGTGGTCAGGACCGGCTCCGGCATCAGGCCAAAACCCACCCGCGCGCCGGTGGCGAAGGGTTTGCTGTAGGTGCCGGCGTAGATGACCCGCTCGCTGGAGCCCTTGAGGGTCAGCGCCGACTTCACGTCGTCTCCCCCGAACCGCAGCTCGCGGTATGCTGCGTCTTCCAGCAGGTAAATAGGGTGCCCTGCCGCGCGCTCGAAACGCCGGAGTAGCTTCAGCGCGCCGGCCTTCTTGGCCAAACTCGTCGTGCGCCCGGTAGGGTTTTGATAGTAGCTTACCAGGTAAAGCAGCTTCACGCGCCGCAGTTCCCCGTTCCGCTTCAGGGCGGTGAGCGCTTGTTCCAAGCGGTCCAAATCCAGACCGTCTATCTCCATCCGCACGCCGCGCGCCCGGATGCCGTGGCTTTGCAGGATGCCGAGATAGACGAAGTAGCTGGGGTCCTCCACCAGCACGATGTCACCGGGATCGCACAGCGCTTCGGTAATCATGTAGAGCATCTGCTGCGAGCCGTTGGTAATGATCATCCGGTCGGGTAAATAAGCGCGCCGCGGGCCGGGCTCCCCGTCCAGTGAGCGCAACCGGCGCGCGGTGAGCCGGCGCAGCGTCGGGTCGCCGGCGGTGGTGCCGTATTGCAGAGCCGCCTGACCGGTCTGCGGCGAGGCCAGTATGTCCCGCAGCAAACCGCGCACCTCTTTAAGCGGCAGCGACTCGTTGTCCGTGAACCCCGCGGCCAGGGAAACCAATTGCGGCCGCGCCAGCGCCGTGGCCATCAACCAGGAGATCGGCGGCTCTTCGGTGCGGCGGCCCAATTCGGATAATACGTGCGCGTTCATGCGGTGAAGACGCCCTCCAGTTGGCCGGTTTTGCCCGCGCGAATCAAGCTCCTTTGATCAGGCTCAGAAACTTCTCCAGCCCTGCGATGAACTGTTTCGGGTCGGCCAGCGGGTTGTTGTGATCGCCTTGGAGTTCCCAGAACAGCTTCGGTCCGTTGGCCGCGGCAAAGTTCGCCTTGGCGTGATGGATTCCAACCAGCTCATCCGCCGGGCTGTGCAGCACCAGCACCGGTACGCGCAGCCCCGGCAGTTTGCTCCGCGTGTCGTAGCGGATCTTGGCCAGCCAACGCACCGGCAGCCAGGGGAACAACTCCGCGCCGATGTCCGGAATGCTCGTAAACGTACTCTCCAGCACCAGCCCGCCGACCGGCTCGCGAACTGCTAGCTCGGCCGCGACCCCGCCGCCCAGCGACTCGCCGAAAGCAATGATATTCGTGCCAGCAAATCCCTTTTGCTGCAGCCACTCGGTACGCGGCCTGGGCGTCACGATAGGTGCCCTCCTCGCTCGGCCGCCCCTGGCTCCGCCCGTAGCCGCGGTAATCGAACAGGAGCAAGTTAACCCCGGTCGCCAGCAACGCGGCGCAAGTCTCCAGCCGATGGCCAATGTTGCCCGCATTGCCGTGGCAAACCAGCACGGCCAGGTGCGCCCGCGCCGAATTCGTGTTCGCCGGGAAGAACCAGCCGTGCAGCTCGACGCCATCGCGGGCCTTGAACCGCACGTTCTCGAACGGCCGGCCCAGTTCGGCGCCGGTGGCGGTCAGGACCCGGTCCGGGTGGTAGACCTGGCTATGTTCAAACCAGCGAAGCATAACGACCAGCAGCAGACACACTGCCAGCAGTCCAATCAACCTTTTTGCGAGTCTCGGTACAGGTTTCATGGCCGACAACAGGCTGTCACCGCGCCTGGCGGTCCTGGCGAACGGAGGAGCGCTACGACTCTTTATCGTCGGCGCTCAATCGCCGATACATGGTGGCGATGCTGATGCCCAGAGCGAGGGCCGCTTGCTCCTTGTCCCCGCCGCATTGTTGGATCGCGCGGTTGATATAGGCCCACTCCTGCTCCCGAAGGTAGGTCTTCATGGGAAGCAGCGGCTCTGTCCCCCGGAGGCCCGCCTCCGGCGTGGTGCTGGGCTGGAGGCCGAGGTGAAGTGGATACAGGGCGGCGGCAGGCGTCTCCGGCAAAGTTGCCGCGGTTTGCCCATCGAGTGCCGGGCTGACGCTCTGGACATTGGCCAGCAGGCCCGGCGGCAGGTCTGCCGCCTGAATAATGTCACCCTCGCACAATGTTGCCGCTCGCTCCATGGCGTTCTCGAGCTCCCGCACATTGCCCGGCCAATCATAAGTGCACAGGATTTCCATCACTTGGCGGGTGACCTGGACTGGGCGATTAGTCTGGTTGTTCGTTTTGCCCTTGAGGAAATGCGCCACCAAGAGCGGAATATCGTCCCGCCGCTCCCGCAAGCTCGGCAGGGGGATCGCGATGACGTTCAGGCGGTAGTAGAGATCCTCCCGAAAACCGCCTTCCTTGATCCGTTTCTCCAGCGGCTCGTTCGACGCTGCGACCACCCGCACGTTGACATAAATAGGGGTGTTCTCCCCCACCCGGCGGACTTCGCGCTCTTGCAGCACCCGGAGCAGCCGGCTCTGCAGCATCGCCGACATCGAGCCCACCTCATCCAGGAAAATCGTCCCGCCATCCGCCTCCTCGAACAGCCCTTTCTTGTCGCTGATCGCGCCGGTGAACGAGCCGCGCCGATGGCCGAACAGCTCCGATTCGAGCAGGTTCTCCGGCAGCGCGCTGCAGTTGACCGGCACGAACGGCGCGAACTGGCGGCGGCTGTTGTAATGCAGCGCGCGGGCCACCAGCTCCTTGCCCGTGCCGCTCTCACCCAGGATCAGGATCGTGCTGTCGGTGTCGGCGACGCGCTCGATCATCTTGAACACCGCCTGCATTCTTGGGGCGCTGCCGATGATCTGGCTAAACTCATATTTCTTCTTGAGCTGCTTGCGCAGGTAGGTGGTCTCCGTGACCGCCGCGTTGTAGGAAAGCGCCCGCTGCACGCAGAGCTTGAGTTCCTCCAGCTTGAACGGCTTCTCCAAGTAGTCGAACGCGCCGTTCTTCATCGCCTCGACCGCCGTCTCGATCGTCCCGAAGCCCGTAATGACAATGACGACGGCGGGCGGCGAGAGAGAGCGCGCCTTCTGCACGACTTCCAACCCATGCGCCCGCGTCTTGTCGAAGTAAAGGTCCGTGATCACCAGCTCAGGCGAATGCGCGGTCAACCCCGCCAGGGCGGCGCTGGCATTGGAGAAAGGGAACACCTCATGCCCTTCCCGGCGGAGGAGTTCGGCGACCACCTGAACCATGGTCAGGTCATCATCGGCCAATAAGACTTTCGCCATGGCGGGGAGCCTAGTCCGGCGGCGGCGGCGCCGGCAAGCGGAACCTGCCGGGGCCGCGACGAGGCCGCGCGGCTACTTCGCGTTCACGATCTCCGGCAGCTTGAAGATGGGCAGGAACATACAGATGACCATGCCGCCCACCACCACGCCCAGGAACACGATCAGGATCGGCTCGATCAGCGCCGTCAAACCCGAAAGCGTGGTTTCGATCTCTTCGTCCAGGAAGTCCGAGATGCGCTCGAGCATGTTGTCAATCTTGCCGGTTTGCTCGCCGGCGGTGACCATGCGGATGATCATGCTGGGGAAGATTGGGTGTTTGCCCAAAGCCACTGAAATGCCCTCGCCGTGCTCGATATCCACGGCGGCGGCCTTCACTGCCTTCTCCATCACCACGTTGCCTACCGTCTGCGAGACGATTTGCAGCACATCCAGAATCGGCACGCCGCTGCGGATCAGGGAGGCGAGCGTCCGCGTGAACCGCGCCAGGCAGATCTTGTGGGCGATCGCGCCGAAGACCGGCAATTTGATGCGGTGCGAATCCCAGAACAGGCGGCCCGTCGGGGTCTTGATGAAGTAGAACCAGCCGTAGGCGGCCCCGCCACCGGCCAGCACAATCAGCAGGATAAACCGCTTCACGAAGTTGCTGATCTTGATCAGGTAGAGCGTCGGCGCCGGCAGTGTGGCGTTGAAACTGGAAAAGATTTCGCCGAACACCGGCACCACCTTCACCAGCAGAAAGATCGTGATCAGGATCGCCACGATGGTAACCACCGCCGGATACATCATGGCCGATTTCACCTTCTTGCGCAGCCGGGCGGTGTTTTCCAGATAGGTTGCCAGCCGGGCCAGAATCTCCGCCAGCAAACCGCCCTGCTCGCCCGCGGCCACCATGCAGACATAGAGCCGGCTGAAGGCCTTGGGATGTTTCTGCAGCGCCTCCGAAAAGCTGTCGCCGCTTTCCACCCGCGCGCAAACGTCGTGAATCGTGTCTCGCATGACCTTGTTGGTGGTCTGCTCCGCCAGCGCTTGCAACGACTGCACCATCGCCAGCCCGGCATCGATCATCGTCGCCAGTTGGCGCGTGAAAATCACCAGGTCCGCCAGTGCCACCCGCCCGCCGCTGGTCTTGCCCTGCTTGCCAACTTTCTCCTGAATCGAGAGCACCAGCATGTTGCGGTTCAACAGCGCCGCGATCGCCGCCTGCTCCGTGGAGGCTTCGACCGAACTGCGTATTTCACGGCCGGAAGCCGTCTCCCGCGCTACATAGACGAATGAGGCCATAATCGTGTCAGTCCACTATTGACCGGACCCGGCCACTTCGCGGCCAGAACCGTAAGTTGAGATAACGCCAGACATTTGATGCCTCCTGCAGAGCAGCCTTTGTTCCAAACCTGCCAGCGATGACCGCCCAAAGCCTGTGAATCGGCACCCCTCGCTTCTCCCCAATGCCCCCGCAGGGGCAACGACGGAATCCCGCTCGCCAGGGCAGCACCCGGCTGATTCCGCTCGCCGGCAGCTGTCTCAATTCGGTGCAGCGCTGCATATAATTAGCGAAAACCGCGGGTGCGGGGCGCGTCCAGGCAGCAGGGTTGCACCATCAAGCGGCGGCACAAGATCCCCCCTTTACCCCCATCACGCACTCCGGTATGGTGGTGACATGCGCCCGCCTGCCCTGTTCACCCTGGCCCTGGCCTTCAGCACTGTTCCAGCTCTGGCCCAATCGAACGCCGTCAAAGTCGCCACGGTTGCCCGCTTTGACCTGTTCGGCACTGCGACAGGTCCTCTAACCAACGGCTGCATGCTCGCCGGCGACGCCAGTGTCGGTCGGCAGACTTGGCTGGCCGCTTCCGACCGGCCCAGCAGCTATACCGTCAACTTTACCATCGCCCATTTCGCCTGGACGCCGGCCGCTTTTTGCCTCACCCCCGCCAGCAACGGCACCATCTCCCTCACGCTCCGTGGCCCCTGGGAGCAATCCTCCAGCAACCAGATCTACAAGCAGGAAGTCTTGTGGGACGCGTGCGCCGCCGTGAACACAAGGCTGACCAACAGCAGCTTTGAACTGGTGAGCGGTAGCCTTCCCGCCGGTTGGTGGCGGACCTACGGCACGGACGCGGCTGTGGACCACGGCCCGATCCCACCCGTTGACGGCACCAACTACCTCCGCGTCTGGCACGATGGTCCGCTGAGCTGCAACCTCGCCGTCACCGGCGGCCTGCCGGTCACGCTGAACTTCTTCGCGCGCGCCTTGTTCCCATCGAACTTCACTGACATGGCTCGCGTGCTCAGCACCAGCACGCCCGCTCACCTGGCCGCGCGCAAATTCATGCGCGGCGTGAACATGGGTAACTATCTCGAAGCGCCGCCCGGCCAGGATTGGGGCTCGCACTACACCACGAACGACTTCAGCAACATCCGCAGCCAGGGCTTCGACCACGTGCGCATCCCGGTCGGCTGGAACTTCTATGCCGGGCCGGCCCCCACTTACACCATTTCGAACAGCATATTTGGCAAGGCCGATTTCATGGTCACCAACGCCCTCAATCAGGGCCTCGCCGTCATCCTCAACATCCACAACTGGGAGGGCTTTGCCACCGACGCCCCGGCCTATGCCAACGAGTTTTATGCCATCTGGCGCCAGATCGCTGCGTATTATTCCAACAGCCCGCCGACACTGGCCTTTGAACTCCTCAATGAGCCCAACGGCCAAGGCTCCTCCACCGCCATCCTCAACCCCATCTACGCCGAAGCCATCCGCCAAATACGGCTTACTAACCCCAACCGCACTATCTTCGTCGGCCCGGGCCAATGGAACAGCATCCCGGAACTGAGCAACCTGCTGCTGCCGGACCACGACACCAACCTTATCGTCACGGTGCATTGCTACGACCCGTTCTATTTCACGCACCAGGGCGCCACCTGGCCGGGGCCCGATACGGCCACCACCGGGCTGCTTTTCCCTGGTCCGCCCCCTACACCTTTAGCTCCAGCGGCGGACATCTCCTCTTGGGTCACCAACTGGATTGCGGACTACAACACCCTGCCAGCCGAGGGCAATCCCAGCAGCCCGATTGCCTTCAAATCCAAGCTGCAGTTCGCCGGCCAGTGGTCGGCTTACTATGGCCGGCCGGTGCACGTGGGCGAGTTCGGCTGTTACACTGTTGCCGAGCCCGTCTCACGCGCCCGGTTTTACACCGAGTTCCGCAGCGCTACCGACGCCCAGGGGCTGGGCTGGGCCATGTGGGACTGGAACGCGGGATTCCGTTACTGGGATCCCCAAACCGGCCAACCCGCACCCGGCCTGCCCGCCGCCATGTTCCCGCCGCCGCAACTGACCAGCAGCGCCCGGGGCTGGATCGAGCTGAACGCGGCGATTGGCAAGACCTTCCGCCTCGAGCGCACCCCGGCTCTCCCGCCGGCGACCAGTTGGGTCCCTGTGCAGACCAACACCCTCACGACCACTAACTGGCTCTACACTGATCCGGACGCCGCCTGGAGCAAAACGTTCTTCTATCGCGCCCGGTGGCTGAAATGACCACCCTGGCAGGACGCGGGTCTAGGCGACGGGTCGGTTTCCCGCCACAATTTTAGGGGACTTGTATTCGTCCCGGTCTTGAGCGAGGTTGGACTCAAGCTCATGCTGTGACGGAAGAGCGTCCCAATCAAGGGTCGGCGACCGGCGGCCTCGATAAAGGCCCGGAAACGCTTCACCGACGTTACCTCTGGCTGCTGGCGTGCGGCTGGACCGTGGCCGTGGCGGCCTCGCTGGCATGGAATTTGGCACAGCATGCGGACGAGGCTCGCTCGTTGACAGTGCAAGCGGCAAGCGCGCTGCTGGAGAAGGACCTGCTTTATCGCGAATGGAGTATTCTTCACGGCGGAGTTTACGTGCCGAAACTCGCGCCGGAAGCAGGCAGTGGGTCAACTCGGGGCGATGAGCGTGAGGTTGTCATGCCCTCAGGTCAAACGCTGACGCTGCTCAACCCGGTCGTGGTGAGCCGCCAGGTGTTCGAACTGCAAGAGCAACAGACAGGCATCCGGGGCCATATCACGAGCTTGCGGCCTCTCCGCGCGTCCAACCGTCCGGATGACTGGGAGCGGCAGGCGCTGGAGGACTTTGAGAAGGGGCGCAAGGAGGTCAGCTCGACTGAAACGGTCCGGGGCGAGCCCTGCTTCCGCCTGATGCGGCCGCTGGTCACTGTTCCGTCCTGCCTGCGCTGTCACGAGGAGGCGGATCGCAAGCCCGGCGAAATCCGCGGCGGGATCAGCGTCACGGTCCCCATGAAGCGCTTTATCACCCCCGGCACGAACTTGGGGCTCGGGATGGCCCACCTGGGCTTGTGGCTCTTGGGAATGACCGGGCTGATCTTCGGCGCGCGGAATTTGCAGGCCCACCTGGAGGCGCGGCAGCGGGCGGAAGCCGAGCGCGAGCGGCTGATCGCGGACCTGCAGGAAGCGCTGGCCAAAGTGAAAACGCTCAAGGGGCTGATTCCAATATGTGCCTCGTGCAAGAAGATCCGGGATGACCAGGGTTACTGGACCCAGCTTGAGACCTATCTGAAACAACACTCCGACGCGGAGTTCAGCCACGGCCTTTGCCTGGATTGCATGCGAAAGTTGTACCCGGACGTGTCCGCGGAGGTGGAAGCGCGGCTGGCCCGATCCAAGCCCTCGCCCGAATGCCCCAGTGAGTAGTTGACCGTCGAGAGCCGCCGGTCATCCTTCCCTGCCGCGATTGCCTCTTGCCACGATTCGCAGAAGGCAATTAAATGGGCGCATGAAAACGTCTCTGGCTTTTTCTCCCCACACCATTCCGCAACACACCGCTGCCGCACGCACGCTGGACCGCCGGTCCTTTCTCCGGCAATCCCTCGCTTTGGCCGGGGGATGCGCCTGGTGTCTGCACGCGGGCAACTTGTTTGCCCTGCCAAACTCCTCCGGCCTGACCACGTTAGTCAGCCCCGGTTGCCGGCGATCCAAGGTGAAGGTTGCCAAAATCTATCTGGGCACGCCCAAAGCCCACTGGCCGACGCCGCAGATGGACATCGAGGCCGAGCGGGGCCGCTACGAAGCCGAGTTCGCGCGGCTGGGCAAGGAGTTTGCCGACGTGGACTTCGTGACCAACCAGCTCGTGACGAAGAATGAGGACCTGGCCGGCCTGCGGGACAAACTCCAGGCGGCGGACGGGGTCTTGGTCATTCACCTGTCCATGCATGTTGGCGCTGTCCTGAAGGAGATTCTGGCGGTGAACAAGCCAACGATGGTTTTTGCGGCGCCTTACTCGGGCCACGAATGGGCCGGTTTCGGCGCGCTCCGCAACCAGCCCGGCGGCGAAAACCTGGAATGCCTGCTGACCAGCGACCTCACGCAACTGGCTGCCGCGGTGCGGCCGTTCCGCGCCATGCACCACCTGCGCGAGGCGAAGCTGCTGAACCTGACCACCCGACCGCTCCCGGCCGAGTTCACCAAAGCGATCGCCACCCGGTTCGGTACGGCAATCCAGACCATTGACCTGCCGCGGATGATGGCGGCCTACGATTCGATTGACGCCAAAGCGGCCGAGGATGAAACCCGGCGCTGGATGCACGGCGCGAGCAAAGTTCGTCGAGCCGCCGCGCGACGAGATTCTGCGCTCCTGCCGCCTGGCCCTGGCCTTCGAGAAAGTGCTCGCCGAGGAACAGGCGACCGCGCTGACGGTGGATTGCTACGGCTCGATGTATCGGAAGCTGCCGGCGTTTCCGTGCGTCGGTTTTGTGCGGCTCAACGATCTGGGGCTGGCCGGCATCTGCGAATCCGACCTGACCAGCGGCATGACCTTCCTGCTGCTCCAGGCCTTAAGCGGGCGGCCCGGCTTCATCAGCGACCCAACGGTGGATGAGTCCAAAGGGGCGATCATCCTGGCGCATTGCCTGGGCTCGACGCGCATGGACGGCCCCGCCGGGCCGCGCGCGCCCTACAAGCTGCGCACGATCATGGAGCGGCAGGAAGGCTGCGTGCCCCAGGTCACCATGCGCACGGGACAGAAAGTCACCCAGGCCCTGCTCGTCGGCACCGACAAGTTGATCTTCTTCACCGGCGACATTATCGAATCCCCGGATACCGAGCGCGGTTGCCGCACCAAGATGACCGTGAAGGTTGACGGCGACATTACCCGGCTCTGGCAGAACTGGTCGCACGGCCTGCACCGCGTAACCTGCTACGGCGACCTGGCCCCCGACCTGAAGCGCTTCTGCCGCTTCAAAGGCATTGAGCTGGTGAACGAGGCGTAAGGCCGTTGCTACCCGCGCAAATCAACCACGTCCGCGGCCAACATCCAACACTTTGAGGCCAACCCCGACCACGGACCGCGGGTCGAAAATGGCTGCTCGGGTTGCCAACTCGGAGAACCGCCTCATATTATCATCCCTGTGCGCGATTATACGATAAACTCGAAGACCAGTTTCCTAAGCCCGCTTGCCGGGCAAAAGCGCCGTGGCCATGGCCTGGCCCTGTGTCTTTGCTTGCTCGTTGCGCTGCCGCTGCTGGCAGACAGCCGTTATCTCACTTCGGGACGTCCCGATGGCATGGCCCTGCTGACCCCGCCGCCCGCCGCCGGGTCGGCCGAAGAAGCGGCGGATCTGGCATCCACCCGCGCGGTCTTCAAAGCGCGGACGCCGGATGAGCAGGTCCGGGCCTTCAAAGACGACAGCCTCTCACTCTTCCTGTTCATGCCCGCCATCGGTCCGCTCTTCCGACCCGGCAACCTCCCGAAGACCGAGGCATTGTTCCAAAAGGTGAAAACGGACATCGCCGAGCCGATCAACACGGCGAAGGATTATTGGAAGCGAAGGCGTCCTTATGAAATGGACGAGAACTTGACCCTGGGCCGGCCAGAGAAAAGCTTCGGCTATCCGAGCGGCCATTCGACCCGCGGCACCGTCCAGGCCCTCCTGCTGGCAGAGCTGTTCCCCGAACAGAAGGAGGCCATCCTGGCCATTGGCCGCAACATCGGTTGGGACCGGGTGCTCATCGGCAAGCATTTCCCGACCGACATCTATGCCGGGCGCGTGCTGGCACAGGCGATCGTCCGCGAACTGCGGGCCAGCCTGGTTTTCCAGCGCGATCTGGCCGAAGCGAAGGTCGAAGTGCAAGCCGCGCAACGGCAGGTCGCGTCGCCAGCTACAGACAGCAGGCCCGTATTAAAAACTGAGCCGGGGGAGGGCGAGCGTCAGCGCGAGCCCTGACTTCCACGAATTCCCCGGGCAAGTCCTCGCGAGGACGCTCGCCCTCCCAAACATGCGGATTTGGCACCGCCTTTAACGTCGGTGGCCACACCCCTGTCAGTTGCGCCTGCGGAGTGTAAACTGGCCGAGCTACGCGGCGGCTTTCGGCCGGATGAGCGCCTCCACGGCCTCGGGGAGGTCGGCGCACAAGCTGTCAAACAGGGCGCGGCATTGGCGCTCGGAAAGGTGCAACATGCGCGCGGCCGAGTAGATAAAGCCGCGGGTGGTCTGGTGCGCATAACCCAGCAAGCCCTGGCGCAAGGGCAAGGAATAGACGGCCAGCGTCAGGCCATAGACCAGCGTGTGCCAGCCGTGGGCCTCGCCGCTTTCGACCGCGTGCAGGTAGCGTTGAATGACGCGATCGTCGCGCAAGGGCCGCAGCTTCCGCAACTGGCTCTGACCCACGCGGCGGCTGGCGGCGGCCAGCTCGCTCAAGATGGGCTGGCCAGCGAGGCGTTGATCCAGGGCGACCAGCTCACGGACTTCGTGGCGCGCTGCGTGCCCGTGGGCGCTATGAATGGCCGGCAGCTCGACCGGGAGCAGAATGCGCGATTGGTAATTGCGGAGAAAGTGGCGCAGCGAGGGAACGTCATGCACCGGCACCAGGCGCAGCGAGGCGGAAACGGAGCCCAGCGTGACCAGGCCGTCCACCGAGCCGAGCTGCTCGGCCAGGGGATGCCAGTCGCCCAGCCACTCGGCCGCGTCGCTCAGCGCCAATTGCGTTTGCTTGACCATGGTGTCGGTCGGCAAGTCCGGTCCGCAGGATCTGGATGCTCGCCATATCGGTTTTACCGTGTGCCCGCCCCAGATCAAATGCCAGCAGTAAAAATCTCAAAGGAAAGATTTTTGCCTTGCGCTTAGCGCGAGGTGTGTGTGCGCCGCCGGTGGCTTCCAGCCACGCCGGCGCTTCAACCCTTCAACGCTTCCAGCCTTCCCACAATCCTCTGCCAATGGGTGCCGTGCCAGAAGAGTTTGTCGCAGCGCTGGCACACGAAGAACTCGTCGAGCCAGCGGTAGGTTTTCGGCGGGATGCGCTCGCGCAGGGCTTCCTTGGAGCCCCGGCGCAGCTCGCCGCCGCAACTCATGCAGCGTGGTGGGCGGACACTCAGGCCAAACTCGCGGAACACCAGCGCCAGTTGCTCCGCAATGCTCAGCGTCGGCGGCAGCCAGAACACGGGAAGGACCCGGTCCCGCAGCAGCCGGCGCTCCATCAACATGGCGTCCGTGGTTAGGATCGTTGCCGGCAGTCTCCGTGCTGCCCGCAGCAGCTCATCATCGTCAATGTCCGGCTCCCACTCCGCCTCGTAACCCGCGGCCCGCAGCCACCGGGCCAGCCCTCCCAGCCCGGCGTCGCACAGAAAGTGGACCGGCGCGCGCGCGGGCGTTGACTGCGAGCGAGGTTTGCGTGCCGCCAGCCGCTCATAGACCTGTGCCAGCGCCGCCGGCAAGGACATGTCCCGGCTCGCGCTGAGGTGTTGTGCCTTCGCGACGAGCCACTGCACACCCTGGTCGAGCCGGCGCGCCCTCGCGCGCTGCAGCCGCGCGCGGAACCGGTCCTCGTAACCTTTGCGGATGCGGCTCACCCTCGCAGCTTACCACCAAGAGCAACCATAGAACGAAAAAACTGAGGTCGGCCCAGGCATCGTGCAAAGGCAAAGGCCGAATGGTCGCCACAAGGTAAGGCATTCCCAGGGGACTCACCCAGGCGCAACAGCATCTTGGAGTGTGTTAATGAGATTGTCATATTTTCTTGATTCCGGAGGAGTGGTGGCATTAACCTCGGGTCATGGCGCGAAAGGTGCGCATTCAATATCCCGGGGCGATTTATCATGTGATGAACCGGGGCGACCGGCGGGGCGCCTAGAAACCAAATTCTTGAGAGGGTCAATCCGACAATCGCCCGCGTGGCGTCAAGTCCAAGTGGGCGCGCCAGAAAGCAATTTCTTATCGGTATCGGTTTTAGCCGCTCGCTCGTTGAGAGGCGTGCCGGACCAAGCCCTTTTCGTCTTTATCCAACGCCGGCCAAACCTGCAGGCCAGCCGCCGCCGCCAGCGGTCGCTGGCGGGAGTTCCGGTCGAAGGAAAGGAACCAGGTGGCCCCCATTGCCACTGCCGCAGCCACCAGCACGAGGTCGTGGCCGCCCGGACGGAGCGTGGGCGAAAAGCGCCGCGCCAGGCTTTCGGCCTGCTGAAAGGCGTCAGGCCAGTCCACGGATTCCAACCGGAGCCGCAAGCCTTCGGCCAAATCCTCCTCAAATCTCGCGGCGGCTCCCAAGTCTGGGGCGCGCAGCAGCACATTCAACACTTCGACCCGCGCCAGTTCGGAAACGCTGATGACTTTGGCGTCATCGGCCAGGAATCGCTCAATGGCGTCCGCGCTCTCCTCGGCCAGGTAAAGGCGGACGAGGATGCTGGAGTCGGCGGCGAGTCTCATTGCAGGTTCCCCATCGCCTGTTCGCGGGCGCGCAAGCGGCGGCGATCTTCCTCAAATTCAGCCAGCAAAGTCTTACCCCGGGCTTTCGGCTGCCGCCGCAGCCATTCAAAGTGCGCTTTCCAATTCGGCTTCCGTTCCGGTGGCGGCGCAGTGCGCGTCAGGTAGCCGACGGCTTTGCCGTTGCGGTGCAGCTCAAAGCTTTCGCCTCGTTCGACGGCATCCAGCACGCTGGCTGTCCTGCGGTTCAAGTCACGCATCGTGAGCGTTTTCATGTCTGACAAACTATGCCTGACGCCAGGTTACGGCAAGGGGAATCTACGCCCGTGACGGCCCAGCAGGTTCACGCCACTGGTTCGATTTCCTGTCGGGCGGCTTGCGAAATGAGGGCTTCGGCTTTCGGGAGGTTGCGCCCGCCATGCAACGTCCCACACTCTCGGGGCCATAATGCTGTTTGGAGTTTCCGGCAGGAGCTGCTGGACCAGGTGGAGGCGCGGCCCGGTCCGAGCCATTTTGGGGAGGCAGTGCAGGAGGCGGAGCTGGCGCGAGCGGAGCGTTTGGTGGCCGAAGGGTTGGAGTGGCTGGGGTGGAGCGCGGAGCGGGTGGGACTCAGGAACGGATGTAAAAGGTTGGGCGCGGGAGTTGGCGTTCGATCATCGGAGCCCTAATTCGCGGACGAGGCGTCGTAATTCTGACTTTCTGCGGATCGAGCCTTAGCGATTGGACTACTTGCCCGATGGTGTTCGTTTATCCTGCCTGTCGCCCTTGCCTTCAATTTCTGCCCAGAACTTGGCGCGAGCTTCGGGAGTCAGGCCGTTCAAATAATCTTTCAGTTCCTTGGCGTACGCGGCGCCTTTCGCCTGCTGGAGCTCTTGCGGTGTTGTTTGCTTTTGAAAGTTGTAGGGGAACATCGTTGGTCGAATAGTTGAAATCAGTCCAGGCTGCTGACTGCCTCACGGAAAAAGCGCTTTGTTCCGGCCTTCAATCCGTGAATCGTCTTCTTCATCTCACCGTATTGTACAGTGCCTTTCTCGGGGGGCCATTACGAAAGGTGGTTGGATTTGTAAGCTTGTTTCGGTCGATGGGACTGAACTGAACTGATCAGAAATTGCTTTTCGCGCGCCTGCTTGTACTTGACGCTGCGCGGGTGAAATCCGGTTGCGGAACACCGGCAGACAGTGATGGGAATTGGTCGTGCAGGGATACTCCGCCGGCTTGGGCTCCAACAGCCGGCCCTTCTGGCGCAACACCTCCAGGAACCGGTCCCGCCCCAGCCATACCCCTTCCTGGATCAGTATCCCTTTGAGCATAAAGTGCAGCTTGCGCGCGCCTAGCCGCGGCTGGATCTTCCTTTCCTCGATCACCAGCGCCACCACCAGGTCGGCATCCACCCTGCGGCGCTGCCGCGCCTTGCGCCGGGCGGAATAATTTTGTCGGGTGATCCCCACCTTGCGGCACACCGCGCTGACGGTTACCCCCAAACGCCGGCCTTCCAGCTCTACGGCTTCATGCCCGGCTGGCCAGCGGTTTTTTTTTGGTTCAACGCGGAATTCCGGGGAGGGAGTAGAGGTCAACGGCGAGCCGTATAGGCTGGCCGGGTGAAAACGATACCGACTGCGGACAATAGTCCGCCACCGTTGACCCGAGCGGAGCTTGCCGAACTGCTTGGGGGCTGGAAAGGCTATGAACTGGGCACTGTAGGGCGACTGCCTGTGGACGGAGAGCGTCCCGAAGAGGTTTGGCTGGAGTTATTGCCCCGAGCGGACCGTGCCAAGCGCTGTAGCGGCTGCCAGCAGTGCGTGGAAGCAGTGCATGACACGCAGGAGCGGTGGATCCGGGACCTACCGCTGTTGGGCACACCCGTGCAGTTGTTGGTAGGCCGCTGCCGGCTGGCCTGTCCCCGGTGCGGTCCTAAACTTGAATACCTGGATTGGTTGGGACGCTACCAACGGGTCACCCGGCGCCTGGCCGAGAACGTGGCGCGATTGGCCCGGGTGCTGCCGCTCCAGCATGTCGCCGACTACTTTGGCCTGCACTGGGGCACCGTTAATAGCGGGGTCAGAACAAAGTTTCTCCACAACTGCGTCATGTGATGAGGCCACCGGATGGGGGTTCGTGGGCGGCTTGCCATTCTGGCGAGGGGACATAGGCTGGCTGGCGTGGTATGGCCAGAAAACTCAGAGTGCGGTATCCCGGGGGCGATTTATCACGTAATGAGGCGGGGAGACCGCCGGGAAGCGATCTTCACTGACGACCAAGACCAGTACCAAGCAAGTGCGCGAGCACAAAAGCTTCTTCTCGGATCAAGCGCCGCGGCATCTATAGCCGTTCCTTCCAAGGGTCGAACGTCTTCACCCCCAGCGGCGCAAAGTCTTTCGTGTTGCGTGTGACCACGGTCCATCCATGCGCGGCCGCCGTCGCCGCAATCACGGTATCGCGCACAGCCAGGTGAAGTCCTCGGGCCAGGCCGGCGCTGGTCAGGCGGCCCCATTCCAGCGCCTCATCCTCGCCAAAGGCGGCCACGGGCAACCGAAGCACCTCGGCCAGAAACGTTTTCAAAGCGGCGGTCGGATTGTTCTCCACCCCTTGGGCGATTTCCGCCAGAGCCATGGCGCTGACGCGCACCGTTTCCGCCGGCACACGCCGCAGAAAATCATCCACCCCGGCGTTGGGGCTTCCCTTGGTGCGCTCGCTCAGGACGTTGGTGTCCAGCAGATAGATCATAGATCAATGCGCTTCACCTGGCCGGCGGCTTCAGGAATCGTGATGTCCAGCCCTTCCGTTTTTGCCAACGCGTCCCAGGCCGATTTGCCCTTGGCTCCGGCCCGCTTGACTTTTTCCTCGACCGCCGCGCGGATAAAATCGCTGCGATTGCTGGTCAGGCCGTCGATCCGGAGCAGGAGCGCCGGGTTCATCTTGATCGAAACCACTTTTGTCATACCGGCATAATACCACCTGACCACGCTCTGGCAAGTTGCCAAGGGCTGCGCGCCAAGAAAGAGAAACCGTAGATTTGCCCCAAGAGGGGCTGGCGATTGGACGGGGTTGGCGCGTTCGGGGTTGTTGCCTGCGTGCAAGAAGTGGGTAATGCTCAGTCCAAAGGAGGCGCGGGAAACGGCTCCTCGATCAGCGAGCACCAAGATGCGTGGGAGGAGCCCGGAGGCTTCTGGCGCTTTGGCACGAACGGGCGAGGGCGCGCACTGGTTGGCTGGGTGGGGCTCAGAACAACCGCTCTCGGTGGAAGAAATACAGCCGTGTAATGCTCGCCGTTTGTGGTAAGAGAAGCCCTATGAAGCTCTGCGCAATTGTCGCCGCCGCATTCCTGGCCGCCAACTTGCTCGCCGCGGACTGGCCCCAATGGCGCGGGCCGAATCGCAATGGCATCTCCGCGGAAAAGGTGAGCACGGCGTGGCCCGCCGAGGGACCCAAGGTCCTCTGGCGCGCGTCCGTCGGCACGGGGTTCTCTTCTATCTCCATCAGCCAGGGGCGAGCCTACACGATGGGCAACACGAACAACGAAGACACCGTCTGGTGTTTCGACGCCGTCACCGGCAAGAAGCTCTGGCAGCATTCTTACGCCGCTCAACTCGGCCCCCAATGGTACGAGGGTGGCCCGGGCTCTACTCCCACCGTCGAGGGCAACCGCGTCTTCACCCTCAGCAAATGGGGCGATGTATTCTGCTTTGACGCCGCCAGCGGCGCGATCGTGTGGCAGCGCGACCTGCGGCAGGGACGGCGTCAAACCCAACCGCTGGGGCTTTGCCGGGTCACCCCTGGTTTGGGGCGACAAGGTGCTTCTGAACGCCGGGACGGCCGGCATTGCGCTGGACCGCACCACGGGCCGCATCCTCTGGTCCAACGGCACCAACGCCGCCGGCTACGCCAGCCCGACGCGCTTCGCTTCGGGCGGCAAGGAGTCCGTGTTGATCTTCGCGGCCAAACACCTGGTCGCGCTCGACCCGCAGAGCGGGCGCGAACTCTGGCGCCAGTTCTGGGAAACGGACTGGGACACCAACAACACGGACCCGCTGGTCCACGGCGGGCGCATCTTCATCTCCAGCTTCAGCCGTGGGTGCGGGTTATTCTCGGTGCGGCAGGGCGTGCCGGAGGTGATCTACACCAACAAGCTGATGCGCATTCACCTCAGCCCGGGAGTTATGTCGGGCGAGTACCTCTACGCCTTCAACGGCGAGGCCAAGCAGGACACAGATTTCGGCTGCCTCCATCTCCCAACCGGCGAGGTGAAGTGGACGAGCAAAGACCCCGCGTTCGGCTCGGTGATCCTCGCCGACGGCAAGCTGATCATCCTTTCCGACAAAGGCGAGCTGCTGCTGGCGGAAGCTTCCCCTGCCGAGTTCAAACCGTTGGCGCGCGCGAAGGTGCTGAGCGGCCTATGCTGGACACCTCCCGCGCTGGCCAACGGCCGGCTCTATATTCGAAATGCCAAGGGCGAATTGCTCTGTCTCGACGTCAAGCCCGCGGCCCCCAACGAAGGCCCAGGCTTGAACTGAGCAGCGGCTGGGGACTTCCGCCGCAAGAGCGCCACAACGATTTCGCGCGCTGCACCGTGTCTATAATATGGGGGGTTTGGAGTGGGGAGTGCCGGATGCACGATGGGAATGGGGAGGCGGAAGAAGTCCCACAAACCATAGCCAAAACCTAGCGAACAACACGCTGCTTGCGCGCTGGCAGCAGGCTGAGCGGCGGCTGGCAATGCGAGGGCTGGAGGGGATGGAGGGATTCGCTCATCGGGTGGGACACGGCATTCGGCCGCAACGCGCGCTACCCGTCACCACCTCACACTCCCGGCCGCACCACCTCCAGCTTGGCTTTTCCCTCCGAAACTATTACTCTTTACACGTTGGCAATGACACCTCCGCCCCGAGTTCGCATTTCGAGCCTGACAGCGCCGCCCCGACGGTGCTCCCCGCTCCTGTCCTGGGCGTTGGTCGTGCTAGCCATCACTCTGACATCGCACGTGGGCCGCGCCGCAGCTCCGGCCACGGCACCCGCGCAGCCGCCGCCAAGGGTCCTCCTGCTCTACTCGGACGAGCGCCTTTTGCCGGCCAATATCGCCATTGATGAGGCTATCCGCGCGACCTTTGCCGCAACCACCAACCGCCCGGTTGAGTTCTACACCGAATTCTTCGATCGCCCCCGCTTCGCGGGCCAGGCGCAGGAACAGTACCAGCGTGATTTCCTTCGGAATAAGTACCGGGAGCGTTCTCCACACATTGTGATCGCCGTCAGCGGAGCGGCGTTGGCCTTCAGCCTGAAATATAGGGCCGAGGCTTTTGCCGGAGCGCCGATCGTTTACTGCTCCGCGCCCGGCGATTCTCCTCCACCGGAACTCCGCGACGCCGTGGTCGGCCAAGTCTCCCTCCCTAACGCCGCTGGCCCCACGTTGAATCTCGCTCTTCGCCTGCATCCAGACACCCGTCTGGTGGCGGTGGTCTGCGGCACCTCCGCCCGGGACGTGCAACTCGCTGAGGGACTCCGCAGCGACATTCCCGCCTTCGAGAAGCGCGTTGCCTTTACCTGGCTCACCAACCGGTCGCTCCCCGAACTGCGCGCCGACTTGTCGCGCCTGCCGGACCACTCAATCGTTCTCTATCACACGATGTTCCAGGACGCGAGATGGCAGAACCTTCCTCCCGCGCCAGGCGCTGGCCGAGTTCGCGCCCGCCAGCCGCTCCCCAATCTACGGCTACTACGATACCTACCTGGGATACGGGATCGTCGGCGGCTCCATGGTGACCTTTGAGGCGATTGGCCGGAAGACAGCCCAGTTGGCAATCCGCATCCTCGCCGGCGAAGACCCGCAAACCGCCGCCCGAGCGGAGTCGTACCAACCCGTGCCAATGTTCGACTGGCGCGAGCTCCGGCGCTGGAACATCAGCCCGGAGCGCCTGCCGCCCGGCAGTGTCGTGCAATTCCGCCCCCACACCCTGTGGCAGGACCACAAGGATTACGTCATCGGCGGCCTGGCCGTCTTCTTTGCCCAGGCTGCGACCATCGCCGCGCTGCTCGTGCAGCGCGCCCGCCGACGCCTCGCGGAAGCGACAAACTCGTGAGGATGAAAAACGAATGGCCCTCGCCGCGGACGCGGTGAGCCTGGGCTTCTGGGTGTGGGATATTCCCCGCAACAACCTTTGGGCGAGCGACCGCGGCAAAGAGCTGTTCGGTTATGCCCCGGACGCCAGCTTGACCATGGAGATGCTCCGCGCGCGGATACATCCGGAGGACCTTGCTATGCGCGATGAAGCGATCCAGCGGGCGCTTGCGGGCAATGGACCTTACGATTCGCAGCATCGCGTGCAGTTGCCCGACGGCACGGTGCGCTGGATGGCGTCCCGCGGGCACGTCGAGTTCAACCCCGGCGGCAAACCGGTCCTGGCGCGCGGTGTTGTGGTGGACATCACCAAAACGCAAACAGGCGGAACAGGAGCTCGCGGACCAGCGCAACGAGGTGGCGCACCTCTCGCGCGTCACAACGCTGGGCGAAATCTCCGGCTCGCTCGCGCACGAGTTGAACCAGCCGCTGGGCGCCATGATCGTTAACACGGACTCCGCCGAACTGCATCTGCAGAGCCCAACGCCCAAACTGGACGAGGTGCGCGCCATTCTCGCGGACATTCGCAAGGACGGCCTGCGCGCTGGGGAAATCATCCACGGCATGCGCGCCTTCCTGCGGCGGCAAGGAGCTGGAAATGCAGCCGCTCGAAGTGGGCCAGCTCGCCCGAGACGCCGTCAAGTTGCATCAGTGCCGACGCAGTGGCCCGCAAGACCACCGTGGGCCTCGAAATTCCGCCAGACCTGCCGCGCGTGACGGGAGATCGCGTCCATCTGCAGCAGGTCCTGCTCAACCTGCTGGTCAACGGCATGGATGCCATGAGCAACTGCCCCGTCGCGGATCGCCGCATCACCATCCGGGCGACACTGGCCTGATCCGCACACCGTCGAAATCGCCGTCAGCGACGCGGGCGTCGGCGTTCCGCCGGGAGAGCTGGATCGGGTCTTCACCCCCTTCCACACCACGAAGCATGGCGGCTTGGGCCTGGGTTTGCCCATCTGCCGTTCCATCGTTGAGGCTCACGGCGGCTCGATCTCAATCAAAAACAACCCCGATCGAGGGACAACCGCGCGGGTTCACCTTGCCCGCGCGCGTGGAGGGCCAGTCATGACATGAGCGAGCCCGCCGTCAACCCCATCGTGTATGTCGTGGATGACGACCCCTCCATGCTCCGCGCCTTGTCGCGCCTGCTCACGCTCACGGGGCACGCGGTGGAGACTTTCCCTTCCGCCACCGACTTCCTCACCCGGCACCAGCCCACCAATCGCGGCTGCGTCGTGGCCGACTTGCGGATGCCGGGACCGAGCGGCCTCGACCTCCAGTCCGCGCTTGCGCGCAGTGGCAATCCCGCTGCCGATCGTCTTCCTCACCGGCCACGGAGACATCCCCACCTCCGTCCACGCGATGAAGGCCGGCGCCGAGGACTTCCTGACCAAGCCGCCGCGCAAAGAAGATCTCCTGGCCGCCGTAGCGCGGGCCTTGGCGCGTGATGCGGCGGCGTTTGAAAAAGACGCTCATCAGCGCGAACTTCACCAGCGCTTTGAATCGCTCACGCCGCGCGAGCGCGAAGTCCTCACGCACGTCGTCGCCGGAAAATTGAACAAGGAAATCGCCGCCGACCTGGGCGCCGCCGAAAGCACGATCAAGGCGCATCGCGCCAGCATCATGGAAAAATTGCAGGCTCACTCGCCGGCGGAGCTTGGTCGTATCACCCAGGAACTTGGCTCGTCTTCTCAAGAAACTGATAATCGCGCGCCAGCCAAACAGCCCTAAACTAAAGCACTATAGCGCTGGGTTCGGCTTTTGTGCGATGGTGAGCGACGTGGAAGAAAATCCGTCCTTCATCGCGGTCATAGACGACGACGAAAGCATGTGCCAGGCGCTGAGCCGCCTCTTGCGGCTGGCGGGTTACGACGCGCGAACGTACTTCTCCGCCGAGTCCTTCCTGGACGATCCGGACCATGACCACACGCGCTTCGTCGTCGCGGACATCCAGCTCCGCGGCATCTCGGGCTTTGACCTGCAACGACGGCTCCAACAGGAACGTCCCGGTTTGCCCGTCGCCTTCATCACCGCCCACGATGAGGCGGCCACCCGGGCTCAGGCGCGCGACTCGGGCTGCGTGGCCTACCTCCGAAAACCCTTTCCCGGAAGCCTGCTGATCGAGGCTATCCGCTCCGCCCTCGGGCAACCCGCGAATGGAAAGTGAGCAACCATTTACGGCGCGCAGGGGGTTAGGCGCCGTCAACAAAAGCACCAAGAAACGACCCGCGAAACGAAATGGCAGACACCAAGAACAGATAGAATCAACAACAGACAAAACAAAAAGAGAAAGGCAGGAATAAAGAATGAAAATGAAACTAGTTAAACACAGTCTGACCGTGCTGGCCGCTGCGGCTGCGACGATGGTCGCGGTCGCCCCGGCGCACGCGGCCGACAAGAAACCCAACATCGTCATTCTGATGACCGATGACACCGGCTGGGCCGACTTCGGATGCATCAGCGGTGGCGGCGCGACGCTCGGGCCATCCGACGCCGAACATCGACCGTATCGCGAAGGAAGGAACGTCACTTCACCAGTTGGTATGGGCAGGCGAGTTGCACCGCTGGCCGCTGCTCGTTCATGACCGGGCGCATTCCCATCCGCTCGGCTCTGTCGGTCGTCGTCGTTCCCGGCGACCGCAACTGGCTGAGCAAAGAAACGCCGACCATCGCCGAGTTCTTCAAGAAGAACGGCTACGGCACCTACTTCTCCGGCAAGTGGCACCTCGGCGATGTGCCCGGAGTCCTATCCGATCGAACATGGCTTCGACGAGATGAAGCACTTCGGCGCGTATTACCCGGGCGTCTACACCTACGCCGACACCAACAACGCCTTCCACCCGTGGTTTCCGTCCTATAACCCGGAATTCTCCGAAGAGTATTTCAAGATCGTCAACATGTACGAGTGGGAAGGCGTCGCGGGCCAGCCCGCCAAGAAAGGCGCGTACATCACTTGGGACTATCTTGCCGAGTTCGATGTCCGCCAGACGGATTCGGCGGTCGAGTACATCAAGAAGCACGCCAAGGATGACAAGCCGTTCTTCATGGACGTCAACTTCATGAAGATGCACAACCCGAACAACCCGGCCAAGGCGTTCGTCGGGAAGTCGAACCTCGGGCGATATTCGGATTCGATGCTGGAACTCGACGACAACATCGGCAAGATCATGGACGCGATCCGCGCCGAGGCACCCAACACCATCGTCATCCTGACCGCCGACAACGGCGCCTGGCAGGATGCGTATCCCGACGCGGGAACGATGCCGTTCCGCGGCGAAAAAGGTTCGTCCTTCGAGGGCGGCTGGCGCGTGCCGGGCGTCATGTGGTGGCCGGGTCACATTCCCGCGGGAAGGAGCTCGGCGAGATGATGTCGCACATTGACTGCTGGGCCACGCTCGCCACCATGGCCGGCCTCAAGGCGCCGCCCACCGGCGAGATGATGGACAACAACGGCAAGCCGATCTACTTCGACAGCATTGACAACAGCGCCTGGATCCTCGGGAAAGCGAAACATTCGGCTCGTAATTCGTGGATCTATATTGGCGGCGAGAACTTCCACGGCGTGCGGGCGGACGTGGCCGGCGATCCCGAGAACCCCGATCTCAAAATTGCGTGGAAATTCCTTTACACGGCCAAAGATACCTGGCTGGGCGCGAGCCAGAACCTTGGCCCTGAGCCGGCGGTTTACTGCCTGACGATGGACCCCTACGAGAAATACGACATGCTCTTCAACGGTGCCGTGTCAATGCGGCAAGTGGCCAACTCGCCGGGCAAATGGTCGGGCCAGGACAACGGCTGGGCTTTGGCTGCTAAACGATGCGGTGAAGATGGAGTTCAACAAGTCGATCATCAAGTATCCGAACATCAAGCGCTTCCCCGGCGGCGCTTCGAATGACCTGATTCCAAACCTGAAGAATCCGGAAAACCCGGTGCCGGGGCTGGATGTGAATAACCCACCCAAGACCAAAGGCGGCGGCGGCTAAAGCCTGTTCAGGCCATAGCGCAGCGGGCGGCTCGCAAGGGCCGCCCGCCTGATCCACCCAAATGAACCGATTCCTTCGATTATGAGATGCGCGGGCCGTCTTCCCACGAGGCGGCCCGCGACTTCACCAACGAAACTAACACCAATGCCTATGAACGCCATCACTTAACTCCATTCGCTGCCGCGCTGGCGGCGTATGGCTCGCCGGCCTCCAGCGACTACTCAAGCGCCAGGACCCCTTGCCTTCATGGAACGACACCGCGCCGAAGAAAGCCATCGTGGCCTTTGTCGAAAAGGTTACAAAGCAAGGCTCGCCCGATTTTGTCCCGGTGCCCGAACGCACCGCGACATTTGACAACGACGGCACGCTCTGGTGCGAGAAGCCGCTGCCGGTGCAGTTGTTCTTCATGCTCGACCGCGTGAAGACGCTCGCGCCGCAGCATCCCGAGTGGAAGGACCAGGAGCCCTTTGCCGCCCTGCTCAAGGGTGACGTGAACGCGGCCCTGGCCGGCGGCGACCACGCGCTGCTCGAGATCGTCGCGGCGACCCATGCCGGCATGACCAATGAGGAGTTCGAGAAGATCGTAAAGGCCTGGTTTGCCACGGCGAAACATCCGCGGTTCAAGCAGCCCTTCACGGCCTGCGTCTATCAGCCGATGATCGAGCTGCTCGCCTATCTGCGGGCCAATGGCTTCAAGACTTACATCGTCTCCGGTGGCGGCATCGAGTTCATGCGAGAGTGGGCGGAGAGGGTTTATGGCATCCCGCCCGAGCAGGTCGTCGGCAGCAGCATCAAGACGAAGTTTGAACTGCGCGATGGCAAGCCCGTGCTCGTGCGCCTGCCGGAGTTGAATTTCAACGACGACAAAGGTGGCAAGCCGGTCGGCATCCTCCAGCACATCGGCCGCTGGCCCGTCATGGCCTTCGGCAATTCGGACGGCGATCTGCAAATGCTCCAATACACCGGCGGCGGCAGCCGGGCGCGCTTCTGCCTGTATGTCCACCACACCGACGCCGAGCGCGAGTATGCCTACGATCGCAAAGATGCGCTCGCCCGGCTCGACCTCGGCCTCGACGAAGCCGCCGCCAAAGGCTGGACCGTCGTGAGCATGAAGGCTGACTGGAAGACCATCTTTGCCTTCGAGAAATAGGTCACCCGCAACAAACCAAAAAACCAAAAAAACCTGTGAAGAACGCTAACTCACTACCTGTTCCAAGGCGCGCTGGCCTGCGCCCTGGCAATCACCGGGGCGAATGCTCTGGCACAGGAAACCTCGACGGCTGTCACCGCCATCGACATCCTCCTCAAGCCGGACGCCACCATGGTCCAGCACGCGACGGCCATCAACGACCGGCTGCGCAAGGATTACCCCAAGGGCTTTTCCCTGGACGCCTCCCACCGTCCCCACGTCAGCTTGGCCCAGCGTTACGTCCGCACCACGGATCTCCCCAAAGTCTATGCCGCCGTCGGCAAGGTTCTGGCCAGCGCCAATGTGACCGGCTTAAAGCTGGAGGCCTACAAATACTACTACATCCCGGTCGGGGAACTTGGCCTCCAGGGTATTGTCGTGAAGCCGACTCCGGAATTGCTCAAACTGCAACAGGCGGTGATTGACGCCGTGACCCCGTTCGCATTGGAAACCGGAACCGCAGCCGCGTTCGTCCCCCCAACCGATGGCTCCGTCATCAGCCCGCAGGTGATTGAATACGTCGAACTGTTTGTGCCGGAACATTCCGGCGAGCATTACCTGCCGCATGTCACCACCGGCCTCGCCTCCAAGGCTTACCTCGACAAGATGGCCGCCGAGCCGTTTGAGTCGTTCACCTTCTCGCCGGTCGGCGTGGCCGTTTATCATCTGGGCAACTACGGGACGGCGACGACAAAACTTAAAGAATGGGAATCCAA
This sequence comes from uncultured Verrucomicrobiae bacterium, assembly GCA_963822005.1. Taxonomy (GTDB): domain Bacteria; phylum Verrucomicrobiota; class Verrucomicrobiia; order Limisphaerales; family UBA8199; genus PALSA-1440. Next base: position 94,780 of record CAWGGD010000035.1, on the reverse strand, counting down.
ATAGCAAAACCCATGAAAACAAAACTACTTCGCATCGCCGCCACCCTGGTTCTGATCTCGGCTCCCAACCTCATCGCGCAAGACCTTCCCGGCAACGCCGGCCCGGCGGCGGGCCACCTCGTCTCCTATCGGCCGCTGACGCTGGCCCCGGTAGATGCTGGCGGAGCGGGAGCCGCCGAACCCGCAGCGAACGAAGCCGAAAGCCAGGAAGCACTGGCCAAGGCCGCCCAGAACCCGATCGCTGCGATGATCAGCGTGCCATTCCAAAACAACTTCAACTTCGGCATCGGCCCGAACAACGCCATGCAATACAACCTCAACGTCCAGCCCGTCATCCCGATTTCGCTGAACGAGGACTGGAATCTTATCACGCGCACCATCATCCCCACCATCAACCAGCCCTCACCCGCGCCGGGTGTGCGGAGCGCGTTCGGCCTGGGCGACATCAATCCGCAGTTCTACTTCTCTCCCGCCAAACCGGGCGGATTGATCTGGGGCGTCGGCCCAACGTTCACCTTCCCGACGGCGACCGACTCGATGCTTGGCACCGGCAAATACAGCGCGGGCCCGGCTCTCGTGGCACTCACCATCCACGGTCACTGGGTTGTTGGCGCGGTGGCCAACCAGCAGTGGTCCTACGCCGGCTGGGGCAACAAGAACGTCAGCGCATTCCTGATCCAGCCGTTTGTGAACTACAACCTGCCCCACGGGTGGTATCTGGTTTCCTCGCCAATCATGACCGCCGACTGGGAGGCCTCCAGCAGCGACCGTTGGACTGTGCCGCTGGGCGGTGGCGTGGGGAAAATCTTCAAGATCGGCAAGCAAGCATTCAACGCAACGCTTCAGGCCTACGGCAACGTAGTGACGCCCATCAACGGCGCCGACTGGCAACTCCGCTTTCAAATTCAACTGCTGTTCCCGAAATGACCGCCGCAGATAACTAAAAATTCAAACAAAAAACAAAACCAAGAAACCAAATACGACAAGAAACACAAAATTATGAAAACGAAGACATATCTCAGCGCTGCCCTGCTGGCGGCCAGCCTGATCAGCACCCTGGCCGTCGCCGGCTGCGTCTCCAGTTCCAAATCCACCATCACCCCCGGGGCCACGGAAAGCACCGGGCAACAGTTGATTGATCTCAAGAAGGCCTACGCGGACGGCGACATCACCAAGGAACAGTACCGAGAAGCTGCAAAAGAAGCTGGTCAACAAGAACGACTGACCGCTGACCCGGCCAGGCGCCGCGGCTCGGGTGCAGGCCCCGCTCCTGCGCCCGGTGCGCGAGCTGTCAGTCAACGCCTTCAAACCCGCGCTCGTGTAACGCGCGGGTCATCACCTCACAGGGTCGGCCCCGAATTCAGCAGCAAACCAAACCATTTCGTGGACATCTACGTTGTCCTGAAGGTGCCCACCGGCATGGAGTCAACCTGGATTCCCACCTCATTGGGCAAGAACTGGTGCGTGCTCAGCGACCCTCAGCGGGGCCTGAGGCTGGGTTGGGCACCCAGGGCAGAATTATCTTCGAGGGATAGGGCCTGCCGTGGTGAATCGTCTGCCAGGCGGCTTCCAGCGTCGCATCGGCATTCTGATTGGCCGCCGTGTTGTGGTTGCGGTCGTAGTTGGGGAAGTCGGAGCTGGTGACATCCACGCGGATGCGGTGCCCGGGCAGGAAGCCGTTCGAGGTGGGGCCCAGGCGGAGGGTGTACTTCACCGCTTCGCCCGGCTTGATCAGCTTGGGCTTCTCGACCCCGTCACGATAGCGGGCCCGCACCAGGCCCATGCAAACATCACGCGCCAGTCCATCAGGGGCCACGTCAATCAACCGCACCACCCAGTCCGTGTCCGGCGCCGAGGAGGTCGCATAGAGCTCGACCTCGGGCAGACCCGTCGCCTCGACCCGCTCGGTCAAAGGCTCGGTTTGGTAAACCAGGATGTCCACCCGGTTCGACAGCCGCCGCTGGTCGCTGGCGCAGGTGAAGTTCCCCGGGGCGAAGAGAGTCGGCACCGGGTCGCTCGGATCATAGCAATACTCATCCGAGCCCTCGGCGACCGGCCGCTCCCAGACCAGCTTCCCATCCCCGGCCGGCGTATTGGCCCCCCCGCCGCTGGTGAGATACAGCGCCTTGGACCGCGCCCGTTTCAGCGGCCAAGTCGGCTTCGTCGCGCCAGCCATTGTCGCCCATCACGAAGATTCTCACCGGGGCATCGCGGTCCACGCCGTTCTTCGCGCCCTTGAGCCAGTAGTCGAACCAACGCACGTCCAGTTTGTCCAGGTTGAGATCGGCTGCGGGGCCAAAATCAATGGGGCCGAACTTCCGGCCCCCGGGCGGGACATGGCTCCACGGGCCAACCACCAACCGCGACCCTTTGCGCGCCTCCTTCGTCTTGCCCTCCTTCACCAAGGTCTGATAGAGCCGCATGTTGCCATGGGCATGATCGTACCAGCCGACAACCTCCAGGTTGGGCACCGTGATTTGCCGGCAGCCTTCGTCCAGCTTCCAGGGATCGGTTTGCGGATGCTCCAGCCAGTTGCGCAGATAAGGCGTATCGTCCTCGAAAACCTCCTTCGGCAAATCCAGCCAGGGCAGGAAGTGGAGCCACTTCTGCCCCTGACCGCGATCCCACAACGCAGTCGCCTCGGCCTCCGTGCGGGGTCCGGGCCGATCAGCCCGCCGCCGCAAATCGGGCACGATCGTGGTAACATACCAACGCAACCGCCGCCCGGGCCGGATCGTGCCCGGCCCCTCCAAATCCGGATAGCGGGCCGGGACGCTGTGCGCCGACATCGCGCCCAAGGCCGGCGGCCGCAACGCCGCCAGCTTCCATTGGTGCCAGGCGCTATACGAGAGCCCGATCGTGCCCACTTTCCCGCTCGACCCGGGCAACCGGGCCGCCCACTGCACCGTGTCGTAACCGTCCTCGGCATCGTGGCTTCGGGGAACAAACCATGATTCCCAGGTTCCGTCCGAGGCATACCGGCCGCGGGCGTCCTGGCAGACGACGATGTATCCCCCCTGCACATATTGCTCGAAATGTTTCTTGTGCTTGCCGTAGGGGGTCCGCCACACCAGCACGGGATACGGCCCACCGCCGTTAGGCCGATGCACGTCGGACCGCAGCACGACGCCGTCGCGCATGACCGCCGGCACGTCGCGCTCGATGACCACGCCCGGTTCGGCGGCCGCCGCGCCGAACACGGCGAGCCAGCACCCCCACAAGTTTCTCGCACGCAGAAGCTTCATAATGTCCTGGCTCAGACCGTGCCGCGGTCAACAAAGATCAGCCGCGCGTCCTCGTCGCCAAGGGTCGTGACCGTGCCGTCGTCGTCGCAGATGATCACCCCGCGCTCGGCTCCCGCATGATCCTCATAACCCGGGGCGAGTTGATAGCTCTCTCCGTCGCTCACCACCACCACGGTGGCGAAGGCGCCATCGTACTGGACGCGATCGCCGAGTTGGACCTCTTCGCCACTCGTGTAATGCAGCACTTCAGCATCCATAGGTTTAACGCCGCTTGGCCCGCCGCGATTCAGACAGCGGACCGGTTGTATCTATTACAGGTTCTACTCAATTCCAGCCGTCTTCCTGCTGGCACAGATTACCCGAGATTCCTCGCCCCCGTCAAGGCTACTGAAAGCGCAGCGAAAACAGCTCGGCCATCTCCAGCCGCAACTCGATCACCACCGGGGTTCCAGGTTCATGTCCGATCTGCTTGCGCCCGTTCTTCCACGTCACCACCTGCCTGGTGAAGTCGCCGGTGACCGGCTGGCAATCCTCGAAGCTGCGCAGGATGTTGCCCTCGGACCGCACCTGCACGCGGATCGAGCCGGCCTGTTTGGTCCGGCAGTTGAGCACGATTTGCTCTCCCTGGAAAACGACCGACAGGGTTCGGAACTCGGTCTTCATGTCCGCCACGAGCGCCACCAGGCGGTCCCGCGGCCACACCGCCCAGTAGCTGCCGCCGGGCGGATGCGAGGGACGAAACGGATACTTGTGCGGCATGGAGAGGCTTTGCACCGTCACCGCCAGCCGCCCGTCCGGCAGTTCCAGCAACGATTGCCGGGCAAGATATCCGCCACTGTCCGGCTGCCCCAAAGGTCCGGGCGGTGGCTGCAAGATCGGTCCCGGCGGCAGCACCGTCCAGTGTTTGCCTTCGAGGCTCGTCGCCAGGTAAACCGCGAACGTGTCGTCCGCCTTGCGCCACATCAGCGGCAGCATCAGGTGATACTGCCGCGTGCCCGGATACCGCGACACGCTGGACGGACTGTACCACTCATAATCCGACGGCTGATCGGCGCCCGAAAACAGCGTCGGTTCCGGCAACGGAAAATGCCGAAAGTCGGCGGTCTCAATGCGGCTGTTGGCGCGGCGCATCCCGTAACGCATCCGGCCGTAGAAAACGTACTTGCCCAGGTCCGCATCGTAGTAAGTGGGCATGTCCGGGGTGTCGCACTGCTGAATGGACAGCGGCAGCTCCAGCATTTTCCAGTGCAGACCGTCCGGGGAAACGCCGCCATAGATGCCCCAGATGTCCTTGCCGCGGTAGGCGTAGCGGTCAATGTCCCTGGGCCATTGCTGGCGATAGCGTTCCTCGGCCTCGGGGGGAATCGTTCCGACGAACATCAGCTTGTAACGCTCCTGCGGCGGCGCCGACGGGTCCTTGAAAACCGCCACGGTGCCGTGGGCCATCGTGGGCAGAATCGCCACGATGTTGCTCACGCCGGCGAGACCGGGCGCGTTGGTGAGGTTTGGCCGGGGCGTGCTCCAGTCCCTCAAGTTGCGTGATTCCAGGTAGGTCAGCGCGGCGGCTTTGGGTGGCAGGCCGGCGTTGGTGAGGGCCGCCTCCGGGATGCTGACGACGTTCCACGCTTTGTAGATTCCGTCCTCCTGAAGCTGCGGGAAGGTGTTCGTATCGCCTTCCAACCGGCGCTCGAGCGTGGGCCGCTGCGCCTCCAGCCGCAAACCCAGAGGAATATCGCCCTTGCCCCAGACCAAAGGAACGTCCGGCATCTTGTTCGTCGAACCCGTGGACATATCGCCGACCCTGACGCCCGGCGGAGCGGTCCATGCCGGGTAGCCGGGATAAACCCAGCGCCAGTCCCAGAACAGCATGACGTTGCCATCCACCTCGTAATGGCTGCCGGCCATCTTGAAATCGCGGTGGATGCCCTTGGTGTTGAAATCCACCATCTTCGTCAACTGGTCCTCACCCACCAGTCGGCTTGGAACCAGGAATGTGACTACGATGAGCGCGCCGGCGGAAAGCTTCAAGCGGTTACTCCTCAATGGCTGGAATCTCATAACGTTGATTGGCATCGGGTCTGTGGTCTGCGTGCAAGGGAAATCTTATCGTGGCGGCGCGGAATCTGCCGGAGGCGAATCATGCTCGTCGAGCCACGCCTCAATCCGCTTCGTGTCGCGGGCAATGCAGCGATCCAGATAGCCGTCGCCCTTCAAACCCGACTGCACGAGTTCGCCCTGGTTGTCCAGCCAAAGCTTCAGCAAATGGCGGAGATCGTTAATTTGCTTCGCTGTGATTGAGCTCTTCTTGGCCGAGTCAACCGCATCCGCATACGGAAGCACGAAGTCCATGTACTTGGCCGAACATTCCAGATATCGGATGTCACGATCCAGACGGCTACGGAACGGTTCGGGGCTTGCCGCCTTGGCCTCGTTGAGCGCGCGCACGTGTTCGCGCAAATAGCGGGCCGTGACCCGGTTCGGGTAACCGCGCAGCAGGCCCGCTGGGGCGGTGATCTTCCCGCGCCGCATCGTGTCTTCGATTTCGAACGCGACGCGGCGGGCGGTGAAAGCCACCGGGCCGTAGTATTCGTTAAACACGCGGTCGAGCAGTTTGCCGCCATCCTGGTACGGATCGAGTGTCATCCGCATTTCGAGGTACATGTAAAGGTCGGTGCCCAGGTCGCGCCCCTGGTATTCGCGGGTAATGCCATTCGCGCCCAGCTCCGCGTACGTGCGCAGCGAAGCCAGCAGCGAGCGATACATCGGCCAGGGGCCGTACCACCACGCCATGTACTCGCGCAGGATAAAATGCGGCGAGGTGGTGATTTGCTTCCAGGGAATCAACCGGCCGTGCAGCCATTCCCATTGTGAACTGTTGTAGGCAGCGTCGGCGACCGTTTGCACCGGGTCGGTGCGATAATGAGCCAGCACCGGAATGACGTTTGGTTCGATGCGCAAATCCTTTCGCTGCGGCGGGTCTTCGTTGTTGGCATACGCGTAAAAAGCGAGGTAACGGTCGGGGTATTTCGCGGCGACCTTGCGGCCGACCTCATTGAAGAACATCAGCAATCGCGTGCTCAGGTCCTTGCTCATGGCCAAACATTTTGGACATTCGCAGAAGCCGGCGCCGTCGTTGGGTGAGATGGAAGCCGCTTCCTGCCGCGCTCGCTCTTCAAACTGCTCAAAGTAGTGCTGAACAAAACGCTCGACGACCTCCGGATTGCTGATGCAGGCCTGCTTGGGAACCCGCCGGCCGCTCACTTCGGCGAAATACTCCGGGTGTGAATCAAACAGACTCCTGGGCAACACCCGCGACCAGGCATGAGCCGTGCCGATCTTCATGTCAGGCCCGCCGCCGGCGGTCGCGAGGAAGCGCCGGTGATTCTCTGCCAGTTCGCCACGTTTAGGAATGTTGTTCGCGTCATACCAGGTGCGGCGGAGCACAAACCTGGGCGTCGCGATGCGCTCCTTAAAGGCCACCCGCAAAGTGGGTTGCCGCGGAATCTGCCATTGGATGGGGTGGGCCCCGAACATGTGGACCGCCAGCACGTCATGAATGAAGTCCGCAATCGCCCCGGCATCGCCGCGCACTGACATTCCCGCCAGGTAAATCCGTTGGCCGGTGTGCGTCAGAATCCTGCTGTCGAAGCGTTGGCCGTTCTTCTCGAGCCGTTCCCTGGCATTGTTCGGCAACCATGATTTCCCAATCATGATGGCCGAGACATCCTCGCCCGGCGCATTCGTGACCACCTTGAGCTTTGCGCCCGTGATTTGCTCGATGGCCCAAGGCAGATGCTCCTCGAAATAAGGCTGGAATTCTTCAAAAAACGGATCATCGGCCGCCTTGGCGTCCCACACGATCACTGCCTTGGGCTGGCCTGCATCCACCAGGACAATGCCACTTGCTTCAGCCGCAACCGTCAGTTGGGCGATAAGCGAGATCGCCGTGGCGCATAGACAGGGGAAGACGGACGGTCCAGCGGATGCGAAGGAGAAAGGCTGGTCGGGTTGGTCCAATTCTCAGTTTCATGCTCCCGGGGTAATGTGCCGCCGCAACGTCGTCAAGCGCCGGCGCATCGGAGGCATTCGGCGGCATGGGGAAGCAATCTCACGCCGGCCGAAACGGCTTGCTGAGGCGGATTACTTTCTCCGCCGGGCCGTACCAGCCCTGGGGCGCGTGTTGCGAGGTGTGCAGGTAACATTGGACGCGCACCTCGCGGCTGCCCTCGGTGAAGGTCAGCAGCCGGCTCATGGGCAGGGTTGTCTTCGAGGCGTGGTAGCGGCTCAGAGCGCAACAGTTGATGAAGTTCACGTCCCACTTGCGCTCGATGTGCGAGCGGTCGCCCTTGCGGTCGTCGGGATTCGTGTGCGTGTGGCCGCCGATCCAAAGATCAATCGCGTTCCGGTGTCCGGCCAGGTAGTTCTCGAACGCCTGCGCGTCCGGTTTGCCCTCCACCCAGTAGAGATACGAGGCGCCTTTCGGTCCTCCATTTGGGAAATAACCGTGGTAGTGGCTCTGCCAGGTGCCGTCCGGCCTCTTGATAAACCCTTCCCAGGGACCAGAGGCCACGGTCGTCTCGCGCAGCATGTGATGATGCACAGAGATGATGATGGCGTCGTTGTTCTCCGTGACCATGCGCTGGCACCAGGCGAAGGTCTCGCCGGTGACGGCGCCCGCCGGATAACCGCCCTTCTTGTCGCGGCCCACGGGCGGCCCGCCGTCGTTCCGGTCGCTCATCACCAGGAAGAGCAGGTTCCCGACCCGGAAGGAATAACGCTCCCAGGTCCCCTGAACCGGATAGCGGCGTCGTTTGGCATCCACGCCAGAAGACCTGGTGTTCTCGCCCGTGGGATCAATCCACTTGCGGAACCACCATTGGGTTGCCTCGCCGGGGCCGCTGGCGTCGTGGTTGCCGGCCAGGTCATAGAAATCCTCGCGGCGATGTCTGGCGGCGGCGGCATATTGCCGCACGACTTCCCGGCCCTCGTCGTCGGTGGGCGGACCCTGGTTGCCCGAGAAATCACCGACGTTGAGAGCGATGTCCCAGTCGAAGGGAGGCCCGCCTTCGCTGCCGCCTTCTTCTGATTGGCGGATCGCCTCCGCCAGGCTCTCGCGTTCGTGTTTCAAGTCCGTCCCTACGTGTGCGTCACCGATGGCCCACAGGCGAAAAGTGCGCGGGACGGACCTGGACTCCCGCGCCAGAGCAGTCGTGGCCGAAGAGGCGGCGCCGGCAAGCGTCAGGCCGGCCAGGCTGTTCAAGAAGTCACGGCGATTCATCTGAAGCTCATGGGATCGCAGGCATACAGCTTTACGTCGCGCATCCTCCCGCGGAAGTAATCGTGTGGCCCAAAGCCGATCCGCAGCGGTTTGTCAGTGGAAACATCAAATGCGGCAGGATCAAATGCCGACGAGGCGGCCACAAGTTCCCCGTCAACGTATAACTCCAGCCGGTTGCCACGCCGAACGGCTGCCAGCAGACGCCAGCCTGGCTTCAGTTCATGGTCGTACGTGGCGCACTTGCCCGCCTCGATGGAATAAACGTGGCCGGATGGAAGGGTTCCACAGTACAGCCGGCCTTGGTACACAGCCATTGACCAGACTCGCCGATAAACCACATCCGGCGTCCAATCCAGACGGCCGACGTCGGTCCAGGTCGTTCCGCCCTCAAAACGATAGACCTGGCCCAATGGCAGCGTGCCGCCGTAGAGCTTGCCGTTGTAAACCGAAACGCCCATGACCTCCGTCTGGTCGCCCAGCCGGCCCCGGTTGATCCATTTGTCATCAGGCCCCAAGCGGAAAACGCTGCCGCTCGGCCAGGTCGTTACGTGCAGAGCGCCGTCGTGTACCGATGAATCCATACGTTTGAGTCACCTCCGGAATTGCCGCCAGGTCCTCCCATTTGCCGCCGGGCGTGTATCGGGAAACAGTTCCACCATCGTATGAAGTGGTGTAAAGGTAGCCGTTGTAAACGGTCAGAGTTTCCACCCGTCGGCCGGGATTGCCCCAGTATTTCCAGGTCCTGCCGTCGGCGTACTCATAGAGCCCGAATCCCTCGGCGTTGAGCGTGCTGGCATAAAGTTTTCCCTTGTATTCAGCCAAACTATGCAGATTGACCGCGGCGCCGGTGGTGGGGTTTTCAAGGCGGCCACAGTCTTCCCAACGATTGGCACTCTCGTAGCGATACACGTGTCCACCAGTTGTCTGGTTGGGCGACTCCGGCAATGCAGAGCCCTGGGCGCGATACCTCCCGGTGCCGGCGTACAAAGCGCCTTTGAAGCTGGCCAGGCAGAACACCGAGTTGGCTCGGTCAGGACTCCCGCAATCCGTCCATTGCGTGCCGCCGTCGTATCGCCAGACGTGGCCCGCTTCATTCTGACCGGTCTCGAAGGTCCCCGCATACAGACTGCCATCGTGAACCGCCAGGCCGCAGACGAACAGGTTGTTGCCCGGACGACCGCAGTCGGTCCAGCGGGCCTCGATCCGGGCGTTGTCCATCCCGAACGAGACATTGCGGTAATTGGATTGGCTTGACGTGACGCCAGCGTAATTCATGAAGCTGAGATTGAATCCCTTGCGGGTAGCCGGATCGTAGAGGCTGAGCACGTCGCCCAGCACATCGTCGAGCTCACCTTCGGTGTGGACCCAGGCGGAGATGGTGAAATCCCTGGCCCCTAGCTTCAGCGAGGGGCTGGGCGGAACTTCGATGTAGGCGCCGCGTCCGTCGAAAGCGGCCACGGGCCTGCTTCCGCCGTCGGGGTCCTGGGCGCGCAGGTTCACGCCGTGGTTGACGCCGTGATTCCTGTTGCCGGATACATCCTTGCAGTCGCCGGCCAGAGGCCAATGACCGATCAGGTGAGTCTTCTTGTTCGCAGCGCGCTCATCGGGCGTGGCCGCCAGCAACTGCGCGTACCCTACCAGTGGACCTGTGATGAAGACTCGGTCGCCACCACCGCTGGCATGGCGCCGCAGATACTCGAGCAGCTTGTTGCGAATGATGGGATTGTGCCGTGCCAGTCTTCCCCAGAGATACGGGGCATTGCGAAACGCATTGACGCCCTTTCCGGACAGGTAATCCGCGACGGTATCTGGCCCGAGCAACACACGAGTGAGGAATGTCTTGTCGAGTGCGCCGAGCACGTCAGCCGGGGCCAGTTCATGCTCCACGCACTGGGCCAGGAAGTCGGCGGTAATGGATGCGTGCGAGGTGTCGTCGAATTTCTCGCCCGGGCTTTCAAGCGTCGGCCAGTAGCCCCAGACCATCGCGCCATCCGGCAGGCGGCGAACGCGGTTGAGCGTGAACCGGAGAAGTCGCTCGGCGCGCTGACGGTATCGGGCCTCGCCGGTCGCTTCGTACAGCCACAGATAGGCGCGCCCTGGCGCGAGTTGCTGATTCAGCGGCAGCAGGGACTTGACCCAGTAGCCGTACAGATAGCCTTCGTCAGCCCCGGGGCCGTCGCGGTACTGGTCCTCATGGGCGGCCATGGATTCGGTCGCCACTTGCAGCAGCCGGTCGGCCGCTTTGCCAAAGCGCGCCCGCAGCTTGCCGTCGCTCTTGACGATCGCCGCGAACTGGGCCATGGGAGCGCAAATCATGCCCGTGTGCACCGCCCACACATAGTGTTTCCCCTTGGTGTACTTGATGGAACCCCACGCCGGCAGGACTTGGCCGCGAACCTCGTCGCGCCGGTTGTGCTGGTCGTCGCGCGCGGCGATCACCGTGTCGGCAACGCGCACAAACTGCTCGGCGTAGCGGGGCTGCTGCGTGGCCTGGACGGCCTCGGCGAGAGCTTCGAGGATGTAGGCGTAGCCCCACGCGACGGCGCCCTGTGCGTTGTCAACGGGTTGGGGGCTCTCCGACCGGACACGCTTAAGCTCCTGGTCAAATTGGCGAATGAGCCATTCGCGGTCGCCTTCACCGGCTCGCTGACCCGGCGGCCTTGGACTGGAACCCGCCGCGAGGAGGGCCAGCAAGGTGAACACGCCCGCGGTCCGCAAGTGATGCTCGAGTCTTCGGCGGATGGCTTTACACATAGAAGAAGGAGATCGTCGTGCCCGTCACAACGGTTTGCTGAGACGAATTACCTTCTCCGCCAGGTCATACCAGCCTTGAGGCGCATGTTGCGAGGTCTGCAGGCAGCACTGCCCGCGCAGCTCGCGGCTGCCTTCGGTGGATGTCAAGAGCTGGCTCATGGGCAGAGTGGTCTTGGTGGCGCAAGGGTCAGTCCGCCCAAGGTGTTCAAGCAGTCGCGGTGGTTCATCGGAATGCACCTCTCATCGCGGTTTTCGGCGTCGAGTGCAATCTGGAAATGCCTGGAGGGGCTCAGCAACCCGCCATGCAATTCACTTGAGAAAACCGCGCCGCTTAACCAGGCTCGTCAACAGACGGATCACCGGACGAGAACGATGACAAAGAAGCCAAAGCTTGCGCGGCGCGAGTTCCTCATGAGTTCGGCGTTGGCGCTGGGCGGGATCGCCTGGGCGGGCAACGGGACGCGCTTGCGGATCGGCGTGGTCGGCCTCAAGCACAGCCATGTGCACCAGGTTCTCAAGCTGGCCGCCAAAGACCCTGGCGTCGAGATCGTTGCCCTTGCCGATGACGACGAGCAGAACAGGAAGGATCTCGAGCGCACTTTCGGACACCCTGTGCGTTATTCGGACTATGGGGAGCTACTCAAGTCCGAGGAACTCGATGCACTGGTGGTGTGCGAGGAGTTCAGCCGGCGGGGGGAAGTGGTCATCGCCGCTCTCCGGGCCGGCAAACATGTGTTCTGTGACAAACCCCTCTGCACCCGAAAGGAGGAGTGGAACACCATCGCGGCGCTGGCGGCTGAGAGGCGCCGGGAAGTCCACGTTGACTTCAGCCTGCGCCATTTCTGGGCGCGGGCGGCGACCTTGCTCCAACAAGGGGAAGTCGGCGAGATTGTGGGCTGCACGTTTGCGGGCCCCCATGGGCTGAATTTCGAGCGGCGGCCGAAATGGTATTTTGCGCCGGACAAGCACGGAGGGGTCATCAACGATCTCATGGGCCACGGCGTGGACTTCGTCCATTGGATCACACGCCGCCGCTACGCCGAGGTGCTCTCGGCCACCCGGGCATGCGTCGGGCTTCCCCAACATCCCGCCTTCGAGACGTTTGGCACCGCCTCCTACCGCCTCGAAGGCGGCACCAGCGTCCTCGGCCAAGTGGATTACCTGGTTCCAGCCGGTCACTCGACCACTTGGAGGTGCAACATCATTGGCTCCAAAGGGGACGCGGTCCTGAGCGAACGGGATGGCTTGTGCCTCCGGCCGGCTGGCGCTGCCGAGCGCCGCCTCGCCGCGAACACGCTGCGAGCCAGCTCACCTCATCCTTTCACGGACTTCGTTCGGCTCCTCACGAATGGAACCGCGCCGCTACGCACCACCGAGGAGTCGCTGCACTGTTCGCTAGCCACGCTCCTGGCTCAGCGGGCGGCCGAGACCGGCGAGACGCATGTGCCGTTTCCCGCCAACAGACGATAAACCGGGGCCATTTCAGGGATCGGTCACTTTGGGTGAGAGGTCGTCGGCGCTTCCATCTTGAGAGAGCAGTACAACCCGCCAAACACGCCAAGAGACGCCAAACAGGACCAGGCGCTGAGCATACCCAGCCCACCCTTCGGGTGAACATGTCGTCCGGCACCCTTGCTTGATCCTCTTTCGCTTGTTTAGCATGTTTAGCGGGCAACTGCCGTTTCAAGGTTCAAGGCCGAAACCAAAAAGCTGCGCGTTCTTCATGCTGAACTCGATCTGACAGGCGCCGTCCGGCAAAGCAGATCTCTTCCTGCCCCAACTCACGTTGTGTGAAATTGAATCACCCTCGAGCAGTTTGCAGTCCTCCCAATCGTAGCCGCGCACAGGTTTCCCGTTCGCGCGGATCAATCGAACGCGCATCTCGCCCCGGACGTCGGCATTCACGATGAGCCGCCTGCCGTTAAGCGCGAAGGACTGCGTCCGCAACGTGCCGCCGTTTGGGCCGGCGTCACGGGAGACGTAGCGATCCACCGGCATTCTTGCCAACCCAATCTGTCGTTCCTTTGCCGGTTCAACTTTGTGGCCTCGCGCGTAGCCGCCGTAGTAGATGAACAGTTCGTCACCGATCTGAATAGCCGAACTGCCCCAGGCCATCGCGTGGTCCCACGTGCCCGCTTTGAGATCGCGATCAATGAACGTCTCGTGGTCCCGGGTCCAGGTCCGACCGTCGCGACTCCACGCCAGCGTGGTGTAGCCGATGCCATCCGGCGGCCCGCCCGCATCGCATGGCAGGTCATCCCGCAGCACCCGGACGAAGCCGATCAGCAGCGAGCCGCGCCCATGAACGCCACCCAGGCCGTAGAATTCCATGTCGCCCTGGTTGCGCTCATCCGGCACGATGATGCGCCACGGTTTCTCCCAATGCACGAAGTCGGCACTGAACGTCATGCCGACGATGCGGCGCGTGCCCGGCGCAGTGCCGAGCCGCGTGCCGCGGCTCCACGGATCTTCCGGCAACCCGGAGAACAGTTTCACCGCGGCCGCGTAACGCTTGTGGATCGGGTCGTAGAACGCATCAATGATATCGGACACGCCGTGCAGCGCGTATTTCCCATAACCAGCGGGCCAGGAGGGCAACACGGGGTTGCCGGGGATGCGTGTCCACTTGGCATTGTCCGGCGAGAACGTGACGTACATCCCGCCATCATCCTTTTCGGTGTCGTCCCACTGCGGCGTGGATTCCCAATCGGCGAGCTTGAAGCGGCGCGCGGGGTCGGGGTCGCGGCCCCGGTCGTCAAGGATCGCCGCGCCGTAGCCGCGCACGCGCGCATACGCCACCCGCGCGTCGGACCAGTGAACGCCGTCCTTCGAAGTGGCCTGCCAGAGCTGCGTTCCCCGGCAATACCAGATGCGAAGCAAACCCGAATCCGGGTCGCGCAGCACCGTTACAAACGGCTGCGTCACGCCGAAGGTCTTGTTGTCCAACACCGGTTGCGGAACCTTGGACGGCCGATGAACCCTGCGCGTCAAGCCGCTGCTCTTGGCAATCCACTGCTCGTCCACGAACAGATAGGGCCCGATATCAGCCAGCGCCTGCCGGGCCAACAACAGGCCGCCAACCACTGCTGCGGCCGCTCTCATCAAATACGCGATTCGCTTCATCTTCCCCCGACTGTATCCGTCGTCCCGGTGAACCCCGGTCCGCCGGCCGCAACGTAACCGTGGCTCGCCCCCGAGGGTTCCGGGCTGACCCAGAACGAGTAGAGCCGACCGCCCCGCAAATGGAAGCGGAACCTCACCGGCTGGCCGGCCAGCGCGGAGAGATCGGCTTGGCGGCCCCACTTCACCGGCTGCAGCGTCTTGTCCGCGCGAATCGGCGTGCACTTCGAGCGTGTGAACGGCTTGATGACCCGACCGTCCTTGTCCAGCACCTCGACCCGCAGCTCGCCCGCTTTTGCGTCGGCATTGACGAAAAGATGCTGCCCCCGGAACGTCACCAGCCTGGTGGTCAGCGTGCCTGCCGGCCCGTCGGCATCCATCGAGGCGAACCCATCCCGCCGCAACGTCGCCAGGCCGGTCGAGCACACCCCGGATGCGCCCGAGCCTTCGACTCCCGCCCGCCCGCTCACGTAGAAGTAAAGCTGGTCGCCGACCACCAGGCAGCAACCGCCGGCCGACTGCACATTGCCCCAGTTCCAATCGCCCTTGCGCTCGGAGACGGGAATGAACGGCTGATGCGTAGGGCGGTCCCAATGAAAGCCGTCGCGGCTGAAGCCCACGGCGATGTAGTTCGGCTTGGGACGGTTCGTCGGCTGGCCCGGCCAGATGCTGAACAGGCCCAGGATCAGGCTTTCGTAGGCGACACAGTCCAGGTTGTAGAGCTCTGGTTGGACGTTCAATTCCGGGCGCCGGGGATCGAATTTGTCCGCGCTAATCCATAGCGGGGCCTTTTCCCCCGTCCATTCTGCGCCCGCGAGCGGATCGGCGCATTCCCAGTAACGTCGGCTGCGGATCGCGTGCTTCAGTCCGCCGAAGGCGGCCATATCACGGATGCTGTAAACCCACACCTTGCGGAAGGGATTGTAGAACACCGAGCTTCGATCGCCGCTCACGCGCCTTGGCGCGGCCACTTCCTTCCAATGAATTCCGTCCGGCGAAAAATGGACGCTCTGAAAAGTGCCTCCGTCGCCGTGATCATTGTAATACCGGAAGAGCTTGTAGCGCCGGTTAGGATTCTTCTCTTCCAGGTCAAGCCACACGGTGGTGGAATCGCGCAATCTCCCAAAGACGACATTTGATCCGGGTTTGACGTCCAGTAACGGCTTCTCCCAGTGAATGCCGTCCCTGGACGTGGCGCAGCAGATGGACGCGCAGTATCCCCCCATGTACCACATCTTGAAGATGCCGTCCGCCGGATCGTACCACACCCCGTCGCTGAATACCATCGCCGTGGGATACTGCGCCTGTTCCCACGGTTTGTCCGGCTTGAGCAGCGGGTTCTCCGCATAATACTCGGCCTGGTGGAACGTCCGCTTCAAGGTCGTCTGCGCGATGAGGAAATCGTCCACGAAAAGCTGACGGCCGACGTCAATCGGGATCACCTCCGGCGGCGACGCCAGGTACGGGGCCGCGGGCGATTCCAACGTGACCACGTGATCCTGGGGCGGCCACGGCGACGACAACCGAATGCCATTGTACACGACCTCGCCTTGGGGCCGAGCGGCGAACTCCCCGAGCATCAAAGGCAGCACTGCCCACAGCAGGATACTTCGCGTCGGCGCGGTTTGGGGTCGCATAGGCGGGAGGAGATTACCCGCCCGGTCTTGCGGAGACAACGGCGAAGCGCCTGCGAGGCGGCTGCACAAACGACCCGCTGTCGTGGTGCGATCAAAACTCGAGCGAGTTGTGTGATCAAGACTGGAAAAGTGCCGAGGACATCCCCTTTGCGGATGTTCAGGCAAGCAGAGTCTACCACTGCAGGGATGCCACCTGGGCGAGGGAGGCTTGTAAGAGGCAGGTCGGGCTGGGCCCGCACAGCCGTGCCTGCCCCTGCCGTTTCCAGAGCTTTATCGTTAAGGACCGTTCTCCCTGGCAACGATAGCCCACCCCCCACCGCATCCAGCATACCTCCGATATACCTCCCTAGTACCTCCCTAGTACCTCCGTAAATAATAGGGAGGTACTGCGGAGGGACTAGGGAGTACTAGGGAGGTCACTGCGGAGGTACTAAGCATGTGGTCCGGGCGGCAGGTGGGGGACTCTGGTTGATGGGCGCAGTGCTAAATGGCTATGGAGACGAGAGATCCCTGCGAATCGGCGAGGACGGAGGCGGGTTCCGGTCGTCGGCGGAGAATTGTGGCCAGGCGGGAGGCCTGGCCTAGGGACGCCTCGCCGAGGCGGCCCTATCCCCTTCAGGAACTCTTTCGCCTCTGTCATCGACGGCTGACGAGTCTGGCGCCCGCCAGTGGCTGAAGCGGAGCCGCCGAATAGCCCAATTGCATGGCGTACCAAGCGCCACGGGAGAAGTGTCTTCCAAAATGGCCGAAAACCAGGGGTTTTGCCCCGCTGGAAATGAAGTTCTCCGCGGCCCCCCTGCGAAGTGGAAGAAAATCGACCGAGCAACCCTGGTTTTCCTAGCTGACCACTAGAAAGCCGAAAATCTGGCGCCGTGTGAAATATGACGGCTAGAGCAGTTTTGGACTGAGCTCACAGCCGCTCTGCTGCCGATCTTTTGGCCCCAGGCCCAAAGACCAACTTTGTAACACGGAAAACCCCACGTCTTCCACGCCGCCCTGCAAAGGGCCGTGGCCGGCGCCAAAGCCGGCAGCCGTCCCGCGCCCAAGTGAGCCTTTAGCTCCCACTGGACGAGTCAGAACTTGTATGTGCTGGATGGATTGCCCAAGTCCTCGCAGAAATACGGTCGCAGTGCCTCAAAGACGTCAGGCAGGACCGGTGTGGTGGCGTTGTGGCCGAGATAAATCACACGCTGATCCGGGGTGATCTTAGCGGAAGGCCCCCCAAGGTTGCAGCCGGCGTAGAGCTTCTGCCGGCATCATATTCCTCTGCCCGGTTTGCCCGCACCCTCCCCAAGCGCTTCAAAGGCTCTGTACAAGCCATCCCAAAGCCACCTGAGGGCTCAGCGAAGGTGGCTGTCGAGAAAACGGCAGGCGGCCTCCCGAACTGCCGGCGGGAAGTCGTGCTCGCAGTCCGGGTGCTCCACCTGCAGGTTCTGCGGCACACCGTAAAGCCGATACACTGCGGCGGCCGCATTCAGGACCTGGTCCACGCTTTGCCAGCGGAAGTTGTCGTCGCGCAGCGGGGCATTGACAAACACCGGCCGCGGCGCCAGCGCGCCGATCAGCTCATGGAAGTCGAAGGGGATTTCTGCCAGGCGGCCGCGATAATCTGCCAGCCGCAGCATGTAGCGGGTTTGACACCAGCCGTGCTCCGGTTGCCAGTGAACTGGGTCGCCGTTGTAGTAGTCAACATAAGCGTCGAAGCCGCAACTCGAGACCACCACCCGGATGCGCGGCTCAAAGACCGCCGTGTAAATGGCGTTGTGCCCGCCCAGCGAATGGCCGATGGCGCCTAACTTCCCCTTGCGCACAAACGGCAGCGACTCCAGTAAATCCAGCCCGCGGATGTTGTCCCAGATGGCCTTCATGGTGCCGCTCTGGTAACCGAGCGCTTTGAGGTCGGGCTGGTAACCGGCCATGAGGGGATAGGCCGGCGCGAGCACCACGTAGCCGCGCTCGGCCAGGTCGCGGCCGTAGGCGCGGTAGTTGGCCCGCAGTTCCTCCGCCACCACGCGATGGCCGTATTTCATGTCGGTCGGGTGCAGCGCCAGCATCGCCGGAAGCTTCTTCTTCGAGCGCAAGGCCTCCTTGGGGACCAGCAAATACGCCGGCACGCGCGACCCCGGCTCCGCTGCATACGTGATCGAGCGGCGCACATAAGCACCGCAGTCGGTTTCCTGCTCGACCTGCAAGTCCACCGGGCAGCGCCTGTCCCGGCCCGGGAGCGGCCCCATCACTGCCTCCATTCCCCGGACAATCTCTGCGCGCCGCTGCTGCCAGTCGGCCTTGGATTTGACCGGAACCACCGCCCCGGTGCGGTTGTGGAAGACCAGAAGGTTCGTGCGCGGCAGGCGTGAAGGCCCCGGCGGCACATCCGCCGCGGCAAAGCCGCGCGGGGCAGCCAGGAGGATCAGCAGGACACAGGCGAGGACAGAGGTCCTGCTGCTCAGGCCAGGGTGTGTCCCATTCCCCCTGGCCGAGGAATCGGGCGGCGGCTGGCTACGGCGCGTGAGCGTCTTGGAGGACGTCATCATCACGAACGCACCCTTCCTTATGGTTCCTCGTCGCCCTCGCTCACCTTCCACTCGTGGACCCCCGCGGCAAAGTCGGCCGGGAGCTGGACCACTAACCGCAGGGCGGTCGTCTTGACCGGGGCAAAGCGCACCGCGCACCACTTGTCCTTCGCAACCGGATAAGCCTCGGTAGCCGTGACTGCCTTCCAATCGCCCTGGTCCAGGTATTCGACCCGCCACGACGCCGGCAACCGGCACTCGCCGCGGCCGGTATCATCAAACCAATACACCCGCGCGCCGCCGGCCTGGATCGGCGTCTTCCAGGTGTATTGCGCCCATTCCGCCGTGCCCTTATGTGGCCACCAGTGGCACAGCGTGACCGATTGGTCGCCGCTGTTCTTGGGTTCCAGGCCGTCGTTGATGCCCTGCGGCTGGCTGTTCTTGTTGGCAAAGCTGACGCTGACTTTCGCTCGCGCTTCCAGTCCGCGCTCGGATAGCACCGGCGGCGCGACCGGCAGCCAGACTTTCATAGCCCCCGGTTGCCGGTTGTCCCAGGCATAATAGGGGATCGCCTTGAGGGCGGCGCGGCCCGTGGGAGCCGCCGGCTGGTAGAGTTTCCGGCCCCACTTCTGCTCGGACGCCACCCGGGCCTCGCCCGTAATAGTCACCACCCCGCCGAGCAGCCCCGGCTCGCGCGCGGCTTTCAGCTCGGCTTCCGGCGGCAGCCAAAACGCTGTGATCGGCTCGGAGTGATCGCACTGCTCCAGGCAATAGACGATCGGCCCGCGTTGAATGGCCAGCAGCCCCTGGTCGGCTTTCACCTTCGGATTCGCAGCCACGCGCTGGACCGGCATCGCCAGGTCCAGCTCCACCCGGTCACCCCGTTTCCATTCCCGGTCGAGGACCAGGTAACCGCGCTCGACAACCGGCGTCTTCACGGCGCGGCGATTCACCGCGACGCTGGCGTTCGGGCACCACCCGGGCACCCGCAGCCGCAGCGCGAACCTGGCCTGTGCCGCCGGCGCCGGTTCCAGCGCTACCTTGCCATCCCACGGGTAATCGGTTTTCACCTTCAGCGTGACGGCGGTATCGCCCGAGCTTCGCCTGGGCGGAGCCCTGGATGTAAAGGTTGACATACAGTGAATCGGCGCTGACGCCGTAGGCGTAACCGCCCAATGCCGCCAGCGTGCGCGTCACGTTCGGCGGGCAGCACGCGCAGCCGAACCACGGCGAACGATGGTGGTTGCCGGCGCTTTCCAGCGGGTTGACGTAGAAGAACTTCGCGCCGTCCTGCGACACGCCCGAGAGCACGCCGTTGTAGAGCGCGCGTTCGAGCACATCGGCGTAGCGGGTGTCGCCGTAAAGCAGCGCCAGGCGATGCGCCCACTGCGCCAGCGCGATCGTCGCGCAGGTTTCCTGATAAGCCGTCAGGTTCGGCAGGTCGTAGTCCACCGTGAACCCCTCGTTGTGCGAGCTGGGGCCAATGCCGCCCGTGATGTATTGGTTGCGCTCCGTGGTGTTGCGCCAAACCCGGTCCAGCATCTGGAGCAGGCGCTCGTCTCCCGTCTGCGAGACCACTTCCGTGACGCCGGACATCAGGTAAGCCGCCCGCACGGCGTGGCCCTTGATGTTCTGGTGGTCATAGATCGGCACGTCGTCCTGCCAGTACGAGCCGTCGTATTTGTCCAGCGGCGTCTGGTGTTCGGTGGCGAAGAACTTCCGGCCGCGATTCTCGACGAAGAAGCGCGCCAGCTCGAAGTAACGCGGGTTGCCGGTAGCGCGCCACAGCTTGATCAGCGCCAGCTCGATTTCCGGATGCCCCGGGTAGCCCAGCCGCTTGGGCGGGGGGCCGAACACCGAATCAATATAGTCGGCGAACCGGATGGCGATGTTGAGGAAGGTCTGCTTGCCGGTAGCCTGGTAATGTGCAACGGCGGCTTCGAACATGTGCCCGGCGCAATAAAGCTCGTGCCAGTCGCGCAGGTTGGTCCAGCGTTTGCCGGGGTCCTTGACCGTGAAGTGGCTGTTGAGGTAACCGTCCGGCTGCTGCGCCGCGGCTATGATGGCGATGATATCGTCCAGTTGCTTCCCTAGCGCCGGATCGGGGTGGGTGGCGAGGGAGTACGACGCCGCTTCGAGCGCTTTGTACAGGTCGGAATCCATGAAGACCGGCCCGCGGTAGCCGTTGGTGGCGCCGCGCGCCGCCAGGCGCATGTCCTCCAAGTTACCAGCTTCCTCCAGCTTCTGCAGGCTGAAGGGAATACTGGCGAGGCGGTTCGTCTCGCGCCGCGGGGTCCAGTAGCAGTCCTGGATGGTGACATCCCGGAAAGGCACCGGACGAAGCTTGAGCAGCGGTTGCTCCGCCGCGCCCGCGCGGCCAGCCCCTGCACGAGCCGCAGCCGTGCAAGCCAACGCAGGTTCCAGCCATCATTGAACGCCGTCGAGGCGCGACTGGCCTCAGCCGCCAGCCCCACCCACTCCGTCAACCGATGCGTGCGATGCAAGTTCATAAGATTTGTCGAGTCTGGCGCACATGGTTGGCCTGGCCGCGAAACTGTCAATCCTGTTCGCCGGGCAGATGCGAATTCCGCGTTGACGGCGGTGCGGTTCATTGGCAAGGTTTCACCCGATTTTGGAAGGGGTTCCAAAGACCAAGAGCCGATCGGGTTCGGCTTAATACCGCAGCAATTGAAATATTATGGCAGAACTTGTTGGAAATCTATTGGTAGCGCAATCGGGCGGTCCGACCTCCGTCATCAACTCCAGCCTGGCCGGCGTAATTCAGGAAGCGGGCCGGCACGAATGCATCGAGGAAATCTATGGCGGCGCGAATGGCATCCTGGGCATCCTGAACGAAGACCTCATTGACATCAACGATGAGAAGCAGCGGACCATTGACGGCCTGAGATACACGCCCGCGGCCGCGCTCGGCACGTGCCGCTACAAGATTGATTTCAAGAAGAAGCCCGAGCAGGCCGCCAAGGACATGGACCGGCTGTTCGAGGTGTTCCTGGCCCACAACATCCGCTACTTCGCTTATATCGGCGGCAATGACTCCCAGGACACCTCGCACAAGATCCACGAGGAGGCCATCAAGCGCAATTACGAGCTGCGCGTCATCGGCGTGCCCAAGACCATTGACAACGACCTGCCGCACACTGACAACTGCCCCGGCTACGGCTCGGTCATCAAATACAACGCCACCACGGTCATGGAAGTCGGCTTGGACGTGGGCAGCATGGCCACCGATGACGGCTCTTGCTGCATTATCGAAGTGATGGGCCGCTCGGCGGGCTGGATCGCCGCCGGCACGGTCCTGGCCAAGCGCGGCAACCCCGCCAACCCGCCCCACATCATTCTCGTGCCCGAAATCCAGTACGACGTGGACGCCGTTCTGGCCAAGATCAAGGAGACCGTCGAAGCCTACAAATACTGCGTTATGGTGGTCGGCGAAGGCATCAAGAACAAGCAGGGCGAGGAAATCGGCGCCGACAAGGATCGCCTGGACGCCTTCGGCCATCCGGTGCTGGCCGGCGCGGCTGAGATCATCAAGGAATTCGTCCAGGGCAAACTCAACACCAAGACCCGCACCGTCCTGCTCGGCTATGCTCAGCGCGCCGCCGCGCATTGCGCCAGCTTGACCGATGCCAACAATGCTTTCGCCTGCGGTGAGGCTGCGGTTAAGGCCGCGATCGAGGGCCAAAGCGGTTACATGGTCAAGATTGTCCGGGACACGCAGCCGGACGGGTCCGTCAAATGGAGCACCGGCCTGCAGCCGCTGGGCGACATCGCCAACGTCGAACACTTCGTCCCGCGCGATTGGATCAGCGAGGACGGCTGCCTGCCGAACGAGAAGTTCGTCGAGTACGCCCGGCCCTTGATCGAAGGCGAGGTTAAATACCCGGTCGAAGGCGGCCTGCCCAAATACGTCGTGCTCGAGAAGAGCAAGGTGGAGAAGAAGCTGCCGCCGCGCAGCTAGCCCTAAGCCGTATCCACGCAGATGGAGATGGGGAGCACATGCCTCCGGCGTGTGGGTTTGCGGCGTCCCGCCGCAGACTTTCCTCTACCGGATGGGATCACTAGACAGTGAGCAATAATGGGCAGGAGGAGGTCAGCGGCGGGTCAACGGCGAGACGCCGTTGACAGCACGCGGGACGCGTGCGCTCCCCATCCCCACCTGAATAGCTACGGCTAACGCCGCGCGCGGACTCTCTGGCTCTGGGGCGGCCGTCGCAAACACGGCCCGTAAGCGTAGCGCTTCACAAATGCAACCGTGGCTACGGCTGGCGCGGTGGCTGAGTGAGCTTCGGGTAGCCTTCCGGCCTGACGAGGAACTTGTATCCTCCCACGTCCGTGAAGAAGATCCGGCCGCGGTTTTTCGTAAACCAGGTTTGCCATTCCCCGGGAGTCTCGAAGGATTCCCGCGTATAGCGGCCCAGCGACTTGCGTGCGGCGGGCCCTTGCCGTGGGTCGCCGAGCAGCTCGATCAGCCGCTGCAAGGTTTCAAGCTTGCGGTTGGATTTCAGCCCCAGGAGCCGCAGGTCCTCATCTACGCGGAAAACCTCGTCGTAGTAGATCAACTCCAGGTTGTCCTGATAGCACTTGGCCAACGCGTCCGCGTCACCTTTGGATTTGGCCAGCAACTCCGGAGCGAACAAGCTGGCGCGGAAGTTAGGATCCCTGACCCCGCGCGAAAACAACGCCAGGTGGACGGCCGAGAGGCGGGCTTGGGCT
Organism: uncultured Verrucomicrobiae bacterium; assembly: GCA_963822005.1. Taxonomy (GTDB): domain Bacteria; phylum Verrucomicrobiota; class Verrucomicrobiia; order Limisphaerales; family UBA8199; genus PALSA-1440. The sequence continues at coordinate 71,499 of CAWGGD010000035.1, read as the reverse complement.
CGCACGCGGACCAGCGGGTGCGTGCCGTCGAATTTGCGAATGTAGCAGATGCAGTTGAGGAAGAAACACTTGCCGGGTTCCGTCATCCGGGACGGCGGGGCTGAGAATCCCCACTGCAGGAAGTTGCCATGGCGGCCGACACCGACCGCGCCACTCTCCTTGCCATGGTTGAACCCGGCGGTCAGAATTTCGGCATCGGGCGAGTCCTCGAAGCCGTAGGAGCGGGAGACGACGCTGCCGGAGTTCTTCCCGATGTTCTGAACGCGCCAAACCTTGATCTCGTCCGGCAGGTCCTTGCCCCCCGGGTAAGAACGATAGTTACTTGGGGTCTTCCAGAACTCGAAGGCGGGCTGGACCTTGAAGGGCTTGGAGAAGACTTCGTGTTGGCGTGGCTCGCCTTGAGCCGCATCATCCATGCAGTTTCACATGTACCCGGTCTTGAGCCTCAGGTAGTCGCAAAACACCGCCCCGGCCACACCGATTGTCACTGTCGGCCGGGTATAATCGGTTGGCAGTTTGGGCCGCGGGGCTTTGAAACCGTCCCCGTCGTGATCGAACAGAATGACGTCGGCATCCGCAGCCTGCTTGGCCTCGAAACTGGCCCGGCTCCCTGTGCTCACCTGGCGAAAGTGCTGTCTGAGGAAGGCGACGAAATCTGCTTCGCGTGCGGAACCTGGCTTGCCCGCGTAAAAGACACGCAGCGGAATTTTGCCGCCGCTCGGGCGCCTCTGCCTGGCAACGGGCTCGCGGCACGAGCAGCCCGAACAATCCGGCAGCGAGGAAGACTGCTGAAGATACCTTAGCGAGCGCACTCACGACCGCGAGCGTATTCCCACACGGAGGGATGTCAAGCTGAGGGGGCCGAGCCTCTCAACTCCGCCGGTGCATTTACCATTCAGCAAAGAAGGCGCCGACTGACGTCGGCGCCTACTCAGGAATGAAAAATGCGGACTACCGCGCCTTCACCGTGACCGTTGCCACATTGGAATACGCGGAGAACCGACCGGCAGTGCTGTTGAAGGCCTGCACGCGGTAGTAATACGTTCCCGCCACGACGGTTTCATTATAGCCGGTCACGCCCGCGGGGACAGTGGCGACGCGCGCATAAACGGCGGCGCCTTTCCTAGGCTTGAGCGCCCGCTCCACGTAGAAGCCCGTTTCGTTGCTGGCGTTATCCGTCCAGCGCAGGGTCACGACTTTGCTGGAAACACTGGCGGTGAGGCCGGAAGGCGCATTCACCACGCCCGGGTCCACGACCGTGATCTTCACCGTCGCAGCGGCTTGGGCGCCGACGTTGTCCGTGACCGTCAACGTGGCCGTGAAGGTGCCGGCCTGGTTGTAGGTATGGGCGCAGATCGCCCCGGCTCCCACCGCCCCGTCCCCGAAGTTCCACGCATACGAGGCGATCGTGCCGTCTGAATCGTAGGAGGCCGAGCCATCGAATACGACGTTTAGCGGGATGTTGCCGCTAACCGGGGTCGCATTGAGGACGGCCACAGGCGGCAGGGTGCCGTTGCCAAAATTGTAGTCAATGGAAGCATAGACTTGCGAGCCGTCGGCGGACCGCGGCATGGCGGCGCACGGGATTTCCTGGCTGTGGACCAGGTCCACCAGCTTGAAGGATTTCAAGGTCGCCACGTTGCCGGCCGTGTTGTCGTTCATGCGGAGGTAATAGCGCTTGGCGGTCGCCGGGCTCGGCAGCAAGTCCGTGAAGTCCAGGTAGAACGTGCCATCAATCGCCGTGGTGAGCCCGTCAAACGCCCACGCCCCGCCCGCGTTGGAGAGAATCCGGTTGGGCGACCACTGCGTCGCCGGCGACGAAGCGGTGGTGTCGGAGATGCCCAGTCCCATCGCCAGTTGGTTGCGGGTCAGATGATTGACCGTGAATTCGGCGATGAGCTGCGGCTGGTAGCTGGTGCGCGCCGTGACCCACGTCGCCTCGTCATACCAGAACACGCCTTCGGAGGTGGACGCCGAATTGCGCGTGCGCAAAGCCTGGTAAGACAGCCAGCAGAACCCGGCCTCACCCCAACTGGTGCCCCAGGAATTCGCGATGCGCAGGGCGCCCTTCTCGTCCGCCGTCACCAGCCCGTCGCCGTTCAGGTCCACCCAGAGGTCATCGTTGTAGCCGACAATCGTCATGCAGTGGCCGCCGCTGGTCCCGCTGACGCTGATCACGGCTTGTTTGCCGGCAAACGCGTCGTCGGCTGCGGTCGCCGGGTCGTTGCCGATGGCGCGCCATTGCCACGAGTAGATGTAAGTGGCGAAGTTCAGAAGGTAGCCGTTGACCAGGAATTGCTTCAACTGGCCCAAACCCGTGTCCGTGTTCAGGCCGGTGACCTTGCCGGTCTGGTTGGCCCGCACATAAAGCGCGTTCCGCCAGGTGGTCGGATTCAGGCACCAGGCGCGATAGTCGCCGTCATACGGAAACTCGGCCCAGGTGGCCAGACCATGCTTCTGGGCGATCGCATAGGCGTCATAGTGCCAGGAGCCGACATTCTCGCCGCCATTGACCATGTTGTAGGTCCACTTGGGCGAAAACCGGTAGCTGTCGCCGCCCGACTTGGCGTCCCAGTTCCGGGCCAGCGCGGTCATGTGGGTTAAGGTGTAATAGACGGACGAAAACTGGGCGCAGGAGCCCAGGCTGCCCTGGCTGCGGATCGGCGGGAAGCACCGCAGGGTGCTGTTATCAACGGAAGTCGGGAGCGCGCCCGGCGCGGAGGTAATCGAGTCGGTGCCGGTGGTTTGCGGTTCGGCGCCCAGCAGCGCCACCTCGACCTGGGAGGCATCCAACGGCTGCTGGCCCCGGGCTTTCCGGTGCATATTGACTCGCACCAATCCCAGCGCGTTGAGTTTCACGCGGCTGGCCTTGACCATGTGCTGCTCGCCCCAGCCCCATTGCTCGGCGTTCGGCCGCCTGGCGCCGGTGCCGACCACCCCGCCGTCGGCCGCCTGGAAGAAAAGATCATTCTCCTCGTAGGCTGGAGCGCTGGGCTGCCCCGCCACAGCCGCACAGGCCACGGCCGTCGCCGCCGCGAGGGAAGCAAGCTTGCTCTTGTGCTGAAATGGATACCGGCTCCGACCTTCAGGCCTACGCCTGTTTGCGAACGCTACGAATAATATTTTCATCATGCGTCCACTATGCGCGAACTTATAAAACCAACCAGCCGGGTAGATTCTGAATTTCGCCCCGGGGCTTCCCCGGTGGTTTGCCTCTGTGGAAGTACCTCCGTATCGAACGCGCCGGGACGTCTCCCGATCACCCTTCGCAGCGACCCGGCCGACCAACGCCCTTAACCCACCGGCAACCCCCATCTGCATCCGGATTCACCCGGAAGGTACATAGGCTATGAAGCCGTAACAAAGCCGTCGCAAAGCCGTAGCACAGAGCCAGCAGTCCGGGGGCAAAGCTGCGCCGCTGCCGCCCCCACTCCCACCCGGTCGCTTACGCCTCCTCGACAACCTTCCAGCCCGCGGCGTCAGCCAGGGCATATACCGGCTCTTTGAGGTCGCCATTTATGCGTTTTCGGGATGCTCATGGCCCGTCGGCATTGGCGTCTGGGAGGGGCGCAAAGTGGGTGGACATGTCTGTTTTTGGGGCGAAAGCGCTTGTGCGCCAGCAGGGTATTTCCGCAACCAGAACTACCCTTGGCATCAAAGCAGCCCTCGAAAGAGTGGACCGTGGCAACCCGAGCCCCGAGGCGGGTTGAGACTCCGCAAGAATGCACTGGCTTATGAACTGCTTTACGAAGCGCAAAGCTATGAAACGCAGGCACAAAGTTGGGTGGTGCATCTTCGGGGGGACCGGTGTCGGAGCCGGACGGCTTACCGCCTTCCTGCTGCTTTGGGTCCACTCCCTGATCGGCTCCCGCCAATGAGCGCCAAACCATGCTCGATAGAGGGCCGGCGGATAGTGGCGGGCGACTGGACGAAGCCTCTGCGGCTGTTATGGATATTGGTATGTTTGCTGTGTTTGGCGCGACCGGGCTTGGCAGCCGTCCCCTATGTCATACTCAAGTTCGACGACTTGGATTCTGGAACCGGTGATGGCGGCCAACTTCAGCCTGATGCCTGGCAGAATGTTCGCTGGGCAACTACGGTCTGTTCTAATGCCGGCGTCAAATGCTCGGTTGGGATGTGGACCAAGACCCTCGAAACCACCCGAAATGCAGACTATACCAATTATCTGGCAGGCCTGACCCGGCCAAATTCAAACTGCGAACTGTGGTTTCATGGGCACACAGGTTTGGGCGACCAAAGCCTACAGTCGTTGGCGCAGCAAAGAGCGGATTTTCAGGCCGGAAGAAGGCTGGGGCTTACGAAGCTCAATTACACCTTCAGAGCTTGGGGACCGCATTGGTTGGACGGCAACCCGGACACTGCAACGGTATTCAATGAAGATTCGTCCCATGTCCTGTGGTTGAGATACACAACGGTGGATGCCACGGGTTTCGATTACAGTCTTCTGATTAAGCCAGAGGCTATGATATTGGAAGGCGGGCCTAATGGCTATTTGGGTTACTCGCCTTGTGTTGAATTGGAAGGTTCCGCGCATGACCCGGTTTCGCTGGCCACCTTCATCAGCAACTTCAACAGCTATACTGGTCGAAGCTATCTGATACTCCAGGGACACCCGTTCGAGTATTCCGCAGGCTCGGCCAGCAGAGCGAATTTTACCACTATCGTAAACTGGTTAGGATCCGAGCAAACGGCTGGCAGGATTAGAACGACTACCCCATTTGGATACTATAAGATCGTTCATGGGATAACTGATACCACGCGCCCCCCCGCTCCGACCAATTTGCGCTTTGCGCGATTCTAGGCGCGATGAGTTCTACCGCCGCGCTTGAGCAACCAACCGAGCGCGAGATGCTGGCCGGTTAGAGTTGCTGGCGCCGCGCAAGGCTCGCAATGCACGGGCGGCTCTTGCGCAGGATGTTTTTCCGGGCATCAGCCAGTCCTCCTCGGAGGGTTCGGCGGATTTGGTTGGCGCTGGGTGAGAAGGCGGAGGTTGGCAGGGCGCTGCCAAGAGAAAACAAAGAAAGGGGGCACCCATTAGAATAAGGCACACCCTCCCAGCGGGATGCCGAACGTCGGGACCTGTCGGATGGGTAGCTCTACCGGGACCCTGGAGCGCGGAGTGAGTCACGTTCCATGTGGTTGTCCCTGCATTCAGCGGTGGGTCGGCGTGCTGGGCTGGGGTGGAGTCCCAGCCTGGGTGGCGAGGTACCGAGGTCCAGATTCTTGCGGGCCTCGGCATAGTCAGGCTTGAGTCGGACGGCTTCCTGGAACTCGTAGATGGCCTCGTCGGTGCGGCCTTTGCCGTAAAGAGCGATGCCCAGGTTGTTGTGGGCTTCGGCGTAGTCAGGCTGCACGCTCAGTGCCTGCTGGAGATAGCGGATGGCCTCCTCCAGACGCCCTTTCTGTAAGAGCAAGCTGGCCAGGTCATAATGTGCTTTGGCGTAATCCGGCTCCAGGCGGATGGCCGCTTGGTAGTGGGAGATGGCCTCGTCCACTTGGCCTTTTCTGGCGAAGGCAAGGCCCAGGTTGTAGTGGGCCTGGGCCTGACTCACTTCCAGCTTGAGGCGGATGGCTTCCCGGTAATGGTGGATGGCTTCGTCGATTTGGCCTTTCTTGCAGAGGACGTTGCCGAGGTTGTAGTGGGTCGAGGCGTAATCCGGTTTGATGCGGATGGCTTCCTGATATTGACTGATCGCCTCGTCCACTTGGCCTTTCGCCTCCAGGGTGTAGCCAAGGCTCACGTGCGCGATGTAGTTGTTGTCTGTGACCTCAAGCGCATGGCGGAATAGGGTCTCACTGTCTTTCCAATGCCCGAGCTGTTGCCGCGTCGAGACCAAGCAGAGCAGAATCGCCGCTGAACCCGCTGCCCACAACCCCAGCCGTGGATAACGCCCCCCCTCAGCCAACCGCTCCAATCCCCAAATCACTGCCACCATTATGCCAATGCTGGGCACATACATAAACCGATCCGCCATCGCTTGTGCTCCCGCCTGGATCAGCCCAATGAACGGCACCAGCACCCCCAAAAACCAACACCAGCCTACTAACAGCCAGGGACGGCTTCGGGCCGTGCCCAGCACCAGCCCGGTGATGACGAACAGTAGCAGCCCGCACGTGACCACTTCCCGCATTGGCCAGGCGGCGGGATAGGGGTAAAGGACCGCAAGGCCGCCCGGCCAAAACATCTTGCCCAGGTAGCGACCATAGGAGACGAGAGCATTTTCCAGACGTGTGTCCCAAGGCAACCTGGAAACCGAAACCAGGAAGCCCATCGTGTGGTGGGCCAGAACCGTGACTGCGCTCGAGGCAACCGCCAGGGTAACAAAAGGGACCTTTTCGCGGACGAGGGGGAGAAGGGTCTTAAGTATGGGGCGTTGAGTGTCGAGCTCGAACCGGCGCAGCGGCCAGTAGTCCAGGAGCAACAGCACGAAGGGAAGGGTGACCAGAACGGGCTTGCACATCAGGCCGAGGGCAAACAGCACCAGCGACAGGCCGTAGAAGAACGAGGGATGAGGAGGGAGGAGAGACGATGGGCTTGGGCTGGGAGTGTGCTGCGCATGGCTGGATTCGGGATTTGGGATTCCGCCCTCTGGGTTCCCACCCTCCGTAGCAGCCTTGGGAAGGGTCGAGTGCTTTCTGCTTTCCGCATAACTCACATAAGCCCACGTGGTCAGCAACCAGAAGAAGGCGCTCAGCAGGTTCTTGCGTTCCGCCACCCATGCCACCGAGTCCACCTGCAGCGGATGTAGGGCAAATAATCCCGCCAGCACCACGCACCGCCAAAATGCCCCCGTCATTTGCAGGAACACTAAAAACACCAGGACCGCATTGGCCGCGTGGAACAGCACACTGGTCAGATGGTGCCCCCAGGGCATCGAACCGTACAACTCACAGTCCACCATATGAGACACCCAAGTCAGCGGATGCCAGTAGGTCCCGTTACCGTGAAGCCGCCCGAAGGCCCAGGCCAGCCCCTCCCAGGTCAGACCTGCCTGAATATAGGGGTTCTGGGTTACGTAAAGCGGATCATCGTAGTTGATGAAGTCATGGTCGGTCACCGGCCAGAATACCGCGAGCGTTAAGGTGGCCAACAAGCACACGGCAACTACCGTCTGCCATCCCCACAACCGACTCGCGTTCATGTCGGTTGATCTTAAGGTCCCCCACCAGCGAGTCGAGTGTCAACTTGTACGCTGCTAGTCGAGGGCCCATGGCAGGATAAGCTAGACCCGCCGGGCGTGATGTCGTAGCCCGCAGTCGGCTACCAACGGGCGCGCCGGGACATCGCGGCCTTGAGTTCGGCGGCCTGCGCGCGGTCATCAACATAATCGGCTTCCCAGAAGAGAATCTGCTTGGCCCCCAGTTGCTGCGCGAGCGCGAAGTCCCGCTCAAAGTCGGCCACTGCCTGCGGCACCCACGCGTAGGACCACACCTCCGCCTTGCCCTCGGTTTCTTTCTTCAACGCCTGATAAGCCATTTCCGGAGTGCCCCCGTCGCGATAGTAGCCGGCGGCCACCGCGGCATCCATCAGCCCTTCACGCGCCCAGGTGGTTACATCCAGCAGCAAGCCACGCCGGTTGCCGTCAATCTCGTCCATCAGGCCCCGGTAATGCCAGGGATGACCCACCATGACGGCGACGGGCACGGGGCGCTTCTGCGAGCGGGCCAGCTTGCGGACCGCGCGCATGAACTCAGTTTGCGGCTCGGCGCGCACATGAACCCAGCGCTCGTCGTTGTTTGGGACCGCGCGTGCGTCAACCCCGGAGACGGACTTATACTTCTCAAGCAGCGGCTTTTCGTAGCCGCTGTCCGCGACACCGTTGGCGTCGGTCTGCGGGTTGTCGCGCACGTCGCCGGTGCGAATCCAATCCAGGAACAGCCCGTCAATCGGGTAGTTGCGCAGCAGTTCCTTGAGTATCGCGAGCTTGTATTTGCGGACCTGGGGAAAGGCAAAGCTGAGCTGCGAGTAATAGGCCCTGCCCTCGCGATGGCACCACCGATACTCGGGATGCTTCCTGGAATACTCGCTCTGCAACCCCCAGCCGTGGTCGTCCTCGTTGATGGAAACCCAGGCATGAATCTGCAAGCCGATCTGGTGGCCGTATTGCAGCGCGGCGGCCAGACTGTCGAAATGGGCGTAGTCATAGACCTTCATCTTGTCGCGCACCGCCGCGCGTTGCTCGGGCGTCAGGTTCGGCGTGAAGCGCTGGAGCGCTTGTCGGCCGGCATCGGTCTTCGGGTCCCAGAAATTGTCCTCCTCCCACTTGCCTTGCGGCCGCATGAGCTTGCTCCGGTAAAGCGAGCGGCCCCCGTCCAGCACGCGCCAATAGACGCGCGACCAACCGCAGGCTTTGCAGGCGTCCAGCATGTGGCGCACACCCGGTTCGCCCCAGGGGATGCCGGGTTTGAGAATCCAATCGGAGTGAGTGAGCGGCGCGCTGAGAATCAGTCTGTCAGGCCCGGGAGCCTCTGCGGCGACACCCACGGAGCGGGCAAACGCCGGCGCGCCGCAAACTGCCACCGCTGCCGATTTCAAGAATTGTCGCCGCTTCATGGCGTGGTCGAGCGCGAGGTTAAGGGGCAGACCTTGGAAAGGACAACAGATTCATCCGCTGAGGCCCAGGGTGGACGGGCAGTAGTGCAGCTTCGGGCTCCCGGCCGACTGCACGGCACGAACAGGCTCGCCTCGCGGATCTTGGGGAGCCTCCACAACAGTTCCCGCGCGCATCGGGACCATGAACTCCAGCGAGAGAACAGCCCACCCCGGCCCTCTCCCCTCCCGCTGCGACGGCGCGACAGCGCGGCGAGTCCGAAGGGGAGAGGGAGACTCGTCGGCAGCGCTTCTGGAATGACCGGTTCATGGAGCTGAGCGCAAGGTATTCGGCGTGCCTCAAAGCTGAGAGTTACTGTCCGGTTTCTGGACGGCCTTGCGGGTATGCGGTCCATCCAGAAGCCCTGGCCTGTCGGGGCCCGAAACACAAAGCCGGCAGGGTGCTCACGATTGGCAGGGAAAATGCAACACCAACCCTGTAGTAATGAGAATCTCTGCTTCGCTGTTGTTCGTGTTGCTCCTGGCAACTTCCTGTTCCACCCCCCAGTTCGCCCCCACGGTGCGGTTCACCGAGCAGGAGCAGGCGAACCTGGTGGTTCGCTACTACACTGACGACACTAGTTATGTTCTGAAGCCCGCCCAGAGGGATGGCCCCTTCCTGAGCGTCCTCAAGAAAGATGCCGTCCTTGACGTCGCCAAGCAGCAGCCGGGCCGTGACCTGGCCGTGGTGATCCTCATTCACTATGCGGCCGAGACCGAGGGCGCGATCGTGCAGAACAAATGGCGGAGTTTGCTGACGAATGCAGGTTACCAGCGGGTTGTCTTCCTGCGCGCCAAAGGCGGCATGCAGATTAACGGACTGCCTCTCCTAGCGAACGGCGGTTAAGGCTGAACGACCTCGAACGGGATGGCGGGCAAGGTGCCGACGGCCAGCCGCATTTGGTTGCCTTGCTTCTTGTTCTTCTGACCCGCCGCGAATCCTTGTCCCGGAAGGATACTGACAATCAGGTTGCCTTTCAGGCCGGGCTTGGCCTTGGCGGCATCGCTCCGCAACTCCAGCTCGGTTCCCTCGCTGACGGGCGATACCTTCTCCAGGGCGATTCCCTCGGGCGGTTCGCTTAACTCCAGTCGAAACCGGCCCGCGCCCGCGCCCGCGCCCCCCGGCGTCGCGATCCGCACCCGGGCGGTTCCGCCGGCGGGTATCTTCACCGGCGTGGCACTGAGGATCCTTCAGCGGCGCCCGGTTCATGAAACGGCCGGACACGACCACCTCCAGTTCTTTGGCGGGCACCAAATGCCGGTAGGCAAACGCCTGCATCATGTCCTCCGCCGGGATAGCGGGGCGCACGATCGGGCGGCCCTGGACGAACGTGCGGCCTTCCAGCGAGAGGCGAATGGGTTCGTCGCTCGGCGTGGGAGGGGCCTGGAGCGTAAGCCGCACCTGGTCCTGGTTGGCCAGGACTTTGGCGCCCGTCAGCTTGAAGCCCGTTGGCGCGTCGTCCAGGTCCAGCGTGATCTCATTGGTGAAGCCGTCCCGGCGCAGGGCATACACCGTCAGCGGGACCGAGGCGCCCCCGCGGATATTGAAGCTCGATGGCACCACCCGCAGCGCGAAATCCGGCCGGGGCGCGCTGATGCGCAACCGGTAGGCATACTCCGGCCCGCCCTGGCGCTGCGCGTCCCCGAGGTGGAGGTAATAGCTGCCGTCCGCCGGCAGCGTGGCCATCAGGTAGGAATCCGCGTAGTGCGTGTCCAACCCCGCGCCCTTGTCTTCATGATCGTCGTTGAACGCCAGTTGCTTGCCGGATGCGTCGGTCAGCTTGAGCACAGAATCCAGGGGCGAATCCAGCCGGCGGGCCTGGACTTCCGCCACCACAGTCTCGCCGGCGCGGCCCTCGAAGCGAAACACGTCCCAGTTGCCCGGCGGGTCAATCCGCCCGTTGACGATGATCGGGAGGCTCACTGCCTGGGCGCCGGCAATCGTGTCGTTCGGTTCCCCTTCGAGGGTCTCCGGCAGGTTGTCCACGGCGAACGGCAGCCGGTTGATCGTCTCCTCTTCCGCCCCTACAGCAATCCAATACACGCCCGGCTCGCCGTTGGTCCGAGTGAGGGTGTTCGTTGCCAGGTTCCATCCTCTTAATTCAATAGCTGTTTGCGCCTCGGCTGGGCCTCCCAGCGGAAAGATGCTGGTCAGATACGGCAACTCGCCCAGGGTGATCCGATACACGAAATCCTCGCGGCCACGGTAAATGGAATCCCTGATCTCAACCGTATATTCGCCGTCCCGAGGGATCTCGCAATGCAGGACCGGGTCGGGATGGAACTGGTAATGGTCGGCGTGGGCCAGTTCCTGGCCTTTGGCGTCGTAAAGCGCCAGCGCCGCCTGGAACCAGCCGGGGACGGCGTCCGGCAGATAAGGGATCAACTCCCGCGCCGCGGCGGCGACCACCAGGTGCATCCCCTTGCGCGCCTGGAACCGATAGCGGTCCACGCCCCCGGGCAGAATCTGGCCGTTGACGACCGCCGGCAGGGTGATCTTCATCTCTGTCGGCGCCACGGCTTTCTGTTCAGGGTTGAATCGGCGCTGCCGGAAGGTCGCCTCGTCCGGCACGGTTTTGTTCTCCCGCTTCGTGAATTCCGGCAATTCGCCAACCCGGAAGCGCACCGGGTTCGATAGCCCCGCCGGCGTGGCGAGCCGGATCTCCCGTTCGCCCGGCTCGGCGTTGGTTGCCAGGGTGACGCGCACGGTGACGGTTTCCGCGAGTGCCGGATTCTGGTTTCTGCGGGGCGCGAACAGGAACAGCTTCTGGCGAAGGTCTGCCGCCATCTTCTCGTCCGCCGCCGTCCACACCACGTTGGTGCCGGAGGCCGCGCCGCCTTGTCCGCCGCGCCGCTTGCCGGTGCGGGCCGCCGCTGTGCGCTTCTCCTGCAACTCTTTGAGCTTGTCGCGCAGGTCGTTGAACTCCTTCTGGGTCAGCGGCCGGGTGTATTCACCGACCTTCACTTGCACCCCGTCGCCCGAAACAAACGCCCCGCTTGCGTTGTTCAGATACTGCCCCCCCACCGCGAGCTGCCCCGTCGTGCCCTGCCGCCCCCCCGCGGGATAAACGTAACCGATGTGCGGCGGCAAGGGCTGGGCACGGGCCCAAGGCATGAAAGCCACGAGCACCAGCAGAGCTGCCAGAGGCCTTGGAAAATCCGAAATCCGAAATCCGAAGGCCGAAGGCCGAAACCGCCGGTGGTGGCGACTGGGGAGGGGAGGAGTGTTTACGGTGCGCGCCCCGCTTGGCTCGGATTGTGTCTTCATAAGCCCCGGGCTCTTACATGATCTCCTTGAGCCGCCCGCCCGACTCAACTTCGTCCTCGGCGGAAGGGGTGAGGCGGGCAACGAGGCCTTGGGGATGGGGCAGCTTGGCGGCGGGATCAATGCCCAGCAGCTCGTACATGCTGCCCAGCACGTCGCACGGATACACCGGCCGCTCTTTCACCTCCTGGCCCTTTGCATCGGAGGCGCCGACGACGTGGCCGCCTTTGAACCCGCCCCCGGCGACAACGGAGCAGAAGACCTTGCCGTAATGGCCCCGCCCGCCGTTCCAGGGCGCTTCCCATTGGACCTTGGGCGTGCGTCCGAACTCGCCGCTCCACCAAACGATGGTCTTGTCCAGCAAGCCGCGCTCGGACAAATCCTGCAGCAGGGTGGCCATGCCTTTGTCCAGCTCCGGCAGCTTCCGGTTCATCGTCTGGAAATGCTGCTTGTGCGTGTCCCAGCCTTTGTAGTTGATGGTGATGTAGGGCACGCCCCGCTCCACCAGCCGCCGCGCCACCAGGCACGACTGCCCAAAGGTGTTGCGCCCGTAACGCTCGCGCACCTCGTCCTTCTCCTGCGAGAGATCGAACACCTTGCCCGCGTCCCCGAGGATGAGGTCGTAGGCCTCCTTCTCACATTGCGACAGCGCCGTCAACTGCTTGTCGCCCGGCATCGCCTGTTCCAGCGTGTTGAGCCGGTGCAGCAGCTCGCGCCGGTCCTGCTGCCGCTTCTCGGTGATGCCCGGGGCGACCACCCCTTCCACCGCAAAGCGGACTTGGGCCGGGTCCCCGCCGGTGGCGAATGGCTTGTAGCGCGACCCCAGGAAACCGGCCTCTGAAAACCGCCCCTGCGCTTCGGTCAGGACAATGTACGGCGGGATCAACCCGCGATACCCGGCGTCCCGGCCCTGGAACAGGGAAACGATCGCGCCGGCGGACGGATGCACCACCCGCCCGCCGGACGGCCAGCCGGTCTGCACCATGTAGGCGGCGGTCTCATGCCCGTTGTTCCCGTGCGTCATGCTGCGGATGATCGAATACTTGTCGGCCTGCTTCGCCAGCAGCGGCAGCAGTTGGCAAATCCGGGTGCCGGACACGCTGGTCTCGATCGGCTGATTCAACGAACCGCAGTATTCGTTGCCCGCTTCCGGCTTCGGGTCGAACGTGTCCAGGTGGCAGGGGCCGCCCCACATCCAAATCTGGATGACCGACTTGGCCTTCGCCTTGGCTGCGGCCGGCGCCGCCAGCGCGCGCAGATTCAGGTGATCGCCCAGCAGCAGCCCGGCCGCGCCCAGCAGCGTTCGCTGCACCGCCTCGCGCCGGGTCATCGCCGTGCCGCTCATGCGGGCAATTTGTTTTTCGGACAAAGGCCGGACGATTCCGGGGCCCGAACGATAGAGTGTGCTCATCTTTTCACCATGCGCTTTCTGTTGGTTTGTTGCTGTCAGTGCCGGTAAAGAAACTCCGCGCTATTGATTAGCGCCCATACCAGGTCCACCGCCGCCTCGCGCCGCGAGGCCTTGCCGGACTGGAAATAGGACTCGATCGTCTTCAGCTCCTCCTCCGTCGGGTAGCGGGAGAGGATGCCCAGGTACATCCCGCTGGCAATCTCGCGCGGACTGTTCCCCGCCTGTGTCAGGTTCTTGATCATCGGGCTCTGTTCTATCTTCCGCTGGATCTGGCTCGAGTTCAACAGGTGCAGCCGCTGTTCCGCCGTCGGCCGGCTGTTGCGCTCCGACTCCAACCCGGTGTCCCGTGGCGAGCGCCCGAACATTTCCAGGAACGGACTGCTGATGCTCCCGTCCGGCAGCGCGATTGACCGCTTGTTCTCCGGGATGTAGGTGAACGGCTCCGGGATCGGGCTGGAGTAGTTCTCCGTGCCGCCAGTCAGCTTGTCCAGCGCGTCAATCAGCACCTCCGCCTCCAGCCGCCGCAGCGGGTAGTGCGAGAAATTGGCGTCCCCTTCGGCGCTGTCGGACTTCGGCGACGGAGGAAAGCTGGTAGGTCTTCGAGTTGAGGATCAGGCGGTAGAGGTGCTTGAGGTCGTAATGGTTGGCGATCAACTCCCGCTCCAGCAACGCCAGCAGCTCGGGGTTGGAAGGCGGATTGTCCGAGCCGGGCGTCGTCCGGCTCGTGGATGATGCCGCGCCCCAGCAGCCACGCCCAGACCCGGTTGGCGATGTTGCTGCGTGAACCACGGATTCTTCGGGTCAATCAGCCAGGCGGCGAACACCTCGCGCGGGTCCTGGTCCGGCGACAGGCGGGCGGCCGTGCCATCCGGGAACACCGCCGCGGCAATCGCGCAGCTCGTTGGTCGCGGCGGCGTTGGTCTTGCCGGGATCGAAGAAGACGATCTCCTCCTTCCACTCCGCGGTGGACTTGTAGCCGACCTTGGTGAAGAACGCCGCCATGCCGGCCAACTGCTCCTTCGGCCACTTGTCCGCCCGCGTCCCCATGAACGTCAACGCCACCGTCTGGGCGATGCCCGCCGGCTCCCGGTTTTGCATCGCCCGGTAGAAGTTCACCGGCGGCACCCGGAAATTGCTGCCGCTGGCCGTGAGCATCTGCCGGACCATCTGGTCGTAGGGGACGTTGTCCTTGAGGCAGGTCCGAACCCAGCGGTGATACGCCTGCGCGGCGTTCGGCCACAGGTTGATGGGGAACTCCGCCTTGATCCGCAGCACGTCGCTCCACCGCATCGCCCAGTAATCCGCAAACTCATCGCGCGCCAGCAGGCGGTCAATCAACGCGCGCCGCTTGCCCGGCGACCGGTCCAGCAGGAACTCGCGCGCCTCATACCCGCTCGGCAGTGTCCCGATGATGTCCAGGTACGCCCGCCGGACAAACACGCCGTCGGAGCACACCGCCGCCGGCTGCACGTTGCAGCGCTCCAGCCGCGCAAAGACCAGCTCGTCTATCGCGTTCCGGGCCCCCAGCTCCACCCGGGCCTCGTAGGGATTCAGCGCCGGTGCGGGGGCGGCGGATCCGCCCGGGGCCAGCAGCAGAATCACGGCCAGGGCCGAGGCTGTCTTGCTCATAGTTACCAGAATGCCATAGCGATTGGCGACGCGCCAACGCCAAACCGCATGAAGCATTAGACGTTCCGAAACCGGCGCCAGTTACGCCTGAAAGGAGGGAAACCGGCCCAGGAACAGCCCTCCCAAATTGGCTTTAGGGGGCTGGGGTAGAGCCTGGCAAGAGCTTGTACAGAGCTTTGCAAGAGCTTTGCAATAGCCTTGCAATAGCTTTGCAATAGCTTTGGAAGAGCCTGTGGGTGCCTTGGCCCGGGGCGTCAAGGGCCAAAAAGTCCAGGCTTTGGGTTGACCCCGTTCCCGGCCTGGCGCACTCCGCGTAAGCAATCTGTAAAGCAGTCATGTGTCAGCTCGGCCTTAAGGTTGAGGGTTGATGGTGAGGACCTTTCGAGACACTATCCCCGCATGCAGAAGCGCCGAATCCTCTTCCTGGCGACTACCTGCCTGGCGGCAGCCTTCGTCGCGCTCCCTGCCGGTAGCGCTGAACCCAAGTATCAAGGCCGATCCCTCACGAAGTGGCTCAGCCTGTTCAGAGAAGCCGAGGCGGATACCGCTCAGGAGAAACGCGCGTCCGAAGCAGTGCGAGCCATCGGAACCAATGCGATCCCTCAACTTCTCCGGATGCTCACGAGCGAGGATTTCCAGGTGCAAATGGATGCTAAGAGCGCCTTCACAATCCTCGGCCCAGTCGCCGCTCCCGCCGTCCCGGCCCTCGCCAAGCTCCTGGCCGGCACAAACGAGCTCGACATGTTCATGGCTGCCCAGGCCCTGGGAGAGATCGGCGCGCCGGCTCTGCCCGTCCTCGTGGAAACTCTCACGAACCGCCACTACAAGGTTGCCACCCAAGCCTACCTTGCAATCCCTGCTCTCGGCACGAACGCACGGCCTGCCATACCGATCTTGCTCCGCGACCTCCAACACCCAAACCATTTCTACCGCGAACGCGCCGCCGGTGCCCTGGGCGGCCTGCACATCGAACCCGAAATCGTAGTGCCCGCGCTGACGAACCTCCTGGACGACCCCAGCCCCGCCGCGCGCTGGATCGCCCTCAATGCGCTGGGCGCATTTGGACCTGCAGCTCGCTCCGCAGTGCCGGTAATAAAGCCCTTCCTGACAGATTCGAATTTCGATGTCGCGGCGAAGATCGCCCTCCGCGAAATAGCCCCCGAAGTTCTCACCAACCTTCCGTCCCCATTCCAAACTACCCGGCACGGCCTGAGCAACCTGCTCAACGACCCTGACCCTGCTGTGCGCAGCTCGGCCACCAACTTCATGCGGCGTTACGGGCTGGAACAACCGCCCGGCAACCCAGTGCGCTGAGCCTGCGCGTTCTTTGCGCCCTTCTGTGGTTAAGAAATCCGTGTTCATACCTGTCATCTGTGGTTAGAACGCCAGCTCCGGCTGGCTCCGCCGGCCTCTTCGAAATCTCCGCCGCCTTGTCGCGCGGCACATAAAACAAGCTCTTCGCCCCCCACCGCGCCCCGATGTATTGGATGACCAGGTCCTCAGTCACCGGATCGCCGCCAAGGACGCGGTCAAGGTGCCGCACCGTCCCCACCGGCAAGCGCCCGTTTGAGCCTTCCCATCTGGAATCATTGGCCATTTGCGATTGGTGATCGGCCGTTCATCCCTTCCATTTCGGCCATCTTCGAGGGCGTGCGGCGCGCACGGAGTGCTCGCTCTACCTTTAAGCGCGCAAACGAGTTGGGCACCATGCCCTGACGTCGGCGGCTACAGCTCTTTGCCACCAGGGAACATTTGTCTGGTGGTCCATTGAACACTCGCGCAGATTGTTGTCGGCCCACTCATACAATCGGAAGGAACCAAAATGGCGCATAAATACCTGGCCGGAATAGACATCGGCACGACCGGGACAAAAGCGACCGTTTTCGATCTTGCCGGAAGTACGATCGCGAGCGCGTACCGCGAGTATTCCTGCGTCTATCCCAAACCGAACTGGGTGGAACAGCACGCCCCGGTGCTGGTCTCCAGTGCGATGGAAGCCTCGCGGGAGGCGCTTTCCAAAGCAGCCGTCGCGCCCGCCGACATCGCCTCAATCGCGTTCTCAACCCAGCGCAGTTGCACGTTCTTTCTCGATCACGCCAATGAGCTCGTCCGGCCCATGATTTCCTGGCAGGACCAACGGGGCGTCGCGGAACTGGAGCAGGTTCGGGAGAAGATCGCGGCGGCGGACTATTATCAGATTACCGGCATGCCGCTGAACACCACCTGGCTGCTGACCAAGATTCTCTGGCTGCGGAACCACGAGCCGCAGAACTGGGAGAAGGTCCGCAAGATCATCCAGCTCCAGGATTACACACTCAAAGCGTTCGGTGCCGAAGACTATGTGACTGAAATTCCGGGCGCCGGGCTTACCGGCTTCTGGGATCCATACAACGTTTGCTGGAGCGGGAAGCTGCTGTCGCTCTTTTCGATTGATCGCGGGTTGCTCCCCAAACCGGCGCCCTCAGGCACGCAGGTGGGCGTGGTCTCGAAAGCAGTCGCGGAGCAAACCGGATTTGCCCCCGGCACTCCCCTGTGCGTCGGTGCGGGGGATCAAAACAGCGCCATCACCGGGGCTGGAATCGTCCATCCTGGCTATTGCTCGGTCTCGCTGGGCACCGGGGGAATCGTCGCCACGTACCTCGATGAGCCGTTTCGCGATCCCTCGAAAATGAACATGTTCACCAACCACACCGTTCGGGGAAAGTGGCAGTTGGAAGGCTACCAGGCCGGCGCGGCGGGGGTCTATCGCTGGTTCCGGGACGAAATTGCCAAGCTCGAAAAGGCCTATGCCCATGAAACCAAAAAGGATGTCTATTTCTTCCTGAACGACCTCGTGGCCCAAACCCCTCCCGGCGCAAAAGGACTTATCTTCCTGCCCTATCTGGCCAGCGCCACCACCCCGCGCTGGAATCCCAACGCCCGCGGAACCCTCCTGGGCCTGACCTTCGCCCATGATCAAGGATGTCTGGCGCGTGCGTTCATGGAAGGCATCACCCTGGAAATCAAAGATATATTTAGTTCCATGCACGCCGCCGGCCTGAACATCAACCATGTCCGCATCCTGGGAGGGCCGACGAAATCCCCGCTCTGGAACCAGTTGCAGGCCGATATTTACAACCGGCCGGTGGACACCCTCAAAACGAAGGACGCGGCCGTATTGGGCGCAGCCATCTGCGCCGGGGCCGGTGTGGGCCTTTTCAAAGATATCCGCGAAGGAGTGTCCGCCATGGTTGCCGTGGACAAAACCTATGAGCCGAATCCGCAAAACGCGGCGCTCTATGATGAGCTCTACGCCATCTATTGTCAGGCGTATGAAGGCCTGGCCGGGAGTGGCGTCTTCGATGCCTTGGCCAAAATTCAGGAACGCTTTTGAGGAAACCGCAATGGACGGGAACTGTCCCCTCTCCCTTTCCCTCTCCCCGCCAGGCGGGGAGAGGGTGCCGAAGGCGGGAGAGGGGTTGGTTCATGGGCAGGAAAGATTAAAATGCCAGTGATGACTCATCGCCAACGCGTCCTAACAGCGCTCAAACATCAGGAGCCCGACCGGGTTCCCCTTGATCTCTGGGGCTCGGATAGCCGGCTGCTGAACCAGTTCTACTTCAAGGTCCTCGAATATCTCGGCTGGAAAGGCACCGGCGAGAAGATCAGGCCCGGCAAAACGGCGGAATATGTGGACTATCGCCTCAGCGATTACCTCGATACGGATTTCCGACACCTGCACATCGGCAAACCGAAGCACTTCGAGAAACACACCGATCGGGACGGAAACATTTTCGACGAATGGGGCGTTGGCTCAAAGAAGATCGGCGAATACACCACGGTGACGTCCCATCCCTTCCCGGAACCGGAGATTGCCGCGATTGCAAAACACCGCTGGCCGGCCGTTGCCGATCCGGGCCGCATCGCGGGGTTGGCGGAGCAGGCGCGGCATTGGCACGAAAACACCGATTATTGCATCACCACCACCGCCCCCCTTTCCGGCGTCATCCTGGAACTTTACCAGTACCTGCGGGGCACGGAGGAGCTGTTCACCGACCTCCACCTGTATCCGAAATTCGCGGAAGCCCTGATCGAGAAAATCGCGGAGGTGGTCGCGGAGTTATACGTCTATTTTGTGACGCCGGTCGCGCCGTACATCACCTGGGTGGAATTTGCGACCGATTTCGGCTCCCAGCATGGCCCGCTGGTGTCGCCCGCACTCTATCGGAAGTTTTTCAAGCAACCGATGGCGCGGATCTTCCAGGCCGTAAGACGGGCGGCGCCCCACGCAAAAATCTTCCTGCATAGCTGCGGGTCGGTTCGCCGGCTCATCCCGGATTTCATTGAGACGGGGGTGGAGATCCTGAGCGCGATCCAACCGCTGGCCAAAGACATGAATTCGGCGGAGTTGAAAAAGGAATTTGGCCGGGCGCTCGTCTTTCACGGCGGCATTGACTTGCAGCAAGCGCTCACCGGAACGCCGGCGGAGACGATTGGCGAGGTGAAACGGCGGATTGCCGATTATGCCCCTGGCGGCGGGTATATCGCCGGACCCTCGAATCACTTCACCAGCGACGTGCCGGTCGAAAACTTCTTCGCCTTGTATCGGACCGCCCGGGAGTTTGGGACCTACCCTTTACCTTTTCTGGGTTAGTCATCGCCGAGTTTTGGATACTGCTGCCGGAGCTGTTCCGAGTTGGTCTTCCAGCTCCGGAAGGTCCGGGTGGAAGGGCTTGGCTGCTTTGAGCTCGGCAACGACCTGCTCGAAGGCATCAACAACCTTTCGCGCAGCCTCCGCTTGGTCGGCGACGGCGTGAAGCCGCTCTTCCTCTGCCCGCTCGGTTCTGCCTGAGCTGCCTGCGCGCGGGCCAGAACGGGTTGAAGCAGGCCTACCATGTAGTCGGGGTCGAAGCCGTGCTGGCGCAGTTGGCCGGCGTGGAGCCGAATCTGCTCCAGTTGCTTCGGCAGCCACGCCAGCAGCTCATCCACGGGAAGTTCTTTGGCGCGGGCGAAGTCCCTCAGGAACAGGAGCTCCCGAGGCAGGGGCCGTTTGGCGTTTTCCATGCCGCCAGCCTCCCGCGCGACAGCGTCGGCAGCAAGGCCAAAGTGCCATGGCGCTAACTCCAGCGGGGCACCCCGGGTCGCGATTGCTGTAAAGGGTCAGCCCACGGTTTCACCTCGTTCTCGTCGAACTTGTGGAAGAACTGTGGTTTGAGGCCGCTTATGGCAGTCATGCACTGCTAAACGGCCACTAGACGGCTACGGGACGGCCGCCTGATGGCCACCTGACGGCCACCTGACGGCCAGGGGATGGCGACGGAGGCGGCAGTGGGGCACCCTTTTCTGAACGTATTCCGAATTCCGTGACTGACCCTTTGACGGAGGAACCTGGAGTGAAACGATCGCGCGTGGTGCACTTCTTGCGCTAATCTACGGCTCGGTGTTTCTCGTCCTCGGAGTGCTGATGACCGCCGTCCTGCTGTCCATTTGACGCCACCGCTTTTCGTTCGTCGTCACAGCCCTCTCAATTTCCTCTGCGTAATTGTGCGCGACTTCGTCGCGACCAAGTACCGTAGCGCGTCGGCGGCGTCATCGCCGCCCACGCCATCCTCGTCGGCATCCACTTTTAGGACGTCCTCAGGCCGATTCGGATCGTGTTGCATGGCGGGCAGCGTCTCCGCCAGGTGTCCGCACCGGCCATGCTCTCAGGCACGACTGGGCCTCGCGCCAGCCTGATCGCTCCGCGCCCTTTCCGACAGCCGGAAGGAAGATAGTCTCACAGCCAAAAGCTCCGACTCCCCGCTATTCTCAAGCACAGCATCCGTCCAATTACCCAAAGCTTGACCTCTCCTAGCGCGCCGCCCACCTTAATCCACAGGCGCGTCTCGAAGGCTCCGACCCACGCTCGTAGTCGAGCCACACGCAGGGCCCTCGGCATCCGCCATCACCTATAACCTTGTGAAACTCTACAAGTACGCCGGTCCGGGCCTCGTAAAGAAGGCCCTGAAGCGTAAAGGGCTAGCCTACCTCAAATTCGACTACCCCAAGAACTACAATGACCCTCTGGAGCTCTTTCAAACCGTCCGCGGAGAGGAAGACGACCCCAGGGTTATTGCATATTACGCAGAAATTCTCGGCGAGATTCCACAGCTACCAACGACGTGCTTTTCTAGGCGCCCCGATATAATCCCAATGTGGGCTCATTATGCAAAGGAGCATGCCGGCTTCGTCATTGAATTCGACGAGAGAGCTCTCTGCAACACCATCCCCATCGGATACATCGAGAACGTCCACTACGCAGATGAACCCGGCGCCACGGACTGGGGGGCGATCAGATACGCAGCTACCACCTTGAAGCCGCGGCACACATACCATATTCAGTCGCTGGCCTTCAGACACGCATACCTCACCAAGAACAAATGTTGGGAGTACGAACAAGAGCGGCGGCTAATAATAGACAAGCAAAACTTCGCCAGCGAACGCGCTCCAATGCTGCTCAAAATCCCACCCAATTGTGTAACGGCGCTAATTAGCGGGATCCACTCCACCGAAGAGCAACTCACATATTTGCGCGATGCAGCCAAACGATTTCAGTGCCCCCATTACAAGATGCGCATCGGCCGGTCTTCCCCAATTCCTTACTTCCTTGACGAAAAGGGATTCTCGCTTTCCTTCGACGGCTCTCAAATCTCAAGAGCAGACAACACCTGCGGGAGCTGCGGCGAACCGCTCAGTGACACGGGGATGCAGCCGTGCGCATGGTGCAGGATCACTGAAAGCGACAAAGGCGACGCCCACATAAACAATCCTTTCACAATGATTGATGACTTGGGCTTGCGAGAAGAATTTGGTTACGGTTTCAAGCTCCAAGGCATCAGGCCCGTCGGCTACTCAGTCACGGAACACGCCGAACCAAAGACAGCACCGACGCAGAATCCCGCCCTCCCCCCACCTACCTTGTAGTCCCGCAAACTCTCCAGCCCTGAGAGCGTACAGACGAGGCAGTCGCAAAGCCGTTCCCGTCACTCCGAAGCGCCACCCGGAATGAGCGACGCCCGGCAAAAGCAATCCAACACCTCAGAACCCCTTCAACTTCCTCTGCACCACCGTTCGCGCCTTAGTCGCGACGAGGTATCTCAGCGCGTCGACGGCGTCATCGCCGCCCACGCCATCCTCATCGGCATCCACCTTCAGCACATCTTCAAGCAAGTGTCCTCACTATTTGCACACGAACTGACTCCGGGGCTGATAGCTACGAACCTTGGGGCTGAGGTAGGTCCTAACAAACTCAACTTCGTCGAAGCTCGGGTTGCCAAGAGAAGTTGAAGATTGAAGGTTGAGAGTTGAGGGTGAGGTGGCTACCGGTCTGATGATCCAAGTCGGCGCCGGTAGTGCGGAGAGCTGAGCCGGGTGCGGCAGTCGGCGTGCGGATGAGGGGTCGCTCAAGGAGCTGATTTGTCCGGATTTGGTATCTCAACTGCTCTACTTAGTCGCCGCCGGTGCCGAAGAGAACGCTGGCTTGATACATGGAAACCGCTGCAGCACTGCTATTTGCCGCCTTGATCCTCCTGGGCGCCGTATGTGCTTGCTTCCTCGTCGTTGCTCAACCGATTTGGGGCATCGTGGATGTTGCCACGTCCGATAAGCACTCCGGGGGCACCAAGACGGCCATCATCCTGCTGACCCTGCTGCTGCTGGGGCCGATTATGACCTTTTTCTACGCCTGCTGCGGCACCTGCTCAAAGGCCCTGCGGCGGGCCACACTCATCGCCTCTGGTGCGCTGGCGTTTGCGGGGGTGAGCGCCCTCGTGGTGGCCCTAGCCACGCCGGCGGCCAAGAACCTTTGGGCGCGCACCACCCAGGCTCGCACCGTGGCCGGGAGCACCGCCGCCCCGGCCGCCGAGCCGCCCGCACCCCCGCCGCTGCCCGCCGACCAGGTTGCCCCGTTCACGGCGCTCCACCTGCTGCCCAAGGATCCATCTGGGTGGTCGGTCTGCATCGCCCAATTCACCGGTTACGGCCCCAAACCTGATGGAACGATTCCCCTGGTTCTACCGAGTATCTATCCCATCATCCAACTGGCCGTTGCGGAAGGTCCCGCCTATTACGCCATCACCACGCACCAGGTGGGCAGAATCATTCCAGCCACCGGCCAGTTCGTGGGAGTCAAAACCGACCCGGCGATCGGCAAACCGAGTTGGCCTTCGGCCATCGCTTACGATTCCAAGCACCGCTTGCTCCTGATCACGGCACGCTCCCAGGGCTATTCGTACAATCCCTCAACTGGCGAATGGAAGACGCTGCCGCAACTCAGGGACGATGACATCGTTGCTTTGGCTTACGCTCAGGACGAAGAGGTCCTGTATGCGCTGCGCGCCCAGCCTGGCGGGGAACTTGCGACCAAACTCCTCAAGCTGAGCCCCAACGGCGCCAAGCTCGCGGAAATGGAGCTGTCCCACCCGATTGCCATTGGGCGGTACCCCTTTGCGCTGGCTCAGCTCTGCTGGTCGGACAAGCAACTCATCGCGCTGATCTCACCGCCCGAGCGCCTGGGGGCCAATCCCCGCTTACCCGCCAAACCGGCTATGTACAGCCTTGATCCCGCTTCGGGACTCTGCCGGCTCGTCGACCCCAAAGCTCCCGTGGAACTTGAAGCCACGAGTGACACTCCGCGCTGAGCGAAGCGGGGTCCAAGCGTAAAGGAGGTAAAGGAATCGGTTCCACACATTCGCATGTTCAACTGCCCTCGTTCGTCAGAACGATGAGATGTGGAGGACCACCCGCTTTGCCCGTTCAGGGCCGAAGCCGCGAGTTCTGCATTACGGGACTGGCTTGAGGCGGCTGGACAGCGGAGGCTGGGGATGAGCAGCGTTGAGGTCGGTTTCTTCTTGTGAAACGGCTTTGGCTGCACGAGGTTGCCTGCTGAAGGTTCGTCACACGAACACGCAGAGGAGACACTTATGAAAAGGAAATTGAAGATTGGAATCATTGGTACGGGCAACATCGGCGCGGCTCTCGCCCGGCATTTCACCCGCCTGGGGCACGACGTGGTGGTCGCCAACTCGCGCGGCCCGGAAAGCCTCGCCGGCCTGGCCAAAGAGACCGGCGCCAAGCCGGTCACCGTCGCCGAAGTGCCGCGCGGACGCGACCTGGTGGTGGTCACCATTCCGGAGGGTAAAATCCCAGACCTGCCGCCCGGGCTCTTCAAGGACGCACCGGACGGCCTGATTGTGATAGACACCGGCAACTACTACCCCCGCCACCGCGACGGCAGGATCGAGGGAATTGAAAAGGGCCTGCCCGAAAGCCGCTGGGTGGAACAGCAACTCGGCCATCCGGTGATCAAGGTGTTCAACAACATCTACGCCGAGCACCTGGCGAAAATGGGCAAGCCGGCCGGCGCCCCGGGCCGCATCGCGCTGCCGGTCGCCGGCGACAGTGCCAAAGCCAAGGCCGTGGTGATGGAACTGGTCAACGATATGGGCTTTGACGCCGTGGACGCGGGCGGGTTGGACGAGTCGTGGCGGCAGCAACCCGCCACACCGGTTTACACCGCGGACCTCGACATTGCCGGCGTGCGGGAAGCTCTCCGCAAAGCCACACGCGAGCGCAAGCCGGAGTGGCGTGCCACCTCCAAAAGCCCCGGGACCTTCGACGCCCCCGCCTAGCCACGAATTTCACGAATTCTCACTAACTCGTTGGGCGCGGAGTGGGGAGCAGAATGCGGAAAGGGGTCGGTTCGTGAGAATGTCATATTCTTTGCGCGCATGGGCGAGTGATGTTGGGTGGTGAGGGATTGACGTATTCATTCCTAAAGGGATTGGCGCATTCAGACCAGGGTAGGCCGCCGTTCCTTCGTCCCCCGGCGGGTCTTACCCAGGGTAACCACGCCGCAGGTGTCTGGCATCCGGGGTTGACTTCTGAAGGTGCTCAGGGCACCGGCACGCGGCTTCTGCGCGGCAAGAAGCTGAAGGGGGGGGGAAGTCCGAAGTCTAGCGTCTAAAGTCAGGGGGGCGAGAGGGGAGGGCGGAAGTAAGAATGCAGACTTTGAACCCACCTGTAGCCGCAACAGGGTGCATTCCGTCACCACCATCCGGGACCGGTGTTGTCGCTGGCGGCGGGCGGGGATAAACTACTACCCATGAAAAGAACAGGCAGGGCTGCTGTGGACTGGCGAAAACCGGTCAGCCCAATTGCACTCCTCCTGCTCCTGATTTTGCCGCTCGCGGGACTCGCCCAGGAATGGCCACGGTTCCGGGGACCCAACGGCAGCGGCGTCAGCCTGTCCAAGACCATTCCGACGACCTGGACCGACCAGGACTTCAACTGGAAAATCCCTTTGCCCGGGGCGGGTCATTCCTCCCCGGTCCTGTGGGGCACCAGAGTGTTTCTCACCGCCGGGTGACGCCAAAACCAAGCAGGTGTCCGTCTTCTGTGTCAGCGCCCACGACGGGCAGATGCTCTGGCAAAAGTCTTTTCCGTTCACGCCCCACAGCAAGAGCAGCCTCAACACGTTTGCCTCCGCCTCTCCCGCGGTGGATGAGCATCGCGTCTATGTCTGCTGGACCTCCCCGGCAGCATTACACCCTGATGGCTCTGACGCACGACGGGCAGACAGTCTGGGAAAAGGACCTGGGACCCTTTACCAGCAAGCATGGCGGCGGTGCCTCCCCGATTGTTTACCAGGACAAAATCGTTCTCGGCAACGAGCAGGATGGGGAGAGCTTCCTGATCGCGGTTGATGCGGCTACAGGCAAGACCCGATGGCAGACCCCCCGAAAAGCGAAGGAAGCCGTGTTTTCCACACCGTGCGTCTATGA
Source organism: uncultured Verrucomicrobiae bacterium (assembly GCA_963822005.1). GTDB lineage: Bacteria > Verrucomicrobiota > Verrucomicrobiia > Limisphaerales > UBA8199 > PALSA-1440. Next base: position 45,784 of record CAWGGD010000035.1, on the reverse strand, counting down.
GCCGAAAGACAGCCCGCCCGCGTTGATCTTCACCAGCGAGGCCCACGGCGTCGCCGCGATTGATCCTGACAGCGGGAAGGTGCTCTGGGAGCTGGCGGACCTGTTCGACCAACGGGTCGTGAGTTCTCCCGTAATGGCGGCGGGATTGATCGTCGGAACGTGTGGCAGCGGCGGGGGCGGGAATTATCTGATAGCGGTGCGACCCGGCGGCGCCGTGAAGAAGCCGGAAGTGGCCTACACCATCCGGCAGTCGGCCCCTTACGTGCCTACCAGCGTCTGTGTCGGGGAGCGGCTCTTCCTGTGGAGCGACGGCGGGATCGTCAGTTGCGTGCAGGCCACCTCGGGCGAGGTGAAATGGCAAGAGCGTGTGGGCGGCAGATTCTTCAGCTCGCCCCTTTGGGTGGATGGACGCCTGTTTTGCGTGTCGACCACGGGCGAGGTGGTTGTGGTGGAAGCCTCGGACCGGTTCCAAATCTTGGGCAGAAACGCTTTGGGGGAGGTCACACACAGCACGCCTGCGGTGGCCGGAGGCCGGATGTTCATCCACACGACCAAGAGCTTGATCAGCGTCGGCGGACGGCCGGCGGTTAAGGCCGGCGGATGATTATCATTGACTGACACCCTTCCGAATCCTCACGCAACACGCGGGGCCAGGCCCGCAAGCTGGCATCCTTCATGCTTTTTTGTGCGTGATTTGTACGCAGCGGAGCGGGAGTGGCGTCTTCCATTCCAGCGCCCTGAATTTGCCGGTTGCAGCCCTTTGTCAATGATGAAAACTGGAACTGCCTATACTTACTTCGTCTCCGGCCCAGAAGGCCGGGAGGAAGGCCCTCTCTCCCTTGAGGAAATGAAGCGTCGTTTAAGTTCGGGCGCCGTGACGGGCTCGACTTTCGTCCGGCGCAGTGATGCCGCGCATTGGTCCACCGCGGCGGATTTCCACGAACTTGGGGCCAAGGATGTGGTCACGACGCGTTACGACGCTCAGGGTGGACCGGACGCACTGACGCAAGAGGCGGAGGCGTTCGCTTATGCCAAGCAAGTGCGCAAGGGGGCGAGTTGGTTCTTCTGGATTGCCGCCCTGTCCATTATTAACTCAATTGCGGCCGTTTTGGGCAGCGCGTGGGGCTTTGCGCTCGGCCTGAGCACCTGTTACTTGGTCGGCGGCATCGGATCAGCCTTGGGCGGGTCCGGCCCGTGGGTGGCGTTTTCGCTCAACCTGATTGCCTGCGGGTTGTTCTTCTACTTCGGCATCGCCGGCTGGAAGGGCCGTTTTTGGCCCTACGCCATCGGTATGTTCCTTTATGCCGGGGACTCCCTGCTGCCGCTGTTGGTGCAGGATTGGATCAGCCTGGTCATTCATGGCGTGGCGCTCTTTTGCCTGGTTTCGGGATTCAAGGTCTTGCTGGGCCAGCACAACATTGAGTGGAACACGGGACTTTTCGTCAAAGCGGGCGCCGGTGTGGCACTGCTGGCGGGGCTGGGTGGGGCATTGTTCTTCACGCTGCACGTGGACGCCAAACAGTCGAAGCCCCCCGCTGAGCCATGGGTGAAGGATGCGGTTGATTCCTGGCCGCAACTGGTTCTGACGCACGACGCCAAGTTCCGTCAACACTCCGGACTGGAGGGCGCCACGGCGTTCCTGGTTGACCTGCCCAATGGGGATACGGTTGCCGCGACAGCCCGCCATCTGTTGGGGGCAGCGGGAGGGGTTTCGCCCGCGTTGAAACCTGCCGACATTGATTCCAGCCTCGCGAATTGGCGGCTGCATCCGCGGGCCGAGCCTGATGCGCAGGTGGCCGTCGCAGGCCTTTACGGGGCGCCCGCTCGTTACCTCAGGGCGAACGAATGGTTGCTGCTAAAACTCAAGCACCAGGATGGCGACGACCTGCCCGCCCTACCATTGAGTTTGCGCGAAGCTCCAGCGAAAGTTGGAGAGGCGATCTTCGTCGTCGGGGTGAGGAACGAGAACGAGAAGAACGTGCAGGAGGTGTTTCGCGCCAAGGTGACGAGCACTGCCACGGGCCTGATCATCGGTTTGCTCCAGGATCGTGCAGATTTCTCAGGGTTCAGCGGAGCGCCGGTGCTGGATGCCGACGGACACGTGGTGGGAATGGTCATAGGCGCCGGGGGTGCGCCCGACAAGAACGGAACCTTCTCGGGATTCATCGCGTATCCGGTGAAGGAACTGAAGCGTCTGGTGGAATAGCCTCGTCTTCGGCATCACGCCCCGCCGGGTCGGACCTCGCTTTCCAGTGTTCGGGAAGCGCGTTTCTTTTCTTTGCCGGGAGGAAAGGGGCGGAGAATGGAATGAAGTTCGAGCTATACAAAGATGTGGTGTTGGCGCGGGACTTGCCAGAACACCGCCTCAAGCGCGGCGACATCGTGAAGACGGTGGAACACCACCTCGCGCCCGATGGCACCGAAGGCTACAGTGCCGAGGTATTCAACGCGCTGGGTGACACGCTGACCGTCATCACCGTTCCCGATTCCGCGCTCGAACCTCTCCGCGAAGACGAAGTCCTCTGCGCGCGGGTGCTGGCGGGAGCGTAACGTGGGTGGAATTGTGTAATCCACTCTGCCTTCATCGCCATCACCAAGGTTGCATAGTCGAGGGAGGTCGCCAAGCGTCGCGATGGCGGCCTGCGCGGTCACTTGAACAACCTGGGCAGGAAAGTCGTCAGCGGCGGGAAGTAGGTGATCAGGAGGACGCCGAGCAGCAGGACCAGCAGCATCGGGAACGTGGCGCGGGTGACTTCGGCCATCGGCTTGTTGAAGCGGTAGGAGGAGAGCAGCAGGTTCAAGCCGACCGGCGGGCAGAGGAAGCCCAGCTCCATGTTGGCGAGGAAAATGATGCCGAGGTGGATGGGGTCCATGCCAAACGCCACCCCTAAGGGCACCAGCAATGGCACCACCACAATGATCGCAGCGTAGATCTCAACCAACCCGCCCACGAACAGCAGCACCACGTTCAGTCCCAGCAGGAAGAGCCATTTCGAGCCCACCATCCGGGTGGCCCACTCGACCATCTTGTCGGGGAGCTGCGCATCCACCAGGTAATGGGTGAAGCCGAGCGCGACGCCCAGGATCAGCAACACCCCGCCGACCAGCAATCCGCACTCGGTGACGACCCGCGGCAAGTCTTTGATCGGACGCAGATCGCGATGAATCACCGTGGTCGCCAGGAGCGCGTAAGTGGCGGTCACCGCGGCCGCCTCGACGGTCGTCGGCACATAAAAAAGCGAGCCAATGGCCACCACCGGGATCAGCATTTCCCACTTGGCATCCCACAGCGCGGCCCCGGCCTCCGACCAATGGAAGACCGGGCGGTCCACCGCCTCTTTGGGTCCTTTGCGAATTCCCCACCAGGCGGTCAGGGCGACCAGCAGGATTCCGGGGCCGATGCCGCCCAGGAACATCTCCTTCATCGTCAGATCGGCATGCGCGCTGTGGTTGGCGACGATCGTGTAGAGAATCAGCGGCAAGCAGGGCGGAAACAACATCCCGAGCGACCCGGCGCCGGTTAACAAACCGAGCGCGTTGCGTTCGGAATACCTGGCCGCCAGCAAGACCGGCATGAGCACGCCGCCCAGCGCAAGAATCGTAACGCCGGACGCGCCGGTGAACGAAGTGAAGAACGCGCAGACCAGCGCCGTGACGATCGCCGGCCCGCCGCGGAATTGCCCGACCAGCGCTTGAAACACGCGCACCAGCCGCTTGGACGCCCCACCCTCGGCCAGGAAATAGCCCGCGAGCGTAAAGATGGGAATGCTCGGGAGCATGTTATTGGTGGTGAGGCTGTAGTGTTTGAGCGGCACCGCCTGGACCGGCAGGTCGTGGCCCCAAAACAGGATCAGCGCGGCACCGCCCAGGGCGGTGAAGACCGGCGCACCCAGGAGCGTCGCCAGCCCCAAAGCCACCAGCGCCGGGATCATTAGTCGTTCCGGAGACACCGGCGCCCAGATCGCCACGCCGACCGCTGCCGCGGCCAGCGCGAGCGCCAGCGCTCGTCCGCCGTATTTTTCAGAGGCGTGCCAGACCAGGCGCAACAGGACCAGGCCAAAACCGATGGGCAGGATTAGCTGGATGATCCAGACCGGGATGCCATAGACGAGGATCTTCCCCAGCGGCCGCATCTCCAGCACATATCGAAGGCTGGCCAGGAAGAGGAAGAAGGTGATCGCCGCCGCAAAGCCGCTGCTGAAGATCTGTGCCGCCGTCCTGGCCCGCCCCGAAGCAGCGCCTGCACCGGTGAGAGCGCGAGCAACCGCCGGTCCCGCGCCGCGATGGCCCCGCCCAGCATCCCCACAATCAGCGTCAGGTGCTGCACAATGGCGCTGGAACCTGAGACGCCGGTCTTGAACACCATGCGCAAGAGGATTTCCACGACGGGCAGCAGCAACATGGCCGCCAGCGGAACCACCAGCAGGAGGTTTTCCCACTGGCAGAACAAGCGCTGCCCGCGGGAGCGTGTCGTTGACTCGGGTGAACCAACCAGGTCTGGGGTGAAAACGGTGCCGCTGCTCATCGCGGTTTTGCTCCGCCCGCAGCTCGATAGTCCTTCACCAACCGTTGCGCTTCATCAAACACGTCTGCGGGCACGACTTTGCCCCGGATTTGACCCTGCACCTTGTCAATCACCGCGCGCCATTCGGCTTCCACCTCGGGGGTCACCTTCTGCACCTTGAGCCCGCGCTTGACCAGGGCCGCCACGGCGGCATCGCTCTCCGCCCGCCCGGCCGCTTTGACCTGTCGGCCCGTTTCCTCGGCGATTTTGAGCATGGCCTCGCGGGCGGCGGCTGGCACGCGGTCCCAGGCCTTCTTATGCACGACCGCCGCGCCCACCAACGGCCCCCAGTTCAACTCCAGCATGTACTTGGCCTGGCTGTCCAACTGCGCGGCCAGCGCGAAAATGGGCACCGTCGGAACCGCGCTGATGGTGCCCGACAACAGGCCCTGCGGGATGCCGGTCGCTTCCAGGGATACCGGGTGGAAGCCGCTGGCTTTCCACAAGTCATACGCGGCGGCGCTGTCCGACCCGGAGAAAACCTTCAGCTTCCGCAAGTCATCCGGATGCACCACCGGCGACTTGGAGAAGAACCGCACCCAGCCGGAGTCGCTCCAGAACAGGACGACGTATCCCTTGGCCAGCAGGCGCGCATCGAGTTGCGGGCGCAGCTTCTCGCCTACATAATCCAACTCATCCAGGTTGCGGAAGAACATCGGCATAACTTGCATGGCCAGAGCGGCAGGATCGATTTCCGAGAGCCCGCCGGTGGTGAGCAAACCGGCATCCAGATTGCCGGTCTGCATCAGGCCCACCATGTCCGCCTCGCTCCCCTGCGTGCCGCCGGGGAAAATGACCAGTTGCACGGCGCCGTCCGAAGCCTTGCGCCACTTCTCGCCCATCGCCTGCAGGCTCTTGTGATACGAGGTGCCGGCAGGCGCCAGGGTGCCGAGCTTCAGCCGGATGACTTTGTCGGCGGCGTGGAGGCCCGGCGCGGCCAGGCTGAGGACCAACAGGGCGGTTAAGGCAATTCGACGATTCATCACATCAATAAGATCTGTGGTTAAACTGCTTTGGGAGGGTCAAGGCTGCTTGCTCTCAGCCGGGCCGGCGCGCAGGAAAAGCTGGTCGGTGCGCGACAGCATCCATTTGGCGCGGCGCTGCATGATCAGGTTCGCCAGGCGCCATTCGGGCTTGGCATCGGGGTTGATGGCCAGCGCCTGGCGGAGCAGGGACTCGAACTCCTTCAAATCCTGCTTCTGCACGCATACCGCCTCGGCGAAGGAAACCATCGGCCCCGCTTGCTGGCCCCCGCTGAGCGCCAGTGCCCGCTCAAAATGTTGCCGCGACCGCGTGGCCGGATCTCCTGTTCCCCCGGACCGGCTCATTTCGTAAGTGATGAAGTAGGTGTGGATGGCCCCGTAGTCAAAGGCTTCATCCAAAGCCAGCGCGCGATCCATCATCGCTTCCACGCATGGCATCTCGGCGATCAATTCCGGATTGTCCTTCGATAGCGAGATGGCCGCCGCCCAGGAAAGCGCCGTCCAGTACAGCAGCGGGACGTCCTTGGCCGTAGCCGCCGTGACGGCTGATTTTGGGCTGGCCCGGAGCGCCTTCTCGAAGCCTTTGTGCCTGACCTCCAATCCGCGCAGGCCATAGTTCCGCGCCCGCAAATACAGGCGCCGGGCGCGCGCCCGCATTCCCTCGGCCACCGCCAGGTCCTTGTCCTCGGTCTCATCCGCATCCTCCTGGACAAACGCATAGGCATACTGCGTAAAGCCGCTGCAGGCCGCCAACAGCAGCTTTTCGTGGCGCGGATTCTCAGCCAGCAAGCTCTCCATCAGCTTGAGGCTGAACGGCACCGCGGCCTTCACCAGCTCCGGGTCATCATCCGAGGCAAAGGTCGTCCCGCCGCCGGCCAGGGCATTGCCGAGCTTATTGACGGCCAGGCGCTTGATCGAACAGCCCTGGCCCAGCATGGCCAGGCACAGCGTTGTCAACCACAGCTTTCTGCTTATCGCGCTCGCGGACATTTCTTCCCAATTCGGGCTGGAATATATGCCAGTCCGGGCGGCGGGTGCCAATCGTTAAAGTTGAGTGGAAGGCGCTTCACCGCCCCCGAAGCGGACGCCACTCTGAAAACACTGGCCCTGGCGGCGCGTGAACTGGACGAAGCCGCTTACGCGGCCTGGTTGCGAGAGAATTCACGATAACCGGCTTGTCCGCGGGTGCGCTCTCACTTGAAACCCTGGCACAAATCCCGCTGTCACTCTGCCGCGTAGTCATGTACAGCACAGGCTCTTCTGGCCTCCGGCGATGCCGGGCGGCCCTTCCTGCGATTCTCGGTGCGCTCCTTCACTGCGGCCAGTCTGGCACTGGCTGGGCCGCCGGCGCGTTTCGTCTCGCGCGGGCCGGGCGGCGGCGGCGCTTTCTTTGGCCCGTCCATCAACCCCTTCAACCCGGACGAGGTTTGGATCGGCTCGGATATGAGCGATCTGTTTCATTCGACGGACTTCGGGCGCACGTGGGACACGGTGGACTTCCGCGTGCTCGGGGGCGGCAGCCAGCCGGGGCGGATGGAATTCACCAGCAACCCGCTCGTGCGTTATGCGCTCAACGGCGATGTGCCGGCGCGCTCGTCGGACGGCGGGGTGACCTGGACGAGCATCCCGCCTGACCCGTGGTCGCAGTCGGTCTATTGCCTTTACGCCGACCCGCTGTCCACGAACCGCTGCTGGTGAGCGATTACACGACGCTCAAGATCTCCACCAATTCGGGCGCGACCTATACCGACTGCTACACGGCGAATGACCTGCTGATCGCGGGCGCGTTCTGGGATGGGCCGGCGATCTACGTCGGCACGCGGCCCGGCATGGTGGTGTCCACCAATGGCGGCGCATCGTTTACGTTCGCTGGCATGCCGGGCATCCCGGCAAGCGAGGCGATGGTTTCGTTCGCGGGCGCGAAGGAGAACGGCGCGCTGCGCTTCTTCTGCGTCACGCTTGGCGCGGGCGATGTGTACCCCGGCGTCCAGGGCTCGGATTACGGGAGCTATGCGAAGCTCTACCGGCTGGATGGCGGAGCCGGGTTCGTGGACGGTGGCGACGAACGGCGTGGCCGGCAACCACCCGTTCTTCGTGGCGATGTGCCGCACGAACATCAGCATCGCCTATGCGGCGGGCTCGGACAACGCCGGCCAGCCGGTCGTGCTCAAGACGGTCAACGGCGGCGCATCGTGGTCGCAAGTGATGCAGTGCACCGGCAACGCGAACGTCGCGACCGGCTGGACGGGCGACGACCCGGGCGGCTGGAACTGGAAGAAGTGGTCGTTCGGCGAGTGCGCGATGGGCTTCACCGTCTGCCAGACCGACCCGAACCGCGCGGTGATCTCCGACTTCGGTTTCATTCATGTGACGACGAACGGCGGCGCCACCTGGCGCCAGGCCTACGATTGGCAGGGATGCGAGAACGCGGTGGGCGCGCTCACGCCCAAGACCACCTTCTACACGGGCAATGGGGCGGAGGACACCTCGTGCTGGTGGCTGTCGTGGTTTTCCAGCAACACGCTGTTTTGCAGCTTCACCGACATCCGCGGGATGCTCAGCACCAATGCGGGCGGGTCGTGGATGGCCCCCATGTCGCTCTCCTACAACAGCACCTACCAGACGCTCAAGCACCCCACCAACGGCCTCGTCTATGCCGCGATGTCCTCGGTTCACGACCTGTATGCCTGGGATCGCTATTGCCAGGATAGCTCGATTGACGGCGGCACCGGCGAGGTCATGTATTCGGCGAACCAGGGCGCGACGTGGGCCACGGTTGAAGAATCTCGGCAGGCCAGTCGTCAGCCTGGCGCTGGATCCGAACGACTACAAACGCCTTTACGCCGCCATGGTCAACAGCACCACCGGGGGAGTCTATCGCACGATCAACCTGGACGCCGGCACTGCCTCGACCTGGACCCGGCTGGCCGCGCCGCCGCGCACGCAGGGTCATCCCTATAACATCGTCGTGCTGAACGACGGCACGCTCGTGGCGACCTACTCGGCGCGGATTGCCTCGGGCGACTTCCAGCCCAGCTCGGGCGTGTTTGTGAGCACGACCGACGGCGCGAGCTGGGTGGATCGCAGCGCCGCTGGCATGCAATACTACACCAAGGACCTCACGGTTGACCCGCACGACCCCACGCAGTCCACCTGGTATGCCGGGGTCTGGGGCGAATGGGGCTCCTCGGCTAACCTTGGCGGCCTGTATTACACTACCAACCGCGGCGTCACGTGGACACGTATCACCGACGAACCTCAAGGCCGTGAGTTCCTGCACCATCAGCCCGGTGAACCCGGACGAAATGTATGTGACGACGGAGGACCAGGGCCTGTGGTACAGCAGCAACCGCCGGGCTGGCTCGCCGGCCTTCAGTTCCCTTGCCGGCTATCCATTCCGCTTCCCCACGCGGGTCTTCTTCAATCCCTACGACGCCAACGAAGTCTGGGTCACCAGCTTCGGCAACGGCATGCGCCTGGGCCGGGTGAACGAGCCGCGGCCTTGCGTGCGCGTGATCCAGCGAACGAACACCACATCCTCCGTCACGGTCACCGCGGCCCTGGGACAACGAGTAGTCCTCTCCGCTTCACCCGATATGCGAGCCTGGGCGCCGGTCGCAACGAACATCATGTTAACCGGCCAGATTACCTTGCGTGACACCTCATCCACCGCAGCCCGTTTCTTTCGTGGGGAGGTGCGCTAGGCTGGGCAGATCGCCTCTAGATTGGGTGGTCTGTGCCGTTCACGTCGAGGTGGGCAAAGCAGCGCTCGCCGTTCAGGAATTCGATGCGGTTGTTCTTGTAGCGGACCTTGATCTGGCCTTGGCCGTCCAACTCGACGCAAGCGCCCTCGTTAAGGCGGAGGTTGTTGCTGTGCAGGTTCACGCCCACCTGGAAGCTGCCGGGCAGGTCAACGCCCGTCGCCCCCTTGCCTTTGAGGTGGATGGCGGTCTGGAAGTGGTTGCCGCCGTCGTGAACCTGAAGGCCGTGACGCATGGGCGCCGAGCCGCCGACCGCCTGGATGTTAAGGCCGATAACGACGGTCTCCTCCGGGCCGGAGTAATCGTTGCTCATTTCGATGTTCACGCCCAGCGCCACGCCCCGGTTGTGGTTGAAGACTTCGGAGTGGAGCCCGGAAGACCAGCCGGGGCCGTGTTTGTGGAGGCGGGAGCAGACGACGCAGGCGTCGCCGGTTTCGTGGTGCGTCTCCAGGCTGGCATACATCGTCCAGGGATAGGAGTGCTTGCCTTTTTCCTGGTGGATGAGCGAAAGCACCTCGTGAGTGATGGCCTTGCCGTTGTTGTCATCGCCGCGCTCGAACAGGAGCATGGTATCCAGGGGCTGGCCCGGCGGCTCGCCCTGGCGCATGCGAGTGGTCACCGGTTCGCCAGTGGCTTTGGTGGTGGCACCAGCGGCGCTGCGGCCGCCGAACAGACCGGCAACAAGTGAAATAAGCCCGGTCAGGAGAAATTGGCGGCGACCGCCCGAAGGAGGAGTAGCTTTGTTGCTCATGAATACCTAGGATTAAGGCCGCGTCGTGAATTTATGCAACACCGATCGCCGGGCACAAAGATCAGTCGCCGCCAATTCCTGGGCCTGACCGGAGCCGCGCTCGCTTTTCCCACACCTCATTTCCAGCAGCGCGCTGGGGCGTGAAGGGCGACCGGCTCCCTCCGAACGCATCACCTTGGGCGTGGTGGGGTGTGGGAGTATGGGAACCGGAAATACCGACTCGTTCCTTGCCTTAAAGGACTGCCAGGTGGTCGCCGCCTGTGACGTGGACCGGCAGCACCTGGACCGCGCTGTCAAAAAGGTAAACGACCATTACCAGGATAATGGTTGCAAGGCTTATCGCGATTACCGGGAGCTGATGGCGCGCAGCGATATTGATGCCGTGATGCTGGCGTTGCCGGACCATTGGCATGCGCTGGCAGCCGTTGAGGCCGCCCAGCAGAAGAAGGACATCTATGGCGAGAAGCCGCTGGCCCGCACGATTGGGGAGCAACAGGCTATTGTCCGAGCCGTGCAGGCCAACCAGCGGATTTGGCAAACCGGCTCCTGGCAGCGTTCCGTCGGCACGTTCCATAAGGCGGCGGAGATTGTGCGCAACGGCTTGATCGGGAAGATCAAGCGCGTTGAAGTAGGCCTGCCTGCCGGACACAGCAAGCGGGAGATAGAGGACAAGGACATGCTGCCCAGCGCGCCGCCGCCAGAGCTGGATTACGAGACTTGGATTGGGCCGAGCAAAATGATGCCTTACATCCGAGGCCGGGTACACGGGAACTGGCGCTGGAACTACAACACGGGCGGCGGCCAGTTGCTCGATTGGATCGGGCACCATTGCGACATCGCCCACTGGGGCTGTGACTTTGACCGCTCCGGACCGCTGGAAGTCGAGGGCGAAGGTGAGTTTCCTCCGGTGGACGCTGTCTGGAACACCTGCACCAAGTACCGCATTGAGCTGAAGTACCCGCGAGACATTACGATGATCATCGCCGGCGGGCACCCGGATATTCGCAGCGGGACCAAATGGATTGGGACAGGCGGTTGGGTTTGGGTAAACCGCGGCGAATTTGAAGCCTCGAACGAGGAATGGCGCGAGGTGAGGCGTCTGCCCGAGGAGCTGCGCCAGGTGAAGCTGCCCATCTCAACTAATCACCAGCGCAACTTTCTGGACTCCGTCAAGTCGCGGCAGCCGACCATCACGCCCGTCGAGACAGCCCATCACTCAGCCATCCCGGGCCATTTGGGACTGATCTCGATGCTGGTCGGCCGGAAGCTGAGGTGGGACGCGCGGAAAGAGCGTATCCTCGGTGATGCGGACGCCAGCAAGTTGCTGAGCCGCACCTACCGCGCGCCGTGGAAGCTGCCCGGCTACACTACCTAGAGCTTGAACTGCGGAATCTTCAGCAGCTCCCCGCCCTTCATGGCGGACTCGTGGGCGATGATGCCCGCCACCGTCATGTTCAGCGCTTGTGCCACATCCACCAGCGGCTTGCGGTTCTCCAGGATGGCCATGATAAACTCGTTCATCAGGTAGCCGTGCGACCCGCCGTGGCCGCCGCGGCCCACACTCGGCGGCAGCGCCGGACGCGTGAGGTCAGGCAGGTTCTTCTCCGCCCCTTTCTCCGCCGCTTGGAACTTGCCGTGATCCTCGTAATATGAGCCCTTTTGCCCGCGAACCCGCCCCATCTCCCCGCCGTAACCGGGTGAATCCCAACTGACCCCCATCCGCGCCATCCCCCCTTCGCTCGTGCGCAACAGCGCGATCTCTGTCCCGTAGGGATTCTTGTAACGGTTGTTCTCCGGCTGCAGATAGCCGAACTTGCTGGGGATCCCCAGGCAGGATACCTCCGTGAAGCTGCCGCCGGTCACGCCAACGTAATACGCATTCGAGTGCGTCGGATACCATTGCGGCGGCAGCCCGTCCCGCCAGCCCTTGTAGGAATCCACCATCTTGGGCAAATAATGGAAATACTCCCCTTCGGCATACATCAGCTTGCCGAAGCCACCGGCTTTGTAGATCTCCCGCATGGCGTGCAGGTCATCGTGGAAATACGATGTCTCGAACATCATGTACTTCAAGCCGGTGGACTTCACCGTCTCGAACAGTTGGTGCGCATCCTCCAGCGACCCGAACACCGCCGGCACCGCCGACGCCGCGTGCTTCCCGTGCTTCATCGCCTCGATGCACAGCCGCGCATGGCTCGGCGCGTCCGTCGCCATGAACACCGCCTCGATCCGGTCATCCTTGACCATTTCCTCCGCCGACGGATAGGTCTTCTTACACCCCACCGCCTTGGCCAGGCCCGCGCAATTCTCCGGAACCAAATCCGTCACCGCCACGATCTCCACGTTCGGATGCTTGTCGAAGCCGAACGCCGCCGCAAACCGGCACACCCCGTAGCCGGCCAGGCCCACCCGAATCTTGCGATCCGACACCGGCTTCCAATCCTTCGAAGCCTCTGCCGTCGTCGGCGCCGCCTCGAATCCCTGGATCACTTTGTCCTGGGCCCCGGCCGCCGGCCGGATCGCCAGCGCCGCGGAGCTTACGCCAAGTGTTTGCAGGAATGAGCGTCGGGTGACGGAACGGAGTGGAGAGTTTTCCTTTGACGCCGGGCGGGCATCAGAGCCGGGCAGATAGTTGCTTTTCATGGCTTGGAGCATGGCCGAAGCCCAATGCACGTCAAGCCCACACCGCCCAACCCGGACTTGTCTTTGCCCTAGGCAAGCTAGCCCGGGAATCTCACACTCCGCACGATTCACCGATTGGGTGTAGCCGCCGACGTCAGTCGGCGCATTCTCTCCGCAGACAAGATGGCGCCGACTGACGTCGGCGGCTGCGCGGGTAAATGTCCGGGTTAGAGCTTGAACTGCGGGATCTTCATCAGCTCGCCGTCCTTGAGGGCAGACTGGTGGGCGACGATGCCGGCGACGGTCATGTTCAGGGCCTGGGCGATATCCACCAGCGGTTTGCGGTCCTGGAGAATCGCCGTGACGAACTCGTTCATGAGGTAGCCGTGCGAGCCGCCGTGGCCGCCAGCCTCCACGCCGGGCGGCAGCGGCGGACGCTTGAGGTCGGGGAGCTGCTTTTCCAGCCCTTCGTACTTGCCGTAGTAAGAGCCCTTCTGCCCGCGAATCCGGCCCATCTCCCCGCCGGAGCCCGGGGTATCCCAACTGACCGCCATGCGCGACATGCCCCCTTCGCTCGTGCGGAACAGGGCGATCTCGGTGCCGAAGGGATTCTTGTAGCGGTTGTTGGCCGGCTGCAGATGCTCGATCACGCTGGGCATGCCCATGCAGGACACCTCGGTGAAACTGCCCGCCGGTCACGCCGACGTAGTAGGCGTTGGAGTGCGTCGGATACCACTGCGGCGGCAGGCCGATGCGCCAGCCCTTGTACGAATCAATCGGGGTGTCCATGTAGTGGTAATACTCCCCTTCGGAATACACCAGCTTGCCGAGCCCGCCGGCATTGTAGATCTGCCGCATGCGCGTAGAGGTCCTCGTGGAAGCAGGAGGTCTCGAACATCATGTACTTCAGGCCGCTGGCCTTGACGGCCTCAAACAGCTTGTGGGCGTCCTCCAGCGAACCGAACACCGCCGGCACCGCCGAGGCGACGTGTTTGCCGTGCTTGAGCACCTCGATGCAGTGCCGCGCGTGGCTGGGGGCATCGGTGGCCACGAACACCGCCTCGATGCGGTCGTCTTTGACCAGTTCCTCGAGCGAGGGATACGTCTTCGCGCAACGGGCGGCCTTGGCCAGGCCGGCGCAGCGGTCGGGGATCAGGTCGCTGACCGCCACCACCTCGACGTTCGGGTGGTCCTGGAAGCCGAACGCGGCCGAGAACTTGCAAACGCCATAGCCGACGATCCCCACGCGAATCTTGCGGTCGGAGACCGGCTTCCAGCCTTTGGAGGCATTTGCGGTCGGTGGGCGCCTTCTCGAAGCCCTGGATCACCTTTTCCTGGGACCGGGCTGCCGGCGCGAAAGCCACGGCCGCGGAGCCCAGGCCCACGGCGTGCAGGAACGAGCGTCGCGTGATTGAACTGATGGAGAGATGTTCTTCTGACGCCGCACGGGCGTCAGAGCCAGATTGGTTGTCGGACTTCATGCTTGGGAGCATGTCCCGCCCCGGGTCCGCGTCAATCCTGAAACTAGGATTTCGCCTGCCCCCAATGATCTGCCCAAAACCGAGCAACTTTCCGTCGCGTTTGCCTTAGCAAGAGGTGACGGCCAGGTGTTCCGCCACTGATTCCGGGACCTGACGGAGCGGACCGAAGCCAAAACGGGCGGCGGTCTGCGGGTGAGGTTCCGGCGGCGTGGGGCACTGGATGGCCGGAAACCAAAAACAGAAAGGTTCTACACGATGAAAAGAGTAATCAAGCAATCGGCTGGCCGCCAGGCCTTTGGACCCGGTCCACCCATCACAATCGCGGTGCTGCTGCTGGCCGTTCTGCCAGTGGCCGCTGCCGACACTCCCTACACCGCCACCGGCTGGGTCATCGGCGTGCCCGTGCCGGGCATCTGGTGTACCAACGCGCTGGGCCAGGTCGGGTTCCGCGGCAACGCCCACCTCGCGCGGGTGGTCGGCACCGACGCGCGCCTGACCGGCCGCCGCACCATATTCGTGGACGGCGCCGCCCAAGCCGACGGCTCGTCAATTATCTACGGCCCGGTCTATCACGAAGTCGGGACCTGGGACGCGTCGGGGACCAACTTCACGCCCACCGGCGGGATGTGGGAGATCTCTTACCGCGGGACCATGGGGACGGACGGCAGTCTGCAACTGCACCTCGTCGGCTCTGGCTGGGGCGGGACCATTGACGGATTGCGCCTCGACGAGACGCTGACGCGGGTCGCCGGACCGTCCCTGGATCCCGCCATTCCTTACCAATACACCGGCACGATCAAACCGGCGCCGGTGAATACGAGCCAGGTCGTCGACAACTTCGACGACAACCTCCTCGACGGATTGGATCAAGTGATCGGCAACTGGCGACTACTTCAATACGAACGCAGCAGTTCACCGTGCGCGGGTATTGGCCTGGGCGTTCATACCACGTCAATTCTGGACTGCCTACGTGTTGGGAGGGCACTCCACGGCTTGGACCGTTCCCGACGGCCAGACCATGGAATGGCGGGTGGACCTGGTCAGTCTCGATGAGAACGCCACCAATATGGCGATACTGACAGCCGGCACCACGAACGGCTTCTACTCGTTCTATAAAGGCCGCGACTTCGTGTGGACTTGGCAAATGGTCAACCGTCTGGTAATGGCCATGACCATGTTCGCTTGCGAAAAGGCGGTGATCAGGAACACGAACGTCGTCCTCGCTCTCGCGCTGACGCGGGTGCAACACGAATCTGGTGATTACGGCCCGCGTGCTGGACAAGGCCAATCCAGAACGGTGCTTTATCAACGCAGCGTCGTGGATACTCCCGAGGCCGACCCGACCCTCAACATCCGCCCAGTTTCAAGCTTTGACCGGCATGAACTCTGGACCTGGGTCCTGACGCGGCGGGAGCGCCCTTCACGTGGTTCGGCGCGGGCTTGGGCGTGTTCCAATACACGGACGGCACCAGGCCGGCGGTCCGTCGCCACCTTCGACAACCTTGAACTGCGGACTTCGGAGGTTCCGGGAGTCGGCATCGAACGGGCCGTGCGCTTGCGTTGGCCCGCTTCGGCCACGCTGAATTACGCCGTCGAAGGCGCGCCCACCGTCCAAGGCCCGTGGATGCCGGTCCAGGATACGGCGGTGCCCGGCATGAACCAGATGACTGCCCCGGCCAGCGAGCTGATGCAGTTCTTCCGCTTGCACCAATCGCCTTGAGGGCGGTGGCTCAGGGAATCGTGGATGAACTTCCTTCCGTGTGGAAGGCCAGCGGGTTTTGGCGGTGAACTTCGTGTGTCCGCCAGAACCCGCTGAACCGCCAGTAACCATGTGCAAATCTGCGATACTAAGATAAACAGCCAATTCTCATTGGATTCATGGCGTCACTGCTCCTTTCTCGGCGGCCTCGATTTCCGCCCACGACGGCGCGCGCCAGAAGTGCGCGTGACCATCAAGCGACGTGGCCACCAAAGTGTTCCCGTCAGGAGAAACGAGGAGGTTGAGGAAGAATTGTCCCTCCGCGGGCAAGGAAAGCAGTTCTCGTTGTGCGACCGGGTCCCATAATATCACGGCGTCTTTTGCAGTGGTGCCTCCCGTGGCCACGCGTCGGCTATCTCCCCAAAAGGTCGCACCCCACACCTAACCCGAATGACCCCGCAACGTCGCCAATTCGCGCCGGGTAGCGACATCCCAGAGTTTGACGGTACCCATCCCCGCTGGTCGTGACCAGCATCCGCCCATCCGGGGAGAAGAGGACCTCGTTCACTCCCCCAATGTGCTTGCCGAATGTCGTTTCATCCTGTCGGGAGGCAACGCTCCGCAGTGTCACCGCCCCGTCCGTGTATCCCAGCGCGAGGAAGCGGTCGTCGGGAGAGAAGTCAGCCGCCGTCGGAGCTTCAACCCGGATGCCGCGCAGTGGCAATTCTTCCCATCCCCCGGTCCTCCAGATCTTCAGGCTTAGCGCGCGGTTATTAAAACTGACTTTCGCGAGCAAAAACCCGCCGCTGCGGGAAAAACGGAGGCCGCCGCACCACTCAAAGGGAACATCGAGACTCTTCACGAGCTGGCGTGTCTTCCAATCCCAGATGTGAACTTTTCCCGCAGCGTCGCCTACCGCCAGCCAATGGCCATCGGGCGACAGCGCCACGCCCCAGCAGTTACTGCCCAACGATGGCAGCGATTCCGTTTGTTGCATCGTCCGCGTGTCCCAAACGCCGAGCGTCCCATCCGGGTCAGTCGTGATGAAGCTTCGGCTATCCGGGGTGAACGCCAGGCCCAGCCGTTGGACGACCTTGGGGTCAAGCGCCCCAGGGGTGAAATTCGAACCAGGCAAGTTGGGGGTCATACCATTGCGAAATGGCCAGGTTCGTGTGGGTGTAAGTCTTGTTGGTGGCGGCGAGGTCCCAGAGGCAGGCGGCTCCCTCGCCGCATCCGCTGACGAGCGTTCGGCCATCCGCCTGGAAAGCCAGGGCCAGCCCTTCAGCCGGATGTCCTCGCAAACGGCCCACCTCGGTGCGCTCGGCGACATTCCAGATCCGGATCGTTCCGTTCACACTCGCCGCCGCCAGACGCCGGCCATCCGGCGTGAAGGCCAGTGCGCGAACCCAGGCCGTCGCGTTGGTGAGTTGCCCTCGCGGTTCTCCCGAGTCGGAGTCCCAGAGGCCCACGGTTCCGCTGGTATAGGCGAAGCCGGCCGCGAGGAGTTGGCTGTCGGGCGAAAAGGCGAGCGCGCTGACGCCGTCAATGGTTTGCGTCTCAATCGTCCGCACCGCTCCACTCCGCAAGTTCACGACCTGGAGCCATCCGTAATCCGCGCCAACCGCCAGGCGGTTTCCGTCCGGCGAAAAGACCACGACCCCCGTCCCACCCCGTCTGAAGGGCGCCGCAGTGAGGTTGGTGATGCTTCGGTTGGACTCCCACTCGCTAACTTCCGCGGTTCCCTGATCGTTTAACGTCGCCAGCAGTTTTCCGTCCGGGGAAAACGCCAGGGATATTACGGGAGATGGGGGGCTGAGGGTGCGGGTGAGCTTGGCGTGAATGCAGGTCCCAGAATTCGACCGTCGGCGCTTCACCTTCCTTGGAACGACTCACTGCCAGCACGCCGCCACTCGGCGACAAGGTCATGGCCCTGATCCATCCAAGCCCCGGCAGCTCCGTCATGGGCCGTTTGGTGGTCAAGTCCCACAGCGTCACCTTGTTGCCGCCGGTCTGCACTGCCAGCAGCCTACCGTCCCGCGAGACCGCCACCGCGCCGACGGGAGCGGAATCCCGACGCAGGCTAAACGACATGTCAGGCTGGCAAAGCTGCCAGAGGTAGCGCCACTCCCAGTGCCGCAAGTCGGTGGCGGACTTGCTGGTCGGGACGATGTTTGTTCAGCAGGCTGACCGCGAGCCCCACCTCATCGGCTTCCAGCGCCCGTTGCGCCAGGTTCATATCCGCAGCGTAGGCGTTTTGGCGGGCGAGCAATTCGCTGGCTTTGGCCCGCTGCCATTGCGAGACAATTCCCGCGAAGCCCAAAGCCGCCACGAGAACCACCGCGCCCAGCGCTGTCGCCAGCGCCGGTTTGCGCCGACACCAGCGCCACACCTTGCCGGCGGGCCGACCGGCCGGGCCAGGATGGGCTTCTTCTCCAGGAACCGACCCAGTTCATCGGCCACGGCCTGCGCGCTGGCGTAGCGCCGCGACGGCTCCTTCTCCAGGCACTTCAGGCAGATCGTCTCCAGGTCGCGCGGCACGCTGGCGTTGAGCAGCCGTGGCGACACCGGCTCCTGTTCCAGCACCTGCGCCAGGGTGGTCTCCATCGTCTCGCCCACGAACGGCGGGCGGGCCGTCAGCAGGTAGTAGAGGATGGCACCCAAGCCATACACGTCGCTGTGCACGCCTACTGCGCCGCGCCGGCCCGAGGCCTGTTCCGGCGGCATGAACCGCGGCGAGCCGAACACCTGCCCCGTCAGCGTCAGCGTGGAATCACCGCCCAGCCGCCGCGCCAGGCCGAAGTCGGTGACGTGCGGCTCGCCGGCTTCGTCCAGGATCACGTTGGACGGTTTGAGGTCGCGGTGCAGGATGCTTGTGCTGGTGCGCGTAGTGAACGGCCGCGGCAATCTTCGCGACGAGTTGCGCGGCGCGCGCCGACGGCAACGGCCCTTCGCGCACCGCTTCCGCGAGGTTCTGCCCCTCGATGTAATCCATCGAGAAGTAGTGCTGGCCCTCGCACTCGCCGGTTTCGTGGATGGGGACGATGTTGGGGTGATGCAGGCTGGCCGCCGCTTCCGCCTCGGCCCGGAACCGCAGGACCATCTCCGGGCTGCCCACGCGGCCCGGCTGGATCATCTTCACCGCCACGATCCGGTTGAGGCTGAGTTGGCGGGCGCGATAGACCACCCCCATGCCGCCTTCGGCGACCTTCTCCAGCAATTCGTAGTCGCCGAACGTGCGCTCAGCGCTAGCACCCGCCAGTAATCCGTCCTCCATGCTTTGCTCCCCGCTCGTCGCCCTCCGCCGTGCGCCTTCCGCCTCGCCGCCGGGCCACGCCAGAGCTCCGCGCAGAGCGCACAGGGAACACAATCCCCCGGCCGCGGTGTCCGGCAAGGCCACCCCACATTCGATGCAGTGCTTGGATTTCGGCATAGAACCAAAAGCCCGGCCCGCGGCGGGCCTTCACTTGATACAAAGGCATTTACGGCCAAAAGTTGCTTCTGCGCTCGGATTTACAATTTGCGATTTACGACTCACACACGGGCCCTTACCCGCTGACGACCCCCAGCAGGTAGCGGATCTCCTCGTCCACCTCGGCGGGATCGGCGACGGTTTGGGCGATCTCATCACGCACCAATTGGAGGTGGCGCTGGCGCAGCCGGTGAATGGCCGATTTGACCGCACTCTGGCTCAGGCCCAATTGGGCCACCACTTCGGCATATGCGCGCGGCTGCGACGCATCGAGCCGGAACTCAGTCAATTGTTCGTGAAGATCGGCCCGGCCCGCAGCCTGGTACTCCTCGCGCAGACGACCGGCCGCCCGCTCCAGCAATGTGGCTGCCCAACTGCGCTCGAAGAGAACTTCGGGGGTCACCTTGTCCACCGGCTCCAACCGATAGCGGTCCTCAGCCAATCCCTGGTCAAAGGAAAGGACCTTTTGGCCACCGCCACGCTTGAGCCGCCGCGATTTGTCCCATTCGTCGCACAGAAAGCGCTTCAATCCGGTCAGGAGAAAAGAACGGAACTTGCCACCCTCTGGATCGGCGCGGGCCAGATAGTCCTTGGCCAACAAGCGGGCGAAGAATTCCTGGGTTAAATCCTGGGCATCTTCCGGGCCGTAGCCCTGGCGCCGCACGCAAGCGTAAAGGGGATACCAATAGGTGCGACAAAGTTTCTCGAGGGCCTCGGCGGCTTGAGGCGATTCCCGGTGGCCGGCAGCGAGCACAACACTCCAATGGGTCGTCGCAAACGCGGCGGCTCTGCCTCCAACTTCATCCGCACGATGGTGATCGGCGGCCACGAAGTAATAATAGCCAGCCGGGGCGGATTTGCACGCCAAAAGTGGATGAGCTCTGGCGATTTATTTCAGGGAAAGCGCCAGATACTGCAGCGTCCGAGAACCTCCTTGCCCTTTACTCGCCGGCTGCGTTGGCCCTAAACCGCAAATCAAGCGGACTCCCATTCCCGGCAGTGTGGGGCATTCACCCCTTTCCGAGAGGCTTCTGATTGACGGGCTTGCCTGCCGTATTAGACTACGGGTGACGATGCGAGCACATGATGCAATCGCCCTTTGAACTCTCGACCCGCGCAGAAGACTATGAAGACCAATCACCTCAACCGCCGCCAGTTTCTTGAGCGCTCCGCCGCCGCCGGCGCGCTGCTGCTGACCTCCTGTTCATGGTTCCGTCCCCAGTCGCCGCCGCCAAACGCACCGCGGCGGACCAGGTCGCGCTTGGCAAGACCGGCCTCAAGCTGAGCCGCCTCGGCTTCGGCACCGGCAGCAACAGCGGCAACGTCCAGTACGCCCTGGGCCAGGAGAACTTCAACAACCTCATCCGCTACGCCTACGACCAGGGCATCACCTACTTCGACTGCGCGCAAAGCTACCGCACGTTCGAGTGGATGAAGGGCGCCATCAAGGGCCTGCCGCGCGAGAAGCTGTTCATCCAGTCCAAAATCCCCGGCCAGCCCGACCAGGTCCTCGCCGCCATTGACCGCCACCGCAAGGTCTTCGACACCGACTACGTGGACAGCATGCTCATCCATTGCATGGTCAAGGACCGCTGGACCGACGAGTGGAAGCGCATCATGGACGCCTTCGACGAGGCCAAACAGAAGAAGTGGATCCGGGCCAAAGGCGTCTCCTGTCACAGCCTGCCCGCCTTGCGCACCGCCACTGCCTCCAACTGGACCGAGGTCCAACTGGTGCGCGTCAACCCCCAGGCCAAACACATTGACGGCACCGATGAAACCTGGAACAGGCCCGGCCTGGACCTGGCGCCCGTGCTGACTGAGCTCAAAACCATGCGCGCCAAGGGACGCGGTGTCATCGGCATGAAGATCATCGGCAACGGCGACTTCACCCAGCCCGAAGACCGCGAGAAATCCATCCGCTTCGCCATGAGCCGGCCCGAGCTGGATGCCATCGTCATCGGCTTCAAGAGCACGGCGGAAATCGACGAGGCCATCCGGCGGGTCAACCAGGCGCTCGCAGAGACCGCTTGACCGACGAGGCAAATCGAACGAGAGTAAGGGTGATCCGTTCGGGGGCGTACTGGTTTCGACTTAGCAGACGCGCCAGAGGCGGCATGCCGAGGATGGTTCGTTGGCCTCGTTAATCATCGGACCAAACATTAATAGCTAACCAAGAATTAGCTCTCGCGGCCTAAGTGCCACGACGTTCGCTGGCGGACACCTGCTACGCCGGCAGAACGCCACAGCAGGTTAGGTCGGGCGCGGCGCCTGCGCGTGTCCGGTTGAAGCTCTTATCCTGCGGGCTAGGCTGGGCGATTCGGTGTCAGGCCGTCATCGCCCGGTAGAAAACTCTCTCCTGACTAAGCATGTAGTCGCGGCTGGTAACTTTGCCAAGGACGCGGGTTCAACTCCCGCCGCCTCCACCATCCTTCGCGCGGAACTGTGTCAACTCAAGGCGCCGGCTCCAGCGCCATCTGGTAAATCCAGACCCCGATGATGATGCCGACAACCAGACTGGTCGAATCGAGCAGCAACGGTTGCCGGCTTAGGCCGTTCGGACTGTGTAAGCCGGCAACATGCTGGCGCTCCAAGCTGTCGCCATTTCGTGCGGGCATGAGATATCCGGGCTACGAATCGTGTGCTGCTTTGCTTTGGCGGGCTTCACCGCGCGCCGGCGCTTCACCCGCAAGGGATTGAGCGTGCCCAGCCGCGGATGCCATCGGCCCAGCCAGCGGAACAGCCGGTGATCGGTGCCGACCGCGTAGGAGATGCGCGCGCCGGTGAAGATCAGCCCGTTGACCGCGCCCAGCGCCGAGATGCAGATCAGCACGCTGATGAACACTCCGCCAGCCCGCGGCCACACCGCCATCATCGTGTCGGCGGCCACCGCCTTCGATGCCGCCAATCCCTCATAGCCCAGAGCGCGCAGAAAGCGCCATTCACCAGCAGATACAGCAGCGTCACCGCGCCGAGCCCAGCCACCAGCGCGCGGCGGATGTTGCGGCGCGGATCGCGGACCTCGGCGGCGACATAGGCCATTTCGTTCCAGCCGCCGTAGGTGAACAGCACAAAGATCAGCGCGAGGCTGAGCGGCAGCGGTCCGGCCTTTTCCGCCGGTGCCGCGCCCGGTCGCGCCAGCAGCGCAGCGCCGACCATGAACAGCAGTCCCAGCGACTTTCGCGGTGGTCAGCAGGTTCTGCGTCCATTTGCCCTGGCGCACGCCCAGCACGTTGATGCAGGTCAGGACGCATCGTCGCGGTCACGGCATAGACCTCTTGCGCGTAAGGGAACGCCAGTGCCGGCCAGCGGATCGTAAATGGCGCGCGCGTAGGTCGCGAACGCGAAGGCCATCACCGCGATGTCGCCCGGGCCGCACGATCGCCAGTTGCGCCCAGCCGAACAGGAATCCGGCCCAGGTACCGTAAGCGCGGCTGAGATAAACATAATCGCCGCCCGCCTGCGGGTAGGCGGTGGCCAGTTCCGCGTAACTGAGCGCGCCGCACAGCGAGATCAAGCCCGCCCAGCACCCACAAGCCCGCCACGCCCCAGGCGCCGCCCGCGCCTTTCGCGATGTCCGGCGCCATCTGGTAGATGCCGACGCCGATGATGATCCCCACGATCAGGCAGGTCGAATCGAACAACGTCAGTTGCTGGGCTGGTTTGGATGACATGGCCCGCTCCGATCCCGTGCGCGGCTCCGCCTTTAGAAACTGTGCCACGCCCTGGCCTTCACACGCCCGGGGATCTCCCTCAGCGTTTCTTCATCGTCACGCCGATGCCGGAGCGTTCCAGGTTCAGGAACAGCGTCTCCAGTTCGGGATTGCTCGTGATGGCTTTCACATAACCCGTGTCCGCCTGGCGCGCGTTCATGTTGTGCGCAATGACCAGGCCCCCCGGCTTGACCAGCGGCAATAGCTGGTTCAGGTAATCAGCGTAGCCTTCCTTGTCGGCGTCCAGGAACAGGATGTCAATCGGGTCCTTTAGCCGCTTGACCTCCGTGTGCGCGTCGCCCATCACCAGTGTGACCATCTTCCCGACCCCGGCCCGCTTGAAATTCTCGCGTGCTTGGGCCGCGCGCCCCTCGTCAATCTCGAACGTCGTCAGCTTGCCGCTCGTCGTTTCGAGCGCCAGGCAGAACCAAATGGCCGAGTAGCCGATCGAAGTGCCAATCTCGACCACGCTTTTTGCCCCCGTAGCCTCCGCCAGCACCCGCAGAATCCGCCCGTCATCCATCGGCACGCTCATGCTGCCGCGCCGCTGGTTCCGGTCCATATCCTCCAGCACCGCCAGCACGCTCTTCTCCCGGTCCGACTTCGGCAAAAGGCTGCTGCTGAACAGCCCTGCCCCGCCGCCTGGGCCACCGCCGCCCGGCCCGCCGCGCCGCCGCGGCGGCCCGCCCGACTCCTGGCCCGATGCTACCCAACCGCTCATCGTCACCACCACCGCCAGAATTATCGTCACAAGCTTCGTTCGCATATTTTACTTTCCGTTCGTTCCGTTCGCCGGCCACAGCATACCTGGACCCGCCGTCCGGTGCCAACCGCTTCCGCAGAACGCCATGTTCACCGTGTCCTGAAAACTTGACTTCGGCTTCCTCGTCTCAAGAAACTGGGACTTAACTCATGATCGCCCCAATCGAACCCACGGCCGGGAAAGCCAGCCCCTCCCCCTACCACCTCAAGCTCGTCTTGATCGGCACCGCGCCGCCCGTCTGGCGGCGGCTGAGAGTGCCGGGCAACGCCAACCTCGGTTGGCTGCACGCCGTGCTCCAGGTGGCGATGGGCTGGACCAACAGCCACCTCCTCAAATAGGTGCTCATGGGCCGCGACGGCTATCACGAATGAAGAAGCGCTGTATTTGTACCCGCCTGCTGCCGGTGGCGCTTGGCCTCTGGTGCGCTCTGAGCGAGGACGGTTTGTTTGCAGAACCTCCGGCCCAAACCGGCGCGCACTGGAAGCAGCTTCGCCGCCAGGCCGTTAACCGGCCCCGGCGCATCATTTTCAACAACGACGGAAACGAACCGGCTTACCTCTGCCAGTCGGTCAGCAAGGACGAGTTGCTCGGGCATCGCACCCGCGACCTCGCCGGCACGCAGGTTGATTCGATTTTCTATTGCACCTGGAGTTCGGGCTTCTCCTTGTTCACCCACCGCACCCGGGCCGGCCAGGTCTTCGGCACGCGAGAGGGCCGTTTTACCAACAATCTGGCCCAGGCCTTCCTGGACCAGGGAATTGATCCGTTGCAGGTCATGGTCGAGTTTGGTCATCAGCACGGCATCGAGGTGTTCTGGTCCATGCGGATGAATGACACCCACGACGGCTCCCGCACCGATTACGGACCGGTCATGTTCCGCGCCAACCGCCTCAAGGGTGAGCATCCCGAATACCTGATCGGCTCGGCGACTCTGCCGCCCCGGTATGGCATCTGGTCGGCGGTGGATTATGGGCTGCCGCAAATCCGCGACCTGGCCTTCGCCTTCTGCGAAGAAGTCTGCCGCAACTACGACGTGGACGGCATCGAACTGGATTTCTTCCGGCACGCCTTCTTCTTCCGGTGCTCGGCCGACAACAAGCCCTGCGGCACGGCTGAGTTGGAAGCCATGACCGGGTTGCTGCGACGAGTTCGGGCCATGACCGAGGAGTTGGGGCGCCGGCGGGGCCGCCCCATTCTGGTGGCCATCCGTGTGCCCGACTCGGTTGACTACTGCCGCTTTATCGGCCTTGACCTCGAAAAGTGGCTGGGCGAGGGCCTGACTGATTTGCTGATTGTGACCGGCTACACGCAACTCAACCCGTGGGAGTACAGCGCTAAACTGGGCCGCAAATACGGCGTCAAAGTCTATCCGTCATTGGACGAACCCCGGGTGCGCGATCCGGAGGCGCAGAAAGCGCGCACCAGCCTCGAGAGCTATCGGGGCCGCGCTTTGCAGGCCTGGGCTGCCGGCATGGACGGAATCTACCTGTTCAACTTCTTCGACCCCAAGAGCCCCCTCTGGCGCGAATTGGGCGATCCCGATGCCTTGCGGAAACTGGACCGCGCGTATTTCCTGAGCATCCGCGGCGTCGGCTCAATGTACGTCCCGCATCAGCCGTTCATGCATGTGCCGGTCCTGAACCCTGCCAGCCCCATCCCGTTACTTTCCGGCAAAACCGTTGAGCTTCCGTTGTCCCTCGGCGAACGCGCCAAGCCATCGCAACCCGTGCTGCTGCGGCTCCGCTTCAAGAATCTCCAGGACCCGGACCTCTTGCGCCTCCGCTGGAACCGAAAGACGTTGCCGAGCGCCCCGTCGCAAACGGGAGCATGGGTCGAATATGCTGTCCCAGCCCGCTGGATCCAGCCCAGAAGCAACACCGTTGAGTTGAGCGTGTCGGGAGAAAACGCCCGGCAAACCTCCCTGACCGACCTCTGCGTCATGATCGGTCAGGCTAACGGTGTTCCCAAATGAGAAAGCGAGGCTGGCTCACGCCAGCCTCGCTGAATTGCCCGGTTCCTCCCGGAACCGCGGCGCGTGAGGGCAGGCGGGACGCCCGCCCTACGCTGCGAAAGGGTTAATAATCCATCTCGCCACCCATGCCGCCGCCGTGGCCGCCCGGCATCGGGGTCTTCTTCTCCTTCTCCGGAATCTCGGTGATGAGACATTCCGTGGTCAGGAGCAGGCCAGCGATGGACGCGGCGTTCTGCAACGCGGTGCGGGTGACCTTCTTGGGGTCCACCACGCCGGCTTTAACGAGGTCTTCGTAGCTGTTATCCGACACGTTGTAGCCCTCGTTGCCCTTGCGCTTCTTGACCTCTTCGACGACGACCGAGCCTTCGACCCCGGCGTTGTTCGCCAGTTCGCGGGTCGGGAACTCGATGGCGCGCTTGACGATCTCGACGCCGATGCGCTCGTCTTCGTTGGAGCCCTTGACCTTGTCAATGGCTTCCAGGCAGCGGATCAACGCTACGCCGCCGCCCGGGACGATGCCCTCTTCGACGGCTGCGCGGGTCGCGTGCAGGGCGTCCTCGACGCGGGCTTTCTTCTCTTTCATCTCGGTCTCGGTCGCGGCGCCGACGTTGATGACGGCCACGCCACCGGCGAGCTTCGCCAGGCGTTCCTGCAGTTTCTCCCGGTCGTAGTCCGAGGTGGTCTCCTCGATCTGACGGCGGATCTGGTTCACGCGGCCCTGGATGTCGGAGCTCTTGCCACCGCCTTCGACAATGGTCGTGTTTTCCTTGTCCACCACGATGGTCTTGGCCTTGCCGAGGTCGCTGAGCTCGACGGTCTCGAGCTTGATGCCGAGGTCTTCGCTGATGAATTTGGCGCCGGTGAGGATGGCGATATCTTCGCACATGGCCTTGCGGCGATCACCGAAGCCCGGGGCTTTGACGGCGACGACGTTGAGCGTGCCGCGCAGCTTGTTGACCACGAGGGTGGCCAGCGCTTCGCCTTCGACTTCCTCGGCAATGAGGAGCATCGGCTTGCCGACCTTGGCGACCTTTTCGAGCAGCGGGAGCATGTCCTTGAGGCTGCTGATCTTCTTCTCGAAGATGAGGACGTAAGCGTCCTCCATCTTGGCTTCCATCGTCTCGGCGTTCGTGACGAAATAAGGTGACTGGTAGCCCTTGTCGAACTGCATGCCTTCGACCACTTCGAGGGTGGTCTCAATCGACTTGGCTTCCTCGACGGTGATGGTGCCGTCCTTGCCGACCTTGTCCATCGCATCGGCGATGATCTCGCCAATCGTGGTGTCCCAGTTGGCGGAAACAGTGGCGACCTGCTTGATTTCCTCTTTGTCCTTCACCTTCTTGGTGATCTTGTCGAGGTGGGCGACGGCGGCCTCAACGGCTTTGCCGATACCGCGCTGAATGCCGATGGGATTGCCGCCGGCGGTCACGAACTTCAGGCCCTCGCGATAAATCGCCTCGGTCAGGATGGTCGCGGTTGTGGTTCCGTCGCCCGCGGCGTCGCTGGTTTTGCTGGCGACTTCGCGCACCATCTGGGCGCCCATATTTTCATAAGGATCCTCCAGCTCGATTTCCTTGGCGACGGTGACGCCGTCCTTGGTCACGGTGGGGGAGCCGAATTTCTTGTCGAGCACGACGTTGCGGCCCTTGGGGCCGAGCGTGGCGGTCACGGCGCGGGAGAGCTTGGCCACCCCGCGCAGCACGGCCTGCCGTGCGGCTTCATCGAAGAGTAATTGTTTTGCTGCCATAAGTTAGTAGATAGTCGATTGTTGATAGTTGATAGACTCAACTGTTGATGGTTATGTGAGAATGGCGAGGAGGTCGTCCGAGCCGAGGAGCTTGTACTCTTTGCCGTCGAGTTTGATTTCGGTGCCGCCGTACTTGCTGACCAGCACGCGGTCGCCGACCTTGACTTCGAATGGGACTTTCTTGCCGTCGTCGTCGGTCTTGCCCGTGCCCAGCACGCGAACGATACCTTCTTGCGGTTTTTCCTTGGCGGTATCAGGGATAATGATTCCGCCCTTCTTTACTTCCTTCTCTTCGACCGGTTCAACCAGAACGCGATCACCGAGGGGTTTTACGTTTAATGCCATAGTTTGTGTTTTTTTCTTTTGGTTTATGATTATGCGTTGAATCAAAATCCCGCCGCACCCGCTGCGGGAAAAGCTACTTCTTGTCGTCCACCACTTCCGCGTCAATGATCGGACCTTCGTCTTTGCCCTTCTTCTCCTCGCCCTTGGGTTCGCCGCCGGCCTCGGGGCCGGGCTGGCTCTGCGCCTTGCTGGCCCGTGCCTTCTCCGCCGCCGCCTTGTAAAGTTCGGCTGAAACCGCCTGCCAGGCCTCGTTCAGCTTCTCGCTCGCCGACCGGACCGCCCCGGCATCGCCGCCCTTGAGCGCTTCCTTCACTTCCTTGATCGCGTCTTCGATCTTGCTCTTGTCACTGCCCGAAATCTTGTCGGCGTTCTCCTTCAGCATCTTCTCGGAGCGATACACCGCGTTGTCCGCCTCGTTGCGTGTCTCGATCTCCTCCCGCCGTTTCTTGTCGTCCTCGGCGTGCGCCTCCGCGTCCTTGCGCATCCGCTCGATCTCGTCCTTGCTCAGCCCGCTGCTCGCCGTGATCGTGATCTTCTGCTCCTTGCCCGTCCCCAGGTCCTTCGCGCTCACGTGCAGAATCCCGTTCGCGTCAATGTCAAACGTCACCTCGATCTGCGGCATCCCGCGCGGCGCCGGCGGTATGTCCGTCAGGTGGAACTTGCCGATGGTCTTGTTGTCCCGCGCCAGTTGCCGTTCGCCCTGCAAAACGTGAATCTCCACCCCCGGCTGGTTGTCCGACGCCGTCGAGAAGATCTCCGACTTCCGCGTCGGAATCGTCGTGTTCCGCTCGATCAGCCTCGTGAACACCCCGCCCAGCGTCTCGATCCCCAGCGACAGCGGCGTCACGTCCAGCAGCAGCACATCCTTCACCTCGCCCTTCAACACCCCCGCCTGGATCGCCGCGCCGACCGCCACCACTTCGTCCGGGTTCACCCCCTGGTGGGGGGTCTTGTTCACCAGACCGTGCGCCGTCTCCACCACTTTGGGCATCCGCGTCATCCCGCCCACCAGCACCAGCTCGTCAATCTTGTCCGCGGCGATGCCCGAATCCCGCAGGCAATTCTTCACCGGCCCGATGGTCCGCTCGAACAGATCATCGCACAGTTGCTCCATCTTCGCGCGGCTCAGCTTCGTGCTGATGTGCTTCGGTCCGCTCGCATCCGCCGTGATGAACGGCAGGCTCATCTCATACACTTGCGAGCTCGACAGCGCGATCTTGGCCTTCTCCGACTCCTCTTTGATCCGCTGCAGCGCGTCGGCCTGCTTCCGCAGGTCCATCCCGTGCTCCTTCTTGAACTCGTCCAGAATCCAATCCATGATCCGCCCGTCCCAGTCGTCCCCACCCAGGTGCGTGTCGCCGTTGGTCGCCTTTACCTCGAACACTCCGTCCCCGATCTCCAGCACCGAAATGTCGAACGTCCCGCCGCCCAGGTCATACACCGCGATCCTCTCGTCCTTCTTCTTGTCCAGCCCGTACGCCAGCGAAGCCGCCGTCGGCTCGTTGATGATCCGCAGCACCTCCAGCCCCGCAATCCGTCCCGCATCCTTCGTCGCCTGCCGCTGCGAGTCGTTGAAATACGCCGGCACCGTGATCACTGCCTGGGTAATCTTCTCGCCCAACCGCATCTCCGCATCGGCCTTCAGCTTGCCCAAGACCATCGCTGAAATCTCCGCCGGGGTGAATTGCTTGGGCTTGCCGTCCACCTCCACCTCCACCGCCGCATCCCCGTTCGCGGCCGCCACCACCTTGTAAGGCACCCGCTTCCGCTCCTCCTCCACCTCAGTGTACTTCCGCCCCATGAACCGCTTGATCGAATAGACCGTGTTCTGCGAGTTGGTCACCGCTTGCCGCTTCGCCGCGTCCCCCACCAGCCGCTCGCCTGTCTTGGTAAAAGCCACGACTGACGGCGTCACCCGCCGCCCTTCCGAATTCTCCAACACGATCGGCTCGCCGCCCTCCATCACTGCCATGCAGGAGTTCGTCGTGCCCAGATCAATGCCGATTACTTTAGCCATAATATGCCTTTGGATACAAGAAGCCTCTGTTCTCTAAGCACTAGCAATGCCATTCCAACACAACATATGTAACTTGCTCATAGGAAGTAACTTACAAAACATCCTGGTACCAATCCCACCGCTTGCACTTGTGCCATATGTGTCATCCTGTCTCACATTGCCGGCCCTTGGCACACTTGGGATGGCACACTCGCTCAGCCTTCCTGTAACGGGCAAACGTGATTTCCATCGCCAAGACCCTCCAGGCGCGGATAGGCTGTTGCAGCGATGAAGACCCGCATTCTTATGGCCGCAGTCCTTGGATGGCTCGCCTCGGCTCAGGCCCAGCCCACCAATTCGTTTCCCCTCTGGCCCGAGGCCGCGCCCGGCGCCCTTGGCAAAGAGGACAAAGACATCCCCACCCTCACTCCTTATTGGCCCGACGCCGCCAAAGCGACCGGCGCCGCCATCGTGATCTGCCCCGGCGGCGGCTACGGCGGCTTGGCCCCGCACGAGGGCGACCACTATGCCCGCTTCCTGAACGAATACGGCATCGCCGGTTTCGTCCTGAAATACCGCCTCGGTTCCGCCGGTTACCGCCATCCCGTCATGTTGCAGGATGCCGCCCGCGCGCTGCGGACGGTCCGCGCCCGCGCCGCCGAATGGAAGCTCGATCCCAAGCGCATCGGCATCATGGGCTCTTCCGCCGGCGGCCACCTGGCCTCCACCCTGGTCACCCATTACGACGCGGGCAAGCCCGACGCCGCCGACCCCATCGAACGCCAAAGCTCCCGCCCCGACCTGGGCATCCTTTGTTACGCGGTCATCAGCATGGGCGAATTCGGCCACCGTGGCTCGCGAAAAAACCTGCTCGGCGAAGACCCTTCGCCGGAACTCATTCGCGAACTTTCCAATGAACTCCATGTGACCAAGGACACGCCGCCCTGTTTCCTCTGGCACACTTACGAAGACCGCGGCGTCCGGATCGAGAACAGCCTGCAGTTTGTCGAGGCGCTGCAGCGCAACGATGTTCCCTTTGACTTCCACGTCTATCAGAACGGCCCGCACGGCCTCGGCCTCGGCACGCGGGAGTGGAACCCCGACAAACGCCATCCCTGGACCCGCGACCTCGTCTTCTGGCTCCAGGCACGGGGGTTCGTGAAGCAGACGGAGTAATGGAGTAGAGGACTACTGGGGCGACGCGGGGTTGATTCTTACCAGCAGTCCAATACTCCATCACTCCATTTCTCCCCCAACCACCAGCCAAGCGGTAGCGCCCTGCTTCGGTGGCTCTCCCTCGCAGTTCCCTTGCAGTTCCCTTGCAGTCCTCGTGTGTCTCCCTTGGTCTTTCGGGGGCTTTTCGGCGGCGACCCGTGTCGCCACCGCACCCTTCCGCCTCAGATTGACAGCCTTGGAGCGTCCACTATTCAAAGGAATCGCCGTATCCCATAATCTTCTTGCCCGTCGCCGTCCGGCCCCCTTGCGCGCGCAGGCCAAGGGCTTGACCCCAGCGCGCTGTTGCTCCCCTTTCCATTTCCGCCCTCACTTTGTAATTGCCCGACCCGGCGCTTTGGCCTAGCTGTTAGCCAATAAATGAAAGGATTCTTATGATTAAAGCTTTGATCATCCTGCTGATCGTCGTGGTGGTGCCGGTGTTCTTCGTCCTGATGTGGGCCGTCGGCGCCTACAACCGCCTGGTCGCCTTGCGCAACCGGTTCAAGAACGCCTTCGCCCAGATTGATGTCCAGCTCAAGCGCCGCTATGACCTGATCCCCAACCTGGTCGAGACGGCCAAGGGCTACATCAAGCACGAGCGCGGCACCCTCGAAGCCGTCATCGCCGCCCGCAACGCCGCCTCCGCGGCCAATGCCAGCGCCGCCCAAAACCCCGGCGACGCCGCCGCGATGAAACAGTTGTCCGGCGCCGAAGCCGCCCTGACCGGCACGCTGGGCCGCCTCTTCGCGCTCGCCGAGGCCTATCCCGACCTCAAGGCCAACACCACCATGATGACCCTCATGGAAGAGCTGACCTCGACCGAGAACAAGGTCGCCTTCGCCCGCCAGGCCTACAACGACGCCGTAATGAGCTACAACACCCAGCGCGAGACCTTCCCGACCAACCTCATCGCCGGCCCGTTCAACTTCGGCCCGGCCGAGCTGTTCGTCATCGAGAAGCCCGAGGAGAAGGAAGCGCCAAAGGTGAAATTTTAGATTGCCAATCGCCGATTGCCAATTGGCAATTGGAGATTAGAAATTGGCAATGGACTTCTTTGAGCGACAAGACCGCGCGCGCCGCAACACCCGGCTGCTCGTCGTTTATTTCGTCCTCGGCGTCGCCCTGCTGATCGTCGCGGTTTACGCCGCGCTGGTGGGGATCTCGACCACCCTCACCCCGCGCCATCGCCATGGTTACGGCGAGCAGGTGCAACTGGTCTTGTGGCAGCCCCAGCTCTTCCTCGGGGCCGCCGTCGGCACCCTCGCCGTTATTGCCATGGGCAGCGGCTTCAAGACGCTCGAACTCGCCCGGGGCGGCAGCGCCGTCGCCACCATGCTGGGCGGACGCCTCGTGAACCCGTCCACCACCGACCCCGACGAACGCAAGCTGCGGAATGTGGTCGAGGAAATGGCCATCGCCGCGGGGATTCCGGTGCCCCAGGTCTATGTCCTGCCCGAAGAGCAGGGCATCAACGCCTTTGCCGCCGGCCACTCGACCAGCGACGCCGTCATTGGCGTCACCGCCGGCGCCATGCGGCTGCTGAAGCGCGATGAGCTGCAAGGCGTCATCGGCCACGAGTTCAGCCACATCCTCAACGGCGACATGCGGCTCAACCTCCGCCTCATGGGCATCATCTTCGGCATCCTTTGCCTGGCGGTCATCGGCCGGGTCCTGCTCTACACCCGCAGCCGCAGCAGCAAAGACAAGAACCCGCTGCCGCTGCTCGGCCTGGTGCTGCTGGTGATTGGCTGGGTCGGCGTGTTCTTCGGCCGGCTCATCCAGGCCGCGGTCAGCCGGCAGCGCGAGTTCCTCGCCGACGCCTCGGCTGTCCAGTTCACCCGCAACCCCGACGGTCTGGCCGGCGCGCTGAAGAAGATCGGCGGCTTGAGCTACGGCTCCAAGCTCCAGGCCGCTCACGCCGCGGAAGCCAGCCACATGTTCTTTGGCAACGGCATGGGCCAGTCCTTCCTCCA
Organism: uncultured Verrucomicrobiae bacterium; assembly: GCA_963822005.1. Classification (GTDB taxonomy): domain Bacteria; phylum Verrucomicrobiota; class Verrucomicrobiia; order Limisphaerales; family UBA8199; genus PALSA-1440. The sequence continues at coordinate 12,730 of CAWGGD010000035.1, read as the reverse complement.
CCTGATGGACACCCATCCGCCTTTGGCCCAACGCATCCGCGCCCTTGACCCGGCATTCGACGGCACGCTACCGCCCGTTTCCATCGCCGAGCCCCAACCGCCGGCTTCCCGTGTCGCTCCCCCGCCGCAACGGCCGCCCATCCCGTTCCCCTTCCCGGGCCAGGCGCGCGCGCAAGCCGGCCTGGCCGGATTGGCGCCGCCCGTGATCGCCGCCGGCGCGGTGGTCGCCAACACCGGCAGTCCCACCCCCGCCCATCTGCGCTACGCCGAGACCTTACGGGGTGACATCCCGGCCAGCCTGCAAACCGCCGCGCGCGAAGGACTCGGCGCCAGCGCACTGGTCTATGCTCTCCTGCTCAGCGACGACGAAGCGACCCGCCGCAAGCAACTGGACGAACTCGCCGCCGCCACCTCCCCCGCGGTGTGCCAGGAAACGCAGCGCCTCTGGCCGGAAGTCAAAGCCATCGCCACGCGCACCAAACTGCCGCTGGTTGATCTCGCCCTCCCCGGCCTGCGCCACCTGTCCCCTGCGCAATTCCAGCAGTTCCGCGCCGCCGTGCAGAAGCTGGTTGAAGCTGATGGCGAAATAGACCTCTTCGAATACGTGTTGCAGAAGATCGTGCTGCGTCACCTTGAGCCGCACTTCGTGCAGGTGCGCAAGCCGGCCACTCAGTATTACGCGCTCAAGCCGCTGGCCCCCGATTGCGCCATCGTGCTTTCGGCCCTGGCTCATCTCGGCCATGAGGAACCGGCCCAGGTCCAGTTCGCTTTCCAGCAAGGCGCCCAGCCCCTCAACTACGCCGCCCAGGTCGAGCTGCGGCTCGTTCCCGAGGACGAGTGCGACCTCGCGCAAGTGGACGCGGCCTTGAACCGTCTCTGCCAGGCGGTGCCGCAGATCAAGAAGAACGTTCTGAATGCCTGTGCCCAGACCGTGGCCGCCGACGGCGTTATTCAGGAGATGGAGGCCGAGTTGCTCCGCACCATCGCCGACACGCTCGACTGCCCCATCCCGCCGTTTATTCCCGCACAGGCAGAATGAACAACTTTCTTGCTCAGACCTCGGTTTTGCTCGCATTTGCGCTTTGCTCCGCGGCTGCCGCAACCGCCGCTCAGACAAATGCCCCCGCGCCCGCAGTCCAGCTCCCCGTGAAAGCGAAGCTCCACCTCTACCTCCTCCTGGGCCAGTCAAACATGGCCGGCCGTGGCAAACTTGCCGCCGAAGACCAGACGCCTCACCCGTGCGTGCTCATGTTCACCCTCGCCAACCAATGGGAACCCGCCCTCGAACCGGTCACGCACGACAAGCCGACCATGCTCGGAGTCGGACCCGGACTGGCCTTCGGCAAAGCGATGGCCGCGCATGACCCCGGCGTCACCATCGGCCTCGTCCCCTGCGCCGTCGGCGGCACACCGCTCAAACGCTGGCAGCAGGGCGGCGACTTGTATTCCAACGCCGTCCACCGTGCCAGACTCGCCCTGCTCGACGGCACGCTCAAGGGCATTCTCTGGCACCAGGGCGAGAGCGATTCCGGCACGATCACCAACGCCAATTCCTACGGCGACCGCCTGGCCCAAATGATTCAGGACATCCGCGCCGACCTGGGGTGCCCGGACTTGCCCTTTGTCGTCGGGCAGATCGGCGAGTTTCTTTACGACCGTGGCCCGGACCACTCGCCTTACGCGCGGGTGGTCAACGCCGCCCTCGCCGCGCTACCCGGGAAAGTCCCTGCCACCGCCTGCGCTTCTTCCAAGGACCTGAAACACAAGGGCGACCAGTTGCATTTCGACGCCGCCTCCCAGCGCGAGTTGGGCCGCCGCTATGCCGTCGAAATGATTCGCCTGCAGGCCGCGCCGCGGTGATCCTATACTGAGCGGTTTAACCACAGAGAACGCAGAGAACACAAAGAGAACCAAGCGGTGCGGCAAAGGGGCGCGATCACCTGAGGCGTAAGACAATCCCTTTCCCAAGCTCGCCTCCTTGCATTCTTTGCGCTCTTTGTGGTTGGCCAACTGCTGTTTTTTGGATAGCCTGCTGCCATGCGCGTCCTGATTGTCGGGTGCGGTTATGTGGGCCTGCCGCTCGGGGCGGAACTGGTAAAGCAGGGCCACGAGGTCTTTGGCCTGCGTCGGAGCCCGGCCGCCGAGGCTGAACTCAAATCAGCCGGCATCAAGCCGCTAATAGGCGACATCACCCAACCGGGCAGTTGGCCCAGTTGCCTGCTGTCGTATGATTGGGTGGTCAACTGCGTCTCCGCTTCCGGCGGCGGCGTGGACGAATACCGCGCAGTCTATCTCCAATGGCACGAGAAACCTCATCGCCTGGCTGGACGCGGCGTCGCTGAAGAAGTTCGTCTATACCAGCAGCACCAGCGTCTATGGCCAGAACGACGGCTCGCTCGTCAAGGAAACCAGTCCCACCGAACCCGGGCTGAGACAGCGAAGCTCCTGGTCGAGACGGAAAAGGTCCTGCTCGAAGCGGCGCGGGAGAAGAAGTTTCCGGCGGTCATCCTGCGCCTGGCCGGCATCTACGGCCCGGGCCGCGGTTACTGGTTCAAGCAGTATCTGAAGGACGAGGCCCGCATCGAAGGCAGCGGCGCGCGCATCCTGAACATGATCCACCGCGACGACGCGGCGGGCGCCATCATCGCCGCCCTGAAAAGCGGCCGGCCCGGCGAAGTCTATAACGTCGTGGACGACGAGCCGGTCACCCAGCTCCACTTCTTTCAGTGGCTGTCCGGCCCGCTCGGCAAGGAACTCCCACCCTCCGTGCCCGAGGACGCCGAGGCGGTGCGCAAGCGCGGCGTGACCAACAAGAAAGTCTCCAATCGCCGACTCAAGATGGAACTGGGCTACCAGTTCAAGTACCCAACCTTTCGCCAGGGTTACACCGCTGAAATCCTGCGCCTGGACCGCGCGGGCGAACTCGACGGCAAGAAGCCATCCTCCTGAACTATTTGAATGGCCCAAGTTCAAGCCAAGATCAGGCCTGCAATCCCCCAACAGAGGCGCATGATTCTCGTCGACGGCTCAAAACTAATGAGAGGAAATATGAAGCTGCAAAAGGCGCTTATCGGCTTGTTCTGTGGCTCTGCATCCTGCGAGTGCGCGCTCGCCCTCACGAAGACGCTGGCCCGGCGTTTGAGAACTGCCAGCGCAGCACGGATTCTGGCGCTGCTGCTGCCGTTGACGCTGCCCACGGTGGTGCAAGGCCAATTCACGTTCGTGACCAACAACGGCCCGATCACCATCACGGGTTACACTGGGCCCGGCGGTCAAGTGGTTATCCCCGGCGAAACAAATGGTCTGCCGGTTACAGGCATCGGAACAAGAGCGTTCAACTACTGCTCCAGCGTGACCAGCGTCACGGTACCCGGCAGCGCCACCAGCATCGGGGAGTATGCGTTCGATTGGTGCGGTTTCCTGACTGATGTTACCTTGGGCAACGGCCCGCCCGTCAACAGTATTGGTACAAGGGGTTCTCTCACTGCCAAAGGCTGACCAGCGTCCTGATCGGCAACAGCGTCACTAACATCGGGGACAGCGCATTTTGGGGTTGCTACGGCCTGACCGATGTCACCATGAGCAACAGCGTCACCAGTATCGGAGACAGCGCATTCTACTACTGTCCTGGTTTGCGCACCGTGACCATCCCCAACAGCGTGACTAGTATATCGTTTCATTGAACCAGGAACGTATTATGGGGATGTTTCCAATGCCTGGAACTTCCGCCATCGATGCACCACGGGTGCGGCATTGATCTCTGCAATGCCCTTGAGTATGCGCTCTCGCAACTCCTCCCAGGAAGCTACCCGCATCTCGCGCAAGAACGTGCGTGCCATCTTCCCAAACAGGGTTTCCACCAGATTCAACCACGACCCATGAGTGGGCGTATGCACATAGCAAAAGCGATTCGGCCGGGTGGCCAAGTAGGCGCGGGTCTCTTTGGAGATATGGGCCGAATGGTTGTCCAGGATCAACCGAATCTGCGCCTCAGCCGGGTAGTGCGTGTCCAAATCCTTGAGCAAGGCGATAAACTCGCGGCTCCGGTGGCGCCGCTCCACTCGTCCAGTTACATGGCCGTCCTGCAAGTCCAGCCCCGCCAGAATGGACGCCGTCCCCAGCCGCCTATACTCATAGTCCCGCCCCACTGCCGGATGCTCACCCGGTACCGGCGGCAAGTCTACCGCCGTATTGGCGAGGGCCTGCACCCCAGGCTTCTCATCCACCGAGACGGTGAACACCGGTCGGCCATCGGTGGTCCGTACCCCTTCAGCCCGTGCCAGGCTCAACTCCCGATAAACCAACAGCACCTGGCACATCTTGGCCTCAAAGTCTGGGTCCCGCCGCTCGAGGTAGTAGCGGATTTTGTGCGGCTTAAGCTCCTCTTGGTCCAAGATCCGTTGCACCGTAGCCTTACCGGCACGGGCCAGTCCCGGATGGCCACTGGCGCTGGCCACCTTGCGGAGGTAGTCCGCCAGCGTCCGCCGGGTCCACAATTCCGCCGCGTAACCCAGCTCCTTGGGCTTGGTACAGGCCAAATGCACGACCCACGCCTTGTCTTCCGGCGTAATCGTATGCTCCTGCTTGCCGTGGGGCAGATCCCGCAAGGCGCTTCCAGTTCCCATCGCCAAGGCCCGGTCAACGCATTCATAGACCAGTCGGCGGGTCGTATGCGCCAGCGCCGCAATCTCGGTGAACGTGTGGCCTTCCTGGTAAAAACAAAGAATCCGTGCCCGCTGCACTTCCCGGTGAGGCGAGGTGCGCGAACGGGCCACTTCGGCCAGTTTCTGAGATTGTTCCGGCGTCAACACGAGCTTGGCACGTTGCGAGATTCTAGACACGGACAACACTCTACGGCTGTCCGCGCTGCATCGTCAACAATTATGTTCCTGCTTCAATGAAACGATATACTAGTATCAGGAACTACGCGTTCGAGGATTGCGGCCTCTCTTTAGTTCCGCTGCAAGACAATGGCGGCCCCACCTTCACTCACGCGTTGCTGCCAGGCAGTCCAGCGATTGACCAAGGCAAGAGCTTCGCCCGATCCACTGACCAACGCGGCAAACATCGGCCGCACGACTTCGCTTCCATTCCCAATGCCCCCGGCGGCGACGGCAGCGACATCGGAGCGTTTGAGCTGAAAGGTTCCATCCGCGACGCTTCAGCTATGGTCGGCAGCGAAGACTCAGCCGCTCCTCAACTGTAGGGGCAACGTGCCTTTTCGGTCGGCACTCCGCGCACGTCTATCTGGGCCAGATCGGCAAGGCCCAACCCAGCCTGCTCCGCTAGCAGCAGTTGGTTGTCGCAAATCTCGAACGGCTTCACGCCCCGAATGACGCGCGGGTTCCCGTACCCCATGACGGCTGTGCCAACAGCGTCAGTGGACACGGGATTCAAGCCCGCAATTAACACGCCGGGCGCGGTCAGCTTGACCTTGCCCGTCTCAGAGCACCAGGGACCCTCGCCGCCGCTCATCGCCATGATGCCGTCAATGATCGCCAGGTGCACGGGGCGCGCGGCGCAGATGTCCACCGTGACGCGCGGCACGCGCCACGTTGGGTCAGCCGACGTGACGTCTTCCTTCAGGCCGGGCGGGTGCACTTTATCGAACCCGCGCGGACTGTGCAGCGGCTGGCGTCCCGCCGTGGCGTCCTCACTGCCGGCCTCGCCGCCGTAGAGCGAGCTGGGTGTGATGCCGAACATGTTCTTCATCGAGAGCGTGACGCCGGCCGTCAGGTGCTGCTTGAGCTTGGCCAGCGAGACCATCACATCCGTCTGCTCGTAGGATTGGTTCAGGTCGAACGCCAAGAACATGTACCCACCGCCCGGCACCCGCTGATGCGCATAGCTCTTGCCGTTGCCCAGGTTACGCGTGTTCTCGAACTCGACCTTGCCCAGCGCCGTCAGCGCGGCCACATCCCAATCCCCCAGCGCCAGCGTGGCCGCCAGCGTCGCGCGGCTCGGCGTTGATTCCACAAACCGGACCCGCCGGGCGCCGGCCTCGAACAACAGCGTGCCCAGCGCCATCGCCATCGCGTAATGCGTCATGAAGCTCTCCCCCACCGGCTTGCCCAGGAACGACAGGAAGTCGCCGTTCGTCAAATTGAGCTTCACCGTCACCGTCTTGCCTTTGACCAGCGATCCGATCCCCCCGAGCAGGTCAAAGCACTTGCCCAGGGCCCCGCGCACCTCCGGCCCGTAAGAACGGCACGAGACAATGGCCACCTTGGCCTCCGAGCGGCGCGACGCATTCACAGGCTGGCTGAAGCTGGTGAGATTTTCGGCGGCAAACAGTCCGCTGCACCCGAACCGCAGAGCCACCGGCGCGCCGACGGCGACCGCAAGCCCGCGCCGGATGAACGCTCGCCGGCTGGCACTCTTCGTCCTCATAAGTCACAGGCTGTGCCTGAACCCAAACCCGGGAGGGCGAGCGTCCTCGCGAGCCCTGATTGCCTGGAATGTCTGGGCTTGCGCGGACGCTCGCCCTCCCGCCTCTCATCCATAGGGATAACGCGCCTTTTCGATCGGCAGCCCGCGCACCTCAATCTGGGCCAGGTCGGCAATGCCCAAGCCGGCCTTTTCCGCCAGCAGCAGATGATTGTCGCAATCCTGGAACGGCTTCACGCCGCGCGGAGCCCGCGGGTTCGCGTACCCCATCACCGCGGTTGCTACCGCATCAGTCGAAACCGGATTCAGCCCCGCGATAAGCACCCCGGGCGTGGTCACCTTCAACCGCGACTCTCCGGACCATGGCCCCTCGCCGCCGCTCATAGCCGTAATGCCGTCAATGATGGCGAGGTGAATGGGCCGCGCGGCGCACACGTCCACCGTGATGCGCGGCACCCGCCACGTCGGGTCGGACGGCATCGCGCCCTCCTTCAACCCAGGCATCTTCACGCCTTCGTAGCCCTTGGGATCGTGCATCGGGAACCGGGGACCGGTCGCGCTCTCGTTGCCGGCATCGCTGCCATACAATGAGTTCGGCGGCAGCCCGAAGAGGTTCTTCATCGAGAGCGTCACCCCGGCGCTCAGATGGTTCTTGAGCTTGGCCAGCGAAACCAGCACGTCGGTGTCCTCGTAAGCGTGGTTGAGGTCGAACGCGGAAAACATATACCCGCCCCCGGGCACCCGGAGGAGCGAATACCTTTTGCCCTGGCCCAGGTTGCGCGTGTTCTCGAACTCGACCTTGCCCAGCGCCGTCAACGCCGACACATCCCAGCTCATTTCGGCCAGCGTGGACTCCAGCCCGTTCCGGCTCTGGGTGGATTCCACAAAGCGCACCCGCCGCGCCCCGGCGCCAAACAGCAGCGACCCCAGCGCCATCGCCGTCGCGTAATGCGTCACGTAAGTCTCGCCGATCGGCTGGCCCAGCAGCGGCTTCACGCTGTTGCCGGTCAGGTTCGGCTTGACCGTCACCGTCTTGCCTTTAACCAGCGGCCCGATACCGCCGAGCAGATCAAAGCACTTCTCCAGCGCCGGCCGCACCTCCGGCCCGTAAGAACGGCACCCTACAATGGCGACCTTGGCCGTGGAACGGTGCGATCGGCCGGCGGTTTGGCCGGCCAGCAACTCGGTGCGGGTGCACAGCGACGCCAGTGGCGCGCCGGCCACCAGCGCGAGCCCATGTTGGATGAAGTTGCGGCGACTGTAGCTCTTCGTCTTCATAATGTCCTCAGGGTTCGATCTTCAGCAACGCCCCCGCCCCCGGCGCCAGCCAGATGCCCTCGCCCCCGAACTGCGCCAGCGTCCCGTTGTAGGGCGAGACGCTCTGCAAGCGGCGCGGCGTCTGGCGGAACTTGAGCGCGCAGGGGTGCGACTTCGCCAGGTCCTTGTTCACGATCATCAGGCCGCGCGAACCGTCCCGGTGCGTGAACTCCCCGACCATGAACGCGTCGCTGCCGGCGCTGGTCAGCAGGCTGTTGGTTGGCGGGCCGCTCGTCCCGGCGGGCACCGGCCCGAAGTGGTACACCGCATCCGAAGTAAGCTGCAACAGCATCGGGGCGAGCTTCTGCACCTGGAGGTTCACGTGCTGCATGTAATACCACGTCGGCGTCTGATGGCCGAACTGGTCAATCGGCCCCATCCGGTAATTCCCCCAAGCCGGCGTCAAGTAGGTGTAATACGAAATCCCGCGCCCCCCGTAGGCCAGCGTCGTATAGACCTGGAAACAGAAGTCCGCCGCGCTCACCTCGCGATAGCTGAAATGCGGCGTCGCCAGCACGATGTTCCAGAACTCCAGCCCGTGTTTCTTGCTCGCCGCCCGCACCGCCTCCAGATTCGTCCAGTAATTGGCCCGCACCGAACCATCGTCCATCAGCGAGTAATTGTCGTAGCTGATGATCTCAGGCCGGCAGGCCGCGATGAACCGCTCCAGGTAATCCGTGTAATTCGTCGTGCCAAGCTGCTCCGCACTCGCATAATCGGGAAACAGGTTGATGTAGGGCCATTTGCCGGGCGAAAGCGCCCGCACCAGCCTCGCCACCGTCGCCAGTCCCGCGAACATCCCCGCGCTCGGCTCGTCCCGCAGATAGTACCCGTAAAGCGCCGGGTGCTGCCCCACCTCGCGGACCAGGCTCGCGACATTCGTTCGCGCCTTCGCCTCATCCACCTTGCTCCAGTCGTAATCGGAAGTGCGTGCGTCCGACACAATCGCCTTCAACCCAGCCGCCGCGCACGCGTCCAGCCCGTCCGGCGTCACAAAGCCCGCCACCGTCAGCCCGCACTCCTGCATCTTCGCCAGCACCGCCGGGTCTTTCGGCGTCCAGTTCCATGCCATGATCGGGAAGAAGTTCGTGTCCGCCGGCCCAGCACCGGCGTACCCGCTCCCAGCCGCCAGCACCAGGCCCAGGCCAATCGAGGCAAAGCGAGACTTCATCTATGCCCCCATTTTTACGCCGCCGCCCCGCCAAAGTAAACCCCGACATGATTCCGCCTCCTGTCTTCCCCCTTCTTCCCCCTGTCCCGGGGAGGCCCTTGGATCAAATCACGACATCCTCCGGGGTCACAACTAGCCGGTGCCCTGATTGTGGTTTTCTGCGAAGGCCCTACATTGGCAACCAGCAAACTTAATGTATCGTGTAGCTGGCAATTGCGAATCTCATATGAAAAAAGGAGCACGTCTAATCCTCTTAACCTGCGTCCTGGCCTCGTTTGGCGTCAGCACAGCGCGGGCTCAAACCACTGACACCATCACTGAATTGCGCACCTCGGCCGGTGCATCCTGCTTCGGTCAGCCGGTGACGTTTACCGTTGTGGTGACAAGCAATCCGGCTGGGCTGGGCACCCCGACCGGGACAGTCGATTTTAAAGATGACGCGACGGTGATTGACACCGAAACACTGGATGCCTCGGGACAAGCCAGCTTCTCAACTGCGTCGCTCACCGCGGGTTCACATTCGATTACCGCCCAGTACAGTGGGGATTCCAGCTTCAATACGAGCACCTCGTCCAGCGCCACCGTTACCGTGAACGCGTTGCCAGACTGTTCCATCTCGGGCGCTGATTGGGTCTGCGCCGGCTCGACCAGTAATCTTTACTCCGGCCCGGCGGGTCTGACCGCCTACCGCTGGTCAGTAACCGGCAAGGCCACACTCAGCGGACCAGTTAACGCCGCCTCGGTGAGTGTCAATGCCGGCGCTTCCGGCATATTCACCCTGACACTCGCGCTGACCAACGCCAGCGGCTGCAGCTCCACGTGCAGCAGGTTTGTCGTAATTCTGGCCCAGCCAACCGCAGTTGTCAGCGGCGGCGGAGCAATTTGCCCCGGCAACAGCGCGAACATCCAGGCGACACTCAGCGGCGACGGTCCCTGGACTCTCGTCTGGTCAGACGGCTTCACGCAGGTTGACGTGGACGCCAACCCGGTCACACGCAGCGTGAGTCCAGCCTCGACCACCATCTACAGCGTGACCAGCGTCACCGACCTTAACTGCGCCAATTCCGGCTCGGGCAGCGCCACCGTCACCGTGAACACCGCCCCGGTGGTCACAGCCAACCCAGCCAGCAAGGCGGTGTGCGCGGGCAGTTCAGCCTCCTTCACCGCCACCGCCACCGCCAGCCCGGCCCCAACGATCCAGTGGCAGGTCAGCACCGATGGCGGGGCGACATTCCTGAACGTCGCTAACGCCACGAACAACACCTATACTGTCGCCACCAGCGCGGGCGACCACGGCAAACAATATCGCGCTCAGTTCAGCAACGTGTGCGGTGTCGTGGCCTCGGCAGCAGCGACCTTAACCGTAAACGCGCTGCCGACCTGCTCCATCTCGGGCGCCGATGCTGTTTGTGCCAGCTCAATCAATACCCTTTACTCCGGCCCGGCGGGTCTGACCGCTTACCGCTGGTCGGTGACCGGCAGTGCCACTCTCAGCGGATCAACTACCGCCCAGTCGGTGAGCGTCAATGCCGGCGCTTCCGGCGCCTTTACCCTGACGCTGGCGCTGACCAACGCCAGCGGCTGCAGCTCCACTTGCGGCAAGACGGTGATAGTTCTGGCCCAACCGACCGCCGTCGTCAGCAGCGGCGGAGCGATTTGCACAGGCAGCAGCACGAATATCCAGGCCGCCCTGAGCGGGGCCGGTCCCTGGACCTTGGTCTGGTCCGACGGCTTCACGCAGGCCAACGTGGCCGCCAGCCCGGCGACGCGCAGCGTGAGTCCAGCCTCCACCACAGTCTATAGCGTGACCACCGTCACCGACGCCAACTGCTCCAATTCCGGCTCGGGCAGCGCCACCGTTACCGTGAACACTGCCCCGGTTGTCACCGCCAACCTGGCCAACAAGGCGGTGTGTGCCGGCAGCTCGGTTTCCTTTGCCGCTTCGGCCAGCGGCAGCCCAACACCCACGGCGCAATGGCAAGTCAGCACCGACGGCGGCGTAACCTTCGCCAACGTTGCGGGCGCGACCAATGCCACCTACACGTTCACCGCCAGTCTGACTGACAGTGACAAGCGTTTTCGGGTGCTCTTCACCAATCCCTGCGGCAGCGCGCTCTCCATCGCCGCCTCACTGGTGGTGAACGCCTTGCCCAGCGCCGTGATCACCACCGCTCCCATCATCTGCGCGAATTCCACCGGCAACATCGCCTCTGTGCCCTCCGCAGGCGCCGGCGCCAGTTATGCCTGGACCGTGAGCGGTGGCACGATCACCTCCGGCGCGGGGACCTCCAGCATTACCTACACTGCGGGCAGCAGCTCGGTGAATATCAGCGTGAGCGTCACCACCGCCCAGGGCTGTTCGGCCTCCAGCAGCCAGTCCGTGGCGTTCGCGAGCCAGGGCAAGAACTTCGAAGGCTGGAGGAGCAAGACCCCCCTGCAATGGCAAGGCAGCACGTTCAACGACGGGGACCACCAGTATTCCGAAGGCAACACCCTTCCCATGCGGCTAGAGTTGACTCAGATGTGCCCGGGGCCTCCTGGTGCATCGTCCTGCGCTATGATTTCAAAGATGGCAATACCTCCAGGCATTTCTATGACTTCCTCGGCACCTACAACGCTTCCGAGCCCACGGTCAACGGCCAGGCCTGCAACAACTTCAACTGCTCCGAATCTCCCACCACCTCCCGATCCCCACCGATACCTCGCTGAGCTACCAGCTGCCCGGCAACTTTACGGTATACAACGGCGCCATTACCAACGTCAGCGCCTACACCACGTCAGCCGCAGCACATGAAAAGCAATTGATCCTCAGTGGCGTCACGGCCTCCAACGGCGGCGCCAAAGACGTGCTGATTCTCTTCGGCGGCCACCTGGCACGCGAAAACGAGTGGGGCCCCGGCAACGGCGCCTCCTCTTTCCCAGGGGCCTCGGCCAAAGTCTTCTACCAGTTCTGCGGCGATTCCTCGTTCGGCAATTTCGCGGTGAACCCGGCCGGCATCATCAAGCAGGCCGACCTGTCGATCACCAAGACCGCCGCGCCGAATCCGCTGTGTGCCGGCAACATTCTGATCTACACGTTGGCCGTGGCCAATTCCGGACCTAACCAGGCCAGCCCGGTCACCGTGCTGGATTCGCTGCCTGCAGGCACAACGCTCAGTTCCGTTCAGCCTATCCCAGGGCTCCTGGTCCGGCACGACCAGTCTGAATGTTGCTCTCGGAGCCTTAACGCCGGGTCCAACGCGACCATCTCCTTCGTCGTGACGGTCAACACGAATGCGGACTTGGGCATGATCACCAACACGGCGACGGTCTCGCTGGTGCGCCGGCCGATCCCTTCATGCTGAATAACACGGCGAGGGCCACCACCATGGTCTTTCCGCGTCCGACCGCCAGCCCGCTCACCGACCAGGTGTCTGTCGCGGCGACCCCGCCAGCTTCAGCACCATTGCCATTGGCGCGCCGCCTTTCGGTTATCAATGGACGCGCAATGGCTCCTACCTCCCGGGGGCCACCACTCCTCCTACTCGTCCCATCGGCCAGCGGCACCGACGACGGAGCTTACTGCGTCATCGTTTCCGGCCAATGCAATGGCGTATCCGACACCGTGACCAATTGCGCCTCCCTTACAATGTGCACGAACCTCTCCACCTCGCCCCTGACTGACTCAATTCAAGTCTCCCGGCGAAAACGCCACCTTCAGCACGACCCCGGCTGGCACGGGCCCATTCTCCTTCATGTGGAAGAAAGATGGCGTGCTGATCCCTGGGGCTACGCTCAATACCCTAACCCTGACCGATGTCACCGCCGCCAGTGAGGGTGTCTATTGCGTTGAGGCTGCCGGCGCCTGCGGCACCG
>CAWGGD010000034.1:0-235611 GCA_963822005.1 uncultured Verrucomicrobiae bacterium | reverse complement strand
CTACGCGTGTTTCCCCACTTCGGCACACCCCGCGCGCGCCGGGGATTTCGACCATTGGTCATATTGGACCCACCCCATCCATGCGGCGCGTCCCGCCTTGTGTTGGCGACCCTTCCCGCCTATGGTCTCGCCGGCATGAGCAGCAGAGTAGTTTGTCCCTCCGTCCGGTTCCTCGCCATAGTCGCTCTGGCGATCGGGTTTCCGCCGCGCGGTGTCCCGGCCAGCGAAATTCGTGCTCCCGGCTTCCGCCCGCTCCCGCTCGGCGTTCATGCCCTGGTCGGCGGCCAGATCGTGATCAGGCCCGGTGAAATCCTCGACGGGGGAACCATTGTGATTCGGGACGGGTTCATCCAGGCGGTCGGAAAGGCGGTTGCGCCCCCGGCGGATGCGCGCGTTTGGGACATGAAAGGCACGACCCTTTACGCCGGGTTCATTGATCCCTATCTCGTGCTCGGCGGCACCAATTCGCCCGTTGCCACCTCGGAGGTCGAGCCCGCGTCGGCGGCCAGCCTGACTTCGCCCGGCCTTAGGTTCTTCGGGATACCGGGCGCGCAAACCGATCCGGGCAGCCGCGGCCCCGGCGACGCGGTGGCCAAGATCACGCCGGAATACCGGGCAGTGCGAGACTACTCGCCCAAAGACAAGGCCCTGGCGCCGCTGCGCGCGCTGGGATTCACCGCGGGCGTGATCGTCCCGGCCAAAGGGATCATCCGCGGCACCAGCGCCCTGGTCGCCTTGTCTGAGCAGAACCCCAACGACGTCGTCATCAAGCCCGATGTCTTCCAGCATATCGTGTTCGAGACGCACACCAGCGATGAGCGCCCCTATCCGGGCTCGCTCATGGGCGTCATCGCCGCCGTGCGGCAGAGCTTCTTCGACGCGCGCCACTATGCGCTCGATCACGCTGATTATCAGAAGCATCCGCAGGGCCGCAAACGGCCCGAGTTCAATCCCGCGCTCGAAGCGCTCGCGCCCGCCGCGGACAGGAAGATGCTCGCCGCCTTCGAGCCCGGCAGCGCCTTGATGGCCGACCGCGCCGCCCAGGTCTCGCGTGAACTCGGGCTCGACTTCTGCCTCGTCTCCTGCGGCCAGGAATGGCGCCGGCCCGACCTGGCCAAGGCCACTGGCGCGACCTTCATCGTGCCGGTGAATTTCCCCGTCGCTGCCCAAACTGCCGGACGAGAGCGATTGGGAGCAAGTCTCGCTCGACCAGTTGCGCGGGTGGGATTGGGCGCCCGAGAACCCGGCGTTGCTCCGCCAGCAGGGCCGCGACATCGCGCTCACGACCTATGGCCTGAGCGACCTGAAGCAGTTCCGCCAGAACCTGCGGCTGGCCCTCGACCGCGGCCTGTCGGAAACCGACGCCCTGGCTGCCCTGACGACTGTGCCCGCCAAATTGTGCGGCGTCGAACGCCAGCTTGGCACCATCGAGCCCGGCAAACTGGCCAACCTCACCGTGGTCGAGGGCAGCCAACTACTTCGATGCCGAGGCCAAGGTCCGCGAGGTTTGGATTGAGGGCCGGATTTGCCGCGTCCCCGCCGACGAGCCGAAGCCCGCCCCCGAAACCGCGAAACAGGGGAAGGAAGTCGCGGCATCGAGCGCCGAAAAGCCGCCCGACAAGGCCGTAGACAAGAAGAAGGAGCAACTGCGCGAACTGCGGAAAGCCCGAGTGGCCCGCTCGCCGCTGGCCGACCGCGGGCCGCTGGCCGAACCCAAGGCCGTCCTGATCGAGCGGGCAACCGTGTGGACCTGCGGCACCAACGGCAGTGCTGACCAATGCCCAAGTCCTCGTTTCCGGCGGGAGAATCGAGGCGGGTCGGACACGTGGGCAAGAGCCAGGCCGGTCCCGACACGCTCGTGATTGACGGCCAGGGCCTCCACGTCACGCCCGGCCTGATTGATGCCCACAGCCACACGGCCATTCTCGGCGCGGTCAATGAATCCAGCCTGCCCTCCAGCGCCATGGTCCGCATCAGCGACGTGGTCAACTCCGAGACCGACAACCTTCGCCAGCAGCTTGCCGGCGGCGTCACCACCGTCAACTTGTTCCACGGCTCGGCCAATCCCATCGGCGGCCAGAGCTGCGTCATCAAGCTTCGCGACGGCGCCAGCCCGCAGGGTCTCATCTTCGATGCCGCGCCGCCCGGCATCAAGTTCGCGCTGGGGGAGAATGTGAAGCAATCCAACTGGGGCGATAAGTTCGTGACGCGCTTTCCCCAAACCCGCATGGGCGTGCGGACTTTCATCGCCAACCGCTTCACCGCCGCCCGCGACTACCTGGCCCAAGCTGGACAGGCGGCTCGCCTGTCCACCCTGCCCCCGAGGCGCGATCTCGAACTCGAAGCCCTCGGCGAGATTCTCCAGGGCCGGCGCTGGATTTACTGCCACGCCTATCGCCAGGACGAAATCCTCATGCTGCTCCGCCTGATGGAGGGATTCGGCGTGAAGATCGGCAGCTTCGAGCATGTGCTGGAGGGCTACAAGGTGGCCGATGAGATCGCCAAACACGGCGCGGCCGCCTCCACGTTCTCGGATTGGTGGGCCTACAAGTTCGAGGTCTATGACGCCATCCCCTACAACGGCAGCCTCCTGCGCGACCGCGGGGCGCTCGTCTCGTTCAACTCGGACTCGTCCGAACTCGCCCGCCGGCTCTACACCGAGGCCGCCAAAGCGGTGAAATACGGCGGCACGCCCGAGGTCGAGGCGCTCAAGTTCGTGACCCTCAACCCCGCCCGGCAGTTCCGGATTGACGCGCGCATCGGCTCCCTGGAGCCGGGCAAGGACGCGGATTTTGCCATCTGGTCCCGGTCGCCGCTCGACTCCCGCACCGTCTGCCTCCAGACCTGGATTGACGGGAAGAAATACTTCGACCGTTCCCTCAACGCCGGCCGCGCCGCCAACCTGGAAGCCGAACGCGCGGCCCTGCTGGCCAAGGCAAAGAAGCTAACGAAACTCTCCGCTGGCAAAGAGGACAGCGGGAGCGGGGGCGGAGGAGATGATTCATTCTTCCGCGTCTCCCTGGAACATGAATTTGACGGCTGCGACCGCCGCTGCCTGGACGAATAACGAAGCATGCGAGAATCCACTCTCAACTTGTTCGGGAGGGCGAGCGTCCTCGCGAGCCCAATGCTGGCTTGGGTTTCGCCGCCTGCTCCTTGCTGCTGCCATCGCCTCCGCGCCTTTAGCTGCTCCCGCCGAATCGCTCCTCCTCTCCGGCGCCACCGTCCACACCGTTTCGGGTGAGACGCTGGCCCCGGGCCAGGTGCTGGTGCGTGACGGCAAGATCGCCGCCGTCGGCAAGACCGTCCCTGCCGACGGCGCAACCTCCATTGATCTTGCCGGCCAGCACCTCTACCCGGGCCTCATTGCGCTCAACACCGTCCTCGGCCTCACCGAAATCAGCGGCGTCCGATCCACGCAGGACACCACCGAAGTGGGCGATGATTTCACGCCGGATGTCGAGTCATGGATTGCGGTCAACCCGGATTCGGAGCTCATTCCGGTCACCCGCGCCAATGGCATCACCAGCTTCGAGCCCGTGCCGCAAGGCCACATCATCTCCGGCCAGTCCGCGCTGGTCGCCACCGCCGGCTGGACCACCGAGCAGATGACGATCAGGAAACCCATCGCGCTCCACTTGTTCTGGCCGGACATGGAGCTCGACACCACGCCCAAGGAGAAGGCCCGGGACAAAGCCAAGTGGAAGTCGCTCGAAGAGCAGGCCAAGGAGCGCCGCGCCAAACTCCAGACCATCGAGGATTTCTTTGCGGAAGCCAGGGCTTATGCCAAAGCCAAGGACGCCGCCGCCAAAGGACAGGCCGCGCCCCCCGAACAAATCCCTGCCTGGGAAGCGATGCTGCCGTACGCCGCCGGCAAACTCCCTATCATGATTCACGCTGACGAGATTCGCCAAATCCGGGCGGCCATCGCCTGGGCTGGGACGAATCACTACCAAGTCATGCTGGCCGGCGGTCGCGACGCCTGGATGGCCGCTCCCCTCCTGGCGGCGAAGCAAATTCCCGTCGTTTATGCCCACACCTTCACCCAGCCGCCGCGCGACACCGCGTCCTACGACATCCCTTTCCGGGCGCCCGCCATTCTGCACGAGGCAGGAGTTCAGGTCACCTTCAGCATCGGTTCGGACAGCTTCAACGCCGCCCTCATCCAAGAACCTGCCCTACTCCGCCGCTCAGGCGGTTGCCTTCGGCCTGCCTGAAACCGAAGCTCTCAAGGGCCTGACGCTCTACCCGGCCCGGATCGCCGGTGTCGCCGACCGGCTCGGCTCCATTGAGCCGGGCAAGGACGCGACCCTGTTCGCCGCCGATGGCGACATCCTCGACGTCCGCGCCCACGTCAAGCGAATGTGGATCGCAGGCCAGGAGGTCAGCCTGGAAACCCGCCACACCCGCCTCTACGAGAAATACAAGAACCGCCCACGGCTGCGGTGAGCCTAAAAATGGCAGCTTAACCACAGATGAACACAGATGGACACAGATAATCCTGCGGGGCATGACTCTCACTTGGCGGCTGAGGCACTGTGTTGGGGAACCGTCTTTGTATCTGTGTTTGTCTGTGTTCATCTGTGGTTTAGTGGTCTTGCGTCCCGAACCTAGAGTGAATTGCATCCGGACGTGAGCCTGCAACACGACCTCCTCATCCGCAACGGCACGATCTACGACGGCAGCGGCGGGCCGCCGGTGACCGGCGACATCGCCGTCAACGGCCAGACCATCGCGGCCGTCGGCCAATTGGGGCCCGCGCGGGGCAGAACGGAGCTGGACGCCCGCGGCCTGGCGGTCGCCCCGGGCTTCATCAACATGCTGAGCTGGGCCAACCGCTCCCTCCTCGAAGATGGCCGCTCGCAGAGCGACATCCGCCAGGGCGTCACGCTCGAGGTCCTGGGCGAGGGCTCCTCCATGGGACCGCTCACCGACACCATGAAACGCCAGATGCGCGAGCAGCAGGGCGACATCAAGTACGCCATCGAGTGGACCACCCTCGGCGAATACCTCGAGCACCTCGTCCGGCGCGGCGTCTCCTGCAACGTCGCGTCCTTCGTCGGCGCCACCACCGTGCGCGTCCACGAAATCGGCTACGCCGATCGCCCCCCCACCCCCGAAGAACTGGGGCGCATGCAGCAACTGGTGCGCGAGGCCATGGCCGAAGGCGCGGTGGGCCTTTCCTCCGCCCTCATCTACGCGCCGGCGTTTTACGCGAAGACCGACGAGCTGATCGCCCTCTGCCAGGCCGCCGCGGAATACGACGGCCTCTACATCTCCCACCTTCGCAGCGAGAGCAGGCGATTGCTCGAAGCCGCGGACGAATTGATCCGCATCGCCCGGGAGGCCCGCATCCGTGCCGAGATCTATCACCTTAAGGCCGCCGGCCAGCCTAACTGGCACAAGCTCGACGCGCTCATCCAGAAGATCGAGGCCGCCCGCGCCGACGGGCTCGCCATCACCGCGAACATGTATAACTACCCCGCCGCCGGCACCGGGCTCGACGCAGCGATGCCGCCGTGGGTCCAGGAAGGCGGCGACGAGGAATGGTTCCGGCGCCTCCAGGACCCTGCCATCCGCCAGCGCGTGAAACGCGAAATGGCCGCACCCGCCGACGATTGGGAGAATTTCTACGCCGCCGCGGGCTCCCCCGACAAGATCGTGCTGGCCGGCTTCAAGACCGACAGACTCAAGCCGCTCACCGGCAAGACGCTGGCCGAGGTCGCGCAGATGCGCGGCACCTCGCCCGAGGAGGCCGCCATGGACCTGGTCGTCGAGGACAACTACCGCGTGGATGCCATCTACTTCATCATGTCCGAGGACAACCTGCGCAAGCAGCTCAAGTTGCCGTGGGTGAGCTTCGGCTCGGACGAAGGCTCGCTCGCGCCGGAAGGCGTCTTCCTCAAGTCCAGCATCCACCCCCGCGCCTATGGCAACGTCGCCCGGCTGCTGGGCAAATACGTCCGCGAGGAGAAGCTCATCCCGCTCGAAGCCGCCATCCGCCGCCTGACCTCCCTGCCCGCCGCCAACCTCAAGCTCGACCGCCGCGGCGCCCTCCAGCCCGGGCTACTTCGCCGACATCGTCGTCTTCGACCCCGCCACCGTTCAGGACCACGCCACCTTCGAGCAGCCGCACCAGTATGCCACCGGCGTGCGCGATGTCTTCGTCAACGGCGTCCAGGTCCTCAAAGACGGCGAGCACACCGGCGCCAAACCCGGCCAGGTCGTCCGCGGGCCGGGCTGGAAGAGAGACCGGGGATGACTAGGCCTATTGTCCATTCTTCCTTCCTGCCCGCGATCCTCCATCCTCCCCCCGCCGACTTTAGACTTTAGACCTTAGACTTTGTCTCACGGCTGCCTCACCCGGTAGAACTTCTGCGGATACGCCGCCATCCGCACATCGAAGTCCGTAAACTCGAACGGCAGCGCCGCCGGGTTGGTGGCGAAAATGGGCAGCCACTGGGCCGGTCCGTTCAGGTTGGTGGCCGCCTCAATGGTGAACGGCGTGCCCAACGTCCCGCCCTCCACGCGCATCATCTGCTGCACGTTCGGCACCGAGCAGAACACCTTCAAGCCCTTCTCGCCGTCCGCAACGCAGACGCGGTTGCCCGACACGGCAACCCCCCACGCAGACCCGCTAGTGTCGTAGCTGCTCAAGCGAACCGGGCTGGCGGGATTGCTTACGTCAATGATTTGCAGCCCGGCAGTGTCATCCGCCACATAGGCGATGCTGCCCGACACCGCCACACCATACGCGTACCCGCTGGTGTCATAGCCCCCCAACCGCACCGGGTTGGCCGAATTGCTCACGTCAATGATCTGCAGCCCGGCATCCCAATCCGCCACATAGGCGATGGTGCCCGACACCGCCACACCATCCGCCTGCCCGCTGGTGTCGAAGCCGCCCAACCGCACCGGGCTGACCGGGTTGCTCGCGTCAATGACTTGGATCCCCGCAGGGCCATCCGCCACATAGGCGATGCTGCCAGACAGCGCCACAGCACGCGCCCTCCCGCTGGTGTCATAGCCGCCCAATCGCACCGGGTTGGCCGGATTGCTCACGTCAATGATTTGCAGCCCGGCATCAGAATCCGCCACGTACACAATGGTGCCTGACACCGCCACACCATACGCAATCGCAATCCCGGTACTGCCATAACCACCCAGCCGCACCGGACTCGCCGGATTGCTGACGTCAACGACTTGTAGCCCAGCAGCACCATCCGCTACATACGCGATGCCGGCCGACACCACCACGTCAAGTGCATACCCGCTGGTGTCATAGCCGCCCAACCGCACCGGGCTGGCTGGATTGCTCACGTCAATGATTTGCAGCCCGGCAGTGCCATCCGCAAGATAGGCGATGCTGCCCGATAACACCACATCACGCGCAAACCCGCTGGTGTTATAGCCGCCCAAGCGCACCGGGCCAGCCGGATTGCTCACATCAATGATCTGCAGCCCGGCATCCGCATCCGCCACGTAGGCCACCGTGCCGACCACTGCCACACCCCGCGCATAGCCGCTGGTGTCGTAGCCGCCCAACCGCACTGGACTGCCCGGATTGCTCACGTCAATGATTTGCAGCCCCGCACTCCCATCTGCCACGTAGGCCATGCTGGCCACTACCGCCACCCTCCAGGCATAGGTGCTGGGACCGTCGTAATAGCGGCCCAACAACACCGGGCTGGCGGGATTGCTTACGTCAATGGTTTGGAGCCCGTAGTCCCAATCCGCCAAATAGGCCACGGTCCCCGACACCGCGACGCCCGGCACCGTCCCACCCGTGTAATAGCCGCCTAACCCCACCGGGTTGGCCGGATTGCTCACGTCTATGATCTGCAGTCCCGCACGCCCATCCGCCACGTAGGCCACCGTGCCCGACACCGCCACGCTGCTGGCAGACCCGAGGGTGTCATCCGGGAGGGTGGCATTCGGATAGCCACCCAACCGCACCGGGTTGGTGGGATTGCTCACGTCCATGATTTCCAGCCCGTTTGTCCCCACCACGTAAGCGACGCTGCCCACCACCACCACATCTTCCGCCAGGCCGTTGTTATACCTGCCCAACCGGACCGGACTGGCTGGATTGCTCACGTCTATGATCTCGAGCCCGCCACCCCCCACCACGTAAGCGATCGTCCCCGACACCGCCACGCCATGCGCCTCTCCGCTAGTGCCGTAGCCGCCCAGCCGCGCAGGACTGGCCGGGTTGCTCACGTCCAGGATCACCAACCCGCCACTCCTCGCAGCCACATACGCTTGGTTTCCCACCACCCTGACCTGGTAGGCATCGCCCCGTGCATAACCGGGCCATTTGCCTTGTTGGACCAGCGGCGTGAGATGCGGCGGGGCGGCGCCAACGGCCAGGGCGTTGAGCAGCAGGCCAAGGCCGAACGCCGCTCCCGCCAATTTAGAGGGGTGATTCAGCATTTTCCTAGAGTTCCTTTGATTCGTTGGTTTCGTGACAGGTTGGCCGCCGTCTCCGGAGTTCCGTGCGGCCTGGGCAGACCGCCCCTTTCGCCCGCAAAACCCGTTTCGGGCGGCCGCAAATTCGCAGCAAGCAACCACATATCCCAAGCCTTACGCACGCCCGCAGGGTGATCATTTCCTCCGCATTAGGCAATGAAATGCTGCGGCCCAGCCAAGGGGTTTTCTCGCAACCTCGCACGGACACATTTGGGGTGATGAGCGGTTGAGAATTGCCGGCCTGCGTGCGAGGGTTCTTCCGGGAATGCCTGTCTATGAAATGCCCGGCCTGCTTCAATGAACTGACCGCACTGCGCGTCGGCAATCTCGTTTTGGACGCCTGCCAGGGCAGTTGCGGCGGGATTTGGTTTGATGCCTTCGAGCTGCAGAAGGCGGATGAAGAAGGTGAGGCCGCCGGAGAACCCTTGCTGCACATCCAACGCGACGAGCGAGTAGTCGTGGACCTATCCCGCAAGCGCGAATGTCCTCGGTGCGCCGGCGTGAAGCTCCACCGGCATTACTTCAGCGCCAAACGCCGCGTGGAAGTGGACCAATGCCCGAACTGCGGCGGCTACTGGCTCGACGCCGGTGAACTCGCCCTGATCCGCGCCGAGAAGACCCAAGCCGCGACCGCAGAGCAGCGTGGGCAACCCAGCATTTCGCAGGCCGTCATTCGCTATCTCTACCACCTCCGGACCGAGGAACGAAGACCATAGTGTTTTCATGGCACTCGGCTCTGGCATAACGTATCGCCATGAAGGAAACGTCGCTGTCAGGCAGAATGCTATTCTTATCTTGCTGGAGTCTCGCACCGGAGTAGATTGCCGCCATGAGCACAACGGCCCAAGAACGCCTGAAGTTGGGGTTTTCAGTTGAGGGTTCTGCAGCACTCGATGTGTTTTCACGGGCATGAGTTCAGTCCTCCAGCGGTTTTCGCTTGTGGATGCAAGTTAGGATTTTCTCGGTCCAAAGGCGTATCATCGGCGAGTCGGCCAACCGGAGCGTGGGCCGATTCTGCGGTCGAGTCAGTTCCCCGGGCAACCAGAAGAGCCTATAGCGCAGCGTGCCCAGAGTGAGGTCTTGCCAATCCTGGGGCAGGCAGGTCTGCTGGAAGCTGGTCACCAAGTTGTGGGCTAAGCGAATGACTTCCAGGAAGAGTGCGTTGGCGGCAAAATCGCCGGTGGGGATTTTTCGCAGCGCGAAGTTCTCCCGCAGTTCGTAGATGCGGGGCTCCATGCCCGCCCGCCCATCATAGAAGTGCCACACGCCCGCTGGCGTCAGTGGCAGATTGGTCACCCACGCCCGGTACAGGTAACGGTTCAGCTTGAAGAGCGTCGGCTCCGGCTCCGTTCCTTCGATCCGTCGGCGCGCCACGATGAAGCGCCGCGCTTGGGACCAACCGTGCGGCCGAAGCTCCAACTCCGCTATCTCCCAACGTGGATTGCACCGCTCATAACGCAGGCCGCCGAGTTTGCGTTTGAGTCCGGCCGTCATTCGCGCAACCACCGCGTATTGGGCCGGGCGCGCTTCCAGCATGTCCAGCACGGGGTGATAGCCGAAGCCCGCGTCGGCCCGGACCCGCAACTCACGCACGTCGGGCGGCAGGCTCGTAAAACAGCTTGCCAGCAGTTCGACGCTGCTCTCCCAGGTGCCCGCATTGCCGGGCCGAAGCTCCGCGTCCCAGAGCAACGAAGAATTGGCCTCCAGGCAGAGTAAGGGGTTGTACGACCGCTTGCCGCGGTAACGCGGATTGTAGCCGACTTCGGCTTGTTCCTGATGGCCAAAGACTGTGACTACGGTGCTGTCCAAGTCCAGGATTAAACGCGAGCGATGCCCGCACCAGTGAATGAATTGTTAAGTTGCTGGAGCTGAGCCGAAAGCTGCCTGCCGAATTGGTTCGCGAGGTGATGGATTTCGCGGAGTTTCTAGCGTCGAAGTCTCGGATGCCCTCGGGAAACGGCGGCTCCTCCGGAAGCAAGGCCCTGCGTAACTACATCGGCGGTGTCCGCCACGGCACACTCGCCCGCGGAATTGATGACGAATTGTATGGCCGGCGTGTTCGTTGACACCTGGGGGTGGCTGGCCCTGCGCGACAAGGGGGAAGCACGGCACTTTGCAGCGACGACCGCATTCAACCGCGCCTTGAAAGCCGGAATGGTGGTAACAACGGACTTTGTACTGGACGAGACCTTCACCCTGCTCTTCCGCCGGCTCTCGGCCCCAAGAGCGGTGGAATCAGTCGAGTTCCTGATGGCAGCAATTCAAGCGGGGTCTGTGGCCTTGGCGCCTATAAGTCCCGCCCGCTTCCGCGAAGCCGTGAAGCTGCGCTTGAGGTACAAAGACAAACCGGAGATTTCCTTTACAGACTTCAGCTCGATAGCCGTCATGCGGGAGTTGCGGCTAAAAGAGATCCTGACCGAAGACCACCATTTTACTCAAGTGGGCTTGGGCTTTTCTCGGGTGCCGTGAGGCGCAGCCGGCCAGGTGCGCTTTTCCTGCGCACATTCCATTCTCTTTTCCCGCTCCAGTGCTTGGATTCCTGACCCAAATGGCATAAAACATTGCCCGCGCCTCCGCCCTCGCGTAAAACCTCCGCCGTGAAAAAGCAGCCTGCACCCGCGGCGGAACCCGCCCTGTCACGGCCCCTGCGCCGCTATCTGTATCTGACTGCGGCCGCCACGGGCGCCGCGATCATGATCGTCGAAATCCTCGGCGCCAAAATGCTCTCGCCCTACATCGGCCTGTCGCATTTCGTCTGGACCGCGCAGATCGCGGTCACCTTGGTCGCGCTGGCTGGTGGTTATTACGCCGGTGGCAAGCTGGCCGACCGGTCCCAACGGCTGACGCAGCTTTACTGGGCCATCCTCGCCGCCGCCCTTTACCTCGCCCTGACGGTGCGGATTTGTGAGCCGGTCGCCTATTGGTGCCTCGATTTCAATCTCGCCGTCGGTTCCCTGCTAGCTTCGGTGATCCTGTTTTTCGTCCCGCTGGCGCTGCTCGCGATGACGGGCCCCTTCCTCGTGCGTGTGATCACCTCCTCCGTCGCCGGCGTCGGCGGCAATGTGGGCCGCCTCACCTCCATCGGCACCCTCGGCAGCCTCTTTGGCACCCTGCTCATCGGTTATCTCCTCATCCCCCTCCTGCCGAACTCTCTCACGATGTATTTCACCGCGCTGGGGCTGATGCTGGTTTGCGCCGGCTACTTCCTCCTCGCCCGCCGCATGGGACCAGCAGCCCTGGTTCTTTTCCTAGCGCTCGGCTCGGCGCTCGGCGGGAAGAGCTACCTGGGCCTGACGCATAGCTACGCTTACGTCATCGAGTTATTCCGCGGCAACTCCCACTTCGGCGTGCTCCAGGTAGTGGACCGGCAAGACGGCGGCTGCCGCTTCTACCTGAACGACGGCCTTACCCAGAATACCTACGACCCGGACCGCAAGCTCAGCGTCTCCCATTTCACCTACGCGCTCGCGGGTCTGGCGCGGGCCTACACCACCAATATCCAGGACGCACTCTGCATCGGCCTGGGCGTGGGCATAGTGCCGATGGAGTTCGCCCGCCAGGGCGCGCGCGTGGACGTGGTGGAAATCAACCCCGCCGTGGTGCCGGTGGGCGTCCGCTTCTTCGACCTGCAGACCAACCAACTTAACCTGACGTTGGACGATGGCCGCCATTTCCTGAACCGCTGCCGCAAGCAATACGACACCGTCATCCTCGACGCGTTCCTGGGCGATTCCTCCCCCTCACACCTGCTGACGCGGGAAGCCTTCGCCTCCGTCCGGCGCGTCTTGCGCCCTGGCGGCACGCTCGTCATCAACAGCTTCGGCAACCTGGAAGACGGCAAGGATTTCTTCGCCGCCTCCCTCAACAACACCTTGAAAGCCGTCTTCCGTTCGGTGCGAGTACACACCAGCGGTGACGGCGGCATCTTCTTCGTCGCGTCGGACCGCCCCGCGCTTGCCTTCGTCCACCCGCCGGACCTGACGAAGGTCCATCCGGATGTGCTCCGCGACACCGGAGCCACTTACGCCGGCCTCGTGGACCCGTCGCCCGAGCATGGCCGTGTCCTGACCGACGACTACAACCCCGCTGAGTTCTACGACGCCCGCAACCGCGAGGACCTCCGCCGCCGCCTGGCCAAGGCCGCCAAAGAGATGTAACGCAACCACAGATGGACACAGATAAACACAGATAAGAAGCAGTCGGACTTGCAGAGTGGGAACAATACCGCATTCCTGCTCAAGGAGGAAACGCACAACATCATCGGTTGTGCGTTTGAGGTGCTCAACGAACTCGGCCACGGCCTTAACGAGAAATGCTACGAAAACGCCCTCGTCGTCGAGTTTCGCTTGCGGACCATCAGCTTCACCCAGCAGCGCCAGTTCGAGGTGCTCTACAAGCAGGAGCGCGTGGGGCTTTTCGTCCCCGACCTGATTGCATACGACCAGGTCATCGTGGATGCGAAGGTCATTGACCGCATCACCGACGCCGAGCGCGGCCAGATGCTCAACTACCTCCGCATCACAAAGCTCCGAGTGGGTCTAGTCCTCAACTTCAAGCACCCCCGCCTTGAATGGGAGCGCATTGTCCTCTGAAACCGGCTGCCCGCACCCGTAAGAATCTGTGTCCATCTGTGTTCATCTGTGGTTAAATAGTGGGTATGCAAGCTGAACGGAAAACAATTGACGACCGTGACAAGATGACCGACCTGGAGCGGCTGCGCCATTCCTGCGCGCACGTGATGGCCACCGCCATCCTGCGACTCTGGCCCGACGCCCAGTTCGCCGCCGGGCCGCCTGTCGAAAACGGCTTCTACTACGACGCGGACCTCCAGCACCGCATCACGCCCGAGGATTTCCCAGCCATCGAGGCCGAGATGAAGAAGGAGATCAAGGCCAACCACACCTTCGAGAAGATCGTCGTCACGCGCGAGCAGGCCGTCAAGGACTCCGAGAGCGGCCGGCTCGGCGGCTTGAGCGAGCGGCCGGGCAACCCGAGCAAGTTCAAGCTCGGCAACCTCGCGGACATCCCCGATGGGGAACCTATTTCCTATTACAAGAACGGCGACTTCATTGACCTCTGCGCCGGCCCGCACGTCATGCGCACCGGCAACATCGGCGCCTACAAGCTCACCAGCGTCGCCAGCGCCTACTACAAGGGTGACGAGAAGAACCCGCAGCTCCAGCGCATCTACGGCACCGCTTTCAAGAACAAGACCGAGCTGGAGGCCTACTTCAAGATGCTGGAGGAGGCCAAACGCCGCGACCACCGCAAGATCGGCGCCGAGATGGGCCTCTACACCATTGACGCCGACCTCACTGGCCCGGGCCTCCCCCTGTGGCTGCCCAAGGGCACCGCCATTGTCGAGGAACTGGAGAAGCTGGCGAAGGAGACCGAGTTCCTGGCCGGCTATGTGCGCGTCAAGACGCCGCACATTGCCAAGGAGAAGATGTATAAGACCTCCGGCCACTTGCCATATTACGCGGAGTCAATGTTTCCTCCGATGGAGCTGATCGAAGAGGAAGACCGCCCGGACAAGCGCTTCCTGGAGTCACGTATCCAGCTCGCAGTTCACCAGAAGCAGGAGCTGGCGGCAACCGGCGACGCGGAGAAGATTGCCCATTGGGACAAGCAACAGGCTGAAGCGGCGGAAGCCATTGATAAGCTCACGACCCGCTACTACCTCAAAGCCATGAACTGCCCGCACCACCACCGCATCTTTGCGGCGGAGCCGCGCAGTTACCGGGACCTGCCCCTGCGCCTGGCGGAATACGGCTGCTGTTACCGCTACGAGCAATCGGGCGAGCTGTTCGGCCTCATGCGCGTGCGCTCGATGAACATGAACGACTCGCACATTTACTGCACCCCGGAGCAGTTTGCGCAGGAGTTCAACGCCGTGAACGAGATGTACCTCAAGTACTTCAAGATCTTCGGCATCGAGAAATACGTGATGCGCTTCAGCACCCACGGCAAGGAGGGGCTGGGGAAGAAGTACGTCAATGAGCCCGAGCTGTGGATCCAGACCGAGAACATGGTCCGGGACGTCCTCAAGAATTCCGGCATTAATTACGTCGAGGTCACAAACGAGGCGGCGTTCTATGGGCCGAAGATTGACGTGCAGGTCTGGAGCGTCATCGGCCGCGAGTTCACCCTGGCCACCAACCAGGTGGACTTCGCCCAGCCCCGAAGATTCAGCCTCAGCTACCGCGACAAGGACAACACTGAGAAGACGCCCCTGTGCATCCACCGCGCCCCGCTCGGCACCCACGAGCGGTTCATCGGCTTCCTGATCGAGCATTATGCCGGCAACTTCCCGCTCTGGCTCGCGCCCGAACAGGTGCGCGTGCTGACCATCGGCGAGGAGGAGGCGCTGGTGAACTACGCCAAGGCCATTGTCCAGGAGCTGCGCGCCAACATGATCCGCGCCGAGGGCGACTACAGCAACGACAAGATCAACGGCAAGATTCAGCAGGCCGAGCAAGCCAAGGTCCACACCATGCTGGTCATCGGCCCGCGCGACATGGCCGCCAACGCCGTCAGCGTCCGCGTCCACGGCCAAGGCAGCCTCGGCGCCAAGCCGAAAGCGGAAGCCGTAGCGGACATTCTCACCGCCATTCGCGACCGGCGGGCTTAGCAATGCCGATGCAGCCCAGCGTGCCTAGCCACACGGCCGTCCTGGTGATTGATGTTCAGGTCGGCCTGTTCGGCGCTAAGCCCGCCCCGGTGGAGGCCGAGGCCGTCATCGCCCGGGTCAACGACGTCACCGCCAAGGCCCGCCAAGCCGGGGCCCCAGTCATCTTCATTCAACACGACGGCGGGCCGAACGACGAGGACCTGGCCCCTTTCACAGAAGGCTGGAAGCTGCACCCCGACCTCCACGTTCGCCTCGGCGACGTGACCCTCCGCAAAACCACCTGTGACACGTTCTACGGCACCTCGCTCGAAGCCGAACTCCGCGCCTGCGGTATCACTACCCTCCTGCTGATGGGTTTCGCCACCGACTTCTGCGTTGACTCCACCCTGCGCAGCGCGGCGAGCAAAGACTTCGGGATCATCGTCGTCGCCGATGCGCACACGACGGCGGATAACCCTGTCCTGAAGGCGGAACAGGTCCGCCAGCACCACAACTGGGCTTGGGCCAACTGCATCACCAGCAGGGGGGTGATTGTCCTCCGGGCCAACGAGGTGACTTTTCGAACCGGCGATGCGGTTTGAGCTGGGTTCTTTTCGACCATGCCACTGCCGGCCCCAGTGGGAGCATTCTCTCCGCAGCGCAGATGGTGCCGTTGGTCGGCACTGTCCAGTTGGACACGTTTCCCGTCCCCCACATTCAATGTCTGCGGCCGGCGCTGGGCGATGGTTATTCCTTCTCGCCCGGCCAGACGGGGCGGTGGCGCGGATTCTCGGCCTTGAAATCGCCGAGACTCGACCAATAGAGCGGTTGGGCTAGGTCCACTTCAGCGACGGCCACCGTGCCCCACTCCTTGGCCTGCGCCAGCACTTGGCCTTCGCGATCGTAGATGGCCGAGATCATCCAATGGGCCGGCACATCCGTGTAGGTGCTGCTAACCAGGAAGACGTGGTTCTCACACGCGCGCGCCGCCGCCAGCAGCGGGTTGCAGCCGGCCACCGGAAAGGCGATCACGTCGGCCCCGCGCAGACTCAGTTGCCGCGCCACTTCCGGGAAGAAGCCATCGTAGCAGACCATCATCCCCACCTTGCCGAAGCGCGTCTCGAACACCGGGTAGTCGTGCCCGGGCATAATGCCCGCCTCGATCTCGGTCCGTGGCAGCGCCACCTTCCGGTACTTGCCGATCAGCTTGCCATCCGGCCCGATCAGCACGGCGACGTTGTAGATCAGATGCTTCTCGCGCTCGACGAGCCCGGCGACGAGGTACAGGCCATGCTTCCGCGCCAGGTCGCCGAAGTAATCGCTGGCCGGTCCGGGCACCGGCTGCGCGGCGTCAAGGTAGGAAATGCCGTTGCCGGTGGCAGTGATCGTTTCAGGCAGGACCACCAGGTCCGCCTTCTGCCGCGCGGCCTCCTCGACGAACGGCGCGAACTGGCGGCAACTCTCCATCGCGGTCTTCCCGCCCTTCGGAACGTAATGCACCGTCGCCAGCCGCACCTTGCGCGGCGTGGGCGGCGCCGTCTCGGCGAACAAGACCTCGCTCCATTCCACCTGTGCCCGCGGCGCCCAGCGCAAATAGAGTTCCACGATGGCGTGCGTGGCTTTTGACGGTGCGCGATAGACACCCTCGACCGCAGTCCACCCAGCCGGGTCCGTTGGCCCGTCTGTGGGGTACTCCGGTTCGGAGCCCGGCGGCACGCTGGGGGCGTAGCTGCGAGCACCCGGCTCGTCGCGGTGCGGCGAACGGTTGTGGTCATCGCGCCAGAGAACACGCGGCAGCACGGAGCGCCTGGGCGAGGGCACATGCTCCACTCGCCGCAGCGCGTAGAAGCGATACCATTGGCCGCCTTTCACCGGGAACGTCTTAGCCCAGTGGCCGTCCATCCCCTCCAGTTTGCCGGTGCGGATGACAAACGAACCCTTGCCCGAGGGCCCGCCCTTCGCAGTGTAGCTGAACTCGGGACGGATCTCTTCCCTCGGGGAGAGTGTTTGCCAGCCGTCGGGTGCGACGGCGGACCTTGACCCGGCGTGGCTGGGAAGCCCACTGAAGGCCAACGTGAGGACGAGCAGATTTCGCCATGCCTGTGGCCACAGGCGGCGGCACACGTCTGCGCCCACCCCATCCCTCTCCCTCGGGGAGAGGGGGAAACGCTCGACCATGCTGGACCAGCCCTGGCGTTCCGGCAGGTTAGAAACTCTTTGGTCGGACCCACCCACTATTGTCTTGTAATTCATGTACGACCTGCGAGCATGGCCCGCGGCCAAAAGCTAAGGGAAAGCAGCAGACCTTTCAACCAGAAGCGACTGTGAATTGCCCAGTGACTCTGGTGAGCTGGTTCGACGCAGCGCGGTTTGCCAACTGGCTGCAGAACGGGCAGCCGACCGGGGGGCAGGGCGCCGGGACAACAGAGACGGGGGGCTTACACGCTCAGCGGGGCGACTAGCGGCGTGTTCGTGCGGAACCCAGATGCGACCTTCGGACTGCCGAGTGAGAACGAGTGGTACAAGGCGGCCTACTACGACGCGTCCCTCAACGCAGGCGCCGGTGGCTACTGGTTGTACCCGACGCGCAGCGACTTCCGACCCAACAGCCCGTTTGGGAGCGCGACCGATTCCAACAGCGCCAATTATTGCTGCGATGACCATTTCGACAACGGCTACAACGGCGGCTATGCGGTGAACAACTCCACAAACTGGCTTGTCCTCCCTACAAGAGGCAGGCTCACGGCCCAAAGGCGGAGAAGAGATGGCGGATTTCCTCTTCGACTTCGTCCGGGGAGGAGACGGTGTGGGCGATTTCGGCGCGGAGGATGTCGCGGTAACGGGCGCGCAGGCGGTGGACGGCCATCTTGACGGCGGCCTCCGTAAGGTTCAGTCGGGCGGCGATCTCAGCGTAAGGCAAGGCCGATTCTTCGCGGGCGAGGCAGCTTTGCAGGTATTCGAATAGCTTCGCGCGGCCGGAGGCGACGTATTCCTCCTGCAACTGCGTCATGGTGCGCTCCAGCAAGGTCATGGCCCAGTGCCGGTCGAAGAGGACGTCGGGCGGGAGGTTGTGCGACAGCTCGGCGGCGAAGCGGGATTCTGCCAAGTGCTCATCAATCGGCACGACAGACGCGAAGCCGCCCCGTTTTTGGGCGTGTTCGCGGTCCCATTCGTTGGCCAGGAAGCGCTTGAACGCCACCAGGAGGAAGGTGCGGAACCGGCCTTTCTCGCGGGCGGCGGCCTGGAGGTAATCCTTCTGCAACAGGCGGGCGAAAAAGCCTTGCGTCAGGTCTTGCGCGTCGTGCGGCGGACGGCCCTGGCGCCGCAGGTACGCGTAAAGTGGATACCAGTACGTGCGGCAGAGGGTTTCAAGCGCGGCGGCGGAGTGTGGCGAATCTGGCTCGCGGGCCGACAGGACGACGGACCAATGCGTGGTGACAAACCACGCGTCTGAAGCCGGCGGCGCTGAACCGGTGGAACTCATGCTGGTTGGACACGGCTAAGGTTGCGGCTTGTAACGGACCAGGAGACTGGTGCCGCGTCGGCCCATCCGGAGCTCGACGTTGTTCATGAGCTGCTTGCCGGTGAGCGTACGCTGTTGGTTGGTGCGGCCTTCCTCGAAGGTGTCCACGAGGTAGGAGTTCTGGGAATTGAGCCCGTGCAGGCCGGTTTGCAGGACTGGGTAAGGACATTCGCGGTGGCGGAAGGCCAGCACGATGCCGGAGTTGAGGTCGCTGCGGTGAAGCTGCCAGGCGATCAGGGCGCCGGGGCCGGGCGGGCACTGGCTGAGCGGGTAGAAATCGCCATACCAGTATTTCCGGTTCTCCTTCACTTCGGTCAGGGCGGCGCGGGCGGAATCGGAGGAGAACTTCTCGTCGTGGATCGCGAATTGGCAGATGAGGCCGGCGGTGGCGGCGCTGCGGAGTTCGTAGACATCGGGCGTCCAGGCGCAGGCGCCAAACAGCGGCACGTAATGGCTGAGGCCGTAGAGGTGGGCCTGGTTCCAGTCCGCGTGTCCGGGGGAGCAGCCGGTATCGCTGTGCCAGAGCGGCACGGAGCGGCGGCAGGTTTCCAGGTCAATCCGCCGGCCGCCGCTGGCGCAATTGTCAATGCTCAACCCGTGGTGTCCAGCGAGCAGCTCGTCCCAGAGCTCGTATTGGCCTTCCACATAGCGGATCTCGGTGAAGCCCTGCCGGCCCGCGGCATCCGCCTGCCACCAGTAACGGAGCGGATCAAGGTTGAAGTCATTGCGGTAGATGTCCACGCCGAAGTCGGTGATGCGGCGCGACAGCAGGTCGGCCAGCCAGCGTCGGGCGACGGGATCGTCAAGTCTGAACAGCCCGCCTTTGTCGCCGCCGAAGACAAATTCGGGGTGTTCGCGGGCGATCTGAGTGCCGGGCGCGACGCGCTCCGGCTCGAACCAGACGATGAACTTGAGGCCCAACTGGTGGCAGGCATCGCTGATGGGCTTGAGGCCGTTGGGAAACCGCTGGGGCGGGCAGAACCAGTTGCCGACGCCATTGGGGAATCCGCCCTCGAACCAGGCGGCATCGAGCCAGTGCGTGTCGCAGCCGGCGTTGTAGGCCGCCTTGGCCGCGTGAATCTGGGCAGCTTCGGTTCCCCAATCGGGGCGCGTGCCGTTGTAGCGGTCGAAGCATTGGAGGGCGACGGGCAACGGGAGGGGCCGGCCGTTCTGCCGCGGCACGTACTCGAACAGCATCAGGCGCCGGAAACGATTGTGCGCCACGAGCCGGTCGCCCTTCCACGGCAGGATGAGGATGCGCGGGGTGCGAATCTTCTCGCCCGGGTGCAGGCACAACGAGAGGGTTTCCATGCCCGCGCGCACGGTCGTCGGCCCGCCGGCGGAGCGCGCGAGGGAAGCCCGCCACTGCCCCGACCAACCAATGGCGGCGATCAGACCCGCGTCGCCATACTGGACGTTGAAGAAGGGGAACGCGCCGTTGGAAGAGCGTCCGCCCTCGGGCGCCAGCGTTAAGTTCTTGCCGGGCTCGACCTCGGTTTCGAACGGCAGAAAGGAGCGCTCACCGCAGACATCCCCTATCAGTTGGTGCAAGCGGACGGGCTTACGGAAAAGGCCGGTGCGGAGTTGGAGGTCGAGGGCTTGCGCATCCGCCAATAGTGGCGTGTCTTGCGAGCCGAGGTTCTCGAACTCGAGCACCCACTCGACGGCTGGGTAGCGTTTGAAGGCGGTGACGGTGGCGCGCACGCGCAGCTTTGTTTTCGGGTCGGTCCAGGTCACGTCATGGTTGATGCGGGTCGGGTTGTCCCTGGTTTCGGAGGTGCGCGGCCAGTTTCTGAGGAAGTTGGTAGAAGAAGCGCCTCCGTAGCGGAACGAGAAAGGCGTCGCCGTGGCCGTCAAGGGCTGGCGATCTTCATCGGCCCAGCAGACCTTGCCCGTGCGGGTGACGACGCAGGCATCGGCCCAATCCGCCTGGTCATGGCTGGAACCGTCGGCGGTGGCATCCACCTTGAGTGTGAGCTGGCGCGTGCCGACGGGCAGGGAGAGGCTGATCGGCAACGGGGCGTTGGTGGCGCGCAGAGTCCGGCTGCGGAAGACCTCCTGGCCGGCGATCTCGACGCTGAACTGCGCCGAGCCGCGCAGGCCCTCGGTGTCGGGGTTGTTATCAATGCCGGCAAAGGCCTTGAACTCCTGCGCCTCCGGCGGCAGATGGAGGACAATCTCGCTGTTGGCATGGGTGCCCAGGCCGTGGCTGAACTTGCGCTGCCGGATCTTGAGGGGCGTTTCCATGCAGGATTGGCCGAAGCCCAGCGCGCTGTGGTCCTGGCGGCGGAGCTCGACCCGCACGGCGGGCTCACGCTCAAGCGGCCGGCGACCGGTGAAGGCCACACTGGCCCAGTCCTGCATCTCCTGAATCTCCGCCGGCCCGGCCATGACGGCGTCCTCCGGCGCATCTATGGGTATGTCGGTGGCGCCCCAGGCGGGGGTGCTCGCCGCGACGAGCAACAGGAGGAACAACGAAGACGCGAAGGCGCGAAGGCTGTGACTGGGAATCTGACACCCGAACATGGACCCAGAATAACGTGTCTCCGGTGACGAAGCAACCCCTGCCCGCTGCGCTCTGGCGCTCACCCGGATCTTCTGCTCTGAGCACGAAACGCCGACCATGTGTCACCTCACATTGCAGGTGGCAGTGATGCACCCGGGGCTAGCGTGGGACTGTCTTGACCAACGAGCCCGGCACGCTGAACAGGTCCGCGCGGGTCTTGCCGTCTTTCGTGGTGCGGCCCAGTGAATACACCGTGCCATCTTTGCCGACGGCGATCGAATTGACGTATAAGGGCCGCTCGCCGTTCTGGTAAAAGATGGCGCCACGATCGGTGTATTTGCTAGTGGGAATGTGCCAGGTGATCAAGTGCAGGTCTTCCAGTCCCTTGGCTTCGCCCTTGGCGGTCGTGGCCTTGCCCGTCACTCGCTTTCCGTCAATGTAAATTGGCCCGCCCGTCAGATAATAAATCGTCTGGCCATCGGGCCCCAGGGCAAAGCCCAGATACCCGAAACTGAATTGGTCGAACATCCCACAACGTTTGGACGGCTCGGAGGTGATCCGGTCCAGCACCTCGACGCGCGGCCCGGCGGGATCAAAGCGGAAGAGGTAGCCGGAGTTGCCGTGGACGCCGTAGATCATCTTGTCGGGGGTATACCAAAAGGCCTGCCGCCAGTTGTAGCCCATGTGCCCGGGCTTGCTCGGATCGAACGAGCCGAAGTAGTCCTTCTTCATGTCCTCACCCTGGATAATTTCGAGGGCGTCGCGGTCATAGAGATAGCGCAGGATCAGGCCGTCAACGGTCGTGAAGAAGACTGACCCATCGTCCGGGTTGACGACCAGCGAGCGGCAAAGGGCACGGTAAACGGGCACGTCAGGCAGTTGTCCGGGGATGGGGCCGAGATCGCGGAGTTCCCTCGCGGCGACATCGTAGCGCAGGAAGTGGCCTGAGGGCCAGGTCAAGCCGTAGAGGCGACCACGCTTGGGATCCATTGTCATGGAGATGATCCCGTCGTGATTGGGGTTGAGGGCCAGGTCCTCGAACTTCCCCGTGCGCAGGTCAAAGGAGAGGAAATGACCGCCGGGGTATGGTTTGTAACCTTCGGGAGGGACGCCCATGGTCTCCCGCCCGTCTACGATGCTATAAACACCGATGTGGGTGGCAAAGTAGAGCTTGCCGTTGGCCTCGACGAAATTCACGTGGCTCTTGCCCTGCGGAATGGCCTTGGCGCCTTGCTCGCCGCAGGCGGCGGTGAGGTCGCCCAGGTGTTGAATCTTCTTCGTTTGCGGGTCGAAGCTGAACATGTGGGCGGCCACGTCGTAGGACTCGGAACTGAGGACGTAGTAAATCTTCCCATCGCTGGCCGCCCCCATGCCATTGTAGGTATCATGCCCCTCAGGAAAGCCGGAGTTGTAAATGTGCGCGACCAGCTTCTTGCCTGGGGCGGGGGGACGCTGCGACGAGGCAGGATCGACGGCGTGACTGGCGTTGCGGGGCAGCAGCAGGCCCGTTATCAGCAGAGCTGCGGTGATTGTTCGCGCGTTCATAATGGTGGCATCAGCGCGGCCGTAAGGCCGAGCCGGATTGAAGGTAGGATAGCCGCCCGACTGACGCAACCGGCGGGTTAGTTATGTCTGGCGGGCGTTCGGCGCCGGGGTCCCTTTCCCGGGGGTGGCGGGGGAGTTCGAGGGTAAAGGTCGCGCCTTTGCCCGGCCCGTCGCTGTGGGCCTTCAATGAGCCGCCCAGTTCTTTGGCGGCCAAGGCGCCATTGTGCAGGCCGAACCCGTGGCCTTCCATGCGGGTGGTGAAGCCGTGCTCGAAAATCCGTGTCAGGTGCTCGGGCGGCATGCCGATGCCATTGTCAATGACGGAAATCTTCACCATGTCATTTCCATTCAGGCCCACCTGGAGAACCAAGCGCTTGTCGGTGTGTCCACGGTCGTCCAGGGCGTACTTGGCATTCCGGATGAGGTTCACCAGTACTTGCAGCACCTTGTGCTTGTCCACCAGGATCAGGGGGACTTCGAAGTATTCGCGGATGACCTGGACGTGGTGGCGTTCCATGGCGCCGGCATTGAGGCGCAAGGCGTCCTCCACCAGGTCAACTACCGGGAGGGACTCGACCACGCCGACGCTACCGAAGAAACAGGGCGCGCAGGGAAGATCTGCGCGCCCTGGTGTGTTCAGCCTCAACCTGGCTAATTAGCCAAGCCAGGAATGCTGGCCGACATTACTGGATTCTCACGCGATAGAACCGTCTTGGGCTGGTTGGATTCAGATCGGTGAGCGTGACCGGGTTCCCGGTGCCCGGGGTGGAACCGAGTGTGGACCAGGAAGTGGGAACCACATTGGGGGTAAACTCGAGATAGTAAGTCCTGCCCGTCACGCTCTGGATGGTGAAGGTGTACTTCTGCGGGGTGGTCGTAATTTTCACCGCCGGCGGGACGGACATTACGAACGCGCGCGTATTATTGGTGGCATCCACGCCCATGCCCGCGATCACCTTCTGCCCATAGGAATCAGTCCCGATGCTATACGCCCGGGAAAGGTTGGTGAAGCTGCCCAGAATCCCGCGGGCCTTGGCCAAGTCCGTCAGGTCGGTGATCGTCCACTTGGTGGCGTCCGTGTCACTGGCATCCCAGAGCACGGCCTTCTCCCGGCCGCGGTAGGTCATGCCCACCGCGAGCTTTCCGTCCGGCGTGCAGCCGAACGGGATGGCCAGGCTGATAACATCCGACGTGTTGGTAGCCCCCGTCGCATCGGAAAAGTTGGGCAACTGGTTGGTGCTCAGTTGCGTCGCTGCGCCAGGAAAAGCCGTATTGAACGTCGCCTTGAAACCGTAGTTGGTTGCCCCTGTGGCCACGCTCTTGGGCGATATGCCGAAGATGACGGTGCCATCGGCACTGACCGAATACGTCTGCCCCGACGTCGTGCCATCCAGGCCCCTACAGCTCCAAATTGATCCCGCGGTGTCCGGTCCATTGTAGTCGGCAATGTAGGTGATGTAGGCCCCTGAATTCTGCCGCCAACCGACAGCCCGCCCGTTGCCGGAAATGCCGTTCATTTGTGTAAAACTGTTAGGCTTCGGGACCCCTTTTACGTCCCAGCCGGCCGTCACCCACCAGCCGGAAAACTCGCCGACATACAATTGCCAATTGTCGCCGATCGCGGGGCCTTGATCCGTCCACGTGCAGTGGAAAACATCCCACGCGCTCCCTGCCAGCGAATTCGCCAGCGGCACCGTTGGCTTCTTGCCGCCAGAATACTGACTCGCGTAATCCCAGTTCGTCCCGCCGTCGGGCGTCATCCAGGCGGTGAAGAAATTGGGCGCCCCATTGGTGGCAAGGCCGGAGACAATAAGTTGCGGCACCGAGGGAACTTGATTCGTATCGGTACGGTAGCCCACGCCGGTCAAGATTTTAGCCCCGATGACAATGGGATCAACTGGTTGGACGAGGTAACCGTTGGTCATATTATAGAGGAATCCGGCGGCCGCGCCGGAAAGGCCGACCACGAACACGCCATCCGGTGTGATGGCGCGCGCCTCGTTGCTGGTATCACCCTCGAGTGTGGGTATGGCGACGAGGCTGCCGCTGCCGAAGGCGTTCGGGGTACACCACGAGGTGAGGGACAGGAATGCGGTTGCGATTAGGATTGGGACTTGTTGATTTCTTTTCATTGCCAGGACGTTGGTTGTTATGGCGGTGGCTGGAGTGGCGGGGCACTACGCTCCACACAGCAGCCACGCTACATTTTGACGCAGCCTAGGCCGCGCCGCCGGCCGATTACAATCAGATTCCGGGCGTCGTTGCCTGTCTATTGGCTGGACATGCTGTCTGGCTTGGAAGGGCGCGACAGCCGACCCGCCAGTGGCAGCGCGATTTGTAGCGCAGGCTTTCCCGCCCCGCGCCTGGCGACCAGTGTCTTTGGGAGAGGATCGCAGGGAGGTTGTGCGGATGTGAGCGGGTGGAACAAACGCCAAAGGAGCCGACAAAGGTTGCGACAAAGGGCTCCGCGCGCGATACAGAGCACCCGAATTCCAAGCCCTGTTCCGCGAAATACAGAAGCAAGGATGCTCAGCGAGCACCCGGCGCTTGCCGGTACGGCTGGCCGGCATCGTAGAGTGCCAGGCGCTGACCGATCTGCTCCGCCAGCTCCGGCTGCCCCTGTGCCGCCGCTGCCGCCTGAGCTCGCCGAGCACTGGCCGCGGCCTCCGTAAACCGCCCCGCCTCCGCATACGCCGCCGCCAGTGCGTCCAAAGCGCGGGCATCTTGCTCCCGCGTCAGCCGGACGGCCTGCTCAGCCAGGCGCACCGCTTCGGCGCCGTCGCGAACCTGAGCATCGCGGTGGGTCGCTCGAATCCAGGCCAGGTTCCGCAGCGCTTCGATCAAATCCGGCCGCAGCCGCAGGGCCGCCTGATACTCGAGGATGGCTTCGGCGGTCTTGCCCTGTCGCTCCAGGATAAAGGCCAGTTTGCTGTGTGCGGCGGCATTGGCTGGCTGGAGCCGGAGGGCCTCGGAGAAATGGGCGGCGGCTTCCTTCAGATGTTCGAGTCGCAACAGGGCGCCGCCGAGGTTGTAGTGCGCTTCGGCATAGCCCGCCTTGAGCCGGACGGCAGTCGCATATTCGACGGCGGCTTCCGCCAGTTTGCCCTGCAGGTTAAGGGCGTTGCCCAGGTTGTAGTGTGCCTCGGCATAGTTCGGCCTGAGGCGAACGGCTTCGCTGGCATGCCGCAGCGCCAGTTGGGCGTCGTCCCGTTTCACATAAATACTGCTGAGGTTGTTATGGGCTTCGGCGAAGTCAGGCTTGGCTTCAACGGCGGCAAAATATTGCCTCAAGGCCTCATCGGTTCTGCCTTGGGTATCCAGCACGGCGCCCAGTCCCAGCATGGCTTCCGCGAGGCGCGGATTGGCTTCCAGCGCAGCCCGGTAGTGAGCAGCGGCTTCATCCAGTCGGCCCTGCGCGGCAAGGTCAATCCCCCAGTTATTGTGGGCCATCCAGCAGCCGGGATTCTTGGCCAGCGTATCCCCCCAGAGGCTTTCGTCGTCTCGGAAAACGCCGGCGCGCCGCCAGGTCAAGCCTGCGAGAATCGCGAGGAGTGCCAAGCGTAGCCAGTTGCCCGGCGCCTTTGCCCACCAAGCCCACCGGCCCAACAAGAGCGCCGCCGCGGCTGAGGCGGCAGCGATGATTCCCAGGCTCGCCAGATACTGGTGATGATCATTGACAAAGGAGTAGCAGAATGAATAGGCGTTGAAGAAACCTAGCGCCGGGAAGAGCGTGCCCATGAAGAAGAGCAGCGCCGCCAGCGGCGCGCGGCTCTGTCGTCGCCATGCCCACAACCCCCCCAGCAGCAGCAGCACCGCTGCCGGGTACAGGTACTGCCACCACACCGTTTGGCGGATCGGCCAGCGGGGATACATGAAGGCCAAGTCGGCCGGCCAGAAGAGCTTCCCCAGATGAAACCAGATCGAGCGCCCGGCGACCAGGCAGCGTTCGAGCACGGACAACTGAAATTCCTCGCCGGTGGCGCCGAAGATCTTCTGTTCCAGCCAGGCGGTTACTGCACCGGCGGCAAGTGCCGCCAGGAAGAGGGGCACCAGCGGCACCACATCCTTTTTCCAGAACAATCGCCCCCGCTGCCACCAGAAAACCACCAACATTCCTGCCGGCAAGGTCGCAATCGCCGTCTTGGTCAGCAAGCCAAGCGCGAACAGTCCTAAGGCCAGCGCGTATGGGCCCTTCTTTCTGGACCGGTCAAAATCCAGGTAAGCGAGCACCGAGCCGAGATAGAATGCACCCGACAGGGTGTTCTTCAGCTCCGTTATCCAGGCCACCGACTCCACATGCACCGGGTGCAGGGCGAAGATGCTCGCTGCCAGGTACGCTCCTGGCACCTTGAGCAGTCGCAGGATCTTCAGGAACAGCAGGGCGCAAAGGCAGTGCAGCAGGATATTCACCAGGTGGTAGCCCAGCGTCGAATCGCCCCACAGCTGGTGTTGCACCCAGAAAGCGCTGAAGGTTAATGGGTAGTACTGCTGTGTCGCCCCCGGCTCAACCCACATGCGCGCCAAGCCGGCCAACGAACGAAGGTCCGGCCGGGTGAGGTGCGCATCGTCGTCCCAAATTGGTTGTCCAAACCAAGCCGGCTGGTAGGCAATCAGTGTGGCCAGCACCAGCAGCAAGCCAAAGAGCCCATCCCGGTTCCAGGCGAAACGCGCGCCAACCCCCATTTCATTTGCCACCAGCCGTCCCTGGCCGCCGGAACCAGCCTTTGCGACTGACTCCGCCGCCATGTTCGAGCTGCCCGACGGGCGCGTCTTGTTCCGCTTCACTCCGTTGCAGCCTGAATGAGTTCCCCCCGCTGCGCAAGCCTCACCACCTTAACCCGGACCACGAACCCGGACCACTACCGCCTTGACTGCGGCTGCACGCCCTCTATCGTAACAGCGCTTTAATGACGGATTCCATGGCCAGGCAGATTCGACGCGTGATCCTCGAGCAGTCGAAACGGGCTAATGTGGGTCACATCGGCCCAGCCTTGTCCGTGGCCGACATCATCGCCGTACTTTATGGGGGCGTGCTCCGGGCAACCGACCCGAAGGATCCCGAGCGCGACCGGTTCGTGCTGGGCAAAGGCCACGCGATGCTGGCTGTCCATGCGGCGCTCTACCTGAAAGGATGGCTCAGCCAGCAGGAACTCGACACCTATTGCGGCGACGGCTCTTTGCTGGGTGTGCATCCGGAATACGGGTTGCGGGGAGTGGATTTTGCCACCGGTTCGCTTGGCCAGGGGCTGTCGCTGGCCGCGGGCGCGGCGCTGGCGGCGCGCCTGCAGCAGTCTCCCCGCCGCGCCTTCGCCCTGCTGAGCGATGCGGAATGCAACGAAGGCTCCGTCTGGGAAGCCGTCATGTTCGCCGCGCACCATCGGCTGGCCAGCCTCATCGCCATCGTGGACCTCAACGGCCAGCAGGCGCTGGGCTACACGGACCAGGTTCTGTCGCTCCGGCCGCTGGGCGAACGCTGGCGCGTTTTCGGATGGGACGTTCACGAGGTGGACGGCCATGACGTTGCCGCCCTGAAAGAGACCCTTGCCGCTCTCGATACGGCCACCGGCCCGCCGCACGTGCTGATCGCGCGCACCACCTTCGGCAAAGGCGTCTCGTACATGGAAGGCCAAATCAAGTGGCACTACTGGCCGATGTCGGATGCCGAATACCGCCAGGCGTTGCAGGAGCTCGAGGCGATGCCATGAGAACGGCCTTCGTCGAGACCCTCAGCGAGCTCGCGGCGCGCGACCCGCGCATCCTGCTGTTGACGGCTGACCTGGGTTATATGGCGCTGGAACCGTTCGCCGACACCTATCCGGGCCGGTTCTTCAACGTGGGCGTGGCGGAGCAGAACATGGTCGGGCTGGCCACCGGCCTCGCGGAGGCGGGCTTTATCCCCTTCGTCTATTCAATCACTCCCTTCGCGGTGCTGCGGCCCTACGAATTCATCCGCAATGGTCCGATCCAGCATCGCCTGCCAGTGCGCATTGTCGGCGTTGGTGGCGGGCTCGAATACGGGACCAATGGTTTGAGCCATTACGGTTTGGAGGACATCGCGGTCATGCGCGCCCAGCCGGGGATTGCGGTCATCGCACCCGCCGACGCCGGGCAAACGCGCACTGCCCTGGCGGCCACCTGGAACCTGCCCGGTCCAGTCTATTACCGCCTCGGCAAAGACGACCAAGCGGTAGTGCCGGGCCTGGAGGGGCGATTCGAGCTGGGGAAGCTCCAGCGCCTTAAGGAAGGTTCCGATCTCGTATTGATTGCCATGGGCGGCGTCGCCACTGAGGCGGCGGCCGCAGCGCAGGCATTGGCCCAGCGTGGGGTTTCCTGCAGCCTGGTAATCGCCGCCAGCATCAGCCCCGCGCCGGTTGATGAGCTGGCCGAGTTGCTGGGGCGGCATCCCGTCGCCCTCACTGTGGAAGCCCATTACCGCGTCGGGGGTGTCGGCTCGCTGGTGGCCGAGGTGATCGCCGAGCGGGACCTGCGCTGTCAGCCTCGTGCGCTGCGGCGTAGGCACCCTGCCGAACGGCATCACCGGCAGCCCGCGCTACCTCCACCATCTCTATGGACTTTCAGCGGAGAAGCTGGTTGAGGCAGCGCTGAAAACGCTAAGGAAGACCAAGCCATGACTACTCCATCCAGGAGAAAGCTAAGCGCGATCATCGCCTGCTACCGCGACGCGCCGGCCGTGCCGATCATGCACGAACGCCTCACCGCGGTCTTCAACAGGATCGGCGTGGACTACGAGATCATCTTCGTCAACGACGACAGCCCCGACAACGCCCGCGAAGTCCTAGCCGGTCTGGCCGCGCGCGATCCTCGGGTCGTGGTCATCAATCACTCGCGCAGCTTCGGCTCCCAAAGCGCCTTCACCAGCGGCATGCGCATTGCCACCGGCCAAGCCGTCATCCTGCTGGACGGCGACCTGCAAGACCCCCCCG
The DNA here is from genome assembly GCA_963822005.1 of uncultured Verrucomicrobiae bacterium. Classification (GTDB taxonomy): domain Bacteria; phylum Verrucomicrobiota; class Verrucomicrobiia; order Limisphaerales; family UBA8199; genus PALSA-1440. Next base: position 206,014 of record CAWGGD010000034.1, on the reverse strand, counting down.
AGCTGATCGAGTCCTTTTACCAGAAATGGCAGGAGGGCTTCGACGTGGTGTATGGCGAGCGGGTCCAGCGCGAGGCGACCTGGTTCCTGCAGCTCGCTTACAAAGCGTTCTATCGGCTGTTCCGCTCGGCATCTTACGTGCCGATCCCGCTGGATGCAGGCGACTTCTCGCTCATTGACCGGCGCGTGGTCAACGCCCTGAATAGCCTGCCGGAGAACAACCGGTTCCTGCGGGGCTTGCGGGCTTGGGTCGGCTACCGGCAGACCGGGGTGCCGTATGTCCGGCCCGAGCGCATGTTCGGGCGCACCACCAACTCGCTGCTGCGGAATCTCGGGTGGGCGCGCAAAGCCATCCTCTCCTTCTCCTATGCGCCGTTGGATGTCATCACCTGGCTGGCGCTGGCCACGGTTGGCTTTTCCGTCCTCGCGATTTTGGTCCAGGTGACCTTGCGCCTCTTATTCCCCGGGCTCGCCCCGCGCGGGTTCACCACCTTGATCACGCTCGTTCTCTTCCTGGGCGGCATCCAGTTGCTCTGCCTGAGCATCATCGGTTCCTATTTGGCTCATATTTACGACGAGGTCAAACGCCGCCCCCCATACATCATCGAGAGCATTCTCAATGCCCCCAAAGAGTCCGGGAAAGAGAAAACTCCGACATCGGGGCCCCCGGTCGGAAGCAGTGATTAGATGATCTACAACGGCGCCACCCAACTGAAGGCAGCCGTCGCCAAACCGGAAACGGATGATCTGCGAACTGACGATGCAGGCGGTTGAGCTGACGAACACACGCTGCGCGATCTGCGGGACTGAGGGGAACGCGGCTGAGCTTTACCCCGCCAACTTTGATCCCGGGGCTCTCAACCCCGCGGTCTTCTCGGCGCGCCGACTCCCCGACCGGGTCCATTATCGCCTGGTGCAGTGCAATGCGTGCGGACTGGTCCGCTCCGACCCGATCGCCGACCCGGCCCTGCTCGCGCAGCTCTACGATCAGAGCGCGTTCACCTACGCGGACGAGCTCGCCGACCTAAAGCGCACCTATGGCCGCTATCTGGCCAGGCTGGATGACTACGGGGCACAGAAGGGCGCTCTGCTTGAGATCGGCTGCGGGAATGGCTTCTTTCTCCAGCAAGCGCTGGCCCAGGGATATCGGTCCGTGCGCGGGGTGGAGCCGAGCCGCGCCGCCGTCAGCCAGGCGACGCCCGACGTCCGCGACTCGATTGTCTGCGACCTGATGCGCCCGGGGCTGTTCGGCCCGGCGGAGTTCGATGTCATCTGCCTCTTTCAGGTGTTCGATCACGTGCCCGATCCGGCGTCCTTGCTGGATGCCTGTTTCGCCGCGCTCCGGCCAGGTGGACTGGTGCTCGCGCTCAATCACAACGTCACCGCCGTCTCGGCGCGACTGCTCGGGGAACGCAGCCCGATTGTGGATATCGAGCACACCTACCTGTATAGTCCCGCCACGATGACGCGCATCTTCACAGCGCATGGATTCCGGATTCGCAAGGTGGGCTCGGTCCGCAACCGGTACTCGCTCCGCTATCTGGTACGGCTCCTGCCTCTACCAGCGGAATCGAAAGCCGCCCCACTGACCTGGCTGCAGTGCCGTTTCCTCGGGCGCCTGCGGCTGTGGGTGCCCTTGGGCAATCTTTACTGTGTCGCACAGAAGCCTGGCGCGCTCGCCAAGGCATCGTTATGAAGCGAGTCATCCTCACCGGCGGCACCGGCTTTGTCGGCGCTAACCTCGCCCGCCGTTTGCTGCACGAAGGCCATGATCTCCATCTCCTGGTCCGGCCCAATTACCAGCCGTGGCGCATCGAGCAGATTCTCGCTGACCTGCATCTTCACGAACTGCGCCTCCACGACTCGGACGCCGTCTCTCGTGTGGTCGGCCAAATCCGGCCTGACTGGATTTTCCACCTCGCGGCACATGGCGCCTACTCCTGGCAAACCGATTGGGAGCAGATGGTACAGACGAACATCCAAGGCACCATGAGCCTGCTGGACGCGTGCCTGAAGACTGGGTTCGAGGCCTTCGTCAACACGGGGTCCTCCTCGGAATACGGGTTCAAGGACCACGCCCCCGCCGAGAGCGAGCCGGTTGAGCCTAATAGCCACTACGCGATCACCAAGGCGTCGTCCACTATGTGTTGCCATTACGCCGCCCAGAGCCAGCGGGTTCACCTGCCCACCCTGCGGCTGTATTCGGTCTTCGGCCCTTATGAAGACCCGGAAAGGTTGCTACCCAGTCTCATTAGACATGGCTTGAGGGGACAATTGCCACCATTGGCCGACCCGGAAGTGGCGCGCGATTTTGTCTATGTGGATGATGTGGTGGAAGCCTGCCTGCTGGCCGCCACCGTCCGCACGCCTGAGTGGGGCCCGATCTACAATGTCGGCACCGGCGTCCAGACCACCGTGCGCGAGGTTGTGGCAGTTGCCAGGCAGGTGATGTGCCTCGCTGCGGAGCCGGTCTGGAGGGCCATCCCCAATCGCCCATGGGATGCACATGTGTGGGTCAGCGACAACCGGAAAATCCACACCCAGTTGAACTGGCAGCCGCGCCGCACTTTCGCCGAGGGCTTCCGTTTGATGCTTGACTGGTTTCGCCAGAGACCTCCGTCCATCTATACGTCCAAACCGCCAACTGGGGCAGCCTGCTGAAGCCCCCAGCGAGGCGCGGGCACGTCCTGAGCCGCCACCCCTGGTGAGAGGGCTGCGATGGGGGAAAAGCTGGCTTGCAACTGCGTAGTTAGGCTTAGCGCGAGTTTGGTTCTTGCCGATAGGGCTGGTTAGAACTGTACGACGCCAGGCGTCGCTGAATCAGGTCAGCCAGTTCCGCCTGTCCTTGCGCTACTGCCGCCGCGTGCGCCTGTTGGGCGGTCGAAGCAGCCTCCGCAAATCGCCCCGCCTCCGCATACGCCGCCGCCAGCGTGTCCAGCACACCCACGTTGTTGGTGCCCGCTAACGCCAGTGCCCGCGTCGCCAGCGTCACCGCCTCAGCCCCATCTCGGAATTGCGCCTTCGGATCGGTCGCCAGCGCCCAGGCCAGATTGTTGAGGGGATCGGGCCATTGCGGTGCCAGCCGCGCCGCCTCCCGCCAATGCTTCAACGCCTCGGGCATCTGCTGCTGCTGCTGGCGGAGGATCCCCAAGGCATAATGGGCCGCTGCGAATTTCGGATCGAGTTTCAGCACTAACTCAAACTGACGCGCCGCTTTCGCCCCCTCCCCTTTCCGGGACAGCGCCACCCCCAATTGGTACTGGGCCTCGGGGCTCTGGGGGGCCAACCGGGCAGCCTCAGCGCATTGTTCCATAGCCTCGTCTAGTTGGCCTGCTTCGAGCAGCACTCGCCCCAGGTCGCCGTGGGCCCGGGCATCGTCGGGGTTAGTCCGTAACACTCGGCGGTAGGGTTCCGCGGCTTGCTCGAGCTTATCTTGACCAGCAAGCGCCCGATTCAGGTGCTGGCACGCATTCGCATCATTCGGATTAAGCCTAATGACCTCCCGAAACTCTGCTACGGCCTCACGGTAGTGCCCTCGGCTCGCCAGAGCCAAGCCAAGGTTGTAATGGACCTGAGGGACGTTGAGGTCTCTCCGCAGTGCTTCGGTATAGTGCTGAATCGCTTCCTCCACCCGCCCCACTTCTCTCAGGGCGTTGGCCAGATCATTGTGTATTGTGCCGTCCTCAGGATTCGCACGCAGTGCCTCTTCAAAATGGTGGATGGCCTCCGCAAACTGGTGTTTGCCGAGCAGCGCGCAGGCCAGGCTGTGATGGGCCGTCTTTCTCGCGGGGTTGATCCGGACCTCTGCTTCAAAATGCCGGATGGCCTCGTCGAAAGCCCCCCTGCTGAGCAGAGCAACCCCCAGATTGTGATGGGCGACGTCATTATGCTTCGTGACGTCCAGCGCGTGCAGCCAGAGGATGTCGCTGTCTCTCCAATAGCCCACCTGTTGCCGGCTGCAAAAGGCACACATAAAAAGTGTGACTGCCCCGGCCGCGGCGAGACCAACAACTCCATGTCGCCACCGCCGCGCCCACTCGTACGCACCCCACGTCAGCAATAGGAACACCCCGATCAACGGCACATACGCAAACCGGTCTGCTCGGGAGAAGTCGCCTACCTGGATTAATCCCGCCATGGGTAACAGTGTAACTACGTACCAAATCCAGCCTGCCGCCAAGCAAGGTCGCTTCCGCGCTCCCCAGAGCAGGAGCGCTGAAACCACCAGCCCCAACAGTCCTGCCCCGGCCGAAACCCAAACCGAGAACGCCTTCGGGTACGGATAAAACACCGCCAAGTCAGTCGGCCAAACGGTCTTTCCTATGTACCACCAATACGAATAGAGCGCGTTTTGCACGCGCCCGAGAAGCGGATACCTGGTGGCAGGCCCAAGAGCGCCTACCCCCCTTACGGCGCAGATGGTGACTACGCCAAACACAAAGGCCACGGCCAGGAAAGGAACTTTCTCGCGAACAAGCAGGAGGAGAGTCTTAAATGTTGAGTGTTGGGTATGTGGTTTGAATCGGCCCAGCGGCCAATAATCCAACAACAGCAGCACCAGGGGCAGGGTTACCAGCATCGGCTTGCTCATCAGCCCGCACACGAAAAACCCTAGCGCAATGGCGTAATAATTCCCAGGATTCCGTCGCCGGATTCGGATTTCGGACTTCGGGCTTCCTTCGGATTTTGGATTTTGGATTTTGGATTTTTCTGCCCCCCTTTCGGTATTCTCTGTTCTGCCTTCTGCCTTCTGCCGTCTCCATTCCGCATAGTGGGCGTACGCCCAGAGCGTCAGCGCCCAGAAAGTCCCGCTCAGCACATCTTTGCGCTCCGAGACCCAAGCCACCGACTCGACGTGCAGCGGATGCAAGCCAAAGAGCGCAGCCACAAAGGCACTTCGCCAGGTCGCACCGGTCATCCGCCACAGGGCCAGGAATAGCAGAACGGTGGTGGCCGCGTGCAGGATCAGGCTGGTCAGATGATATCCCCGCGGATCAAGTCCGTATAACTGGTAATCCGCCAAAATGGACAACCAGGTAAGTGGGTGCCAGAAGCCCTCCTGCAAGTTGGTAAATGCCCACCTGATGCCTTGCCAGCTCAACCCGCTTTGCACGTGAACGTTATCGTACAGGTAGGAATCGTCATCGAAGTTGACGAAACCGTTATGCAGGGACGGAAGGAATGTCCAAACCACCGCTGCCAAGAGCAGAAGGCAGATGCCGATGGATTTGGCTTTGGAGCGCGGCTCGGAATTTGCCGCCTGCGGACCGGGAGTGCTGCCAGGTGAAAGGCAATCCTCCGGCGGGTTCCCCTCGCTGCCGGATAAGCTGGTGTTTGAGTTGCGCGCTGCCATGTTCGGCGCGGAGCTGCTGAGTTGCCGTCCTGCGTCCACGCAGTGCAATTCATCTACGACACTCTCCGGTTGAAGGCGAGGCAAAAGCCTTTAATCGTGCGGGCGCTCGTGGCGGAGGCCCGCGGGTCTAAGCGCGATAGTCTGAGAACCGGGGTCGCTGGATCTTTCCTTAGCCCCGCCGACCTCTGGATGCTACTTCGCGGTCGGCTCCTGCCGATAAGGTCGGTTTGAACCGTAGAGAGCAAGGCGTTGGTGAATCTGTTCGGCCAACTCCGCCCGTCCCTGCGCCACCGCCGCCGCCTGCGCCTGCCGGGCGGCTGAAGTCGCCTCCGCAAACCTTCCCGCCTCCGCATACGCCGCCGCCAGCGTGTCCAGCACACTCACGTTGTTGGTGCCCGCTAACTCCACCGCCCGCGTCGCCAACTTCACCGCCTCAACCCCGTCCCGCAACTCCGGCTGCGGATCGGTCGCCAAAGCCCAGGCCAAGTTGTTGAGCGGGTCTGGCCATTGCGGCGCCAACCGCGCCGCCTCCCGCCAATGCTTCAACGCCTCAGGCGTCCGGTGCTGCTGCTGGCGGATGATCCCCAACGCATAATGGGCCGTCGCAAACTTCGGGTCGAGTCCCAGCACCAATTCAAACTGACGCGCCGCTTTCTCCCCCTCCCCCTTCCGGGATAGCGCCACTCCCAATTGGTACTGGGCCTCAGCGCTCTTGGGGGCCAGCCGCGCCGCCTCGGCGCATTGTTCCACCGCCTCATCCAGTTGGTCTGCTTCAAGCAGGTACTCGTCCCAGGTCGCCGTGCGCCCGAGCGTCGTCGGGCTTGGACCGCAATACTTGGCGGTAGGGTTCTGCAGCCTGCTCGAGCCTCTGTTGAGCGGCGATTGCCTGGTCCAGCTTCTGGCGCGCCCCCGGCAGGTTCGGGTTTCGGCGCAGGACCTCCCAGAACTGCGCCGCGGCCTCGGGGTAACGCCCTCGGCTCAGCAGGGCCAAGCCGAGGTTATAGTGGACTTCCGGAGGGTCAGCATTGAGGCGGAGCGACTCTTCAAAGTGCCCGATGGCCTCCTCCACCCGCCCCTGACTGGCCAGAATGCTGCCGAGGTTGAGGTGCGCCTGCGCGTCACGGGGATTCAGACGCAACGCCTCGCGATACTCGCGAACGGCTTGACGAACAGCGCCCCGTGCAACCAGGCTGGCACCCAGATTATAGTGGGCGAAGTTGTTCGGCTCCGTGACAGCAATCGCGTGCGACCACAGGGTCTAGTCGTCCTTCCAATAGCCAAGTTGCCGACGCGAGAATGCAAGGCACAAGCACGTCGCCACAATCGCCACACCGGACAAGATAGGCGCTTGGTAACGCCAGCGTCTCGTTAAGTCGTGGGCACCCCAGGCCAGCAACATGAAGACGCCGATCAGAGGCACGTAAGTGTACCGATCCGCATGCGAGTAAGCGCTTAGTTGAATCAGCCCGATGACCGGCAACAGCGTGGCCAGGTACCACAGCCAGCCAACAATGACATAAGGCCGCCGCCGGGCCAGGTAAACCGCGATGACCGAGATTGCCAGGAGGAGCAGCGTCGCGCCGACCACGGCCGAGGATGCATAGGCTGCAGGGAATGGATAAAACACGGCCAGGTCGCCCGGCCAGAATGTTTGCAGGAAGTACCGGGCGTACCGAGCAGACGACATTGCTCAGGCGGTCTGTGATTGGACATTGTGCGAAGGACGGCAACGAGCCCTCGCGGCTTGCGGCCTGCAAGGTGATCAAACTGGTCACCAGCGCTGCTGCCGCAAACGGCAGTTTCTCGATCACCAGCAGCCTGGGCAACCACGTGAGAGGGATCGAAGCGGCGGGTTGCCATCTCCGCAGCGGCCAGTAATCCAGCAGCAGAAGCACCAACGGCAGCGTCACCAGCATCGGCTTGCTCATCAGCCCGCACACGAAAAACCCCAGTGCCAACGCGTAATAATTCCCAGGATTCAGTTGCCGGATTCGGATTTCGGACTTCGGGCTTCCTTCGGATTCCGGATTTCGGATTTCGGCTATCTCTGCTCCCCTTTCTGCCTTCTGCCTTCCACCTTCTGTCTTTTCCACATACCGCCCATACGCCCAAAGCGCGAGCATGAAGAAGCACGTGCTCAAGACGTCTTTTCTCTCGGCTATCCAGGCCACGGACTCCACGTGCAGCGGGTGCAGCCCGAAAAGAGCGGCCACCAGGCCACATTGCCATCGGGCTTCCGTCATGCGGTAAAGGACTACAAATAGCAGCACCGTGTTCGCGGCATGCAGCAACAGGCTGGTCAGGTGATGCCAACCGGGACGCAGTCCAAACAACTGACAATCCAACATGTGGGACAGCCAGGTCAAAGGATGCCAAAGACCGTTGTGCAATGTGGAAAAAGCCCAACAAATGCTCTCCCAGCTCAATCCGTTTTGCACCTGGGTGTTCTGCCAGACGTAGCCATCGTCGTCGAAGGTGACGAAGCCGTTGTGCAGCGAGGGGAGGAATGCCCAAACCACAATGGCAAAAAGCGCAAGGCAAAGGCCGATCAGTATAGCCCTGGTTCGAGCCCGGGATTCCGCGGCTCCGGGAGTTATCATTTCGAAGGCTCTCCTTCCTGGTAAGGCCGACCGGAATTGTAGAGTGCCAGGCGCAGTTGGATCTGCTCGGCCAGAACCGCCTGACCTTGTGCCGCGGCCGCCGCCTGGGCTCGCCGGGCACTGGCAACAGCCTCCGCAAATCGCCCGGCCTCCGCATATGCCGCCCCCAAGGTGTCCAGCACGCCCACATTGTTGGTGCCCGTCAACTCTAACGCCCGTGTCGCCAGCTTCACCGCCTCGACACCATCCCGCACATCCGGCTGCGGGCTGGTCGCCAGCGCCCAGGCCAGGTTGTTGAGCGGCTCCGGCCATTGCGGCGCCAGTCGCGCCGCCTCCCGCCAATGCTTCAACGCCTCGGCCATCCGGCGCTGGCTCTTGTAGATGATCCCCAAAGCGTAATGCGCCGCCGCCAACTTGGGATCAAGTTCCAGCGCCAACTCAAACTGACGCGCCGCTTTCTCCCCCTCCCCCTTCCGGGATAGCGCCACGCCCAGGTGGTACTGAATCTCCGCGTTCTTCGGGTCCAGCCGCGCCGCCTCGGCGCATTGTTCAATAGCCTCGTCCAGTTGGCCTGCTTCCAGCAGCACACGGCCCAGATTGCCGTGCGCCTGGGCGTCACCGGGCTTGGACTTCAATGCCTGCCGGTAAGGCTCGAGAGCCTGGTCCAACTGGCGTTGCGCCGCCAGTGCCCGCTCCAGCTTCTGCGCCACGCCGGGGTAATCGGGCTTGAGGCGCAGGACTTCCCGGAACGCCGCCGCTGCTTCCGCGTAACGCCTGCGAGTGGCCAGCACCGACCCTAGATTGTCATGTGCTTCCGGATAGTCGGGTTTGAGCCGCAGCGCCGCAATCAAATGCCGGCTCGCCTCTTCTAACTGCCCCTGTTGAGCCAGGATGTGACCGAGGTTGTTATGCGCCTCGGCATCTTTGGGATTCAGACGTAGCACCAGCTCATACTCCTGGATGGCCTCGGCAAGCTTTCCTTTCCGGAACAGGGCGTAGGCCAGGCTGCGGTGAGCGTCATCCGCCACGGGGCTGATCTGGACCGCCTGCTCGTAGCAGTGGATGGCTGCGTCGAAAGCCCCCCGCGCGGCCAAAGCAAAACCCAGGTTGAACCAGGCCACATCATTGTATTCCGTGACCGAGGCGGCGTGTCGCCACAGGGTTTCGTCGTCCTGCCAATAGCGCAGTTGGCGTCGGGTCAGGGTGGTGCAGGCAAGGGTTGCCGCCACGGCGAGCAGTGACGAAACCAATACCCCGTAGCGCCAGCGGCAGGCCACCTCGTAGCCCCCCCAGACCAGCATGACCACCAAGCCGATCATCGGAACGTAGGTGTAGCGGTCCGCCATGGATTGGTGGCCCACTTGGACTAGCCCAATCACCGGCACCAACGTGCCCCAGAACCAGAGCCACCCAAACGCAAGGTAGGGTCGCTTCCGCGCCAGCAGGAGCAACACCACAAGAATGGCCAGCAGCAACCCTGCCGCAGCCAGCACCGGCCCCACCGGCCACTGTTGCGGGTGCGGATAAAAGACCGCCAGGTTGGTCGGCCAGAAGAACTTGCCCAGGTAGCGCAGGTAGGCAACCAGCGCGTTGGCCCACCGCGCGCCCAGCGCCAGGTCAGTCACCACGGCCCCGGCGGATCTTTGCACCAGGTAAGTGACCACGCTGAAAATGGCCGCCAGCATGAAGAAGGGCGTCTTCTCCCAGATGAGGGGGAGAAGAGTTCTAAGTCTTGAGTGTTGAGTGTTGAGTTCCAACCGGTTCAGCGGCCAGTAATCCAGCAGCAACAGGACGAAGGGCAAGCTCACCAGCATCGGCTTGCTCATCAAGCCCAAGGTGAAGAAGCTGAGAGAGAGAAGGTAGAAAAGTGATCGGTGACCATTGATCGGTGATCCGTGGTCTGTGGTCTGTGGTCCGTGGTCGTTAGCGGTCACCCCGGAAGTCTGACTACTGGTTACTGAGCACTGATTACTGACTACTGGCTTCTCCGCGTAGCGGGCATACGCCCACATCGTCAGCAGCCAGAACAGCGTGCTCAACACATCCTTGCGCTCGGCCACCCAGGCCACTGATTCCACCCGCAGCGGGTGCAAGGCAAAGAGCGCGGCCAGAACCGCGGATCGCCAACAGGCGCCTGTCATCCGCCGGAATACCCAGAACAACAGGACGGTATTGACCGCGTGGAGCAACACGCTGGTGAAGTGGTGGCCCCACGGCTTCGAACCATAGAACTGCCAATCCAGCATGTGCGACAGGATTGTCAGAGGATACCAGTTGGCCGCTACTATGCTGCGAAACGCCCAACCCACCCCTTTCCAGGTAAACTCATGGGGAACTTCCGAGTTTGGGGTAACGTAGTAGCCGTCATCGTAGCCGCAGAAGGGGTTGCGCAGGGCAGGTAGGAATGCCCAGGCTACGACCACAATCAGCAAGAGGCAGATCGCAACTGATCTTGCGTCGCAACGGAAGTCCAGCTTTGCCCACGGAGTCTTCACTTGGAGCCCTCCCCTGTGCGATACGGACGGTTGGCGCCGTAGAGCGCCAGACGCTGCCCAATCTGTTCAGCCAGATCGTGCGCGCCCACTGCCGCTGCCGCCGCCTGGGCTTGCCGCGCACTGGCAGCAGCCTCCGCAAATCGCCCGGCCTCCGCATACGCCGCCGCCAAGGTGTCCAGCACGCCCACATTGTTGGTGCCCGTCAACTCTAACGCCCGTGTTGCCAGCTTCGTCGCCTCCAGCGCATCCCGTAATTCCGATTGCGGACTGGTCGCCAGCGCCCAGGCCAGGTTGTTGAGGGGCTCCGGCCATTGCGGCGCCAGTCGCGCCGCCTCCCGCCAATGCTTCAGCGCTTCGGGCAGCCGGCGCTGGTTCTGGCGGATGATTCCCAACGCGTAATGCGCCGCCGCCAACTTGGGATCAAGCTCCAGTGCCAACTCAAACTGACGCGCCGCTTTCTCCCCCTCCCCCTTCCGGGATAGCGCCACGCCGAGATGATACTGGATCTCTGCGCTCTTCGGGTCCAGCCGCGCCGCCTCAGTGCACTGTTCGATGGCCTCCTCCACCTGACCCGCCTCGAGCAGCACCCGGCCCAGCTCGCCGTGTGCGAGCGCGTCACCGGGGTTGATCCGCAACGCCTGCCGGTAGGGCTCGGAGGCCTGTGTCCAACTGCTGCTGCGCCGCCAGCGCCCGCTCCAGCTTCTGGCGCTGCGCATCGGGATCATCGGGCTTGAGGCGCAGGACTTCCCGGAACGCCGCCGCCGCTTCCGCGTAACGCGCCTGACCGGCCAAGGCGAGGCCGAGGTTGTTGTGCGCGAGGACGTAATCCGGATTCAAGCGGAGGGCTTCCTGGAATTCGCTTCTTGCCTCGTCAAGTTGGCCTTTCTCGGCGAGCGCGCCGCCGAGGTTGTTGTGGGGTTCGGCATAATCTGGTTTCAAGCGGATGGCTTCCTGGTAATGGCTGATCTCCTCGTCCCTTTGCCCTTGTGCCAAGGGCGATGCCAAGGTTGTTGTGCGCGATGGCGTAATCCGGATTCAGGCGGATGGCTTCCTGGAACTGGCTGATCGCCTCATCGACCTTGGCCTTTCCGGGCGAGGGCGATGCCGAGGTTGTCGTGCGCAAGGTGATTGTGCTCGGTGACGGCGAGCGCATGCCGGAACAGGGCTTCACTATCCTTCCAATGCCCGAGCTGTTGCCGCGTCAACAACAGGCAGGCGACGATCGCCGCTGCCGCTGCTGCCCCAGCGCAGAGGAGCGCCGGGCGGGGCCAAACGCTCACTATCTCCGCCGCGCCCCAAACCAGGATTCACGAACAGCCCGATCAGCGGCACGTAAGTGTAACGGTCCGCATCGAGTAGCCAGCCAGTTGAATCAACCCGATGACTGGCAGCAACATCACCAGGTACCACAGCCAGCCGGCCACGACATATGGGCATCGGCGAACCAGGTAAAGCGCAGTAATGGAGATCACCGACAGCAGGAGCGCCGCGCCGACCACGGACCAGGCCGAAAGGTCGCGGGAAGAGGGTAATACACCGCCAGGTCACTAGGCCAAATCCTGCAAAAAGTAACGGGCATAGGAAAGGGTCGCATTGGCCAGACGGGCGGGGATGGACAGTGGGCCGAATGGGACAGCCAGCCGGACCGGTTGCCGCGCGAAGGGTGACCAAGCCAGTCGCCACCGCCGCCAGCAGAAACGGCAACTTCTCCAGCAGCAGGGCAAGAAGAGTCTTGAGTCTTGGAGTCTTGAGTGCTCGAGTCTCGAGTCTCGGGTCTCCGCAGTTCCGAGCCGGTGCAGCGGCCAGTAATCCAGCAGCAAGAGCACGAACGGCAGCGTCACCAGCATCGGCTTGCTCATCAGCCCCAGGGCGAAGAAGCCCAGGGCAACGCGTAATAATTCCAGAATTCAGTTAGCCGGATTCGTGATTCGTGATTGTCTCGTGCTGCCCCGGTGCTTTCTGCATTCTGCATTCTGCATTCTGCATTCTGCCTTCTCCCTTCCGCGTAGCGGATATAGGCCCAAAGCGTCAGCATGACAGAAGAATGTGCTCAACACGTCCTTCCTCTCGGCGACCCAGGCCACGGACTCCACGTGCAGCGGGTGCAGCCCGAAGAGCGCCGCCACCATGCGGACCGCCAAAGGGCCCCCGTCATGCGGCGCAGACGACAAACAGCAGGACCGTGTTGGCGGCATGCAGCAGCAGGCTGGTCAGGTGGTGCCAGCCGGGACGCAGTCCGAACCATTGGCAATCCAGCATGTGGGAGATCCACGTCAACGGATGCCAAATACCGTGCTCCAAAGTCGTCAGAGCCCAGCGCAGGTTCTCCCAGGTCACACCGTTTTGGACCCGGGCGTTCTCGGAAACGTAAATACTGTCATCGAAGTTGACAAAGCCATTGTGAAACAAAGGCGAGAAGGCCCAGGCCACGACCCCGACCAGCAGGATGGCAATGCTGGTGGAGTTGACTCCGCGACGGGTTTTCGAGGTTGCCTTGGTAATTGTCATTTCCCGCCCAGGTCTAACCGATACGGCCGGTTGGAACTGTAAAGCGCCAGGCGCTGTTGAATCTGCTCGACCAGCTCCGCCTGACCCTGTGCCGCCGCCGCGGCCTGAGCTTGCCGAGCACTGGCAATGGCCTCAGCGAATCGCCCAGCCTCCGCATACGCCGCCGCCAGCGTGTCCAGCACCCCCACATTGTTTGTCCCAGCCAACTCCACCGCTCGCGTCGCCACCTTCACCGCCTCCCCCCCGTCCCGTATCTCCGACCGTGGATCGGTCGCCAGCGCCCAGGCCAGGTTATTGAGCGGATCAGGCCACTGGGGCGCCAGCCGCGCTGCCTCCCGCCAGCGCTTCAGCGCCTCGGCCATCCGGCCCTGTCGCTGGCAGATGATCCCCAACGCATAATGTGCCGCGGCGAAGCCGGGTTCTAGTTCCAGCACCAGTTCAAATTGACGGGCCGCTTTCTCCGCCTCGCCCTTCCGGGCCAGCGCCGCGCCGAGCTGGTACTGAATTTCCGCGCTCTTGGGGTCCAGCCGCGCCGCCTCGGCACACTGTTCAACGGCTTCCTCCAATTGGCCGGCCTCGAGCAGCACCCGGCCCAGGTTGCCGTGCGCCCGGGCGTCCCGGGGGTTGGACCGCAACGCCTGCCGGTACGGCTCGCTAGCCTCCTCAAGCTTCTGCTGCGCCGCCAGCGCCTGGTCCAGCTTTTGGCGCGCGCTCGGATGGCTGGGGCTCAGGCGAAAGACCTCCCGAAACTGGGCTGCGGCCTCGCGGTGATTCCCCCGGCTGGCGAGGGCCAGACCGAGGTTGTAGTGCGCTTCAGGAACCCCGGGGGTTAGCTGCAGCGCCTCAGTATAGTGCCGGATCGCCTCCTTCAACCGCCCCACTTCGGTGAAGGTGTTGGCGAGATCATTGTGCATCTGAGCATCCCCAGGGTTCAGACGCAACGCCTCTTTGTACTGCTGGATGGCCTCGGCAAACCGGCGTTGCCTTACCAGGGCGTAGGCCAGGGTGCTGCGGGCCGCCTCTTTCCCGGGGCTCAGCCGCACGGCCTGTTCATAGTGCTGGATCGCCTCCTCCACCCGGCCCCCTTGGACCAAGGCGTTGCCGAGATCATTATGCACCTGAGCATCACCCGGATTCAAACGCAGCGCTTCTTCATACTGCAGGATGGCCTCGGCAAACCGGTGGTTCCTGAGCAGGGCGTACGCCAGGCTGTGGCGGGCAGCCTTTCTCGCGGGGCTGAGCCGGACTTCTTCTTCCAAATGCTCGATCGCCTCGCCAAAGGCTCCCTTCCTGGCCAGAGCGACCCCCAGGTTGTGGTGGGCGAAGTCATTATTCTCCGTGACCGCGAGAGCGTGCCGCCAAAGGCTCTCCTCGTCTCTCCAATGCCCGATTTGCCGCCGAGTGAGCACGCCGCACAAAACGACCACGCCGCCGGCAGCCACAAGCAGGCTGAACTCTCCGTATCGCCACCCCCGGGCGCAATCGCACGCGCCCCAGGTTAGCAGGAGGAACACCCCGATGAGGGGCACATAGGTGAACCGATCCGCCCGGGCAAAATCGCTCACCTGGACCAGTCCAATCACTGGCAGCAGCGTCACCACATACCAAATCCAGCCTGCGGCCAGATACGGCCGCTTCGGTGCCCCCCACACCACCAGCCCCGTAATCAGCAGCCCCAACAAACCGGCCCCAGCCCAACGCCAAACCGCAACCGCCTCCGGATACGGGTAAAACACCGCCAAATCAGTCGGCCAGAGCGTCTCTTGCAGATACCATAGGTACGAAAGCAGGGCGTTCTGAACGCGCCCTGCCAGCGGATACTGGTTTGTTGCCGCCAGAGCGCCCACACCGCTCACGGTGTAAAGGGTAACCGCCCCAAAGCCTAAGGACGCCGCCAGAAAAGGGACTTTCTCCCAAAGCAGCCGCCGGAGGGTTGATGGTTGATGGTTGATCGTGGACAGCGAGAAGCGCTGCAACGGCCACCAGTCCAGCAACAGCAACACCAATGGCAACGTCACCACCATCGGCTTGCTCATCAGCCCGCAAACGAAAAACACCAAGGCCAGACCATAAGCGACTTTGGACTTCCCGTCCTCCGTAGCACCCGTCCTCGGTAATTCGACTGCGGAGGGTGAACTGCGGAGGGTGGCTGGACTTTGGACTTTGGACTCTTGGACATAGCGCACGTACAGGAGCATCGTCAGCATCCAAAAAAATCCGCTCAGCACATCTTTGCGTTCCGAGGCCCAGGCCACCGACTCGACGTGCAACGGGTGCAACCCGAAGAGCGCCGCCACCAAGGCACTCCGCCAGGTAGCCCCGGTCATCCGCCGCAGGGCCAGGAACAGCAGCACCGTGCTGGCCGCATGCAGCAGCAGGCTGGTCAGATGATGTCCCCACGCGCGCAGCCCGTAAACCTGGGAGTCCACCATGATGGACAACCACGTCAACGGGTGCCAGAAACCCGCCTCCCAGTTGGTAAAGGCCCAGGAGACGCTCTGCCAGGTCAACCCGCTCTGCACGTGCGTGTTCTGGCATACGTAAACATCGTCATCAAAGTCCAGGAAACCGTTGCGCAATGAAGGGAGAAATGTCCAGACCACGGCCACAAACAGCACCACGGCTACGGCGATGGCATTTGTTCTGCGGCGCGGGTTCCAGCTCGCCTTCAAAGGACCCGCCGTACCGCCGGGTGGGAGGGGAGCCTCTGGCCGGTTCCCGGCGCTGCCAGATAAGCTGCTGTTTGGTTTTCGTTCTGCCATGCTCAGGGGGGCGGTTCAGGCACCGCCGAACGATACCGCTCCAACTGGGCACGCAGGTCCGCGATCAACGCAGGGTTGGTCTGGGCGGTGGCCCGTTCCAAGGCTTGTTGAAAATGTCGGATGGCTTCGGAGGTCTTGCCTTGTTGGGCCAGGGCGCGGCCCAGGTTGAATTCGGCTTCGGTATAGCCGGGTTTGAGCTTGAGCGCCCGCTCCCAGTGAGGGATGGCGTCGTCCAGCTTCCCTTGCTTAGCCAACTGGACCGCGAGGTTGTTGTGGGCCTCGGGGTAATTGGGCTGCAGTTGTAGCGCACGCTCATAATGGGGAATCGCCTCGCTCAACCTCCCCTGTGCGGCCAGCTCGTTGCCCAGGTTATTATGGGCTTCGATGTAATCGGGATTGAGCTCGAGCGCCTGTTGGTAGTGTTGAATGGCCTCGTCCAGTCTCCCTTGCTCAGCCAGCACGACCCCCAAATTACAGTGGGCCAGCCAGCAATCCGGGTTCTTGGTCAGCGTGTCCTGCCAGAGAGTCTGGTCGTCTCGAAAAACCCGGGCGTGCTCCCACGTCAACACGCCCAAGCCCCCCAGCAGCAGCCCGCAGCAGATCGGGCGGACCCACCGATGGCTCCACCCAGCGCGCTCCAATACCCGCCAAATCCCCGCGCCCGCCAGGGCCAGCGGCCCAACGCTGGCCAGGTATTGAAAGTGGTCCCCCACGAATGCAAAACGCACAAAGTAGTGGTTGAACAGCCCCAGCACCGGCAGCAGCGCGGCCAGGTAATATGCGAAGGCCATCGCTACACCCCGTCCCCATCGCGCCCGTCCCAGCCACAGGATGATCAAGGCCAGCAGTACCAGCGCCACCGGGATGTAAGCCGTCCATTGCCCGGTGTTAACGTTCCACTTCGGATAGATGAACGTCAGTGAGTGCGGCCAAAGCAGGTTGCCAAGGTAAAACCACACCACCTTGCCGGCCGTGATGACGCGCTCCGGCCAGCTCCGCACCCACTCCGGCCCCTCGGCGCAGTCCAACCCTTGCGTCCAGAGCGACAGCGCACTGCTCAGGGCCGAGAGTAAGAAATACGGCGCCAGCCGCAGCACATTGCGCCAGCGCCACCCCCGCTGCACCCACCAGGCGCACAAGCCCAGAGCCAGGGGCAGAATCGCCGTCGAGGCTTTGCTCGCCATGGCCAAAGCGGCAAACAGCAGCGCCATCCAATCATGCCTGCGCGTCCGCTTCATGTTCTGCGTCTGCTCGGCCAGCCGCGCTTTCACGAAGCACAGCCCGGTCAGCATGTAGAAGAAGCCCGACTGCGTGTTCTTCAGTTCCGTGATCCAGGCTGCCGACTCCACCTGCACCGGGTGCAACGCCCACAGTGCCGCTCCCAGCCACGCCCCGGGCACCTTGAGCGCCGCCAGCACCCGCCATAGCACGACCGCCGCCCCAGCGTGCATCAGCAGCGTCACCAAGTGATACGGCAGCGGCCACAATCCCCAGATCGCGTGCTGTAGCCAGAAACTGCTCAGGGTTAACGGGCATATCCGCGCTGCCGCGCTCGTCCAGATATCCTTAAACCCCAAAGGACCGACCACGCAGGGATTGTTCGTCAGATGCGAGTCGTCGTCCCAGATGAACCCGCCGCTCAGCGCCGGGAAATACGCCAATAGGGTCAGGCCGATGATCGCCGACGCACCTAAGACCAGTCCCCTCGCCGAAAAGGGCGCTGGCTCTGCAGAATCCAGTGGTCGGTGAATTCGGTTTTTCGTGCGCATCGGCTTCATTCCCGCCAGGGCCGGCCAGCCTGGCGGTGGGCCTGCCGCGTCTGGAGTCGCTCACGCAGGCTGGCTCGTTTTCGCTTCCGCGACCAAGGGCGAAGCATCGACCACAGTTTGGAGTCTCGACCTTAGGATATCAAGCGGGCCGAATGTGACGCGGCTGCCGCTCATTATCCGCAATAGGCAGAAACAACAAAGGCGCGCAGAGAACTGCGCGCCTTGAAGCTAAGAGAGCTTGATTACTTCCGGCGGCGGAACACCAGCAAAGCACACATGCCTAAGCCCGCCAGCACTGCAGTCGACGGCTCGGGGATCTCCATTACGAAAGCGCGAGTGAAGGTGGTCGTGCCGCCGTCGGGCGACCAAACCCCAACTGCCCGTAACGACTGCGTTCTCCGCTTACCGGGATCCTCGCCAACGCTATACGCTCGGCTCAGCCGGACCCAGCCGTCCATAATGCCAGATTGTTGTGCCAATACCGTTAAGTCAATGGCATACCAATTCGCGGGGTTGGGGTCATGCGTATTCCACAGCACCGCCTTCTCCACGCCGAGGTAGTCCATCCCCACCGCGAAAGACCCGGTCGCGCTGGCACCGTAAGGGACCGTGCGGCTGGGAGAGCCCCCAGTGCCTGCCAACTCAGGCAACGCGTTAACGGCACCCTGGACCTTGGTTGCGCCAAAACCAGAAATAGTCGTCTTGAATGAATAGTAATCGCCGGATGTGCCAGTCAGGAATGAACGGCCGAAACACGCTGCGGCCATCGAGGCTGACCGACCAAAGCTCTCCCAGCGTCTTGTCCGCCGGGGCACCGTTTAAACCATCGTTCAGGGTGATGATGTTATAATTTGCGGGGGTGCCGGCGGCGTAATCCATCACATATGATTTGTAAGTGGCGCTGGTCGTGCCCCGCCGCCCCACCGCCCGACCGATAGCCGAAACACCGTTCATGATACCCCTGTCACCACCAGAGAGACCTTTGCTGGAATAAGTCATCGTCGCCACCCATGGGCCGGAGCCGTAGCTCAAGTAAATTGGCTGGTTCTGCGTGTTCCTGCGAACTCGACACGTAATACACATCCGAAGCCGTCGTGGAGCCAAGCTGGTTTGCCGCACCCATGGTCTGCGTGGCGGGCATGGCCGTATTCCGACGCTTGACGCCGAAGGTCGTTCCCCCAATGGTCGTCATGTACTCGGCCGGCCCGCTGCTGGTATTGGCGGACACGATTATTTCTGTTCCGCCGCCGGACGTTCGATAGCCGATGCCGTTCGCAATACTGGACTGGGCGTTATCGCTGCTAAGAACATTGTAGGCCAGAGTGTCGCCAACTGGATAAAAGAACCCGCGCGAGCCCGAAAGGCCGACCACGTATGCGCCGTCCTGCGTGATCGCGCGAGCGTCGTTGGCAGTATCGCCGCTCAACGTCGGTATGAGACTAAGACTGGTGCCGAAGGCGCTGGTTGCAGCCATCGTGATTGCGAGGGTCGCCGCTAGGCTCTGTTTGATGCTTCTCTGGAAACGCATACTGTCTTGCCTTTCTGGTTGGTGTTATAGTGTTATCGTGCGCCCATTATGCAGATTCCCGGGGCGATGTCAACCCCTAAAAACGCTAAAAATCTATTCACATTCGGACGCATTTTCGATGCTGTGGCACAGAATATGCCAATCCGCTGGCGAATGTCAAGCCCGGAAACTTGTCTAATCGCCGGACATGGACCAGAGAATCGCGGCGGCGCCGGGCGGACAGGAATGGCGGCGTTCCGGCCGCCGAGGATTGGGGTTTGGCCGGGAAGGGCTGCCGCCGGAGGCGGGGATCGCAGCCTTGCAGTTTCCTTCCCCGGCGGCCAGCTTTCGGCGACGGCCCTACCAACCAAGCAGCCCCAAAAATCCTCGGAGTGCCTCGGCTATGAAGCCGTAACAAAGCCGTAGCATAGAGCCAGCGGCCCGGGCGGAAACCCATGGTACCGCTCTCCCCGCCAGAGCTCTGGCGCGAGCTTGGATCGAGCGCGCGTTGATCGCCCGTCCCCGCCCATTGGGACCTCGCCCCTTAACGTTACATCTGCCAGTCTGCCACCCGATTGCGGGATTGCCACGCGCGACACTTGGTAGTAGAGTAGAGCCGAATAAAGGTTTGAAACCGTCGTCGAAGTAGTTATTGGCGTATGAAACGGCTCATATTGGTCCTTGTCGCAAGCAGCGGGCTGGCGGGTGCGCAGGCCCAGTTCTTCAGTCCTGAAGCCTTTAACGGTGCTTTGCTGGGCACGATGATCGGCGGCTTTGCCGGCGGCAACTGCCATGACGGATTCTCCGGCCAAGGCGCTGCCATCGGCGCGGGCATCGGGCTGGCCGCGGGAGGGATCCTGGACGCGGTCCAGCGTCAGAATGCCTATGAGTCCCAGCCTTACGCCTATTACCCCGCGCCGGTCACTTATGCACAGCCGGGTTACGGCTACGCCTACGCGCCGCTTTATGCTCCGGCGCCCGTTTATGCGGCCCCTCCGCCGCGGCCCAATTACGCTGTCGACGGCACGCTGCTCGGCGCGCTGGCGGGCGGATTGATCGGCGTTGGCTATGACAACGGCTGGAAGGGCGCCGGCATCGGCGCCGCCTCCGGGCTTGTCCTCGGCACCGTCGCCGAGTTTGCGGCGCAGAAGCAGGAAAAGAAATGGGCTGCAGCCCAGCCCGCGCCTCCGCCCGCCTCGCAAGCCGCTCCTGCGCCCGCGCCCGCGCAACAACCCGCGACCCGAACCTACCCCGCGCCGCAGGTCGCCCAGGCGGCGGCCAATCCGCCCAGCCAACACCAGATTCCCGACGCCCCACGCGTCCCCGACGCGCCGACTTTTTAACCTCCCACACCACTCACAAGAATATGAACTCAATACGAATCAACATCACTCTGTTCCTTTGCGGCGCGGCAGTCGTCGCGCTGTTGGCTGGTTGCGCCTCTCAAGGCGTCAAGAACCCTTCCGGCGTCCCTGTAACCCGCATGACCGCCGACGAACAGGGTTTCGTCGCCGGCACCGGCATGGAGTCGCAGGACCTGGTGATGGTCACCGACAAGATGGCGCGCAGCATCCTGGCCATTCCGCAGATCGCCAACGCGCCGACCCCGCCCACCATCGTGTTGGAGCCGGTTGACAATCAGACCCGCTTCCCCATCAACAAAGAGATCTTCCTGACCCGCATCCGGGCGCAACTGAACTCGAAGGCGCGGGGCAAGGTAATGTTCCTGGCGCGCAGTCAGATGGAAACGCTGGAGAAGGAACGGAACCGCAAGCGCGAGGGCGCGGTCACCGCGAGTTCCGATCCTGCCGTGCAGGAGTTCAAAGGCGCGGACTATTTCCTGACCGGTTCGCTGCAGGGGCTGTCCACGCGCACCAAGGCGGGCACCAGCGACTACATCCTGTATGCTTTCCAGCTTATTGACGCCCGGACGAGTGTCATGGTCTGGGAGGATTCGGCCGAAGTCAAAAAGCAGGGACTGGAAGACGCGGCCTATCGCTAGACTTCATCGCGGGGCGACGTGATGAAACCCCTCTGGCAGGCGGCGCTGTTGGCCGTTTTCCTGGCCGCAGCCGGCTGCGCCACCACGACCAAACCGCAGGTCGCGCTGACTGGCGACATCATGGTGGACGCGCCAAACGCGATTGCCAACGGCCCGCCGCGCGACCGGGTGCTGTGGGAGTACCGGCTGGCGGCGGCGGCGATGCGGCAGGGCAAGTTCGACTTGGCCAGGCAGAACCTCGACGACGCGCTGCTGACGCTGGGCGGCATTTACGGCAAGGACGCGGACGCAAAGAAAGCCCGCAGCTACTTCCATGCGGAAGCCAAGAAGACTTTCATCGGCGAGCCCTATGAGCGGTCCATGGCCTATGTTTACCGGGGCATCCTTTACTGGATGGACGGAGAACCCGACAACGCCCGGGCGTGCTTCCGCAGTGCCGAGTTCGAGGACAGCGACACCGAGAAGACCCAATATGCCGGCGATTGGGTGCTGCCGGATTACCTGGACGGTTTCATTACAACGCAACTCGGCGGCGATGGATCCGATGCCTTCAAGCGTGCGCAGGCCAATGCGAAAAACGTGAAGCTGCCACCCTATAATCCCAAGGCCAACGCGGTTTTCTTCGTCGAGTTCGGCCCCGGCCCGGCCAAATCTGCCAGCGGTCAGTACGGCGAGGAGCTTCGCCTTCGCACCACGCCTTCGCCCGTGACCGCGGCTGAACTGAAGCTCGGGTCGCTGCAGATTCCCATCGCGCCGGCCGATGACCTCGGGTTCCAGGCGACTACCCGCGGCGGCCGCGTCATGGACCATGTCCTGGGCCGCAAAGCCGTCTTCAAGTCAACGACCGACACGGTGGGCAACGTGGCGCTGATTGGCGGGCTGACGACCGCCGCTGTCAGCGACAACCGCACCGCCCAGGGAGTCGGCCTCGGCATCGCCTTCGCCGGCCTGGTTAGCAAGGCAATCTCGGCCGCGACCGTGCCAGCGGCTGACACGCGGACCTGGGAGAACTTGCCGCGCTACTTGAGCTTCGTGAGTGTGCCTCTCCCGCCCGGCCAGCACGTCGCCACCATCCAGTTTCTCGATGCCAACGGCCGGGCTCTCGCGAACCTGACCAAGACCATCACTGTCAACATCACGACGGCCGACCGCGATAAGGTCGTATTCGTCAGCGACACATCCATAACACCGCAAGCCTTATGAACAAATCACTCGTATCCATACTCGCCGCCGGCGGGGCACTCCTGCTGGTCGCTGGTTGCAGCAGCACGCACGACAAAGGCCCCTATTTGCCGCAGACGCCTAAAACGCCCGCGTATGAGGGCAAGGAGCCGGTCGTCCTCCTCGATCCCGGCGTCCAATACTCCGTCACCTGCAGCGGCGTCCAGGAGCAAACCTTGCCGGATGGTCGGCTCGAAGTTGTCGCCCACCTGCGCAACCGGGAGAACCGCCGCATTGAGGTCCAGGCCAACTGCGTCTTCAAGGACCAGAACGGATTCACGACCGGCGATGAGACGCCCTTCACGACGGTCATCCTCACCGAGAATGCCACCGAGGACGTGCGTTTCGTCTCCATGAACAACCTCGCCCGGAAATACACGATCCGCGTCCGGCAGGCGCGCTAGCCCCTGTCCATTCCGTTGAGAATGGGGAGCACGCGCCTCCGGCGTGTGGTTTGCGGCGTCCCGCCGCAAACGCCCGCCCAGCCGACTGAACAGCCAAACAGTGCGGGATGAGTGGGGGGCCGAGGCCGACGGCGGGACGCCGTCGGCAGCACGCGGGACGCGTGCTGCTCCCCCCGCTCCTGCCCGACAGCATTGATCACACCGTGCGCGAATCCCGCGCATTGACTCCGCCCGCTCGGCTTGCTTGAATCCTTCCCAGCGGCCGCCCGCAGCAGTCGAAAAAGTTCTGGCGTCCGCGCCCCGGCTGGCGCAGCATCCGCCCGGCCTGGCAGTCGGAAATCCCTTTCCACCATGAAAGCAAAAATTGTTGTTACGCCAAAGAAAGCGGTGCTCGATCCGCAGGGCAAGACCGTGCAGAACGCCCTCGCTCAGATGGGTTACACCGGCATCGGCGCCGTCCACGTCGGCAAGTACCTGGAGATCGAGCTGACCGGCGCGGACAAGGAAACCGCGCGCAGGCAAATTGACGAGGCCTGCCATAAGATCCTGAGCAACCCCGTCATCGAGGACTACCGGTTCGAGATCGAATGAAGTCCGGATGAACTTCGCTGTCCTCCAGTTTCCCGGTTCGAATTGCGACCAGGACGTGGTCCACGTCTTGCGGAACGTGCTTGGCCATTCGGCCAGCTTGCTTTGGCACAAGGAGTCGTCGCTGGGCGGCGCCGATGCCGTCATTGTTCCCGGCGGATTCAGCTACGGCGATTATCTTCGCACGGGCGCCATCGCGCGGTTCAGCCCGGTCATGCAAGCGGTGCAGAGCTTCGCCGCCAACGGTGGGCTGGTGCTCGGTATCTGCAATGGCTTCCAGATTCTCTGCGAAGCCGGGCTGCTGCCCGGGGCGCTGATTCGCAACCGCTCACTCCAGTTCCGCTGCGAGCACATCTTCCTGAAGACGGCCACCACGGATTCGCCGTTCACGAACCGGATTCCGCCCGACAAGCTGCTGCGCCTGCCCATCGCCCACGGCGAAGGCTGCTATTTCGCCGACGCCGAGACCTTGGCCGGGCTGAAAGCGAAGAACCAGATTCTCTGGCGCTACGTGGACGCCCGCGGCGAAACCACGGAAACCGCCAACCCGAACGGCGCGCTCGACAGCATCGCCGGCATCTGCAATGAGCAGCGCAATGTGGCCGGCCTCATGCCGCATCCCGAACGCGCCAGCGAGCCAGTGCTGGGATGTGCGGATGGGCGTTTGGTGTTCGAGAGCATGATTCAGGACCTGGCGGCCAAGCCGGTGGCAACAACGACGTAAGCATTCCGAGTCGCGCAAGCGCTTAATCTGCAAACTTCACTTTGGACATTCTGATGACCGAGCCAGCGATCACACCCGAGCTAGTGCGGCAGCACAACCTCACGCCCGAGGAATACGAAAAGCTCAAGGCCACCCTGGGGCGCGAACCGACTTACACCGAACTCGGCATCTTCTCGGTCATGTGGAGCGAGCATTGCTCCTACAAGAACACCCGCCCCTTGCTGAAGACCTTCCCGACGAAGTCCCCGAAGATCCTCGTCGGCGCGGGCGAGGAGAACGCCGGCATCATTGACATCGGGGACGGGCTGGCCATCGCCTTCAAGATCGAGTCGCACAATCACCCCAGCGCGGTCGAGCCGTTTCAGGGCGCGGCGACCGGTGTCGGCGGCATCATCCGCGACATTTTCACCATGGGTGCGCGGCCGGTTTGCTCGATCAACTCGCTGCGCTTTGGGCCAATTACGGACGAGTCCGACCGGTCTGACGCCACAGTCGCCAACAACCGTCGGCTGTTTGGCGGCGTCGTCGCGGGCATCGCCCATTACGGCAATTGCTTCGGCATCCCGACCGTCGCGGGCGAAGTCTATTTCGACAAGTCTTACGAGGGCAATCCGCTGGTCAACGCCTTCTGCCTCGGCGTGCTGCGCCACGAGCATATTGTCCGCGGGCGGGCCAGCGGCGTCGGCAACCCGGTGTTCTACGTCGGCCCGGCGACCGGGCGCGACGGATTGGCGGGGGCGGCGTTCGCATCTCAGGATTTGACGGAGGAATCGGCGGAGCAGCAGCGTGGCGCGGTGCAGGTGGGCGATCCATTCATGGAGAAACTCGTCTGCGAAGCCTGCCTCGAATTGCTGGCCACCGGCGCGGTCGCCGGCATCCAGGACATGGGCGCGGCTGGGTTGACCTGCTCGACTTGCGAGACCGCCGCGCGCGCGGGCACCGGCATCGAGATCGAGCTGGACAAAGTACCCCAGCGGGCGCCGGGCATGAGCAGCTACGAGATCATGCTCAGCGAATCGCAGGAGCGCATGCTCATCATCGTCCACCAGGGCCGCGAGGAAGAGGTCAAGCGCATCTTCGACAAGTGGGACCTGCCCTGGTCGGAAATCGGCACCGTCACCGACACGGGCCGCATGGTCGTCAAGCACCACGGCCAGGTCGTGGCCGACATCCCCGCCCGGAAAATTGCCGACGAATCGCCGGTCTATCAGCGCGAAGCGAAGGAGCCGGCGTACTTGAAGGATGTCAGGGCCTTCAACCTCAGCGGCGTGCCCGACACCCAGGACCCGGCGGCGAACCTGAAAGCGTTGCTGAGCTGGCCGACCATTGCCTCCAAGAACTGGGTGTACCGCCAATACGACCACATGGTGCGCGACAACACGGTCGTCTGCCCCGGCAGCGATGCCGCCGTGCTGCGGGTCAAGGCAGACAGCGTTCCCGGAGCAGCCTGCAAGGCCGTTCCCGAGAAGTTCATCGCGCTGTCGGTGGACGGCAATGGCGCCTACGTCTATCTCGATCCCTACGAAGGGGGCAAGATCGTGGTCACCGAGGCGGCGCGCAACCTTGCCTGCTCCGGCGCGGTACCGCTGGGGGTAACCGACAACCTGAACTACGGCAACCCCCACAACCCGGAACTGTTCTGGCAACTCAAGGAAAGCGTGCGCGGCTTGGCGGATGCCTGCCGCGCTTTCAATGCGCCGGTCACGGGCGGCAACTGCTCGCTCTACAACCAGCACCCGGCGGGCCCGATTGACCCGACCCCCACGGTCGCGATGGTCGGCCTGATCGAAAAACCGGAGCACATCACCACTCAGTGGTTCAAGGATGAAGGCGACGCCATCATCCTGCTCGGCGACGCTCGTTGATGCGAGCGATCCGCTGCACGGGCTGGGCGGCTCCGCATATCTGCAGCGCATTCATGGCCTGAAGAACGGCGCGCCGCCGCGCTGCGACCTGGACAAGGAAAAAGAGCTGCACCTGGCCCTGCGGGCGCTCATCCACTCCGGCGCGGTGAAGAGCGCCCACGATTGCAGCGAAGGCGGTCTGGCCGTGGCGCTCGCCGAATGCTGCCTCAGCCAGCAAATCGCCCGCGAAACGCCCCGTTTGATCGGGGCTCAGGTTGACCTCACTGGGGTTCAGGGCGCGCAGGGGGTGCGCCTGGACGCCCTGCTGTTCGGCGAGGCCCAGGGCGCGGATCATCATTTCGGTGGCCGCAGTTGATGCCGTCAAGGTTTTGGCCCGGGCGAAGATTCTGGGCGTGGCCGCCGCGCGCATCGGCACCGTCGGCGGCGAGGCACTGCAAATCAAGACCGCCGGCGCCACTTTGAGTGGTGACGTGCCCGAACTGCACGACCTCTGGTGGAACTCCATCGCCCGAGCTATGCGTTAACGGAAAGCAGACCTGTTTGATGAATTGCTACCCCAAACACTATTGCGGCATCTTCGGCGTTTACGGCCATCCGAACGCCGCGGAACTGACCTACTACGGCCTCTACGCACTGCAGCACCGCGGCCAGGAAAGCGCGGGGATCGTCACCTCCGACGGCAAACAGTTCCACGCTCACAAGGGCATGGGTCTGGTGTCGCAAGTCTTCAAGGGGAGCGTCCTGCATGACATGGTCGGCCCCATTGCCATCGGCCACACCCGCTATTCCACCACCGGCTCGTCGCACCTGCGCAACGCCCAGCCGCTCACGGTGGATTGCGCCCGCGGCCAGATTGCCATCGCGCACAACGGCAACCTGACCAACGCCGCCCAACTGCGCGAAGAGCTCGAAGCCAAGGGCTCGATCTTCCAGACCACCGTGGACAGCGAGATCATTCTGCACCTGCTGGCCCAGCCGACCCTGCACGGCGAGAGCAACAACCTCGTGCGAAGCCTTCACCGCATCGAAGGCGCCTATTCGCTGGTCATCATGACCGAGAACGAGCTGATCGGCCTGCGCGATCCCCACGGGTTCCGGCCCCTTTGCCTCGGCCGGCTCGACGGCGCCTGGGTGCTGGCGAGCGAAACCTGCGCCCTGGATTTGATCAATGCCAAGTATGTCCGCGACGTGGAGCCGGGGGAGATTGTGGTCATCAACCGGGACGGGATCACCAGCATGCAGGCCTTTCCGGATCACAAGCGGCGCGCCTTCTGCATCTTCGAATACGTCTATTTCGCCCGGCCCGACAGCACCATCGCCAATCGCAATGTCTATAAGGTGCGGGTCGAGATGGGCCGGCAGCTCGCGCGCGAATTCCCCATCGCGGCGGATGTCGTCGTGCCCGTGCCGGACAGCGGCAACTGCGCCGCGCTGGGCTACTCGCTCGAATCGGACATCCCGTTCGAGATGGCGTTCGTGCGCAACCACTATGTGGGCCGCAGCTTCCTCCAGCCCTCCCAGCTCATCCGCGACTTCGACGTGCGCGTGAAGCTCAACCTGATCGAGGAGCTGGTGAAGGACCAACGCGTCATTGTCGTGGACGATTCCATTGTGCGCGGCACCACCTGCAAGACCCGCGTCAACAATCTCAAGGAAGCCGGCGCGAAGGAAGTGCATGTGCTCGTGAGCTGTCCGCCGCACATGAACCCGTGCGTCTATGGCATTGATTTTCCCGACCGCAACAAGCTGATGGCGGCGAATCTTACGCTGGAGGAAATCCGCAAATACCTCAACGCCGACTCGCTCTGCTACCTTTCCCAGGCGGGCATGGTCAAAGCGACCGGTCTGCCCGCCGACGCCTTTTGCATGGCTTGTTACGACGGCAATTACCCGGTCCCCTTCGACCCGGCGGTGGACAAGCACATCATCGAGCGCCGCAACGGCCAGCGCCCTGGGTTGGCCGGTTCGATGACCGGCGACCACGCGCGCGCCAAGCCGCTGTAGCGGGCTCACGGGTTCAAGGCGATGATCAGCTCGTCAATCTTATCGGCGAGGGCCTGGACCTCGGTCTGGGTGGGCGGGTTGGAGACGGTCATTTCGAGCATATTGACCGTGGCGATGCGGGCGAAGCGGTTGGCGAGGGCCTGGAACTGGCCGCGCAATTCGGCCGCGACGATCGGCGCGTGGTCCGCCGGCAAACTGGGATCGAGGATCGGGTCGGGCATAAGTGTCGCCCCGGTTCTACGCCCGCCGGCCCGCCGTTTCAAACCCGAAATCCGAATCCGTCGGCGCCAGCCCGGTGTGGCACTCCTTTGCCGTTGACCCCGGGCGGAACCACGCCCTAGCCTGCCTCCCGATGGGGCAATTGGCTGGTGCCAATTCCCAGTTTGTGCCTTAATATCGACTTAGTAGGAAAACATTCCTAACCAATAATAGTCGGCTATATGACGCTGCCCGAAATACCAAGGCAATACACCCTTCCGATTGCCCGTCCTGACTGGCCCTTACTGCCTCGCCGATTGGGGGTCGCTTGTTCCAGACGGCGCTACACCCTGGCAGTCGACGAAGTTCGGCGAGCTCTTCATCAGCAGCGTGATGGCAAGATCGGCATGTTCAGGTGAGCAGCTTTCAATACGCAGTTGTCGCAAAGGACCAGACTGATTTCCGTGAGTGGCTCGTGGACCCGGACAAGATGTCAGAGTGGTTCCTGGCCCCGTTGGTCGACCGCTTGGAGGCAGCGGGTAGGTTGCTTGGTGCCGAGCAGTGTTACTCCTTCGTGCAGGCTCTCGGTCTTGGTGGTGCCTTGTCCGTGGAGAACGTCGCCGTGCTATTCGGTTCAGAACCACTTTTGCGGCTGGGGGAAGGTGTTTCGTCAGGTATGGGGGCTTAGCCTCCCGGCACAGAAGTTGTCGCGAGGCGTGCATGATGAAGCCGAACAAGAGCGCTCCAGGCAAGGGCGGGATTACACCTCTGTTGTATGTTCGGACGCTCTTGCCGCGCCCTGCCTGAGCAGCTATCGTTACTGAAATCCCGCTCTCCGCCGGAAACCGCGGTTTCTGGCCCAAAATGGGCTTTCGGGGCCTGCGGAAGGGCGTTTTTCCCCTCCCGGATGCCGTTTGGGAGTTCCCAGGCGGTGTTTGGCAGCTCCCGGACGACGTTTTTCCACTCCCAAACGGCGTTTGGGAGTTGCCGGACGGCGTTTGGGAGTCACCGGACGCTGTTTGGGAGTCACCGGACGCTGTTTGGGAGTCGCCGGATGGCGCTTGGGAGTCGCCGGACGGCGTGATTTAGTTGTTGCGTCGGGCGGGGGAGAGAGGGATAACGGGGGCCAGTCAGTTAAACCCAGGCGTGGCCATGCCGTTTTACGACGATCCCGCGGCGACTTACGATAGCGGGCTGTTCTATGACGAGGTGTCCCCGCCCAACTTGAAAGGACGGAAAATGAGCAGAGTCAAATTGAACCTCGACCGGCTGAATCCCGAAGAACTGGTGGCATCGGCCAACACGGTCAAAACGGCGATGACGGGCAACGCGAATTTCCCGACGCCCAACCCGACGTTGGCGGCGTTCGGCACGTTGATCACGACGGCCACGACCAAGATCGCCGGCTATAACACCAAAAAGGCCGAGGCCGAAACGGCGTTGGCCGACCGGGACGCGGCGTTGGCGGAGTTGCGGGGGAGCTTCACGCTGTTGGGGGATTATGTGCAGAACGCGTCGGGGGGCGACGCGGTGAAGATCGAGAGCGCCGGGATGGATGTGCGGGCGGCGGCGGCGCCGGTGACGATGACGCAGGTGCTGGACCTGGCGGTGACCGAAGGCGATAGCGCGGGGACGTTGGACTCGATGTGGTCGCCGGTGACCGGGGCGCGCAGCTACGAGATCCAGACGACGACGGCCGATCCGCTGGTGGAGGCGAATTGGGCGTTCAAGAAGAGCAGCTCGAAGTCGCGCGCGACGTTGGACGGGCTGACCAGCGGGTCGAAGGTCTGGGTGCGGGTGCGGGCGGTGGGGACGCGGGGAAGTGTCGGGGCTTACAGCGACCCGGCCAATAAGACGGTGCCGTAAGGGGGTTGAGGGTTGAGAGGTAGTGCGCGCTGTCCCCAGCGCGCCGCGGCTCGCAGGGGATTGCGAGCCCTACCCGGCGGGCTGCTGCTGGGTCAGGCAGTGGACCGTGCCGCCGCCGAGCACCAAGTCCACCGCGTGGAGGCCGACCACGGGCCGCTCGGGGAATAGTTCGCCCAGGATGCCGAGCGCGACGCGGTCGTTGGGATCATTGAAGGTGGGCACGAGCACCGCGGCGTTGGTGATGTAGAAGTTCGCATAGCTGGCCGCCAGGCGGCCGCCGGCGAAATGGAGCGGCGCGGGCATTGGCAGCGGCACGACTTCCGGCCGCGAGCCGTCTTCCAGCCGCAAATCCCTAATCCGCTCCCAGTTCTCGGCCAGCGGACGGTAGTTAACGTCCTTGCGGTTGGGTTCCTGAATGAGCACGAGGGTCCGGGGGTTGACGAACCGGCAAAGGTCGTCAATGTGGCCGTGCGTGTCGTCGCCCGCCAAGCCGGCGACCAGCCAGAAGACCTTGGTCACGCCCAGGTAGCGGCGCAGCGTCTCTTCAATCTCGCTTCGTCCCAGGCCGGGATTGCGCACCTGGACCCTGGGGTCGAGGTAGCACTGCTCGGTGGTCAGCAGCGTGCCGCGCCCGTTGACCTCAATGCCGCCGCCCTCGATCACGAAGTCCTTGCCGTTGCATCGCGCGTGGAAGAGCCGCCTGCGGAGTAGCTTGGCCGCGGTTTCCGGTACACGCCGGTCCTTCTGCCAGTCGTTGTGCTTGGCCCACGCATTGAAGTGGAAATGCACGATGGCGGTTTCCCTCTTCTTCATTCTGCCTTCTGCCTTCTGCCTTCTCACGAAGATCGGCCCCGTGTCGCGCGTCCAGCCGCGATTGGTGGGGTGGCGGATAAACTCCACGCGGCGCACATCGGCCCCCGCGCGCGAGAGAGTGCGGCGGGCGAGCTGCTCGTCAGCCTTGTGGTTGACGAGCAGGCGGACCATTTCGCCCGGGGCAATCTTGCGAACGATCTCCCCATAAACCCAGCGCACGGCGTCGAGCTTGCCGGGCCAGTCGGTCTGATTGTGCGGCCAAGCGAGCCAGGTGGCGGCGTGCTTTTCCCATTCCGCGGGCATCGCGAAGCCGAGGGCGGCGGGCGTGGGAGTTGATGCGCTCGGAGTGCGGTGACTGGCCATAAGACCGGCGTGGGAATTACTTCTTCTTGGCGCCGGTGGTGCGGAACTTGTAGGCGTCCGGCTGGCCGGCGAAACAGAGGCCCATGTAGGACCCCTTCACGTCCTCATAGCGAATCCCATGCAGTTCCAGGGCAACCTTCTCGGCGGTGATGGGTAGGCTCTTGACGCGGAGGCCAACGGCGTCATTGGCCGCATTGGCGATCATCGCAGCCGCAGGAATCATCGTGTGTTCGCCGATCCCGCGCGCCCCGAAGGGACCGTCCGGCTGCGCCACCTCGATGATGATCGGGACGATCTCATCCGGCAGGTCGTGCGCGGTTGGGATTTTGTAGTCGGTGAAGTTGGCGTTGAGCAGCTTGCCTTTAAGGTCATAGCGGATGTCTTCGTAAAGGACCGTCGCCAGGCCCTGCACCAGCCCGCCCACCACCTGCCCCTTCACCAGGCCAGGATGGATGGCCTTGCCGGCGTCCACGGCGAGCACGGCCTTGAGAACGCGCATGCGGCCGGTCTGCTTGTCCACCTCCAACACGGCGGCGGCCGCGCCCACCGTGTAATGCACGTTCGGATGTCCGCCCTGACTCGTCTCTGGGTCGCTCAAGGCGGACGTAAACTCCGGCATAAAGACGCCGCTGCCGAGGATGGGCCCGCCGATGAAGTTGCCGTGCGGCGTCTGAATCCCGCTGATGACGAAGTTCCTAAAAGGCAGCTCGAAGTCCGGGCGGGCGCGGCACTTGACCTTCTCGTTCTCGAGGTAAAGCGTGTCGCGGGCGAGGCCGAGCGCGCGCTCGACCACCTCGAACATCTTCCCGCGCACGTCGAGCGCGGCGGCTTTGACGGCGTTGCCGCAGCCCCAGGTCACGTGCGAGCCGACGGTCTGCCACTCGTAGGCATTGCGGTCAGTGTCGGGCGGCTCAACCCGTATGCGGTTCACCGGCACGGTGAGAACCTCCGCCGCGATCTGGGCCATCACGGTCAGGTAGCCCTGGCCGATCTCCATGCCCGAGGCGCTGATGTTCAGGCTCCCGTCCTCGTTAAACTTGATGAACGCGGAAGAAGCGGCATTAGGCGGCATGGCCGGCGCTTTCCAGAAGCAGGCAAATCCCTTGCCGATGACTTTGTTCGGGTCCTTGGAACTCTCCTTCTGCCCCCAGCGGATTTCCGCGGCCACGCGGTCAATAGCCTCGTGCAGCCCGCTGGGGTTCATCTTCGCGCCGTAGGCCAGCGTGTCGCCTTCGCGGATCGCATTCTTCCTGCGGAACTCGACCGGGTCCATCCCCAGTTTCCGGGCCAGCCTGTCCATGTGGGATTCCAGCCCGAAATGGAACTCGGAGTACCCGAAGCCGCGGTAAGGGCCGCCTGGTGGCAGGTTGGTATAGACACAAACCGAGTCAATCTTAACGTTCGGCACTCGGTACGGTCCTGTCGCGGAGAGCCCGACCGCATTGACCACGTTCGCGCCATATTCGACATAGCCGCCGGCATCCCAGTGCAGCGTATGCTCGATGGCCGTGATCGTGCCGTCCTTCCTAGCACCGAGCTTGATCCGCGCGATGACGCCTTGCCGCTGGTAGGTGTTGTAGAACTCCTGCGCCCGGGACCAGCGCACCTTGACCGAGTGGCCCTTGACCATAATCGCCAAGGCGGCGCCGATGATCTCCATGGACACCCCCGCTTTGCCCCCAAAGCCGCCGCCGACATAGGGCGTGACGACCCGGATATCCTTGTGCGTCAAGCCCAGCGGCGCGAGCGCCTGCGCAAAGACATGTCGCTGCGTGTAGGGCGACTGTGAGGCCGACCAGAGTGTAAGGCGTCCGGCCAGATCGTAGAGGCCGACAATTGCGTGCGGTTCGATCGCGCAGTGGGCGTAGCGTGGAACGGTGTAAGTGTCCTCCAGGATGACGTCGGCTTCCCGGAACCCCTGTTCGACATCGCCTTTTCGGGTCTTGCGAAAGTGCGCGATGTTCGTTCCCGCCTGCGGAAAGAACCACGGACAGCGCGGATATTTGCCCAGGTCGGGGTGAACCAGCACCGCGTCATCCCGCAGCGCCTCGGTAAGGTCGAGCACCGGCTTGAGTTCCTTGTAGACCACCTTCACCAGCTTCGCCGCGCGCTTGGCGATCTTCGGATCGCGCGCCACCACCGCCGCGACCTGCTCCCCGACAAATCGCACCCGGTCGGTCGGGAAGATGAACCGGTCCTGCATGTACAACCCGAACCGGTAGGGGAAATCCTTGCCGGTGACCACCCGAACCACACCGGGCACCCTCTCCGCCGCAGAGGTATCAATGCTCTGGATGACCGCGTGCGCGTAAGGGCTCTCGACGATCTCTGCGTGCAGCAGGTCGGGACCAAAGGCGAGGTCATCCACGTAGGCGGCGGCCCCGGTGATCTTATCCAGCCCGTCAATGCGGCCGGGCGAACCGCCAACAACCTTGAGCTGGGTCATACGCGCCTCCCCGTTTTGCTGCTCACAGCGAGCACGGCTTCGATGATGGGCTTGTAGCCGGTGCAGCGGCAGAGGTTTCCGGCAATCGCTTCCTTGACCTCCGCCTCGGAGGGATGCGAATTCTTCCCCAGCAACTCGGTCGCCGAAAGCACAATGCCCGGCGCGCAAAACCCGCACTGGAAAGAGTCGTGCTTGAGAAACGACTGCTGCAGCGGCGTCAGGCCGGCGCGGCTCAATCCCTCAACCGTCGTGATTTCGCAGCCATCCACCTCGATGGCCAGGATGAGGCACGTCCGCACTGACTTACCGTTCAGCAGGACGGTGCAAGCGCCGCAGTCGCCCCGCTCGCAGCCGATCTTCGGGCTCTTAACACCGAGCTTATCGCGGAGGACGTCAAGGAGGATGTCGCTGGGCTCAACCTCCACGGAGCGCGTCTCCCGGTTGAGCTTAAAGGTGATTCGCTTATTCATGGCGGCCTCCTAAATCAAGCTGGTCCCGTAGGCTGGCCCGGTGCCGGCAAGGCGGGCAACGGCAGCACAAAGGCCGCGTTCGAGCATCACGCCGACCATGTGCAGCCGATATTCCTTGGTCGCCCGGATATCCGTGATGGGCGCAATCTCCTCCCGCACGAGCCGCACGGCCTGCTGGATCAAGTCATCCGACAGTGGCTGACCCTCCAGCAGGGCTTCAATTCGTTCCGCAGCAATAGGCCGGGGTGCAACCGAGCCAAAGGAAATGCGGTAGCTGTTGCCGGCCAGCGCGAGGACGGTGACACTGGCCTGGGCGAGGTCCTCGCCCTCGTAGCGGCGGAGCTTGACGAAGCAGGCCCCGTGTTTCTTTTTGGGCAAGGCTACGGTGACTCCTGTCGCAATCTCCCCGCGCCTCAACGCGGTCTTGCGCGGCCCCAGAAACCACTCGCGCAATGGCACCTTGCGCTTGCCTGCGGGGCCGGCCACAAGGACCGCGGCATCATAGACCAGCAGCACGGCGCCGCTGTCACAGCACGGCACCGCCGAGCAGAGATTGCCGACCATCGTGGCCCGGTTCCGAATCCCCACCGAGGCCACCCAGCCCGTCATCTCCCGGATCACCGGGAACTTCCTGGCAATGACGGGCGATTCCCGCAGGTCGCTGAAAGTGACCAGGGCGCCAATGGAGAGGACGCCGTTCTTGAACTCGATCCGGTCCAGCCGCGGAATCCCCTTGAGGTCCACGACGGCTTCCGGCGCGGCCATGCCGTCGCTGATCAGGCCAACCAGGTCGGTGCCGCCCGCCAGCGCCCGCGCGCGGGCACCATACCGCGTGAGGATCCTCACCGCCTCGCGCAACGTGGGTGGCTTTACATATTCAAATTGGTGGGTGATGGCCATTATCTGGGCGGCAATATCGCCACGATGCGGCACATGGCCGACTCCATCTCGATGCCCCGCAGCGGAAACGCGCCGATCCAGGCCCGCTGGTTGCTGACCTTGTCAATCTCCCCACCGACATTCTCCGCGTGGACCAGCTTCTTGGGAAACAGCTTGATGTGCATCACCTGATAATACTCCTCAGGCGGGAACATTTCATCCCAGCCCTTGTTGTATGTGGCCTTCAGCTTCTTCTCCGCCTCCGCAAAGCGGGCCGGGTGCCAGTTGCGGATGATCGTATTCATTGGATGATCGGCGCTGCCGCAGTCCACGCCGATCCATTTGAGCTTCATCTCCAGCGCCCATTGGTGGAAACCCGGCCCCGGCCCGGGGTGCTTGACGAAATAGCGCAGTTCGTCCGACAGCTTCTGGTCCCAGGCGTAGCGGTGGTAGCCCGTATTGATGATCAGGATATCGCCCTTCCTGATTTCGACGTTCTTCGTGATCATCTCCGGCGTATAGAGATCGTAGTCATCCACGTCTTTCGAGATGTCGGCGACCACGCCGGGGCCGATCCATTCGTCGAGGGGGACTTTGCCGATGGCCCGGCCACTCGAGTGGAAGTGGATCTCGCCGTCCATGTGCGTGCCGACGTGGTTGCTGGTCGTAATGATCTGGCCGTTGGCCCCTTGGCCCATGTGCGCGCCGGCGATGCGCTTGAAGTACTGAATGCCCAGGGGCATGTAGCTCGGCCACGGCGGCGTATGGACGCTCAGCGGCTGGGTCAGGTCGTACACCCGCACCTTGTCCATGAACTGGAGGAATTGATTGGTATTCATCGGTCTATGTCTGTCTAGGTTCTAGTCCTGGTCCGCTTTCCCGGGAGGGCGAGCGTCCTCGCGAGCCCTGTTTCCCGAGGAGGTTTGGGCTCGCGAGGACGCTCGCCCTCCCGAAGCAGGCTCTTAGCCAAACCCTCAAAGGCCTTCCGGAACGGTTCCCCCGGCGCGTTGAGCACCCCGGCGCCGATCTGGCCGATGCCCGGTTCCTTGTGGGCCACACCCGTGTCAATGAACGGTAGGACATTCTTCTCAACCACCTTGCGGACATCAATCCCGGTCGGTGTGCCGCGGAAGTTCAGGCCGGGTATTTGGAAGACGTTGTTCTCGGCGGCGGTGATTTCATACATCTGGCGCGTGTAGCGCACAGCGTCTTCGCTGCTGCCGCCGACAAACTGAACGATCGCCGGCGCCGCCGCGATGGCGAAGCCGCCCAGGCCGTTGGTCTCGGTGATCGCACTGTCGCCGATGTCCGGGTTTGCGTCCGCCTTCGAGTAGCCAGGAAAGTACAGCGCGTCCGGCACATCCGCCGGGCCGGTGAACCACGCGTCGCCCGTGCCCGAGAGCTGCACGCCGAAGTCCGTGCCGTTGCGGGACATGACCACGGCGATGCTGCTCTGCCTGATCCCACGCGCAGCGTCCAGAGTCACCTTCGACGCGGGCATGGAGAGGTTCAGGAAGAAGTGATCGTTCTGGTTGATGAACTCCAGCACCGCGGCGGCGGTCGCCGCATCCGCGCACGTGGTCACCACTGCCGGCGCGATGGTGCGGTAGAAGATCGAGGTGGCCGCCCGGTTCCGGTTGTGGACTTCGTCCCCCATGTGCAGCGCCTGGGCGATGATGTTCTTCAGGTCAATCTTTCCTAGCTTGGCAACCGCCTTCTTCAGCACGGGGTAAAGCGTGCTCTGCATCCATTTGAGTTTCTGGATTACCTGCTCGCTGTAGGCACCGTAGCGCAACACTTTGCCCAGCCCTTCGTTCATCGTGCAATAGGCATGGTTGCCGTACGCCTCGTTCTTCAGCACGAACACGGGCATCGAGGGGGAGACGACGCCGGCCATTGGTCCCACCGCGGCGTGCTCGTGGCAGGGAGAAAACTTGATCTCCCCCGACGCGGCGAGGCGCTCCGCTTCGGCGGGAGTCGCGGCCCTCCGTTCGTAGAGCAGCGCGCCGATGATCGCGCCTCGCAGCGGCCCGCACATCCGCTCCCAGGTAATCGGCGGCCCGGCGTGCAGCAGCAGGTCAGGCTTCATGCCCGGGATGACGTCAATGGCCCGCTCCAGACCCACCAGGTGAGGCATGCCGGCCAGGATGATCTTCATTGCCCGCGCATTCGCTCGCTCGATTGCGGCCTGGGAAGCCCTTACCCGCTGCACGAGCTTGGCATCAACGTCCACTGCTGGCTTCCAGTCCACCTGCACGGCTGGCACGCGAGCGTCGTCGAGTGCCTGCTTGAAGCCCGCCAGGCCAAGGTTGATGACCTTGAGCTCGCTGCGGAAGAGTTGGTTGATGCGGTTCATTGGACGATCCCTCCCGCCAACTTGCACGCCGCGGCGTTGGAGGGCAGCACCATCGCGCCCGCCTGACGCAGCGCGGTCTCCACCCGGCTGTGGTTCTGTGGGTCCTGGTCCGTTCCCGTGATGGAACAAACCACCGCAACCTTCCGCGCCGCCTTCCGGAGCACGGGCGCCAACTCCGCCGCTGGATTGGGATTCGCCCCGTAGCCGAGCACCACGTCCAGCAGGATTACCGCGGTCCCGGAATCCGCCGCCTCTGCGAGAATCCGCCGGTTCCTCAGCGAGTAATCAATCATCGGATGCGGCCGACCCACCGTGAACTCATCTTCGCCCAGATCAATCAGCGCATGCTTCTGGCTGACCAGGGAATCCCGCAGTTGCTTTGCACCCCGGACCGGCACGTTGGAATACACGTCTGCCAGCCTGTCCTTGAGAATAATCTGGGCTTCGGCGCAAAAGGTGCCGCCGCTGAACAGGCCGCGCACATACTTCTGGCCCTTCTTCCTCCGGACGGCTGCGCGCCGGGCCAACTTGCTGAGGTCCATGTCTCGGGCAGCGAGCCGTTGGGCGGCGGCGTCGGGCTTGTGGCCCTGCGCCAGTGCCACCGCCTGCAAAGCGGCTTCTTCGAGCGTTGCCGGGCCTCGGCCGCCTTTCGCGGCGCCGATGAACAGGGTGACGACCGGCTTGCGGATGGTCCGGGTCACCCTCTCAATACGCTTCAGCACCTGCGGGTGCGGGGGTTTAGACACGAGCAGGATGACGTGCGTCTGCTCGTCCCGGGCCAGCGCTTTGAGCGCCTCAATGAACATCATGCCGCCCACTTCCCGCTTCACGTCGCGCCCGCCGGTGCCGATGGCCTGGGACACGCCGGCTCCCGCGTTGGAAATGATGCAGCTTACCTCCTGCAGCCCGGTGCCCGCCGCGGCGACGATGCCGATGCTGCCCCGGTTGACGGCATTCGCAAAAGCCAGCGGCACGCCGTTAATAATGGCAGTACCGCAATCCGGGCCCATGACCAACAAGCCCCGCTTCCGCGCGAACTGCTTCAGCGCAATCTCCTGCTCCAGCGGCACATTGTCCGAGAACAGCATGACATGCAGTCCGCGTTCGAGCGCGCGCCGCGCGACTTCACCTGCGTACCGGCCTGCCACAGAGATCAGCATCAGGTTCGCCTCGGGCAAGACCTTCAGCGCGCCCTCCAGGCTCATGGGCCGGACCTCGCTGCTGCCAACGGGTTGGCGGGTGGCTTTGCCGAGCAGGGCGTCAACCGCGGCCAGGGCGCTCTGCGCGGCCTTCGCGCTGTTGGCCTTCACGGCAATCAGCAGGTCGGTGTCACCAGCCTGTTTGAACCGGGGTGCGAGCAGTCCGCTGGCGCTGAGGATCGCCTGGTTGGATTTGGTCCCCATGACCACCGCAGCGTCGGCCACGCCCGGCAACGCGGCAAGGTCCTTGCCAACGCGCATCAGCGTTACCGAATCGAAGTAGGCGCCTTTCCTGATTTGGCCGGCAACGGTCATGGAATCTTGACTTTGTGTTACGGCGACCCGCCCAGACTGCCGCGAAATGGTCCGCATTGCAAAGGCAATCTGGCACCGACCAAAAAAATGAGCGGCCCTTTGCAGGGCCGCTCCGCGTAGTGCCACATGACTCGCCCCCTTCTCGAGTCAGAGTCGTTTCGAGCGTCACCTTACCACCCCCCGCACTTCTTGCTATGGGGTGTTCACCCCATATGGACGGAGGCGACGCGCCGGCCCGCTTGAATTGGTTTGTCAGACCGGAGCGGGTGAAATACCTTGCATGATCGGACCCATGCACGAGTTATCCATCATGCAGAGCGCGCTGACTCTCGCGCTGGACCAGGCGCGGCAGGCGGGCGCGAGCCGCGTGCATGAGATACGTTTGCGCATTGGGGCGTTGAGCGGGGTGGTTCCGGACGCACTTGAGTTTGCGTTCGAGGCGCTGGCACCGGGGACAGCGGCCGAAGGGGCCAAACTGGCCATCGAAGCGGTACCCGCGCGGTTCTGGTGCGCGCCCTGCAGCCAGGAATTTCAGTCCGATGATCTTTTCGCCGAATGTCCCGGGTGCCACACCCCGAGCGGGGAGCTGCGCGCCGGACGGGAGATGGAACTGGCCTCATTGGAGATTGACTGATGTGTAAAGATTGCGGATGCGGATTGCCCGGCGAAGACCCAGCCGGCGTGAGCGCTCATCACCACGAGCATACCCATGACCACGACCATGAGCATGAGCACGGGCCGGGACATCACCACGGCCATGACCATGAGCACCCGCACACGCACCCGCACACCCATGCGCATTCGCATGACGAGGCGGACCACGAGCACGCACACGGGGCCGGCGACGAAGGGCGCCGGACCGTCGAGGTGCGCCGCGCCATTCTGGACAAGAACGACCGCCTCGCCGAGCGCAACCGGGGTTTCTTCCGGGCGCGCGGCCTGCTGGTGCTGAACGTGCTCTCGTCCCCGGGGTCGGGCAAGACCACGTTCATTGGCGAGAGCATCCGGAAGGTCGCGCCGGACCTGAAGACGGGCGTGATCGTGGGCGACCTGGCGACCGACAACGACGCGCAGCGGTTGCGCGAGTCGGGCGCGCCGGTGGTGCAGATCACGACCGGGACGGTCTGCCATCTGGAGGCGGAAATGGTGGGGCGAGCGCTCAAGCGATTGGACCTGGCCGGCCTTGAACTGCTGATCATCGAGAACGTCGGCAACCTGGTGTGTCCGGCCTCGTATGACCTGGGCGAGGACCTGCGCGTTGTGCTTTTGTCGGTGACCGAGGGGGAGGACAAGCCGCTGAAGTATCCCCCGATGTTCCAATCGGCGGACGTGGTGGTAATCAGCAAGGTGGACCTGGCCCAGGCGTGCGGCTACGACCGCGACACGGCACTGGCCAACATCCGGCGCGTCGCCCCCAAGGCGCGGGTGTTTGAGACGTCGGCCAGAACAGGCCAGGGCCTGGAAGAGTGGCGTGAGTATTTGGTGCAGCGGCTGCGGGAGCGCAAAGCACAAGCGTGGTAGGGGCGAGGCGGCACCTGCTGCGTCACGTTTCAGAGAACTCAGGGAAGCTTCTGAAAGCCGGCCTGCGTGAAATGACGATTAAAGGTCAAGGCATGGTCCAAACCGCGCTCGCGCATCACGACAAACGAGGCGCAGTCTGCCAGGGAAAAGAACTTGTCCGCGTGTTGTTGAAAGTATTCCCAGGCAGTCAGCAGCAGAGGCTCATCTAATTGAATCAGCGTCACCGTGGGGCTTTCCAGCAGCCGGCTGCCGATCTCCACCGCCTCTGCGTGCTGCCCCCTCGCATTGAAGAAAGTCACCGCTTCTGCAAACACCAGGGAGGTGGTTGCCAGAGGCGGCAGCCGGCGCGAAAAACGATCCCAGTGTCTCCGTGCCGCCTCGTGATTCTGATCGTCGCCCGCCTCCAGAGCGATAGGTAACCGGTGTCCAGAAAGACCGGCTTTATGCCGCCCGGCCGTAGAGATAATGGTCATGGTTGGCCGAGCCATCCGCGAGACCGCAAGCGACCGGCTTCCGGCCCAGCTTGCGAATCGGATCTGCCTTGGGAGTAGGCACGAGGGTAATCCGGTTCTTGCCCCGCCGGATTTCGACTTGCGTCATCCCCCGCAGCAGGCTGCGCGGGATCCATAGGCCCTGTTCTGTTACTTTGGCGACCATAATCAATCGGTTGACTTTAAGCGTCCTCGAATATGCGCCAGGACGGCCAGGCCAGCAACTCCTGTTGGAATGCTTGTCCGCGCGACAGCAACTCAAGACGACCGCAGATGGTCAGTTGCTTGGCACGGGAGCTAGCGGAGGCAAGGCAACGGAACAGGGCTTGGACGCGTGGCGGGAGTTTTTGTTGCAGCAGCAGCGGGAGCGCAAAGCGAGCGATTCCCTGAGCCTGTAGGCGAAGGAATGCGGGGTGCAGAAGGCAGGATGCAGAACGTGGTTGGCGGGTTGACTGGTCTTTCGAGGCGGCTTACCCCGAGGCGTACCAGCCGCGCTACGGCGTGCTGCGACGCATCATCCCCGAGGCGGTGCATAAATTCCTGGAGTGCGGCAACCTGGAGCGTGGCTTTGCCCGGATTCGCTGCGACCATTGCGAGCATGAGTACCTGCTGGCCTTTTCCTGTAAGAGCCGCTGGTTCTGCCCTTCCTGTCACCAGAAGAATGTCCAGACGACGGCCCGGTTTATCCTGGACCAAGTGGTGGCCCCGGTGGCTCACAGACATTATGTCCTGGCTATCCCGACAATGCTGCGCCCCTACTTCCAGCGCCACCGGCACCTGCTCAAACGCCTCTGCACCCTGGCCCACG
Source organism: uncultured Verrucomicrobiae bacterium (assembly GCA_963822005.1). Classification (GTDB taxonomy): domain Bacteria; phylum Verrucomicrobiota; class Verrucomicrobiia; order Limisphaerales; family UBA8199; genus PALSA-1440. The sequence goes on along the minus strand of CAWGGD010000034.1, from coordinate 164,488 downwards.
AAAGCCTCACGGAGTACCTCCGCACCGCCCTGAGCTGTCCGGAGGGCGTTCCGGGCATCATCATGACGCTGCACACCTGCTTAAGACAGCAACAAGATGCGCGGGCCTCCGCCACCGGGGCCTGTCGCCGGAGCTCGTTCCGCATCGGCCGGGCGTTTCGCCACCACCACCCCTGAAACTGCCCTCCAAGAGGTGGCGGGATCTCCTCCTCCGGGTCTGGCACGTGGACCCGCTGCGGTGCCCGGTGTGCCAGAACCCCATGCGCGTGATCGCAGTCATTGACGACCCCCGAGTGGTGGAAAGGATTCTCCGCCACCTGGGCGCCTGGCACGACCCGCCAGCCAGACCGCCTCCACAGGGCGTGCGGGGTCCATACACCTACGAACCGTGTGACGATGTCGATCCGACCCCTGACTACGAAAACGTGCTGACCGATTGAGCAACAGCTATGAGGCATCCCTTGGCTGAGCCGGGCCTGCCGCACACGGCCATTTGCCCCCCGCTCGCAGCCAAGCTGCCCCGCCCGCACTCCACTTTCCGCGCTTGGGCTCCGCACCGCCAAAACCGTCCGGCGCTTACCGAACCGCTCGAAGACAGGCAAATATTGCCTGTTGACGCTGCGCCCGCCATTTTGACAAGGTCGCGCCATGCTTGGTGAGCCCGAAAACCAATTCTCCCTCACCCGCGCAGCGCTCAAACCATCTATCAGTATCAGTTTAATGGGCTGCTAAGCGGGGCTGTGCCGGACAGGCAGCTGGTGACCAAAGCACTTGTGCCGTCGGTGCCGGGGTTGACGATTGACAACTTGCCAGGCTGGGTGGCGGGCGCATTGTCAGCGGGCTGTCGCCCTGGATGCAGCTCGTACCGCACGCGCTTGATTAGCCGCCAGTGACAGAAATTGAGGAAAATATGAACTACGTATCAACATTTTCGATACGACACCGGCGACGGGTCACGCGGGTTTTCAATACGCTCGGCAGCTGGCCGATCTATCGCAGGATTTATTACCGGAGGATAAAAGAGGGGCTGAAGAGCCTTGAAATCGAAGGCTGCAATGTATGCAATTTGAAGTGTGTAATGTGCCCTTATGAGCGGATGACCCGCCCGAAGACCTTGATGGAAATGCCTCTTTTCCAAAAAATAGTCAACGATGCGGTAGCCGGTGGCATCATGAACGTTACGCTCAACTTCTACAACGAGCCTTTGGCCGATCCTCTGATTCTTGAACGGATTAAGTACGCCAGGTCGAAGGGGATGCACACAGAACTCTTCACCAACGGGACATTGCTGAAGGAAAAGCTCAACGCAGTAATTGAAAGCGGGATTGACAGCATAGTGGTGAGCCTGGACGCCGCAACGCAGGAAACGTACAAAAAAGATACGAGGCGCCGACTTCAACAACACTGTCGCCGGGATCTTGGGGCTGGTTGGCAAAATACCCGTCACCGTAAGCTTTGTGGTTCAAAACGGGAACCACCATGAGATAGAAGCGTTCAGGAGCTTTTGGAAAGGCAACGCGGAAACACACGTGTGCGGCGCCGATAATAGAAGGGATGACACACAGGGATGCTTTAAGCGACTTGAATGCAACAAGCTCTACCCGTGCACGAGGATGTTCCGCACCATGAATATAATGAGCAACGGGCAGGTGGCCTTGTGTTGCATGGACTATGACGGCTCAACAATCCTGGGAAACCTGAACAGTGAGAGCATCCAGGAAGTATACGGTTCCCATAAATGGGCGAGTCTTAGAAAGCTCCATTTCCAGGCAGCGGGAGATATGGTGGATTTGTGCAGGAAGACCAGATGCCCCTATCTATACGTGAACGGTTCGTATTTATGGTGGGCGTAATATGGAAGCCAGCTTGATCTGCAGGCGCATTGGAGAAGGGTTCTTACTCCATCAATTGCGCGTCGAGTGTCTCGGATCTTCGCGTGGCGGTGGCGGAAGGCGCGCAATTCAAGGCTGTGCATATACCTAGAAAGGCCTGGTGCATGGGAACATCTGCGCTGATTTGGTTCAAACAGCTTCTTACTCTAATAGGCGAGCGTCTTTCCGAACGCCGGCTTTGGCGGCTGCAAGCTACCGTCAATTATCTGAATATTGGCCGTTGGATGCACGAACACGGTTTTTCATTCAAGAATCGTGTAAGCGATCGACGGGGGGTGTGGTCTTCCGTATCCAAACACGTGCGCAACCAGAAAGTGCTTTACCTCGAATTTGGCGTGGCTGGGGGAGCCAGCATGCGTTATTGGTCCGGAGAGCTAAAGCATCCGGAGACGAATCTGCACGGGTTTGACAGCTTTGAAGGGCTGCCGGAACCAGGCGGACCCTGGAAGAAAGGCGAGTTTGACACAGGCGGACAGATGCCGGCCATTGACGATTCGCGTGTTCGTTTTTTTAAAGGTGGGTTTGACCAGGTCTTGCCGACGTATTCCCTTCCTTCCCACGACGTGCTGGTTGTCAATATAGATGCGGATCTTTATTCATCGGCGATCTGCGTCTTGCGCCATCTGCGTCCACACATTACCCCGGGGACTTACATATACTTCGATGAGCTGTCTGTGTGTGAGCAGGAAGCGCGGGCATTTGATGAGTTTATCAAGGAAAGTGGTTTCAGGTTCAAGACTGTATGCGCTGACAAAACATTAACGTACATCTTTTTTCAAAGAACCCTATGAGTGTTAACGATGCGGGCAGGCCCGCGACGACATGAATTGTAACACAGAGGGGCAGGAGCCAGCGCCCGAATTGGTGATGAACGCCCACTTGCTTGAAAAGACAATCAACCGCCAACTGATGCTGCGATAAAGCAATGGCCAATAATCAGCCAGAACAGAGCAGCCCACGACGAAAACGAATTCTCATCTCCGCCTATGCCTTTTCACCAGTGTGCAGCTCGGAACCGGCCATAGGCTGGAATATATGCACGCGCCTCGCAGCTTACCATGATGTGACGGTGCTTACCCGATCGTGGGACGAGAACCTGTGGGCTGACGACAAGGAAGATAACCGTAAAGCCCAAGAATTCATGCGGGGTGTCGGAAAGATATCCGGCTTAACGATACGTTTTATTAGGTCGCCACTGGTTTCGCGGCTCCTTCAGCCCAGGGCGCACGTTTCTCTCCTCACTCCTTTCTATTACTCGGGATACGCCGCGTGGCAGCGTGCAGCATATCGAGAGGCAGTTCGCCTGCATTCTGAAGAGCCCTTCGATCTGGTACACCAACTGACCATAACGACGTTCCGTGAGCCTGGTTATTTATGGAAGATGACCCCCCCTTTCATCTGGGGCCCAATCGGCGGCGGCGAGAATATACCATGGAGCTATCTATCACTATGTGGCTGGCACGACCGGTGTTATTACGGTCTGAAGAACATCGCCAACGGGCTGCACCGGTGGACCAAATGGCGTAGCCGGTTAGCGGCGCGGCGTGCCCAATGTGTTTTCGTTACCAGTGAGTACTGTCGGAATCTTGTGGCGCACTGTTGGGGCGGCCAGGCGCACTTCCTCCTGGACACAGGCGCACCGCCGTGGAACGGGCGCGTGCGACAGTTCGACGGAACACGACCTCTTAGATTGCAGTGGGGCGGATTGCACTTAGGTAGGAAGTGCCTTCCGATCGCTTTACGGGCTCTAGCGGAACTCAAGCGGCGAGGGTTGGCTGGCAGAGTGCATTTCACCGTCACGGGGGCGGGCCCGGAGTCAACGCGCTGGCAAGCACTGTCAAGACGCTTGGGGATCGACCAGATGGTGACTTGGACCGGCCGGATCTCATTCAGCGAGGTTCGGCGGGCGCTGGAAAGCGCCGATGCCTATGTTATGCCCAGCCTGCAGGAGGGCACCTCCATGGTAGTAATGGAAGCCTTGGCCCTCGGCCTTCCGTTTCTCTGCCATGATATCTCCGGCCTGTCGGTCGCCGTTGATCAGACGTGCGGGATCAAAGTGCCGTTGCGCAACTCGGGATTGAGCATCCGCGGTTTTGCCGACGCTATCAGCCACCTCATCAACACGCCTGCGCTCGTGCAGAGGCTCTCCGAAGGCGCGCTGCGAAGGGCAGCGGGCCTTTCCCTGGATCTTCAAGCGCAGGAAATCTCCAAGGTGTACGAGGTTGCCCTGGCGACCCCTCGGCGGAACCACTAGCTTCGGTTGACCGCTTCCTGGGTGAGTCCGATGGCGGAGTACCTCAAGTCTGGCTACGACGGGTATGATCGCGGAAGTCGCAGAGCGTAATCGTTTGGAGGGCTTCAGGGGACTGTTGTTGACCATTTGCGCCGGGCTAGACGGACAAGGCTCGGCAGATACCTCACCAGTCTAACGCCATACCGAGCCAGGCCCGGCAGATCGCGGTTGAGCCAGCAGGCATAGGCGCTGCGCGCGAGAAAACGCGTGGCGACCGCCTCCTCCCCGCGAAGCATGGCCTCCATGCCCGCGGGAATAGTCCCGTGGGATTCATACTCGCGAGCGATGGCATTGATTTCGGAGAGACTGTGGCTGCCTTTGTAGTAACAGGGCAGCATCTGATTAAATGCCCACCATGCCCTCGTATGCCTTGAACTCTCCGCTTGAGGATGAATTCGATACAGCACGCGAGCCCCCGGGCATGTGGTCAGACTGGTAACGTTGCGGACGGCCTGAAAAAATAGGACATCCTCGGAGTAACAGTCCATGAAATAGCCGACTTCGGCTATCAGACTAAGCTCTGAGAAGAACCCGGAAGGCAAGAAAAAGTCTCGATGCCGGCCGACGAGCATGCCGATACGACTTGCGTTTTTGCCGATGTATCTCAAGGTTGCAGCGGCGCAACGCAGCCGCCTTTCCGTCACCCATGCTGAGATAGCCGCCAAATAGCCCTCGCAGAGCAGGTCGTCCTGGTCCAACAGCACCGCGTAGGGGGTGGTGCAGGTCTTGAGCCCCAGGTTGCGCGTACCGGAGCGGCCGATGGACTTGGGCAAGTGGATGACCCGGACGCCAGCCAACCCAGCCACCGGGCCCAACTGCTCAGGCGGGCACCCATCATTGATGATGATGATCTCGCAAAATCTTTGGGTGACGGCAGAGGTGACCGCCTCAGCGAGATATTTCACCGCACCGCTGTATGGAATCACACAAGTGACTTGGGCGGCTGAGATCAACTGATAGGAATTAGGAATTTAGTTTTGGCGCGCCCGCTTGCACTGCACGCTGCGCGGGTGAAGGAGAATTGCTTTTCGCTCTCATTCATTGCAACCCCATCCTGCCAGACTTGGCGAAGGGCAGCAACATGCAAGTCTTGCCATGCAAGTCTTGCCGAGGTTCCCGCAGTTCGCAGCCGCGAAGCCGGCTCGGCCCTTACCCACGCGCGAAAAGCCCGCCGCCAGGCAAAGCCCCCCAGCCGGCCTGCCAAAGAGAGCCCCTGAGTCTGTCAGCGCGTTTTCGTAATCGGGCATCGGGTCCACATACCCATACGGTTCGTAGGCGCAGGGCCGTGTGGCGCTCGGCCGGGGCAGGCCGGCGGGCGGGTCGTGCCAAGAACCGAGGTGGCGCAGGCTCTTCTCCACCAACCGTGGGTCATCAATGAGCGCGATGACGCGCATCGGGCTTTGACACACGGGGCAGCGCAGCGGGTCAACATGCCAGGCCCTTTCGACAACGGCGACGCTTACGATGTACTCGGCGAATTGCAGCGCTCATTACATGCAGGCGCGAAAAACGCAAATCCCAATAAGAGACCCTCCAAGGGGTACCTACGCGTGGCCAGTCTAAGCTGAGCGTCTAGCTGTTGCTCCCGATCAAATCAAGTAACCGCTTGCAGACCATCGGCGCGGAAAACCACGGAGTCCATTTTTCCGTGAGGTGGGAGGGATCGCGTTGACCGGCTCGCCACTTCCTCAGTTCCTCGATCACTGCCGCGACATGCCCCGCGACCGAATCTCTCCTGGCGGCTGTGCCATCGCCTTCCGAGATAGCCCACTGCAATCCACCCGCCTGCGGCGCACCCAATCCCACTACCGTACACCCGCTGCACAAGGCTTCGACGACAGGAAAGGGAAGGGCTTCGGTCACGGAAGGACAATACAGGATCATGCTTTCATTGACGGTGGAGGCCACTGTTCCGATGGGCTGGGAACCGGCAAGATTCACTCTGGCCTTTATGCTGTCGGCCAGTTGGGCATACCACCTTCTCATGAAATCGGGAGTTCTGCCGTAGATGGCAAACGAAACGGCCGGTTCCCTGGCAGCGACTCCTTCAACCACCTTCATCAAAACGTGTGGGCGTTTGTGACGGATAGCATCCCACCTGGCTACAGCCACAATCCTCTCCTTACGCCGCGCCAGTGGCGCGGGCCGGAATGCATCGGATGTGGGATAACCCAACAAGACCATGTTGGAACTTGGCTTCAGCCAGAAGAAACAGCGCTCCCGGCGTTTGGCTCTCGCCAACACATTAGGTGTGCTGTAGCCGGAAATGTCCGGCACCCTGCTCTGAATAGCCGCATGGTAATTGGCAACGACCCGTTTGGCCCCAAAGACGAGGGTCCGGGCGGCAGTCCCCACAATCCGCCTGGCAAGTCCTTCAGAGAGATAGCCCTTGCGCCAACAGGCCCGAATGCCGCCTAGGATTTCAAACAGGGGAAACCCGTCGCCAACATCGTCGTAAATCACACAAGTCTTCACCCCGGCCCTTTTGGCGGCGCGCATAACCGGGGTATATTCTTTCAAACACTCGCAGTTGAACAGCACCGCATCAATCCGCAAGTCCCTCCACCAGCCGGGATCGGCCAGTTCATCCATCTTGCCCCGCACCACCAGGCTCGATTCGTTCTCTGGGGGATTAGGCAAGACCAGCATCACCACTTTGCTCTCATGCCCGAGATTTCGAAGAGCAAGACAGCTCAGCCCTGTATCCCTGGCGAAGAACCCGGTGTCGGCGCTAAACGCACGAGGTATGCAGGTATAGATCTTCACAAAAGGTGATGCTGCCGAAGCCAGGTTAGCATTGGACAATCAACAGCTTGAGTGGAGTCAGAGGTCCCATCTGGGCAGCTCGCTCTAAGCGCGATCAGGTTCCTGCCTTACCGATCGAATGGTGATACATCTTGCGGCCAGCATAGTCTTCGTGATTTGTGTCCGTCAACCTTGTAGGGTCTTGAATTTGCGTCGCGTCCGTCACGCCCATTAGATCCAGCTTCGCTTTCGCAAGCGTGCGTTGCTCCGTGTTCGGAACCTTGGGCGGCAGCAACCCGGCAATGAAAGATAACATGGGGTGGTCTGGCTGGGAGGAATTCCGTACAATACAAGTGCTTCACTATTGACACACTAGCGACTCCTTCTGAGCTTGGGGCTGCGTTTGTGGTGGCTGATTCAGCAGGTTGGAGACGTAGGTCCAACTGCCCATCTGCAACCGCTGGGCGATCCACTTCAAACTCATGGTCGCTTCCTGGCACAGCCTGCGTGCCAGCATGACCTTTACCCGGTGCCCCTTGCGGCGCCCCTCCAGATCGTTCTCATCCCAGCCCAGCCGCCCGAGTTCTTCCTTCACCACTCGCTCGGCTTTTTGCAGATCGGTCTCCTGCCGCTGCGCCCCGTAGTGGCTGGGACCGACGCGCTCGACCGCCGCCGCCAGCAGCTCCTGGCGGAAAGCCTCGGAACCGAGCATCCAGTCGCGGCGAATCGCTTCATAATCAGCCTCCGACTCCTCCGCCCGCCGCCGTTCCATCAGCAAGCCAAACTGCCGGCGACCAGCCTCGCTGTCCTTGGGGATGCCCTTGCCAGGGGTGTAAACGCCCAGCAGCCACTTCATCCCGAAAACCAGGTTGGGTTGGGGCGTTTCCAACACCAAATGAAAGTGATTGCGCATCAGGCAATACGCATGTTCCTGCCACTGAGTCTTGCCGTAAGCCTCGCCCAGCGTGCACAGGAACCTTCGTCGGTCATCGTCGTCCCGGAAGATATCCTCACGCTGGTCCCCGCGGTTCATGACGTGATACATTGCCCCAGGATACTCAATGCGCAGCCTGCGCGACATGGCCAACCCTTAGCAGCACGCTTGCGAAGTGTCAATAGTGAGCACAAACATTAAGGGCGTAAGTGGTTGAGCGAGGCGGTCGCCTCGCGGTAAAAGAGTTGTCGTTCGTAAGTCAAACGAATGAACAACAACACTAAACTGAAAGGCGACCGATGAAGAAAGAAATAGCTGGAATGGATCTGCATAGCAACAACGTGGTGATCGGGGTTATGGATATGGAAGGCCACCGACTGGCGAGCCGGAAGATGCCGTGCGAGCTCAAGGAGGTGGTGAAGTTTCTAACGCCGTTCAAGAAGCGACTCGAACGGGTGGCGGTCGAGTCCACCTATAACTGGTATTGGCTGGTGGACGGGCTGCAAGCATTGAAGTATCCGGTGGTGCTGGCCAATCCGGCTGGAATGGCGCAATACAGCGGGATCAAGCATGCGGACGATACCAACGATGCGTTCTTTATCGCCGAACTGTTGCGGCTGGCGATACTGCCGACTGGGCACATCTACGATGCGGAGCTGCGACCGGGGCGGGATTTGCTGCGTCGGCGGTTGCTGTTGGTGCATCAGCGCACGGCGCTGATGCTCACCCGCGCAGCGTCAGTGCGACATGAAGTTGCATTCGATACTGCTTGGCTGGACTGGAATCCTGACCAAGTCCTGCGTGTCGCCGCAGGTATTCCACGGAAGCATGCGTCTGACGGGATGTCCCGGAAGCTCCGGGGCTACTGCCAGAGGTGTGGAGCCTTCCGGACAATGTAGTCAAACCTGGCAGCCTCAAGCCGGGGGCACTGCTAGAATGGGAGACTATGGTCAAATTAACTGAACGCTCGTAAGCACCGTGACGCGAAACGAGCCATACGAGGCTGTTCAAGGCTCTGAGCCAAAATGGCACGCAGTCGGTCCGGGTCTTTGACGTGGCCCGGCGCGGAACCTACAAGGACTGCCGGTGTAGCAGAGCGGACCTAAAGTCATCCTGTATCGAATGCAGAACATGGAAACGCTGCGGTCCTGGGCCACGCGGGTCGTGGCCGCCCCAACCGTAAGGCAGGCGAGCAGACGCAGCATTGAGAAGGCCGAAGAAGCCAAAGCCGACGTGTAATGCGTCGGATATGCCCACGTCGGTCGGGTCGAACCTGGCGAGAACGCAATGTGGAACCGCCTCAACCGGGAAAAGCAAATGATGAGCGACGCCAGTCGCTTGGTGCGTCCCGGAGCTGTCGCCCCATGGAGCGCAGCGCAAAACGGCCGCAGTTCAGTATTGCCAAGTTGCCGAGGCAATCACGATGCGTCGCAAGATGCCTGCGGGTCTCATCGAGCAGCGGGTCGTCCCCTTCGGGAGGCTGGCCTTCGAGAGGCTTGAGCCGTGTGAAGGGAAACTTTCACGCACGGTTCTTAGGGGGGTGCGGGCGGGTTAACCGCCCGCGCCTACCCGACAGTACCAAGCCGGCGCGCCAGAAAGCAATTTCTTCAGTTGGTGCTGTAGTGCTGCAGTGGTCAAGCGTGAGCAAAAAGGCGTACCGAGTGCAACGCGCGCTTACTCCGCTGCGGACGGGGGCGCTCATGCTGACGAACAATGTCGCCCCGACGCCGCCAGTGAACACGTTTACGGATACGGCAGCCACGAACGCCACGGCATTCTACTGGATTGAGGTGCAGTAGAGGGACCAGGCCAAGAAGGCGGAGGCGCCCTTCGGGTTGCGGGGGTCGTGAGCGGGATGGCTGCGGGGACCAGGAGCCTGGATGAATAAAGGGTCTAACCTGAAGGGCCTGGCAAGTGTCTATCTCATGTGGAGCGGGGAGTGTAAAGGTGGGGCGGTGAACGGCGGAATTCCGCTGTGACCCATAGGTCACCCATAGGTAAACCATAGGTCACCCATAAGCACACCATAGGTAATAAAGCGCTCGTATAGCCGGGGCAGGTAGCTGGCGGCAGGCTGGCAATCCCGGGGTTGGGCGCGGCGGTCAAAGGGTATTGGAGCCTCCTCTCTGCGTAGATAACTTGAGTCAGGACAGGTTGTTGCTAGATTGGCGGCAACATGAGCACACCTTTGAACGAGCAGGTGCAGGCGGCGGCAGGCTGGATCAAGCAGCTGCGGGAGGCGATTGGGCGGGTGATTGTGGGCCAGGAGCAACTGGTGGACCGGCTGCTGGTGGGGTTGCTGGCCAACGGCCACGTGCTGCTCGAAGGCGTGCCCGGCCTGGCCAAGACCATGTGCGTCCGCACTCTGGCCTCCGCCATCCATGCCTCCTTTCATCGCGTCCAATTCACGCCCGACCTGCTGCCCGCCGACATCATCGGCACGCTCATTTACAGTCCGCAGGACGGCAAGTATCACGCCACCAAGGGCCCGGTGTTCGCCAATTTCGTGCTGGCGGATGAGATCAACCGGGCGCCGGCGAAGGTGCAGTCGGCGCTGCTGGAGACGATGCAAGAGCGGCAGGTGACGCTGGGGGGCGAGACGATGCCTTTGCCGTCGCCGTTTCTGGTGCTGGCGACCGAGAATCCGATTGACCAGGAGGGGACGTATCCGCTGCCGGAGGCGCAGGTGGACCGATTCATGTTCAAGGTGCTGCTGGATTATCCGTCCTTCGAGGAGGAGCGGAAGATACTGGACCGGATGGCGTTTACCGCGCCGGAGACGCAGGTCCAGCCGGTGATTCCGCTGGAGGAGATCCAGCAGACGCGCAAGCTGGTGGATCAGATCCACGTGGATGAGAAGGTGCGGGACTACGTGGTGCACCTCGTTTTCGCCACACGCCAGCCGGAGAAATACAAGCTCGACCTAAAGCATTTCATCCAATTTGGCGCGTCGCCGCGGGCGACGATCTACCTGACGCTGGCGGGGAAAGCGTGGGCGCTGTTGCAGGGGCGGGATTACGTCACGCCGGAGGATATCAAGAGCATCGGGCCGGACGTGTTGCGTCACCGGCTCATCCTGACCTACGAAGCCGAGGCGCAGGGGGTGACAACCGATGCGATCATCAAGAAGATATTCAACGCCGTCCCAGTGCCGTGACCATTGCTGAGTTACTGGAGTCGGTCCGGCGGGTGGAGGTGCGGACGAACCGCCTGGTCAACGACACGATGGTGGGGGCGTATCTGAGCCATTTCAAGGGCCGGGGGATGGATTTCGAGGAGCTGCGCGAGTATATCCCGGGCGACGAGGTGCGGGACATTGATTGGAACGTGACCTACCGGATGGGGCGGCCGTTTGTGAAGCGGTACCGGGAGGAGCGCGAGCTGGCGATGGTGCTGGCGGTGGACATCTCGGGTTCGTCGGCGTTTGGCTCGCTGCGGCGCACCAAGCGCCAGTTTGCGGCGGAGATTGCGGGGACGCTGGCGATTTCGGCGACGCGCAGCAGCGACAAGGTGGCGCTGCTGCTGTTCAGCGACCAGGTGGAGCTTTTCCTGCCGCCGCGCAAGGGGCGGCGGCACATCCTGCGGCTGATCCGCGAGATGCTGCACTTCGAGCCGAAGCGGCGCGGCACCAACATCCCGGCGGCGCTGGCTTTCCTGAATCGGGTGCTGCACCGGCGCTCGATCATCTTCCTGCTGACGGATTTTCTGCACAGCTTCGGCCCCACCTTCACCCCAGCCGGCGTCCGGCGCGACACGGTGCAGGAGATCGGGCTGACCAACGCGCGGCACGACCTGGTGTGCGTGCATCTGCATGACCCGCGCGAGAGCACGCTGCCGGCGGCGGGGTTGCTGACGATCGAGGACGCCGAGACAGGCGAGCTGCTGGAGGTGGACTCGAGCCGCAGGGCGGTGCGGGAGCGGTTCGCCGACACTAACGCGGAACGCCTGGCTGAGCTGGACCGGGCGTTTCGCCGGGCGGGAGTGGATACGCTGCGGTTCAGCACGGCGGAGCCTTTCGCGCAGGCGCTGCAGGCGTTCTTCGAGACCCGGCGGGGGAGGAGGAGGGGGTGAAAGGGCGAAGGCAGAAGGCAGAAGGCAGAAGGCACAAGGCTGAGAGCCGAGGCGCCAGCGGGTTACGGCTGTTCCAGCGCACAGTCGTGGAGACGAATGCCCGTCATGCGAATCTCGGGTTCGTATTTCGGGCTATGCTCGCGGGCGTCTGGCTGCTCGCTGCCCATAGATTGTTTGCTGCTGCTACTAACCTAGCTGGCGGGGATGAGATTCCACCACTGCGTCCGCCGCATGGGGAGATACCGCCGACGTTCTGGGAGCAACACGGCCTGTGGGTGGTGCTGGGAGGAGTTGCCGTGCTGGCGCTGGCGGGGGCCGGGGCGTGGCTCTTGACCCGCAGCAAGTCGCCGGTGGTGGTGGCGCCGGAGGAGCAGGCCCGCCGGGCGCTGGAGCCATTGCGCGAGCTGCCGGAGGACGGCGCTCTGTTGAGCCAGGTTTCGCAGGTTCTGCGCCATTACGTGAGCGCCGCCTCTAATTTGCCGCCCGAGGAACTCACGACGGCCGAGTTCTGTCGCGCGTTGGCGGGGCAGGACCAAATCGGCCCGGAACTCTCCGCCGCGCTCGGGGAATTCTTGCGCCAATGCGACGCGCGCAAGTTCGCTCCCCCCGCGCCCAGCCTGCCCCTCGGAGCGATAGCCCAAGCCCTCAAGCTCATCGAGCAGACCCAAGCCCGGCGCGCCAGCGTGGCCCAATCCGCAGCCCAACCTACCCCAAGTTCCGTCGCTACCCCCCCCAAACCGGCCAACGACCGATGATCCTGCTTGCCTCATTCCGTCCCGCAGCCTCCTATGCCCAGACTTTAGACTTTAGACCTTGGACTTTAGACTTCCCTAGATGACGGGCGACCTGCAGTTCCAATACCCCTGGCTGCTGGCGCTGCTGGCGTTGCTGCCGATCTACGCCTTTCTGCGCGGGCGCATCGGCAAGCTCGCGGCGCTCCGGTTTCCCAGTGCCGACATCGCCCGGGCCGCGGGTGCCGCGGCGCGGTCGGCGGCCGGGCGGCTGCTGTTCTTTCTGCGGATTCTGACGGTGGGTTTGTGCATCGTTGCGCTGGCCGGGCCGCGCTTCGCCAACGACCATACCGAGACGCAGGCCAGCGGCATTGACATCATACTGGTGCTCGACCTGTCGTGGTCCATGATGGCGCTGGACATGGGCGGGCCGCAGGAGCGCGTCTCCCGCTATGACATCGCCGCGCAGGTGCTGGAGGATTTCATTCGCAAGCGGCCGAGCGACCGCCTCGGGCTGATCGTCTTCTCGGCGGTGCCTTACCTGGCCAGCCCGCTGACCCTGAACCACGAGTGGCTGATCACGAATCTGCGCCGGCTGCACGTGGGCTTGATTCGCGACCTGGGCACGGCCATCGGCGATGCTACCGCCGCGGGGGCCAAGCGGCTCAAGGCGCTCAAGGACACCAAGAGCCGCATCATCATCCTGCTGACCGATGGTGACAACAACAAGGGGGAGATTGATCCCGTGCCAGCCGCGCAGCTTGCCGCGGCGCTGGGGGTGAAGGTCTACACCATCGGCATCGGGATCGAGCAGCCGTGCACGCTGTTCCTGTTTGATCCGGCGACTGGGAAACTCGATCTTGACCCCAACGGCAACCTGAAGCCGGGCATGATTCTCCAGCCGGCCAACTATGATGTGCTCAGCAAGATGTCCGCGCTCTCGCGCGGCAAGTTCTACCGGGCCACCAACCGCCGCGAGTTGCAGCGCATCTACAACGAGATTGACCGGCTGGAGAAGACCGAGATCAAGCTGCGGCGTTTCACGACCTACCGTCCGCTCTACCAGTGGCCGTTGCTGGCCGCCTTCGGCTTGTTTGCCTTGGAGATGGTGCTCGTGAACACGCGACTGAGGAGGGTGCCATGAGGGGAAGGCCGAAGGCCGACGGCCGAAGGCCGACGGGGGGACAGTTATGACCTTTGTGAATCCACACTTTGCGGAACCGCGGTGGCTGTGGCTAGCGGTGCTGACCCCGCTGTTGCTGGCGGTGCTGCAAGGCTGCTCCGCCTGGGCGCGGCGCAAGCAGCTCGCCCAACTGGCGGCGCCGCAATTCCTGGCCGAGCTGACCCGCTCCTTCAGCCCCGCCCGGCGCGCTTTGAAAAACATCCTGCTCGTGCTGGCGGCGGGGGGCATCGGGCTGGCGCTGGCCCGGCCGCAGTGGGGAGAGCAGGCCGAGGTCAGCCACCGGTATGGGCAGGACACCCTCGTTATTTTGGACTGCTCGCGCAGCATGCTGGCGAGCGACGTCGCGCCCAGCCGCCTGCAGCGCGCCAAGCTGGCGATCCTGGATTATGTGCGACGTCACGGCCACGGCCGCATCGGCCTCGTCGCCTTTGCCGGCCAGGCCTTCCTCCAGTGCCCGCTGACCTTTGATTACGGTGCCTTCCAGGACGCGCTCCTGGCCGTGGACGAGAAGACCATACCGGTGCCGGGCACCGACATCGGCCGCGCGCTGGATGAGGCCTGCCGCGCCATGGACAAAGACGCGCGCCCGAAGGTATTGGTGCTGCTCACCGACGGCGAGGACCTGGAACAAGGCGGCATCCGCACCGCCGCGGCGCTGTCCAAGCAGGGAATTGTCGTGTTCACCGTGGGGGTCGGCACGGCGATGGGCGCCGAGATCCAGGTCCCGAACGAACAAGGCAAGCTGGAGTTGGTGCGCGACAACCGCGGCGAAGTCGTTCGCAGCCGGCTCGACGAACCGACATTGCGCGCCATCGCCGAGGCGACGCGCGGCACCTACTATCCTCTCGGCCCGCTGGGGGAGGGTCTTGCCAAAGTCCGGTTGGCCCTCGATGCGCTGGACACCGGGCCGGGTTCGGCCCCGGCGCGGAAGTTCGGGGTGGACCGTTTCCATTGGCCCGTGGCCGCCGCGCTGATCCTGCTGGCCGGTGAATCTTTAATTGGCACCCGGCGCCGGCTGCGCGACATTGCCTTCTGAGCAGCCTATGATGCAGGTGATGAAAGCAGCTTTCGGTCTTCGGACTTCGGTCTTCGGTCTTCAGACTTGCCTCTTGCCTTTCCTCCTCGCCCTGCCGGCCCTCGCCGCCTCTGAGCCCGCGCCGCCCGCCGCCCCGCCCGAAACGCCCCGGGAGTTCTTTAACGCCGGCGCGCGGCAGCTTGGCGCGGGGAAACTGCGCGAGGCGGAGGCCTCACTGGAAACCGCGCTGGCCAGTCAGCAGGAGCGGCTGCAAGCCCCCGCGCTTTACAACCTTGGCCTTGTCCGGTTCGGACAGGGCGTCGAGGAATTGAAGAAAGGCCCGGCCGCAAAGCCGGCGGCCGCCCGTGGTGAACGCGCGACTCAGCAAGGCGAGGCCGCCCTGCGCCAGGCGGAAGAGGCGCTGGCGGGCAGCGACGTGCAGAAGATGGTGGCGGCCTACCAGCGCGGCCGGGGGGCGCGGAAGGAGTTGAAGGCCGCGATCGAGGCGGTGCGCCGCGCGCTCAAGGCGCACGGAACGGCGTTGGTCAGGTGGGAGCGCGCCTCGGGTGATTTCAAGAGCGCGGTGGAGCTGAACGGCGCCGACCCCGACGCCCGCCACAATGCCGGGGTGGTGGACCGCTGCATCGCGAAGCTGGTGGACAGCGTGCGGGAAATGCAGCAGTGCGCTAACGGGATGTGTGGCAAACAACAGCAACTGGGTGAGGCCATGAAGAGTCTCAAGGGCCGGATCCCCGCTCCCAACATGCCGCCGGGCGCAGCCGGCGACGACGAGGAAGAGGAGGACCAGCCGCTCGGGCAACAGCCCGGCCAGCAGGAAGGCCCTTCGAAGGACGGCAAGGAGATGCCGCTGTCGCCGGAACAGGCGGGCTGGCTGCTCGAGGCCTACAAGCTCGACAGCGAGCGCCGCCTGCCGATGGGTGAAGGGCTGCCGGGTCAAACCAGTGATCGCTCCCGGCCCCCGTGGTGATTCACCTCCCCATGCGCTCGGCTCACCTCAGCCTTCGAACTTCGGACTTGGCCCGGAAGGTTCGCCCCTCAGCGGCCGGCCTCGTAGCGCAGATTTCCAATCTGCGCTACGCTGCGGCCGGTGCTGCTCTCGGGTTGGTTTCCCGCAGCTCGCTCCGCGTCAAATGCCACACATCGGAGTCGGGCCTTCGGCCTTCGGCCTTCGGCCTTCGGATTTCCACCTCCATCGTCGCACTGCTGGGAGTTGCCACTCTGTCGCTGCCCGCCCAACCGCCCGCACCCCGGCCACACGACCCGTTGATGTCCCTCATGCTGGCGCAGCCGAAGATGACGATCCCGGAGGTGCCGCGAGCCACCGCGTCATTCGATCCGCCGGTCGTCCGACCGGGCGAGCGGTCCTTCCTCCGCGTGGTCTTCAATGCGTTGAAAGACTCGATCGAGTTGCCCGCCAACCTCACCGGCCCGGCCGAACTGGAGATACGGCCCGGCGCCCGCGCGGAGATCCTGCAGATGACCGGCACCAATATGGAGCCGCGCGCCGCGTTCAACTACCGTGTGCGGGCCTCCCGAACGGGCTCGTTCACCCTGCCGGCGTTCGTGGTCAAGGTCGCGGGCAAGCCAGTGACGGTGCCCCCCACGCGCCTGGAGGTGACCCCGGCGCCGCCCGGCGCGCCGTTGACGCCGCAGCTCCGGCTCGAGCTGCCGGTCACGAATCTTTTCGTCGGCGAACCGGTTGCGGTGCGCCTCGTGCTGCCGGGAGCCCCCGGCGGCGTGGTGCAAGGATTGGGGCAGCCGCAGTTGATTGGGAACGGCATTTTGGCCGACCTGGGGGGCGCTCGTCAGCGAGTGGAGATGGTCCCGCGGGGCGGGGTGGCGGTAGCCACATTTGTTTACGAAACCACGCTCCGGCCCGTGCTGACGGGCAAGCTCATCGTCTTCGCGCAGGGATTCACCGCCGGCAATCAATTCTCGGGTCCGGTGGTGATTACCGCGCCGGCGGCAATTCCGGGCGGCCCGCCCCAATATGTGCTGCTCGAGTCCGAGCCGGTCGAGCTGAACGTGCGACCGCTCCCGCGGGAAGGCGAGCTGCCGGGGTTCACGGGAGCCATCGGGCGCTTTGCCACCGGCCCGCCTAAGCTGGCGACGAACGTGGTGCGCGTCGGCGAGCCCGTAAGGCTCAGCATCACGATCACCAACCGTGGCGACGGCCCCCTCGCCCGCCTGGTCCCACCGCCCGCTCCGCGCGTGAGCGAGTGGCAAGTCCTCGGCGCAGGCGATTTCGCCCCCGCACAACCGGTGGCGCCGCCGCCGACCGGCGCCTCAGCCCCCCCGGCGGGTGTCGAGGGCGTCGTGACCTTCAATTACACGCTGGTTCCGCTCACCGACGAGGCGCGCGCGACGCCGGCCATCCCGTTCAGTTACTTCGACCCCAGGGCGGGGGCCTACGCCGACCTCACGATCCCGCCGGTCCCGGTGACGGTCGCACCTGGCGCGGTCCTGGGAGATTTTGCGAGTCTGCAACACGCCGCCGCGGCGGAAGGCGAGCCGGAGAAAGAACTTACGCTTAGCGGGTTGGCGCCAGCGCGGGGGCGCACCGCCGCGAGCTTGGTGCCCCCGCAAAAGCAGGCCTGGTTCCCGCTCGTTCAGCTTGCCCCCGCCGCCTGCTTCTTCGGCCTGTGGAGCTGGGACCGGCGCCGGCGTTATCTTGAACAGCATCCGGACGTTCTGCTGCGCCGGCGCGCCCGGCGGGCCTTGCACCGCCACTGGCGGGCCGTGCGGCGGGCGGCGCGGGCGGCTGATGCCGCGCGCTTCGCCGCGGCGGCGGTGAACGCGTTGCGCGTCGCCTGCGCCCCGCATTACCCGGCGGAACCGCGGGCCCTGGTGGGCGGGGACGTGCTGCAGTTGCTGCCGGAGATGGAACGTATCGGGCGGAGCGGCGAGGTGGTGCGGCGCTTCTTCGCCATGGCTGATGCGACTGAATTCAGCACCGCCAGGCCGAACGCCGCCGACCTGTTCCGCCTGCAACCTGATCTCGAGCGCGTGCTGCAACAGTTGGAGGCAAGACTGTGAAGACTGCGGAGCGCAGGGTTCGCACCTCGGCCTTAGGGCTTCTGCTCGTCCCGCTGCTCTCCCTGGCCGCCCTCGGCTCTTCCCCCGACACCCTGTTTCAAGCGGGGGTTGCCGCCTACCGCGCCGCGGATTATGCGCCGGCAGCCGAGGCCTTCCGTCAATCCACCAGGCTTCAGCCCGCCTCGGGCGCGCTGCAGAACCTGGGCAATGCCGAGTGGCAGCGACAGCGCACAGGGGCGGCCATTCTGGCTTGGGAACAGGCGCTGTGGCTCGACCCGTTCAACGGGGCCGCGCGGCAGAATCTGCGTTTCGCGCGCAAGACCGCGCAACTCGAAGCCCCGGAGCTAACCTGGTATGAAGTCATCTCGACCTGGCTGCCCGTGAGTTGGTGGGGGTGGATAGCCGGCGCGAGCCTTTGGCTGGCAGTCGGCATGGTGCTGTTGCCGGGCATCCTGCGCCGCCGCAAAGCCACCTGGCATCAGGCCATCGCCGCCTTTGGGCTGATGGTCTTCCTGCTGAGCATGCCGGCCCATGTCGGCGTCCATACGCGCGCCCGAGTCGGCTTCATCCTGCAACCGGACACGCCGCTCCGGCTAACGCCCACTTTCGAGGCGCAGGCGATCACGCGGCTGGCGGCCGGCGAACCGGCGCGCTGGATTCGCACCCGCGGCGACGACTTCCTCATCCGCACCGGCCGGGCGCTCGGCTGGGTCGAGGCCCGCCAGTTCGGCTTGACTTGCCCCGACCCTCCCGGGAAAGATGGCTCGATTCAGAATGATGACCGGACCGTCGGCGCAGCACATTAACCAATCGAACGAAGACAAGACCATGACCACCCATGCCTACAATCGCCGCGAGTTCTTGGGCCGGGCAATCGCCTCGGGCGCCGGCGCCGCTCTCGCCATCAGTTCCCTGTCGCGGGCGGCCGACCAGCCGGCGCGCCAGACCATCAAGCTCAGCACGCCCAACGCCGAGAAGCTCGGCTGGCGAATCTGCTGCGGACTGTACACCTTCCGCGACCGCAGCTTCTACGAGGCGCTGGCGGTTCTGGCGGCCATGGGCGTGCGCCGGGTCGAGCCGGCCTTCTTCCTGCCGCTGAGCAAGCAGGAGCCGGGCCTGAAAACCGGCGAGTCCTTGGCTCCGGACAAGCGCCGCGAAATGAAGCAGCGGATGAATGACCTCGGCTTCACGATGCCGAACTACTATGCGCCGCTCGAAGCGGACCCGAGCGCCTACCGCAAGGTCTTCGATTTCGCCAAAGAGATGGAGGTCGAGACGCTCGTGGCCGAGCCCCCGCCGGAGACCTTTGCGGCGCTCGACGTTCTCTGCCAGGAGTACAAGATCAACCTGGCGATCCATAACCACCCCGAGGGCCCGAAATCCAAGTACTGGAACCCGGATACGTTCATCCGGGCCTCCGAGGGCCGCAGCGCGCGCATCGGCGCTTGCCCCGACACCGGCCATTGGGTCAGGTCCGGTCTGAACACGTTGGACAGCCTCAGGAAATACCGGAAGCGCATCATCACCCTCCATTTGAAAGACGCCGCGGAATCGGGCAACCGCGACAGCCGGGATGTGCCGCTCGGCACCGGCCAGGCCAACTACTCCGCCATCCTCAAGCAGTTGTATGATTGGAAATGGTGCGGCGTGATGTCGGTGGAGTATGAGCATCTGTCGCCCCAACTGGTTCAGGATGTCACCCAGTGCGTGAGATTCGTCGAGGACTTCGCGACCGGTGTTAAGAAGTAGGCGCCGCGCGGAATGCCCTGGTCGCCGGGTGGTCGCGGTCGGAGCCCGCGTGCAGCCGGTAAAGGCGACTCAGGCTATGGCTTCCCGAGTCGCCCCAACCCAACCCACTATGAAAAGCAGGGCGGCGTCTGCTTCGGGCGTCGACCCGCTAATGCAGGTATGGACCCTGCATTAGCCGGTTATCCGCATAAGTCGTGCCAACACATAGCCTCACGCGAGCCGTCAGAACGCTCCTAAAATGTCCCTTTCTTGGAGTCATCACGGCAGTCTTGTTGGTCGCGGGGCCGGTGGCGGCGTCCGGGCAATCGGCGCCGGCGGCGCGGGCAGCAGCCGTGTCCAACGCGCCGGTCGCGAAACCGGCAGACGCGGTTGCCCATGCGACAATCTCGCGCTGGAAGCCGATCTTCCGCGGGGTGGAGATGTGCGAGGGCTCGACCGAAGTTCCGCGGCGGCTCCAGGTGCGCGCGGTGCGGGTGGACCTGCGCGAGCCGACGATTGACTTCCTGGTGACGCCCCGGATCGGCAACGGGACGAATGCCTGGGGCGGGCGCACGACCTCGGAGTTCCTCAGTGAATTCAAGTGCCAGGTGGCGCTGAACGGCTCGATCTTCGATGTGTTTGCCAAGCGGCGGGGCGACCCGATGCACGTCGAGGGGCTGTCGGTGTCGCGGGGTGACTGCTATGAGTCCACCAACCGCTGGGATGCGTTGCTGATCAGCACGAACCGGCGGGCGTGGGTTGCGCTGGCGCCGGTGGATGCCCGCGGGGCCTGCAACGGGTTGAGCGGGTTTTACGCGCTGCTGATCAATGGCAAGAACTTTGGCACCACGAGCAAACTTCATCCGCGCTCGGCGGTGGGGGTCAGCCGGAATGGGCGGTCTCTGATCCTGATGACGGTGGACGGGCGGCAGCCCGGCTACAGCGAGAGCGCGAGCACGGCCGAGACGGCGGAATGGATGCGCAAGCTGGGCGCCTACAACGCGCTCAATCTCGATGGCGGCGGGAGCACCGCGCTGGTCATCGAAGGGCCGGACGGCTCACCGGTGGTGCTGAATCGTCCCTGCGGTCCGCCGCCGGGCACGGAGCGCCGGGTGGCGAACCACCTGGGGGTGTTTGCGCAAAGGTTGGAGGGGAAACGTTAAAGGGTTGAAACGTGAAACGTGATGCGTGATGCGTGATGCGTGGTGCGGGAGGGGGCTACACTTTGCCGAGTGGCTTGAGGGCGTCAAAACTGCGCTTCACGGCATCGAGGGGGTCCTTGCTGCTTTCGTGCTCGACGATATACCACTGGGTCTTGCCCTTGCCCTCGCAAAACGCGAACACCGCCTGCCAGTCCACCTTGTCCTCGCCGATGACCGCCTCGGGTCCGCCGCCGTGGGCCTTGAGGTGGATGGTGCGCGCGCGGCCGGGGTATTTCTTCAGCACCGCCACCGGGTCGGCGCCGCCTTCGCAGCAGTTGGCGGTGTCGAGCTGCATGATGACTTCGGGTTTGGTGTTGCCGAAGAAGAGGTCCCAGGCCGACACGCCCTCGACCTGCTTGAAGTCATGCGCGTGGGCGTGGTAGCCGACCCACATGCCGTCGGCTTTCACCTGATCGGCGATGTCGTTGAAGAGCTTGGCCCGCTTGAGCCATTCCTGTTTGGACTGGGTCTCGTTCATCCAGGGGACGATGAGGAAGGTGTTGCCGATGGTGCGGTTGAATTCGACGGTTTCCTTGAGCTTGTCGCCCAGCACGGAGTCGTAGGGCGTGTGGGTGCCACAGGCGACGAGGCCGTTGTCGTCGAGGAGCTTGCGCAGTTCCCCGGCGCTGCGGCCGTGGTAGCCGGCGAACTCGACGCCGCGGTAACCGATCTTCGCCACGGCGGCCAGCGTGCCGGGCAGGTCGGCCTTGCACTGCTCGCGGACCGAGTAGAGCTGGAGGCCGACGGGTAGCTTCTTGGCGGCGGCGGCCTGGGCCAGGGGCGCGACGCCGAGGCCGAGCGAGACGCCCGCGGCGCCGACGGCTCCCAGGAACTCGCGACGAGTTGCGGCGGAGGATAAGGGGCGATTCATAAGGGGTTGGTTGGAGCCGAAGCTTGCTGGACGGATGGTTGACATTGCGAGCGTCATCTTAAGGCCGGCGGCCGTGGCGCGTCAAGACGGGACCCGCGTCCGACCAGGAGGCTGGAAAAGTGATTTCGGTTCAACGGTAAGCGAGCTAAGGTGGCGGGCATGAAATCGCACGAGCAACGAATCAAACTGGGGAAAATGGACCCGCAACAAGTCGCGGATGAGATCGGGGAGTTCATCATCCGCACCGTCCTAAGCCTGAACAAGACCGGCGGAGTGATTGGGCTTTCCGGAGGGGTTGATAGCACGTGTGTGGCGGCGCTGACGAAGCGGGCGTTCGACCGGCACAACGCGCAAACCCCCGAGAAGCCTCTGGAGGTCGTGGGGTACATCCTGCCCTCGAGAACCAACCAGGCCAAGGATGCGGAAGACGGCCTGAAAGTCGCCAGCGAGGCTGGGGATTCGGCATGAAGTCAGAAGCATCGAAGCTATTGTGGAGGCGTTCGCGTCCACCAATGCCGAGGTGCTGGGCCACAAGTATCATCGCGGCAACCTGTCTTCGGAAATCCGGGCGGTGGTCCTCCACACCAAGGCGGCCACGGAAAACAAGGCGGTGATTGGGACAGGCAACAAAGATGAGGATTACGGGGTGGCGTATTACACGCTCTTTGGCGACGGGGCGGTGCACCTGAGCCCGATCGGAAACCTGCCCAAGCGGCTGGTGCGCGAAATGGCGACGCATCTAGGTTTTGATGACCTGGCGGGGAGGGTCTCGACGGCTGGGCTGGAGCCGGGGCAAACGTCGTTCAAGGATCTGGGCTGTGATTATGAATTCGCGGAGCTGGTGTTGAATGGCCTGGATCAGGGTTTGCAGGCGGAAGAACTGGCGGTCCACGGCCAGGTGGTGGCGTACGCGCGGCAGCAGATTGAGAAATACGCTGAATGGTATGGGACGCCCAAGTTCGCGACCGTCGAGGCGCTGGTCAACGAAATCATCGAGCGGCACAAGATCGCTCTCCTCAAGGCCGAGATCGTCAACCCGGAGATCGCGCCGATCACACTCAGCTTCAAGTAACGGCGGCGGACCGGTCGCGGGCGGTTCGAAGCCCAGGTCCGGCGATAGCGCCCATTCCGGCCAGGATCAGCAGCACGGGTGACGGTTCAGGGACGGGCGGGGTGGAGCGGGTGTAGGAGAAGCCGCCGGCACCCTGACCCCAGGTGATGAATCGAATCGCTAGATAGGCGTCGTCGGGTATGAGGTGCAGGACAGCATCGTGCGTCAGCATGAACGATGGATTCTTGTTGTACCAGACCACCCAGGCTTGGTAGTTTAGCGAGGCATAGTCGGCCAGCGCTCCGTAAGCCCATTCGGTGCCGACCGGGCTCAGGGAACTGTAGCTGGTCTCAACGGCCGCGTTGTAGAGACCGCGAGTGGGGCCGCGCGTGAGCCAGACATTGAGTGTGAGTCGATCCTGGTTTGCGGGAAGCGTGGGGTCGGAGCCCATCAGATTGGTGAAGTTGATGGAAGGCCCGTTCCAGATCTCAATGCCGCCGGCCGGGAAGGTCGTTAAGAGCCACGGGATCACCAGGGCGAACCGTGCGAGGCGGGCCCGATATGCTGGTTGCAGGAGCAAGGACCATGCATTCATTGGATGATGGAGCAATCCGGCGCCTGCCAGGCGTGCGCCACGTTGCAGACACTGGAAAGCCTAGAACCTCACTTTAATACTGCTTCGCCAATAGTCAATTTGGGGCTCGTCCAGGAAGCGGGTGCCCCGGCGGGAAGTCGAGGGCAGAGCAGGCAGGTGGGGGAACTCGCGCCCGAAAAACCCTGTAACCCTTTCGGGCGCGGCGACCCTTATCTGATAGGGACGATGGTGGTGTATGGCCCGCGGGACGCACCCGGGGAAGTGCCAGAAACCCCGCAAACCATAGCGAACAATACCGTGTTAGGGCGCGGTTAAGGCGCCGGAGGCAAGCTGAGCGGTGGCTGGCAGTGCCGGTAGAAGGAAGCGGGCGGCCTCTGGGGAAGCGAAGCGATCCCTTGACACGAATCAGGTTGAAGGGAATGGTTAGACTGCCCGAAGCCCAAGCATGAAGTCTGCTGCGGCCAGTGCCGTATGGTTTCTGTTAGTTGGTGATCTCCCGGCAGATAGCCCGTGCCGCCAGGGCCGGGCTATGCCCCGCGCCGTGTGGAGGGCGATAGGCGCTCCTGGTCCTGATTGTTGATCTATCTATGTTTGTCTGCCGCAGGGAACTCTTTGGTCGCCTGGCACGCCTGGCCGCCTTGCTGGCCGCCCTATTCGCTGCCGAACTGTCCCACGCCCAGAAGATTGACCAGAACGCGAACGGGATGAGCGATATCTGGGAGCTGATCTACAGCGCCGGCAGCCTCGCCCCAAACGGCGATGCGGACGGGGACGGGGTCTCGAACGTCCGCGAAAGCATAGCGGGCACCAACCCGTTCGACGCCAACTCCGCCCCCAGGATTGCCGCTGTGGCGAACACCACGACGAATTTCAGCGTCAGCCTGCCTTGTGTTCTCGGGAAGCAGTACGTGTTGCAGAGCGTCGCGGGCCTGAGCCCCACCAGTTTGTCGAATTGGGTGACGGAGGCGAGCGTGGTGGCGCGCACCGGCACGGTGGTCACGGTCACGGCACCCGCCGACACCGCGGCGAAGTTCTTCCGCATCGCGATCTCGGACGTGGACACTGACAGCGACGGGGTGAACGACGCGGAGGAATACAAGCTCGGCTTGGATCCTACCAAAGCCGCCAGCAACAACCAGTTAGATGGCAACGGCCAGCCGATGAACGATTACGCCTACGCCATCGGCCAGCTTGCTTCCCAGAACGTGGTGACGATTGCGGCAACCGACCCGGTCGCCTTCGAGCCCGACCCGGGCCAGAGCGCGGCGAACATGGGCATGTTCACCGTAACGCGGGGCGGCTTTCCGCTGAACGGCATCACAGTCAACCTGGGCCTGGGCGGTCCGGGAACCGGGTATGCGACGGAAGGCGTGGACCACCTGGCGTTGCCGCGCTCGCTGATCCTGCCGGCGGGGACGAGTTCAAAGAGCATCACGCTGACGCCGCGGGCGAACACCAACCTGCTGGCGCCGCTGGTAGCGATGCTCAAAGTTCTGCCCGGCACCGGCTACACCGTCAGTGTGTTCAGCAATGCCAGCGTCACCCTCTATCCCTCGCCGACACCCGCCGGCACAGGGCTCACCGGCTATTACTACACCAACTCCAGCTCGACCTACGCCAGCAGCGCCAACTTCAACCCGGCCAATCTCAGGTTCACCCGCGTGGACACCAATATTGATTTCACCTGGAGCACCACCACGCCCTTTACCAACAACGGCTACTTCTGCGTCCGCTGGCTCGGCCAGGTGCAGCCGCAGTATTCCGAGACCTATTACTTCGTCGCGAATACCGATGACGGGGTCAAGCTATGGGTGAACGACCAGCTCATCATTGACGCCTGGACGAACAAGTCCGCCTCGGACATTACCGGCACAATAGACTTGCAGGGCGGCGTGCGTTACAACCTCAAGATGGAGTATTACCAGGCCACCGGCTCCGACGTGGCGCGTCTCTCCTGGTACAGCCCCAGCCAGTCCAAGCAGGTCATCCCGACCAGCCGCCTCTACCCGACCAACGTCACGCAAGCCCCCACGGCGCTGATCAGTCCGATGACGGCGGTGGGCTTCATCAACCAGCCTTTCAGCTTCACCGTGGTCGGCGCGAACTCGGCCAGCCCGTTACACCGCCGCGCCTTTGCCGCCGGGCTTGACCTTCAATGCCACCAACGGCCTGCTCAGCGGCACGCCCGACCCTGGCCGGCACTTTCCAGGTCATGCTCACGGCGACCAATGCCGTTGGCGCCGCGGGCTCCGGCGCTCGCCATTACGATCTTCGACACCGGCAGTTCCGTGATCCGGGAAGTCTGGACCAACGTGCCCGGCATCAACGTCTCCGACATTCCGGCCAGCACGACCGCCAGCAGCAAAGCCGCCCTGGGCACGCTCGAAGGCATCACCGACTTCGGCGACAACTACGGAGAACGCATCCGCGGCTACCTCACCGCGCCTGCGACCGGGAACTACTACTTCTGGATTGCCGGGAGCGACTCCGCGGAGCTTTGGATTTCGAACGACAGCGAGCCGGCCAACAAAGTCCGCCGCGCCTACGTTCTGCCGACGGCCAACCCCGCTCCCCCGCCTGCCAACGGGTCGGCCTCGCGGCAATGGAACCTGCAGCCGAACCAGAAATCCGGCTGGCTGGCACTAGTCGCCGGCCAGCGCTATTACCTCGAAATCCTGCACAAGGCCGGCAGCGGGCGCGGGCGACAACTGGGCGGTCGGCTGGCTCCAGGACCCTACGGGCACCAACAACACCCCCAGCGGTGTCGTTCCCGGCTATGTTCTCTCGCCCTACTATGCGCCGCCGCCTTCGGTTGCGCCGGGCACCCTTTACGTTGCCAACATGCTCCCCGCCAACGGCGTGACCAACATGCCCTTCGGCTCCGCCACCCTCATGCTGAGTGCCGACAACTCGAAGGCCGTTCTGAGTTTCTCCTACAGCGGCCTGTCCTCGACCGTCACTGGCGAGCACATTGACAACGACCCCTACTTGGGCAGCCCGAGCCTGATCCTCTACGACATTTCCGCCACCTCGCCCCAGCCCGATGGCAGCTACCTTTGGAACATTGGGCCCGTAGGCGGTCTCTCCGCGTCCGACGTAATTCAGATACTAAACCAAGGCAAGGCCTACATCACGATCCTCAGCGCCAATTATCCCGACGGCGAACTCATCGGCCACTTCGAGCGGGCAGAAGGCTCAAGCTCGTTCACGCCCCCGGCGCCGCCTCCGGCCTGGGCGGACGACCACACGAGCGCCAGTGCGGCCGCCCGCTTCCTGACCCAGGCGACCTTTGGGCCCAGCCCGGGCGACGTCGCCACCGTGCAGGCCATCGGCTACGCGAACTGGATTAACAACCAGTTCGCCTGGCCGGCCTCGCATCATCTCTCGCTCATCCTGGCCAACCGGAGCTCCGACCCGACGGTGCCCTATTCGGCCAACATCGTCTTCAACGACTGGTGGCAACTGTCCATCACCGCGCCGGACCAGTTGCGCCAGCGGGTAGCGTTCGCGTTGAGCGAAATCCTGGTGGTCTCGGACGCCGGCGCGCTGAACAACAACGGGCTGGCCCTAACCTCCTACTACGACACGTTGCTGGACAATGCCTTCGGCAACTTCCGCGCGCTGCTCAAGGCCGTCACTCTCACCCCGGCCATGGGCCTCTACTTGAACATGCAGGGCAACGACAAAGGCAGCCTCATCACTGGCACCCATGCCAACGAGAATTACGCCCGGGAAATCATGCAATTGTTCTCCATTGGTCTCAACCGCCTCTGGCCCGACGGCTCACTGGTCATGGATTCGACCGGCAACCTCGTGCCCACTTACGACCAGAATGTGATCATGGGATTCGCCGCCGCGTTCACCGGCTGGAACTACTACCAGACCAACCAGGCCAACGGCCGCCTGCCCACTAGCTTCAGTCCCAGCGCGAACTACACCAACCCGATGGTCCTGGTGCCGACCCACCATGATTTAAACACCAAACTGATGCTGGACAACGTAGTCCTGCCCCAGGCCTGGGGCAGCCAGGCAGACTCGTCGAGCACCAACTTCGACAACTATTGCTCGCAGGACCTCGAGCTCGCGCTGGATTCGATCTTCAACAACCAGAACGTCGGCCCCTTCATCTGCCGCCAGCTCATTCAGCGGTTGGTGACCAGCCATCCCCGCCCGGCCTACCTTTACCGTGTCGTCCAGGCATTCAACGACAACGGCGCTGGCGTCCGTGGCGACATGCAGGCGGTCATCAAGGCCATCCTGCTTGATTACGAGGCCCGCAGCCCGGTGGCGCTCACCAGCCCAACCTTTGGCAAGCAACGCGAGCCGTTGCTGCGCGTCACGGCGGTGGCGCGCGCCTTCCCGGGACCGACCCCGCTCGGCGGGACATACAGCCAGACCACGAACCAGACGATCACCGTCACCACCACCAACGCCCACCGCCTCAACAACAACGACACGGTGGTCCTGACCTTTGCCGACGCCTCCGGTAAGCCCGCTCCGCCGTCGCAGGGTTACAGCGTCACCGTCAGCAGCCCGACCGCTTTCACGTGCACGGCGCCGGGCATGGCGAGCGGAACCTACTCCCAGATCCGGAACGCCACGATTTCCAACGCGCTCACGGGGAGCTTCGTAACTACCAACGTTATCTTTGTGACTATCTCCGGGCATGCTGTGACCATTGGCCAGCCGGTGTACTTGCAGTTTGTCAGTGGCGTCGCGGTCAACGGCGCCTACCAGGTCGTTTCCAGCACCAACGCCAATAACTTTGCCGTCTTGACCGCCGATACCGCGACGGTGACCGGCGTCTGCATGATGCCTAAGTTCACGGGCGGCGGCTACGTCGTCTCGAGCCGGACCAACTTGAACTACAGCACGCCCGGGCCGCATGGTCTGAACCCGGGGGACTATGTCTATCTCCATTCTGCTTTGACCGGCACCCCGGCCGATGGTCAGTACCAGGTGGTCACTGTTCCCGACGCGACCCATTTCACCCTCATCGTGCCCTCGGT
Organism: uncultured Verrucomicrobiae bacterium; assembly: GCA_963822005.1. GTDB lineage: Bacteria > Verrucomicrobiota > Verrucomicrobiia > Limisphaerales > UBA8199 > PALSA-1440. Next base: position 136,112 of record CAWGGD010000034.1, on the reverse strand, counting down.
CGCCAACCAGACCGAAAGCAACCCGACACTCTTCCCGCTCATCCCCCCGCCCATTCCGCGGTCGGGAAATGTGCTGGTCCAGTGGGGCACGTGGCTGGTGTACGCGACGGACACCGGCGCCACCTACAGCCTGGCACAGACGCCCCTGAATTCGCCCACCGTATTCAACTTCTTCTTCCCGGACTACAAATGCCCCGGCGCGCTCGCCACCGCTGGGTTGACGACGCCCGAGTTTCAGTTGACCTCGGACACGACGTCCGCCTTCCAGATGAACTTCCTCGGGGGTGGGGTGCTGCTCAACACCGGGAACACCAATGGCATCAGCAGTTTCAGCGCCGGAGGTGGCTCGATTGCCATAGACCTGGGTCCATGGATGACGCCCGCCAACACGTCCAACGCCGGAATCCCCGGACTGGTGGACGCCTTGAATTCTCTGCTCTGCGGCGGCCAGCTCGCGCCCTCGGCCAAAACGCAGATCGTGAACTACGCCAATACTCTCGCTTACACGACCCCCACCCCTACGTTCACTCAAATGCGCGACCGCGTTCGCGCCGTGGTCCACCTCATCAGCAACTCACCCGATTTCACCATCCAGAGATAGCGTTATGGAAAGAAAATTCACTTCCTCCCTGACCCGCCGCGAGTTCATCCGCCAGGCGGCTTGTGCCGCGGTGGGTACCGCGGCCATGACTTCCGCCATTCGCGACCTGCGGTTCATGAACGCCGCGGTCGCCCAGAGCAATATCACCGATTACAAGGCCCTGGTCTGCATCTTCCTGGCGGGCGGCAACGACTCGAACAATCTGATCATCCCCACCATCACCTCCGAGTACAACAACTACGCCGCCATCCGCACCCCGGTCCTGGCGATACCGCAGGGTTCGATTCTGCCGATCTCTCCCCTGAACAGCGATGGCCATGCCTACGGCTTGCACCCCTGTTGCGGCCAACTCCAGACCTTGTTCGGCACGGGCAAGCTTGCTCTCCTCTTCAACACCGGCACACTAGTTTACCCCATGACCCGTGCGCAGTATCAGTCCGGCTCGGTCCAGAAACCACCCCAGCTCTTCTCCCACGCCGACCAGGTCACTCAGTGGCAGACTTCCGTTCCCGACCAGCCGGCCCTGACCGGCTGGGGCGGCCGTTGCGCCGACCTCCTCGATGCTGTCCAGCCCGGTGCGCCAGTGTCGCTCTCCGTTACCCTGGCCGGAGCCAACACGTTTGAGGTTGGCAACGCCGTGTCGCAGTACTCCGTCTCCACCTCCGGCGCCATCAGCCTCCAGAATGTTACTGGCGCACGCCTCCAGGCCCTGACTAACATCCTCGGCCTGCCCTATCCCAACCTGCAGGCCCAGGCCTATGCCGAGGTCGCCAACCATTCCATCAATACCGGCGCGCTGTTGAACACCGCAATCCAGGCCACCGCGGATCCTGTTACAACTCCCCCGACGCAGTTTTGGAGCACTCCATTTCCGGGCTCGGGAACCTTCCAAGTAACGACGCCCACCAGCGGCGCCAAGTTCAATTCCTCGCTGGGGCCGCAACTCAAGATGATCGCGCGTCTCATCGAGGCCGGCCACCGTGCCGCGGCCACCGGCGGCTTCGGCATGAAACGGCAAGTCTTCTTCTGCCAGGTGGGCGGTTTTGACCTCCACAGCGGCCAAACCGATGTCCCCGTTGGCGGTTCCGTGCTCAATGGCGCCCACGCGAAGCTGCTTGCTGAGCTGAGCCAATGCATGAACGCCTTTCAGAGCGCCATGGCCCAGATTGGCACCCTCCACGGAGATGCCAGCTTTGCTCAGCGGGTCACGGCCTTCACGTGCAGCGACTTCGGCCGCACCTTCCCCGGCAACGGCCAGGGCAGCGACCACGGCTGGGGCAGCCATCACTTGATCATGGGCGGCGCCGTCCACGGCCAGAAGACCTATGGCAAGTTCCCTACTCTGGCCGTCAACGGCCCCGACGACACCAGCACGGGTCGCTGGATTCCTACCGCGGCCTGCGATCAATACTTCGCCACCCTGGCCACCTGGTTCGGCGTGGACAACAGCAACCTCACGACGGTCTTTCCCAACCTCGGACGCTTCGCCTCGTCCAATCTGGGATTCATTTGACCAGGCGGCTGACCATTCTCGTTCTCTGCGCGGCGGCCGGAGCGCTCTTCTACTTCTGGGTGCTGCCCGGCGGTCCTGCGGCACGCCAGGACCAATCCGCTTTCACCGATCGCGCCTCAACGGCCAGCCAGCAGCCGCCCCCCCTTCCAGCGGCGCCTCCCGCATCAAACCCCGCGGCTGACTCTGTCACGGTCCCTTCCGCCGCGGGGGCAACCCCCTCCACTTTCCCCACCACCCCTGTTCCTCCCGCCACTCCATTCCTCCTCGGGTCAGCCGACACTCCGCCGGCCATGGAGCCCGCCACTGTCCTGGGCAACATGCGCGTCGCTATCCGTCAATACGGCTCACGGTTCAGTGGCAACCCCGTCGGCACCAACCCCGAGATCACCAAAGCCTTGAACGGTGACAACCCCAAGCAGGTGATGTTCATCGGCGAAGAGTCTGGCCTGCGCATTAATGGCCGCGGCGAACTCGTGGACTACTGGGGTACCCCCTTCTTCTTCCACCAGCTCTCAGGCACCGAAATGGAAATCCGCTCCGCCGGCCCCGACCGAGTCATGTGGACCAGCGACGACCTAGTGGCAAAGTAAGCTACTCCGCGCTTGCAATCGAGACCACGCTCCACATAGTCCCACCCCCGAAGCATTTCGAGAACCTGATAACCAGAACCATCATGCCCACACAATCCCCCCACCTTTCACGACGCAGTTTCGTAGGACACTCCACGCTAGCCGCCGGCCTCCTCGGCGCCGCTGGTATAGCCTCAACCCGCTCCTACGGAGCCGAGGCCGCCGAAGTGGCCGCTCTCGCGACCGCGTCGTCCGTCAACGCACGCCAGCACGGCGCCATGGGCGACGGCAAGACTGACGACACCAAAGCCCTGCAGGCCGCTCTGAACGCTGCCGCAACCAAAGGCCCAATTTGCTACCTGCCGGCCGGCCATTACCGTTTGGGTGGGCCGGTAACCGTCCCGCCCGGAGTCACCTTGTGCGGCGCCTCCGGCGGTGTGCCTCATAGCGAACATCCCATCGGCACGGTGCTGCTCGCTTATGGCGGTCGAGGCCAGGCGGAGGGCGAACCGCTGATCACCCTCAAACCGAACGCCGTGGTCCGCAACCTCCTGATCCATTACCCCGAGCAAAGCCTGTCCGAGGTAGCCCCCTACCCCTGGTCCATCCGGGCCGATGGCGAGCTCTGCCAGGTCTCGGACGTAACGCTTACCAATCCCTACCAGGCCATTGATGTCGGCAGCCGTTGGAACGAGTTGCATCTGGTCCGTAACGTGTTCGCTTGTCCGCTCAAAGTCGGGGTTTACATTGACCAGTGCACTGACATTGGCCGCATTGAGAATGTGCATTTCAACCCCAACTTCTGGACGCGCATGGCGCTCAAGCCCGGCTTTCCCGGCGGCGATATCCAGGCTTACCTGGAGAAGAACCTGGTAGGGTTCAAGATCGGCAAGACCGACTGGGAGTTCATCAGCAACAGCTTCGTCATCTTCCCGAAGATCGGCTTCCACTTCGACGACTTCGGCCACGGGCCGGGCAACGCCGTCATTACCCAGTCCGGCAGCGATATCTGCCCGGTGGCAGTGCGCGTGGACCGCTCGCAGCCCCATGCCGGCGTGCAGTTCGCCAACGGGCAGTTCATGTCCACACTCGAGGTGGGACCGCAGAATCAAGGGCCGGTCAAGCTCGCTAACTGCGGCTTCTGGGGCACACCCGCCACCCGCGAACATGTCCGCCACTCCGGGTCAGGCTCCCTGGTTCTGACGGCGTGCCACTTCAACGGTTGGGACCATGCGGGCAAGGGCGATCCCTGCATTCGGGCCGCGGGCGGGCGGTTGGTGGTGAATGGCTGTGAGTTCATGGACGGAGGTAAACGCGCCATCACTCTGGAAAAGGGGCTCAAGGCCGCTACTGTCCTGGGTTGCGCCTTCCGCGCGCCGCAGCCAATCGCCGACCAGTCTGGTGCCGACGTGCAGATCGGCCTCAATACCAGTCACTGAGCACCAACAAGACTTCTGCCCGCCAAAGACGAAGGAAGGCTAAAGTCACCAGGTTTTGGAATAACCTCGGTTCAGCGTTGGGTTGAACCTGGCCGTAGGCAAGTCCGCTCGTTGCCGTTTCGCTTGTTTAGCGGGCAAGTGCCGTCTTGAGGGTCAACTGCTCCAGGAACTCACGCGCTTTCTTCGCCGCGGCTTTCACGTCCTCGAGGGGACCGCGTGCGAGGCACTCGACAACCAGAGGTCCATGCGTAAACCCGCCCTTCTTCAGCCGCGCCAACACCGCCAGGAAATCCACCTTGCCGCTCCCGATGTTCACCAGCACTTCCTTGGGCGGAAGGAAATCCTTCACGCTCATCCCGACCACCAGGCCGTCCACCGTCGCCGCATCCGCCACCGGATCGAGTTTGCCGTCCGAGTAATAGAACACATTGCCCGGGTCATACCACAGGCCGAAGTTCTTCTTGCCGACCAGCTCGATAGCTTTGCGGCACTGCAGCCCCGTGGCGTTCTGTCCGCCGTGCGGTTTGATGCTCAGGCCGACGCCTTTCGTGGCAGCATAGTCGCAGCATTCCGCAATCGTCTTGTAGTAAAGTTGGTAGATCTTCTCGTCGCTGGTCCCGCCCAGCATCAGGTGCGGGCATTCGCAAATGGCCGCATCATCAATAAGCTGCTTCAAGCCAAGGATGCCCGCTTCCAGCGAGTCCGTGACCGAGAAGTCGCCATACACGGACAGCACTTTCAGCCCCAGTTTCCGGGCCTCCTGGTGCATGGCCTGGACCTCCTCGACGGGCGTAGTGGTCTTGATCATCACCCACTGCTTCGTGTTGGTGGTCATCAACCCCACGTATTTGAAGCCCGCTCCGGCAATGGCGTCGAGCGCCACTGGGAAGTCGAACTGATCGAACACCCGCGTGTAACAGCCTATTTGCCAGGCCGCCTTGGGCGTGGCGCCGCCGGCTTCAGCACCGAGCAGGGATTCGGCGGTCGAGGCCGCCAGGGCCGCCGCCCCCAGTCTGGCAGTTCTCGCCAGAAAAGACCGCCGGCTAATGTGGTTGGTAATGCTCATAGTATCATTTGGTCGCGCTTCCTGTCGCGCGGTTCAGCCGCGATCAGAAGGGCCCGCCCATTCCAAGGCCAAACCAGCCCGCTGGCAAGAACCGAGTTGCCCCGAGAATCCGGTGCAAGAGGGTATTGTCCTTTGGTCAAGCACTCCGCGGTGGATTGGGATGATGAATTGCGCATCGCCGGGTTAAGCCTCCATACTGGCGCCTATTGAAGACGAATGCCTCGCCGAAGGCAGCGGAGGGCATCCAGTCCCGGGATGCCACGCGGGACCAACGTTGGCTGCGAGCCGGGTACTGCTTGATCGCGGTGCTGCTGGTATTCCGTTGGGGTTATGTGGCTTCCGGCATCATTGAGCTGAGCAACGACGAAGCTTATCAGTGGCTTTGGTCAAAGCACCTGGCGCTTTCCTATTACAGCAAGCCGCCGGGCATCGCCTTGATTCAATTCGCCGGCACCTTGCTTTGGGGCGATACGCAACTGGGGGTGCGATTTTTCTCACCGTTGTTTGCGGCGCTGCTGAGCGTGGCGACCTTGCGATTCATGGCCGCCGAAACGGGCGGTCGGCCGGCGTTCCTGCTGCTGTTGCTCGTGACCAGCACGCCCCTGCTGGGCGTCGGAACGGTTCTGATGACGGTGGATTCTCCCCTCGTGTTCTGTTGGACGCTGGCGATGCTGGCAGGATGGCGCGCGGTCCAGCCCGAAGGCACAACGAGTCAGTGGCTCATCGCGGGTTCCGCCGCGGGTGTAGGTTTCCTGTGCAAGTACAGTGCCGCCTACCTGGTTATTTGCTGGGCGGTGTTCTTCTTGCTTTGGCAGCCAGCGAGGGGGCACCTCCGCAGACCGGGGCCGTGGCTTGCGTTGCTGATCCTGGGGCTGTGCATGCTGCCGGTCGTGATCTGGAATGCCCAAAACCAGTGGATCACGATTCACCACGTAGCGACCAACGCCGGGCTGGGTTCGAGATGGCGTCCTACGCTGCGCTACTTCTGGCGCTTCTTCTTTAGCGAGCTGGCACTGCTGAACCCCATCTGGTTCGTCGGTGCCTGGTGGGCCATGGTGGGGTTTTGGAGAGGACGTGGGACGAACCCTCTGGGTTTGTACCTTTTTTGCATGGGCTGGACGGTCTTTTTGGGGCATCTGGCTTACTCGCTCCATTCGGGCGTCCAGCCAAACTGGATCGCGCCCGCGGTGGTCCCGATGTTCTGCCTGATGGTGATCTATTGGGAGGGCCGCTGGCGCGAGGGGGTGCGAGCGGTCAAACGCTGGTTTATCGGTGGCATGGCCTTCGGCCTGGCGGCGGTAATCCTCCTTCACGACACCGACCTCATTGGCGGCATTGTGGGCCATCCCCTGCCGGGAGACATGGACCCCTTGCGCCGGGTACGGGGTTACCAGGCGAGCGCCAACCATGTAGAAAGCGCGAGGCAGAACCTTTTGCATGAGGGCAAACCGGCCTTTATCATCTGTGACCACTACGGCCTGACCGGGTTAATTTCCTTCTACCTCCCGGCGGCGCGCGACGCGGTGCGCGGCAACCCGCTCGTCTATTGCAGAACCTCGGCTGAGCCCAGCAACCAACTGTATTTCTGGCCCGAGTACCGCTATTCCGAACGGCGCAAGGGCCAAAACGCCATCTATGTGGCTGAACCCGGCAGTGTCCGGCTCGAAAGCGGCTGGCTTTGGCGCTGGCTGTCCGGCAAGGAAGAACGCTTTTCGTACGTGCCGCCACCCGTGGCCACGCCGCCCGTTCTGTTGCATGAGTTCGACACCGTGACGAACCTGGGGGTGCGGGAGATCCGGGTGAATGGACGCATCATGAAACGGGTGCAACTTTTTGAGTGCCGCAACCTGAAATAGCGGGTGTCCCCGGGCGCAAATCGGTCTCCGCGGCTGCCCAGTCCAACCATTCAGACACACATGTCAATGGCCCGGCGGGGGACCGAATTTGACCACCAAATAAGCCTCCGACAGGACCTCGACCTTTGCGCCGCCAGCGTCGGCAATGGCCGCCAGCCTCTCGCGGCGGCCCGAAGAAGCAATCAGCCACACCGGACCCTCGCGTGACTTCAGCCAGCCATCCAGCTCAGACACCGGGATGGCTTTCTCCGGCCATTTCCCGGACTTGCCGATGGAGTAACCGATGTAGTTGCTCGTTAATTCCCTGCAATCGCGTGAAAACACAGTCAGCGTCCGGCCGAGATAAAACGAGAGGCCGTTGGGAAAGCACTCAAGGCAAGCCAATTCTGTCGTAGCCGGCAGCGCCGCACATTTGTCTGCGAGCCGCCGAGCGGATTTTGCCTCGAAGATGCCGGAGAACACGCCGAAGGAGGTGTGGCCGAACCCCTGCGGGAACAGCGCCAGGCAAAAGAAACACAGCGGAATGCTACGCCGGCAGAACGCAAAAGCTCCCAGGCCGGCGAAGACCCCGAGCCCCACCATCACGGGCACGGCCGCGCGGTAGAGGTCGCCCACCTCGTCCACCGACATTCGCAAGGGTTTGGCCAGCGCTTGCGTTTGCGAGACGCCCGCCAATGCCGCAACCACGGCCACGACGAGGCAGAGCCCCGCGAGTGCCGCCGTGGCCCTGCGCACCAATCCGCCCGCCCGCCCTTCCGGCGTGGTTAATCCCGACTCCAAAATCCGGGCTACCAAAATCCCGCACGCGACCGTTACGCTCAGGATGTAGCCCGGCAGCTTTGATTGTGAGATCGAGAAAAAGACCACCACCACCACCGCCCAGACCAGGCACAGACGGTCGGCGCTGTTCTTCGGCCACCGTGCCTTCCAAGTCGCCCAGATGGCCTCCGGCAGCAAGAGGCTCCAGGGCAGAAAGGTCGTGGCCACAATCGGCACGTAGAAATAAAACGGCTCCGAACGGTGAAAGTGCTTCCCGTCGGTGAAACGCTTGAAGGATTCCTCGGGCAGCCCGTACTGCAGAAAATCGGGGTGCCGGACGCACAGCGCGATGAACCAGGGAAGCGTGACGCCCAGGACCACCACAATGTTCAAGGGCGAAAGCAGCCGTCTCCACGAGCTGACCCGGCCTTCCAGCCGGTTGAATACCAGGAGAACCAACGCCGGTATCAAAAAACCTGCCGGTCCCTTAACGAGCGTCGCCAACCCGCTGAGCGCCGCGCCAGCCAGATACCAGTTCCGCCGTGCGGTTCCTTCCGTCGACTCCGCCAGGTAACCGGCAAAGATTGCCCCGCAAACGAACAACGCCAGCACCATGTCAAAGACTACCGTGCGCGCATTCGCCACGAAAAGCGGCGTGGTGGCAACCACGATGACCGCCAGCAACCCGCAACGTGTTCCATAGGCTCTCCTGCAAAACGCAAACACGAGCAGCACCAACCCCACCCCGGCGGCAGCGGAGGGCAAGCGCGCCGCAGCCTCGGTGTTGCCAAGAAGCGCCAACGAGACGGCTACGGCCTTGAAAAGGAACGCCGGTTTGTCGAGGCGGGCAGCGCCGTTATAAGTCGGCACCAGCCATGCGCCGGATTCCTTCATCTCGCGCGCGATTTCAGCATTTCGCCCCTCATCCGGCGACAGCAGGGGCAGGTACCCCAGACGACAACACAGGGTCGAAATCACAGTGGCAACCGCCAACCAACCTAGAACACGCTCTGACACCGGCCCCTGGTCCATCGTAATGCAAGCTTCACAGCACAAGAAGGTGCCAGCTCGTTCTTTCTCGCTGGCAGTCAGGCATGTTTTCGCTTCTCTTGCCAATCGCTTCGAGTAGAACAACCGTGGCAACCGAAAACCGGCTAGAGAACGTTATGAGTAAATCGCTAATGTCCGCGCTCCTGCTCCCGGTAGGTATATGGTTCAACGCAATCTGCATTGGGGCGGAAGCCCAAATGGAGAGACCGTCCGCCAACCCACCTCTAGTCAGCCATCCCGCCCCGGTGCCACCGACGGCAATTGCCATCCGGCGCGACGCCTCCGAACTGGAGTCCTTCGCGGCAAATGAAGTCAGCCGCTATGTCTATCTGCGCACCGGGGAGGTGCTGCCGGTGAAGAAGGGCCTGAGCGCCGGTGACCGTATTGTGGTGTCATGCAGGAATGCGAAGTTCTGCGGCCAACTCGGCCATGATCTGGGGCCGCAACAGTTCACCCTCAAGACCGGCACCGCGGGCGGCAACACAATCTGGTGGGTCGTGGGTGGCGATGAGGTGGGCACCTTGTATGGCGCATACCGGCTGGCGGAGAAACTGGGTATCCGCTTCGGACTGGATGAAGATGTGGTGCCGGATGAGCCGCTGACCGGCATTTGGCCTGACATGAACGAGACCGGCAAGCCCCGGTTCGCGTTGCGCGGCCTTCAGCCTTTTCATGATTTCTCCGTCGGGCCGGACTGGTGGAATCTTCAGGACTACCAGAGCGTCCTCTCGCAAATGGCCAAGCTAAGAATGAACTTCATCGGCCTTCACACCTACCCGAGTTGGAACCCCGCTGCCGGGCCCGAGGCCAATGTCTGGATCGGGCTACCTGAAGATATGGACGGGCAAGGCAATGTCCGGTCTGGGTATGAGGCGGGCGTGGTCACCACCCGGAGGGGCTGGGCGGTCAATCCATTTCCAACCAGCCGCTATGCCGCCGGGGCCGGCCTGCTGTTTGAAAGCGACGACTATGGCCCGGACTTCATGCTCGACTGCCTGGACTGGCCCAGGACGAACGAGGCCTCTACGGCCATGTTCAACCGCTACGGCGATTTTCAGAAGCAGGTCTTCCATCACGCGCGGCGCCTTGGCATCAAGACCTGCGTCGGCACCGAGCTTCCTCTTGGTGTCCCGAAAGCGCTGGCTTCACGGCTCGAGGCCAGAGGCATGAAACCCGACGATCCCGCCGTCATCCGCCGCCTGTACGAAGGGACCTTTCTTCGGCTCCTGCGCAAGTCGCCCGTTGATTACTACTGGTTCTGGACGCCGGAAATCTGGCTGGGGCAAGACCCAGGCTGCCGCGGCTGGGAGATGACCTCCACCGCCAATGTCGAGCGCGACCTTGGCCTGGCCGAGGCGGCGGCCAGCTCTCTCAAGGCGCCGTTCGGCTTCGCCACCTGCGGTTGGCGTCTGGGCACTCGCACGGATGCGCTCTGGACGGACAAGCACACCCCCAAGAGCTGGGCGGTCTCGTCCATTGGCACCAGCCTGGGCCGTGATCCGGTGGAGAAGGCTTATGGCGCCATGCCGGGCCGTCCCAAGTGGGTCATCGGCTGGGCCGAAGACGACGACACGGCGGGCGCTCATTGTTGCACCTGTTGGGACCTGCAGCTCTGGGCCGAGCGCATGTTCGCCAACTCCGCCGAAGCCTTCCGTTACGGCTGTGAAGGCATGCTGGCCATCCATTGGCGCACCGCGGCCATCTCGCCGAATATTACCGCCCTCGCGCAGGCCGGCTGGGACTTTGACACCCCGGGCGCCGTCAATGCCAACTCCTCTGCCGGCGGCCGCATGCCTGGCATGGACACCTTCTGGGCCGACTGGGGCCGGGGCATGTTCGGCGGCGACGCCGGCGCCCAGGTCGGCCGGGCCATCCAGAAACTGGACGGCGGTCACCTGGCAATCAACGCCCTGATTCGAGGCGGCGCTGGCACCACCGACGCCCAGGTCTCCGAGTTCTTTACGCCGCTGCGCGAACTGGAGGCGTTGCGGCCCCGCATCGAAGGCGCCGGCAATCTGGAGCGGTTCGATTATTGGCTGAACCTGGTCCGGGCCTCTCATCTGCGGGTGCGAACCTGGCTCCTGGCTGATCGCCTGGCCCTGAGAGTGCAACAGGTCAATGCCGCTCCGGAGCCTGAAAGGAAGTCGAGCCTGGTCCGCAACGAAGTCCTTCCCCTCCGCCTGGACCTCGCCCGGAGCTATGAAAACCTCATCGCCGCTTTCGTCGCCTGCGCCAGGTCGCCCGGCGAAGTCGGCACCATCTCCAGCATTGAGAGCGGCTCCCGTGAGCGGATTGTATCCGCGCATGACACAGCTCTGGCGCAAATGCTTGGAAAGCCCTTGCCGGCCGAAACTGCCGTCAGCACGGCTTACCGGGGCACCCCGAGGATCTTCGTCTCCGCCCGGCGCACCCAAATGAATGCCAGCGAGCCGCAAGAGATCTGGGCTTTCGTGCTTTCGGGTGCGAAATGCACCGGCGTCAATCTATACTGGCGCCCCCTCGGCCAGGGCCGATTCAAACAACAGCTCGCCACCCATCGCGCCCGCCAGGCCTATCGCGCCACACTGCCCGCCTCTTCTCGGGCCACGCTGGAATACTACCTGGAAGCGGCGTCGGAGGATGGTCAGAGACTGCTCTGGCCGACCACCGCGCCTACGATCAATCAGACCGTGACTGTATGGTGAGCCACTGGCCGTCCTAGCGCAGGGCATTGCTCTGCCCGGCCAGAGTTGCTCCCCTGGACCGACATGGCCCTGCTCTGCGGGCCCCTGCCGTGGCGCTGGGAGACCCCCAAAAGAATAATTGCAGATTCCTGTTGCCGGTTTTCGATTACTGTTGTAATCCTTACATAGATTACAGTTGTAAGCGCAAAAAACAGACCATGAAGAAGACGCCACGCATCTCGGAAACCGAATGGGAGGTGATGAAGGAGGTATGGGCCCAGGCGCCCTGTGCGGCTGACCAGATCATCGAGCGACTGACGCGCGCCGACCCCACCTGGCACCCCAAGACCGTCAAGGCTTTCCTCAACCGGCTGGTCAGGAAGGGGGTGCTGGGCTTCCGCAAGGAAGGCCGCGCGTATCTCTACCGCCCGCTGGTGCGGGAGAGCGAGTGCGTGGATGCCGCGAGCGAGTCGTTCCTGGAACGGGTGTTCGGGGGCTCGCTCAAGCCGATGCTGGCGCACTTCGTGGAGCACAAGAAGCTCTCCACGGAGGAAGTCAGGGAGCTCAAAGATTTGCTGGAAAGGCGTGAGCCGGGGCGCACAGAACCCGCAAAGCAGAGGTGACCTATGCAACAATTCTTTGAAGCCTATCATCTCCCCTCGCTGCTGAAAGCTTCCTGGCAGGCAGCCGTGCTGATCCTGCTGGTGCTGGCGGTGCAATGGGCCTTTGGCCGGCGGCTCAGCCCGCGCTGGCGTTACGGGCTCTGGCTGCTGGTCGTCGCGCGGCTGGCCCTGCCGTGGACGATTCCGTCCTCGGTCAGTGTGTTCAATTGGTTGAGCTTCCCCAATGCCCCGGCGGCGGTCGCCGGCCTTAAGGCGAACTCAGAAGCGCCTGGTTCGCCGGCGCCGCCGCCGCCCGCAGCAGTCTCGGCGGGGCGGTCAGTGGACATGCCAATGACCGCGCCCGCCGCCACCGCTCCGGGGTTCAGCCTGAGCCTGTCCCACGTGCTGCTGGTCTGGGCGGCTGGGGCTTTGGCGCTGGCGGTTTGCCTGGTGATCACGCACTTCCGGCTCTGGCACAAAGTCACGCCGCGCCGCCCGTTGATTGACGCGCGGGTGATGAATCTGCTGGAGGATTGCAAGCAAGCAATGGGGCTGCGCGTGCCGGTGACGCTGGTGGAGACGCCCGCGGTGGGGAGCCCCTCGCTGTTTGGTTTTGTGCGGCCGCGCCTCCTGCTGCCGGTCGGGCTGACGCGGGATTTCTCGCCGGAGGAGCTGCGTTATGTGTTCCTGCACGAACTCAGCCACATCAAGCGCCAGGACATCCTGACCGGCTGGCTGATGACGGCGTTGCAGATTCTGCACTGGTTCAACCCGCTGGTGTGGCTGGCGTTCCACCGCATGCGGGTGGACCGGGAACTGGCGTGCGACGCGCTGGCGCTCTCGTACACCAAGGAGGAGGAGAACCAGCCGTACGGACGCACTATCATCAAACTCCTGGAAGGATTTGGCTGCTCGACCTGGGCGCCGAGCATGGCTGGAACCGTAGAAAACAAAAATCAAATGAAGGAAAGGATTAGTATGATCGCTAAATTCAGAAAGACGAGTCATGGGCCTGCGCTGGCGGGTGTGTTGTTCATTGGCCTCGGCCTGGTAACCTTGACCGATGCGCAGACGAGCGGGAAGCCGTCCGCGCAAGGGGCCGCGGGAGGGCAAGCTCCAAGTATTGTGGCCACCTCGCCCGCCGTTGGGGCGACGGACGTTGATCCCGGCCTCAAGGAGATCACCGTGACCTTCGACCAGGATATGGGCCGCGGGTTTTCCTGGACCGGCGGCGGCCCAGAGTACCCGCCGGTCCCGGAAGGCCAAAAGGCACAGTGGCGCGACAAGCGCACCTGTGTCCTGCCCGTCGGGCTCGAAGCCGGGCGCTACTATCGCGTCGGCATCAATTCAACCAGCTACCGAAACTTCCGCAGCGAGGCCGGCGTGCCGGTGGCGCCGTCGGCCATCTACTTCACCACCCAGGGCGCCAGCGACGAGTTCAAGGCGATGACACTGGCGCCGCAGGTGGTCAGCCTCGAACCCCATAACGGGGCGCAGTATGTCAACCCGGCGACCACGGAACTGCGCGTCACGTTCAACGTGCCCATGGGCGGGGGCTGCTCCTGGTGCATGATGAGCGACGACGGCGCCGATTTCCCGAAAGGGCGAGAAGGGAAGCGAGTGTCCTGGACCGAAGACAAGAGAACCTGTGTGCTGCCGGTTGAACTCAAGCCGGGCATGACGTATCGGCTGAGCCTCAACGACGCTAACCACAAGAACTTCCAGACTGCCGGCGGAGTGCCGCTTGCGCCGGTCGAATACACCTTCAAGACGAGCAGGAACTAACTGCGGCAAAGAAAGACTCATTATGATCATCACACTTAAACAAACCAATCGTTGGCCGGCGCTGACTGCCGGCCTGTTCACCAGCCTCGCGCTGATCGTTCAACTCGGCGTCCTGTCGTCCGCTCAGACGGCCCAAGGGGCGCCGCAGATCGTCGCCACCTCGCCTGCCCGCGGGGCGACCGACGTGGATCCTGCCCTCAAGGAAATCACCGTTACGTTCGACCAGGACATGGGGGAAGGCATGTCCTGGACGGGCGGCGGCCCGGAGTTTCCGCCGATACCCAAAGGCCAAACGGGCTACTGGCGCGACAAGCGCACCTGCGTTCTGCCGGTGAAGCTCGAGAGCGGACACCGCTACCGAGTCGGCATCAACTCCCCGAGTTACCGGAACTTCCGCAGTGCCTCGGGTCTGCCCGCCCCGACCTCAGCCATCTGGTTCACTACTTCGGGCACTAGCACCACCCCGAAAAGCGAGTCCGGGGCGCCGAAGGTTGTTAGCCTGACGCCCGCGAATGGCGCCCAGGATGTCAGCCCTGACCTGAAGGAGCTGCGCGTCACCTTCAACGTGCCGATGGGGGAGGGCTGTTCCTGGACGGGGGGTGGTCCGGAATTCCCCACCATCCCGGAAGGAAAGAAGCCCTTCTGGACCGAGGATCACAAGACCTGTGTGCTGCCGGTCGAGCTCAAACCAAACTCCCAATACCGGCTGGGGCTCAACAGCCAGTCGTTCAAGAACTTCAAGAGTGCCGACGGGGTGCCGATAACCCCGGTGGTCTATACCTTCAAGACAAGCGGCCAGTAGTTGGAGCTGAGGTTAGTAGGCAGAACTCAGAGGGAGCGCCTCCCCGCGGCTGCATCGCGAGGAGGCTTGCTTTCGAACCTCGGCATACTGCGCGCAGTTGAACAACAACCCCGTTCGGTGCATAAAGCGGGGTGTGAATGCTCAGCCGAGTCTTGAAACCGAACGCCTGCTGCTGCGGCCCTTGATGCCGGACGACGCACCGGCCATCGCCCGCTTGGCCGGCAGACGCGAGATCGCCGACACCACTATCTCCATTCCACACCCTTACTCCGAAGAGCGGGCGCGGCAATGGATTGCCGAGGCCGCTGACCTATTCGCCAAGGGCAAGAGCGCGGTTTTCGGCATGCAGTTGAAGCGTGAGGGGAACCTGATCGGAGCGGCCGGCTTGCGGGACATTGATGCCGAGCATTCCCTCGCTGAACTTGGCTTCTGGGTAGCGGCGGAATACTGGGGCCAAGGCTACGCGACTGAGGCCGCCCGGGCGGTCGTTGCCTTCGGCTTCGAGCAACTCGGCCTGAACCGCATTTACGCTCATCACATGGTCAGAAACCCGGCCTCCGGCCGCGCCCTGGCCAAGATCGGGATGAAGCCCGAGGGCCTGCTACGCCAGCGTGTGCGCAAATGGGGCGTGTTCGAGGACGTCGTTCCGCTAGCCGTGCTGCGGGAAGAATGGGCGCAAACCTCGAAGCGCTGACCTGCTGTGCGCCGCCGTTTCCCCACCTTCGCCTTGATTTGCCTGGCGCTCTGCTTGTTCCGGGCAGACGCGCAAGAGTTGTCTGCCGCGCCCAATCCGGTTCCTCCCGACACCGGCCCGCGGTCAACCCCAGCTCCCAAGCGTGGTCGGACGCTACGGCTCCCAGCGGAGCTTCTCCAACCGGGCAGCCCGCACCAGCTCGGCGTGCCCATCGGCAAACCCTACCGCATACGCGCCACTGTGCCGCGGCTTGGCCGGGAGCAGCTCCTCTCCGCCAGCGGCATTCCAGCCGCCGTCGGTTTCAAAGATGAGCACGGTTTGAGACGGAGTCTGGATGTTTTTCATTTCACGCCCGGCCAGCTTGATGTTGAAAGCGTAATGGCACCTTTGGTCCGGTTTGCCCGACGAGCAGACATAGGTCTTCTCCTCCTTCACGTAGGGCATGAGGACGTCGCACCAGTTCGTGCCGGAGGGGAGCCTATCATTGTTGTCGCTGGCATGCATCATCAGGCCGAGGTTGAGCTGTTTGACGTTATTCATGCAGCGGATGTGGTTAGCCTTCTGTTTGGCCTTGGCCAGCATGCCCGGGACCACGGCGGCAGCGACCAGTGCTAAGAGCAGAACCACGGCGGAAACAATCGTCCCGGCCAGGGCCATGCCTTTGCCGCCAACTTGGCCGCCGCTCTTATGGATCCGCACCAGCGCGATGATGCCCAGCACCAAGCCCACCACGGACGTGATGCCGAGCGTCAACAGCCCCAGGCAGCCGAGCACCAGTGACGTGATCGCCAGGCCGCTGGTTTTGGGCGCCGCCGCGGCTGGCTGGACTCCGGCGCTGGACGACCGCCGGGCCGCGGACGATGCGGCCGCGCGCAGGGCATCGGCAAATTCCGGGAACTCGGCCAGCGGCTTCCACTTGGCGGACCCGGCGGCCTGCAATTGGGTCCGGGCATTAGCGCGGCCTTGGGCAATCCACTTGCGGACCTGGTCGGCGCTGACCGGGCCGTACTCCTTTTGATCAGCGGCAAGAAGCTTGTACATAGGCGTAAGAGTATTGGAGCAGGTGGTCCGGCCTCAGAGCCGAGCCAGCAGGGGGCGCAGAATACTCTGATGAGGGAGCCTGCTCACGGCGGCGAGCATAGTCAGCCGCGGGGCGGTGTCAACGCGCTAAACGGCGTCCCACTCGCGCCCACTGTGCGGGACCGGCCCGAAACGTCAGCCCCCGGGCCCGCCCGACATCGGCAACGCAGACGACTATTGGGTTGTTCGTTGTTTCGGGGTAATAGGGCCTGATTCAGGCCACCCATCAGAGCCGGCGACTGGTGCCACCTCGGTTGATCCTGTGCGGAATCAAGGCCACAGCAGCCCCCAAACGCCACTTACACAGATTTCTTTACAAAACGCACAGTGGCCCGAGGTTACTTCCATGGTACCTCCGTCAGTACCTCCGTTATACCTCCGTAGTACCCTAAGTATCTGGAATGCTTGGTGGAGGTCGTCCTGGCGGCGGAGCGGGGTGCTCTGGCGCCGAGTCAAAGGCCGGATGTAGCCGTTAGCGCCTGGGGAGCTGTGAGATACTTCTTACGCGGTTAATCAGGCATACACACCGGAGCCTATCGAGGATCCCTCCGGAGGCCGTCCGGTCCACAAGGTGTCTCGCCGAACGGCGAAGAACCGACTACTGGGTGGTGTCCGGCGGCTCCCAGTGGGGATTCGGGCCGGATGGGGCTTTCTTGCAGGCCGGCGCGGTCTGGACGTCAGTAATGTCATAACTGTCGTCGAACGACGTGCCGCCCGCCGGGCAGACCGTTGTGCCACGCAGAAACGGTTGGATATCAGAGAACCGGACGGACGTGCTTCCACCGGCTTTCGTTTCCAGTCCCCATTGTACAATGGCATGCCGAATCTGGCGCAGGTTGCTGATGCAGGTGGCCTGATTCGAAATCGATCTGGCGCGGACGAAGTTGGGGATCGCGATGGCCAACAGCAGGCCAATGAGGCTGACAACAATCATGATTTCCACCAGGGTGAAGCCCGATTTCCGGGACGATCTCGTATTCATTTGGATTCCTAGAGTCTTAGCGATGTGCATCAGACGACTGTCAGGCCGCCTTCGGGCCCGGTCGTTTCCCAGTCGCCTATTCATCATGGTGCAAGGATGCGCCGCATTACGCAGACCGGCAATCCGGGGCGGTTCTGGAAATCGCCCCGGGGATTTCCCAGGGCTCTATCCGGTTGCGGCGGGAATGCCCAGCGTACCTGCGGCGCGCCAGGGCTGCCTCAAGGTCGATGCGGAGCGCGTGAGCCAGGTAGGGACGCTTCGCCGAACCGTCCGCCCCCGCCTAAACATGGATGTTTCGGCGAAACGTCCCTGCTTGGCCAAAATGGCGAGCTTGATGCAGCCCGGCCGCGCCGGGGTGCGCAAAAAACCTGTTGCATTTCGCCGAAGTCCAGTATGAAATAGCCGCCATTAGAGACGGATGCCGGTTTAATCATTGTAGTAAGCACGAATGATGGAAATGTGTGCCAGGACGGCGGGGGCGGGAGCGGTCAACGCGAGCTGAGCCGCGCCTATGGCCCACAAGCTGACCACTTGCACTTTCTGCGGGGTTGGTTGCGGGCTTTACCTGGAGAGCGTCGGCAACCAGGTGGTGGGGGCTTATCCGAGCATGTCGCATCCCACCAACGAGGGACGCATCTGTCTGCGGGGCTGGCACGTGCACGAAGTCGCCAGTTCGCCGGACCGCCTGAAAGGCCCCTTGCTCAAGAAGGACGGCCAGTTCCAGGAGGTTTCCTGGGATGAAGCGCTCCAGTTCGTCGCCCGCCGCCTGACGGAGATCCGCGACCGGCACGGCCCCGACGCGCTGGCCTTCCTCAACTCGCCGCGCTGCTCCAACGAGGAGGCGTACCTCCTCCAGAAACTCGCCCGCGCCGTCATCGGCACCAACAACGTGGACCATGGCACCGGGGTTTATTGCAACAACTCCATCAACGTCCTGCTCGACATGCTCGGCGTGCCGGCCACCACCAACTCCGTCCGCGAGCTGGCTCGGAGCGAAGTGATCGTCGTGGACGGCGTGGACCTGGCGCGCCAACTGCCCACGATCGGTGGCGCGGTCATCCGGGCGAAGCTGGCCGGCGCCAAGCTGGTGGTCATTGACAGCCGGCGGCATCGCGTGGCCGAAAGCGCCGACTTCTTCCTGCAGCTCAAACCTGGCACGGAGCCGCTGCTGTACGGGGCGATGGCGAAGGTGATCGTGGACCGCGGGCTGGCCAACCTGCCGTTCATCAAGGCCCACTGCCGCGGCTACGACGAGTTTCTGGCGCACGTGCGCGATTATGATTTGCTGGCGGCGGCGGAGTCCTGCGGCCTGGCGGCGGAACTGATCGAAGCCGCGGCGCTGGCCTACGCCCGCGCCCGTTCGGCGGCCATTCTTTACTCGACCGGGATCGAAGCTCGCGACGAAGCGCCGGTCGAAGCGATTGTCAACCTCGCGCTGCTGACCGGGCAACTGGGCAAGGAGGGCGCCGGCATCTTCGCGCTGACGGAGCATAACAACCTGCAAGGGGTCTGCGACATGGGAATGTTGCCCGACCGGCTGCCCGGGTATCGCCGGATGGGTGACGACGCGGCACGCACGGAGGTCGAGAAGGTTTGGGGACGGAACCTGCCGGTGCAGCCAGGCCTCGCCTCGCGTTCGCTCCTCGCGGATCGCGGTCAGGGTCAGGTGCGGGCCCTCTGGCTCTGCCGCTACGACCCGGTCAGCACCGCTTTCTTCGGCGACGCCGCCAACGCGCTCCAGCAGTGCGAGCTGGTCGTGGCGCAGCACCTGTTCCTGACCGAAAGCGCCCGTCATGCCCACGTCGTCCTGCCCACGACCGCCTTTGGTGAGGAGCGCGTGACGTTCACCAGCACCGAGCGCCGGATTCAGTTGGCCGAGCAGGTCATCGAACCTTTGGCGGGCACGACTCCGGCGTGGGAGCAACTGACCCGGGTGGCGCAAGCGATGGGGGCGGATTGGAAGTATGATTCGGCAGCCGAGGTTATGGATGAGATCGGCGCGGTCGTGCCGTTCTACAGCGGGGCCAACTACCAGAATCTGGCTGCCGAATACGGCCGCCAATGGCCCTGCACCAAGGACCGTCCGTTGGGCACGCGGTTTCTCTTCGCTGAGGGCCTGCCGGCGCATGGGTTCAAGTTTGTGCCCATCGCCCGGCTCCGCCGAAGCCGGGCAGTCTCGAGGGATTACCCTCTCACACTGGTTTTCGGTCACTCGCTCTACTACTGGAACCAGAGCGTGTTGATCAAACACAGCGAGACGCTCAAGCGCGAATACCGCATCCTCCTGCTGGATTATCCTGAGGGCTTTGTGGAGATGAACCCCGACGATGCCAAGCACCTTGGCGTCCGCGACGGGGAGAAGATCCGGCTGCGCGCGGCGGGCGGGTCGGCGGTGACCGCCGCGCGGGTGACGGCCGAGGTGCGCAGCGGGGCGGTCTTCGTGCCCTACTTCGTGCGCCAGGTGCAGTTGCAGATTCACGGCTCGACCGGCAATGGCGCCCAGCTTGTGCCGGTCCGTGTGGAAAAGGAGGCCGCCTGAAAGCTCGCATCCTGCAGCGCGCCGATGTGCTGAAGGTCGTGGACTTGCTCCAGCAGCAGGGCTACGAGGTGTTTGCTCCTTTCGCCGGGCGCGGACGTGACACTTGGTTCGACCTGGTTACCGATGAGAACCGGGACCGGATTCAGGTGCATTTGCCCAACCCGTATTACCCGCCCAAGCGGTTTGTGCTGCCGCACATCGAGCGGCTGCTGAAGGTCCGGCAGACCAATGGCGAGATTCGGATCGAGCCGACCTACCGCGATCGCAAGCGCGCCATCTTCGGCATCCGCTCCTGCGACCTGGCGGGCATTTGGCACCTGGACCGCTTCTACCTCGGGCGCGAGTTCCGTGATCTCTATTACGAGAAGCGCCGGCAGAACCTGTTCCTGGTCAACGTCGTCTGCACCGATCCGGAGCGCGATATCGGCGAGGAGTGTTTCTGTCCCTGCGCCGACACCGGCCCGGCGGCGCGCGAACACTTTGACCTGCAGCTCATGGATCTGGGCGACGAGTTCATGGTCGTCGCCGGAAGCCCCGCGGGGGAAGCGTTCTTCGCCAACCCGATGTTCAGGAAGGCCACTGAGGCACAGGTCGAGAAACGGCGCGCCATCCTGGGCGAAGTCCGCAAGCGCTTCAAGACCACCACGAGCTGGTTCCCCGCGACGGTGCGCTACGTTTCGCAAGGCAACATCCTGGAGAAGACGTGGGAGGAAATCGGCAATCGCTGCCTGGAGTGCGGCGGCTGCACCTACGTCTGCCCGGCCTGCACCTGCTTTACCGTGACCGACCGGCAGGTTGGACCGGGCGAGATCGAGCGGGTCCGCATCTGGGACGCCTGTGCGCTGAGCGGTTTCACGCGCATGGCCGGCGGCTTTAACCCGCGGCGCGCGGTGCATGATCGCCGCAACCGCCGCTTCTTTCGCAAGCTGGCGCATTACTTCATCCAGCGGGAACTCACGATGGCCTGCGCCGGCTGCGGCCGCTGCGCGGCCGTTTGCCACGGCGACGTCGGCATGCCCAGCGTGGTCGAGATGATCCGCCGGGCCACCGCCGCCACCGACAAGATTCCACCCTCATGAACCAGGCAGTGACCAGTCTGACTGCACCCGCGCCGGCCACGGAGAACATTTACCTGCCCAAGCTGGCGGTCCTAGACCGGGTGAGCGACGACATCCCGGAGGTGAAGACATTTTACTGGCACTTCGAGGACGCGGCGGAGCAGGCGAAGTTCAAGCGCTTCCGCCCGGGCCAGTTCGCGCAAGTCTCGCTCTTTGGCATCGGCGAGTTTCCCGCTTCGCTCCCGCCCAGCCCGACCGAGGAGGAGACCTTCTTTACGATCCGGCAGGTCGGCAGTTGCACCGCCGCGCTCCATCAACTCAAGCCCGGCGACAAATTCGCCGTGCGCGGGCCCTACGGCAACGGCTTCGCGATGGAAGATTACTACGGCAAGAACCTGGTGTTCGTGGCCGGCGGCATCGGGCTGATTCCGCTACGCTCGTGTATCGTCTATGCGCTCAAGCATCGCGACAGGTACCCGCGCATCCAGATTTTCTACGGCGCCAAAACGCCCAAGGAATTGATGTACCTGCCCAACCTGCGCGAATGGCAGCAGTCGGCCGGCATCGAGTGTTATCTCACGGTGGACCGCGCGGCGGACAGTTGGGACGGCAACGTGGGCGTGGTGGGCAGCCTGTTCAAGCAGCCCGGCGTGCAGGTGCCGGTGGCGAACACCATCGCCTTTGTCTGCGGCCCGCCGATCATGTTCCGCTTCGTCATCAAAGACCTCCTGGCGATGGGCTTTCGGGAGGGGGACATCGTCTCGACGCTGGAGCGGTATATGAAATGCGGCGTCGGCAAGTGCGGCCACTGCTGCATTGGCGTGGCCTATGTTTGCGTGGACGGCCCCGTCTTCACCTACGAGCAAATCAAGAAACTCGGCGAGGATATCTGATGCTCGACCTCCGCGTACAACTCCAGCAACTCCTCCAGGGCCGCGTCTGCCTGATGGGCCTGGGCAATGTGGATTATGGGGATGACGGCTTCGGGGCGCGCCTGGCGGAGGAGTTGAAGTCCGAAGTCCGAAGTCCGAAGTCCGAAGTCCGAAAGAAATCCGAGGGCCGAAGGGAGGCCCCGAGCGGCAGTCATTCGGATTTCGGACTTCAAAGTCGTGTAATCATCGTCGGCACCGCTCCAGAACGCCACCTTGGCCGGGTGGCTGATGAAGGCTTCGACCACCTCGTCTTTCTGGATGCGGTAGAGTTCGGCGGCGCGCCAGGCTCGGTGATCCTGCTGAACTCAGACGAGATGGCGGCCCGGTTCCCGCAGATTTCTACGCACAAGCTTTCGCTGGGCCTGCTGGCGAAGCAGGCCGAGGCGAATGGCAGGACCAAAGCCTGGTTGCTGGGCGTGCAGCCGGGGTCGCTCAAGCTAGGACAGAGCTTGAGTCCAACCATCCAAGCCACGCTTGAACTACTGCTCGAACTCTTGAGAGCCTGTGCGAAACGTAGCAGCCGACGTAACGAGCCTCCGGCATCGCCCGCGTGCTGGCTCGATAGGCATGAATATTTGAACCTCGTTACCTCGGCTGCCGCCCCGGCCACGGAGGTGATGGCATGACGCCCGAACAATCTGTCATCGCCGCTATCGTTATTTGCATCGCCGGCGCGTTGCTGACCTTGCTGATCTCGCGCAATAAGACCGCTGCGGGCTGGCTCGCCTTTGTTTTCACTCTGGCGACGGCGGTGCTCATGATCTCAACGGTGGCTCACGTGCTTCTCCAGGGGCCGGGACAACAGCAAGAGTTCCCGATCCTTCCCCAAGTCGGCCTGGTGCTGCGGGTCTACGTGGACGGCTTGACGGCCGTCTTCCTCCTGTTGGCGGCGCTGATTTCGGTGCCCGCCGCGCTCTATTCCATCGTCTATATGCGGAACTACGAGGGCTACAGCGTGGCGCGTTACTACCCTTATTTTCTGCTCTTCCTGGCCGCGATGTATGGGCTGGTCAGCACGACGGACATGATGTGGTTCTTCTTCATCTTCTGGCAGATGATGACCCTGCCCGGCTATGCCCTGATCCGGTTCGAGCACAAAAACCCCGCCAACATTCGCGCCGCCAACAAGTACCTCATCATGATGCAAATCGCCTGCCTTGCGACCATGATCGGCGCCGAGTTGCTGGCGGTCACCGGCGCGGCGACCAGCGGCAGCCCGGCTCTGAAGTATGACTTCGATACCGTAAAGGAGCACCTGCCGGCGATGTTGAGCGCCAGGCCGGTGGCCACGGCGCTGGCGTTCGCGTTGTTCCTGGCGGGCTTCGGCATCAAGATGGGCATGTGGCCATTCGGCCAGTTCTGGCTGCCCGACGCCCACCCCGCCGCGCCGTCGCCCGTGAGCGCGATGCTCTCCGGTGTGATGATCAAGACCGGCGTGTATGGTCTGATGCGCTATTTCCTCTGGCTGGTGCCGCCCGATGGGCAGGCCAATTATCCACTCGCCAAGTGGGGATTGGTCGTAGCGCTGCTGGGCACCATCACGCTGTTCACCGGCACGATGCAGGCGCTCAAGCAAGAACAGTCCAAGCGCTTGCTCGCCTTCCACAGCATCGGCCAGATAGGCTACATCCTGCTCGGCACCGGGGCCTGCATGAGCCTGCTGCCCTCGATGGGGCCGAACGCCAAGGCGCTCGCGGCAATCGGCCTCGTTGGGGCCTTGCTGCACGTCCTCAACCATGGGCTCTTCAAGGCCCTGCTCTTCCTCAACGCCGGGTCCATGCTCCACGCGACCGGCACGCAGGACCTGAACAAGATGGGCGGGCTGATGAAATTCATGCCGCTGACGGCCGTTACGGCAATCGTGGCCTCCTTCTCAATCTCCGGAGTGCCGCTCTTTAACGGCTTCATCAGCAAGTGGACCATTTACGTCGCCGCCGTGCAGGGAAGCGGGTCGGCGCGTTATCTCGCGGTGTTTGCCGTCATTGCCATCCTGACCAGCGCGCTGACCCTGGCGTCGTTCATCAAGTTCTTCGGGGTCAGCTTCCTCTCCCGAACCAGCGCGCTGGTGACCGCGCGGGCGGCGGATCACGCGCGCCTCGAAGTCGGCTGGACCATGCAGTTGCCGCAGGTCGCGCTCGCGCTGGCGTGTGTGCTGCTGGGCGTCGTGCCGGTTATCGGTTTCCGGCTCATGCAACTGGCTTTGAATGCCAGCATGGATGGCGGCAGCCAGGGTTACGGGGCCGCCCTGGCCAAGGCTGCCTCCGTGCAAAGCGGGCTTGGGACAGGAGTGGAGCAGTTTCAATCAGCCGCGGTGTTTGTGCCGCTGGTGTTCGCGCTGGTGCTGGGTTTGATGTTCCTCGTCGCGCGCGGCCTTTCAAAGCTGGGGAGCGCATCGCGCCGGGCCGCCGCGCCCTGGCTCTGCGGCTATGTGCGCGAGGCGGATTGCCATCGTTACTCCGCCCATAATTTCTACGGCGAAATCAAACGCTACTTCCGCTGGCTCGGCGGGATGCCGCGCAGCAGTAAACTGCAACAGAAGGAGCCCAAGTGATTTCGTGCGCCCTGTTCCCCCTCACGTTGACATGATCGCTCGCGACAGACTCAACCAGTTGAAAGCGAAGTTTGGCCCGGCCATCCAGCGGGCCGACCTGCCGGGCGACACTCGCCTGTTTGTCTTCGTGGAGTCCTCCACCTTGAAGGCCATCTGCCGGTACCTTTTCCGCGACCTGGATGCCCGCTACATCATCAGCATCGGCCTGGATGACCGGGGCTGCTCCGGGAAGTTTATCGTCGCGCACGACTTCGCCTTCGACCGTGACCGGGTGCTCTGCAGCGTGCTCGTGTATTTGCCCGCCGACAACCCGAAGGTGGCCAGCATCTCCGACGTCGTGCCCGGCGCGAACTGGGCCGAGCGCGAGATCCGCGACCTGGTCGGCATCGAGCCCGTGGGCCACCCTTACCCCAAACGGCTGGTGCTGCCCGATGGCTGGCCCGAGGGCGTACATCCGCTGCGCAAAGATGTCCCGTGGAACCAGGTCCCGGCCGGCTTCGACGAGGAGCGCGAGTTCAAGTTCGACGAACCGCCGGCAGGCTGCACCGTGGTGCCCTTTGGGCCGTTCCATCCCACCCTCGACGAGCCCGCCCACTTCCGGCTGTACGTGGAAGGCGAGATGGTGCGCGGCTGCGAATACCGCGGGTTCATGGTCCATCGCGGCATCGAGAAACTGGCCGAATCCGTCCTCACTTACAATGACATCCCGATGATGGCGGAGCGCATCTGCGGCATCTGCGGCTGCGTTCACAACGTCGCCTACGCGCAAGCCGTCGAGACCGCCGTCGCCCTGCGTCCGCCCCCGCGCGCCGAATATGTCCGCACGATCATGCTCGAGATTGAGCGTCTGCACAGCCACCTGTTGTGGGTGGGGCTGGCCTGCCACATCGTCGGCTTCGACACGCTGTTCATGCAGAGCTGGCGCATCCGCGAGCCGATCATGTGGATTGCGGAGAAGATCAGCGGCAACCGCAAGACCTACGCCCTCTGCGTCATCGGCGGCGTGCGCTGGGACATCACGTCCGAAGTGAAGACCGAGCTGCGCCAGGTGCTGGATAAACTGGAGGCTGAGTGGCGCGCGGTCGTGGCCGCGGTCAGCCAGGACAAGAACATCCAGAAACGCACGCGCGGTGTGGGCGTCGCGGACATGACGCTGGTCAAGAACGTCGGGCTCATCGGGCCGGTGGCGCGCGCGGCAGGCGCGGACATTGATTGCCGGCGCGATCATCCCTATGCCGCCTACGACCGGGTGGATTTCGACGTGATCATCGAGGCTGGCTGTGATGTGTGGTCGCGGGTGGTGGTGCGCATGAAAGAAGTGTTCGAGGCCATCCGCATCATCCGGCAGTGCCTGGAGAAGATGGAGGACGGCCTGCTGCAAGTGCCGATCAAAGATGAACTGCCGGTGGGGCGGTTCGGCTTGTCGTCAGTCGAGGCCCCGCGGGGTGAGAGCCATCACTTCGTCATAACCGGCGAGAACAATCGTCCGCACCGCTGGCGGGTGCGCGCCCCGACGTACCAGAACCTACAGGCGGTGCCGATGATGATCAAAGACCAGCAACTGGCCGACATGACGATCTCGCTCGGCAGCATTGACCCCTGCTTCTCCTGCACCGACCGCCTGGAGACGATTGACCTGAGGTCGGGCGCAACGAAGGTCTGGTCGCAGCAGGAACTCGAGAGGCTCGTGAGAATGCGAAAGGAGTGACGTGAAATCCGAAACCCGAAACCCGAAATCCGAGGGCCGAAAGCCGCGCCGCTCGGCGACGGTTTCGGATTTCGACCTTCGGACTTCGGACTTCGGACTTCTGCCATGAGCGTTCTTGCGACCATCCTAAGCACCCTGTGCAACGTAGCCGTCGTTCTCCTCGCGGCTCCCTTCTTCCAGGGCGTGCTGCGCAAGATCACCGCGCGCATTCAGTCCCGCCAGGGACCGCCGCTGTGGCAGCCGTATTTCGATTTGTTGAAGCTGCTGGGCAAGGAGGACATCGAATCAGGCCAGACTCCTGTTATGCAACGATTCGCGGCCTACCTGTCGCTGGCCACGGTTCTCACCCTCGCCTGCTTCGTGCCGATGGGCTTCCCGGCGCCGCTGAATGGCGCAGGCGACGCCATCCTCATCATCTACCTCCTGACGCTCTCGGGCATCTGCACGCTGCTCGCCGGTTTGGCCGCCGGTTCCACC
Source organism: uncultured Verrucomicrobiae bacterium (assembly GCA_963822005.1). GTDB lineage: Bacteria > Verrucomicrobiota > Verrucomicrobiia > Limisphaerales > UBA8199 > PALSA-1440. The sequence goes on along the minus strand of CAWGGD010000034.1, from coordinate 109,386 downwards.
TACTCGCTCGTCGGCATCAGCCGCGAGATGATGACCATGATCGCGCTCGAACCCCTGTTCGCCGTGGCCATCGTGACCGGCGCAATCCGCACCGGCTCATTTCGGCTGGACACGGTCCTCAACGGCTCGGTGTATGCCTCCGGCGGCTTCCCCTGGTCGGGCGTCCTTTTGCTGGGGGTGATGCTGCTGTCGTTCCAGGCCTTTGTGCAGCGCGTGCCGTTCGATATTTCCGAGGCGGAGACCGAACTGATGGAAGGTCCGCTGATGGAATACTCTGGGCCCAAACTGGCCCTGTTCAAATACGCCCAGATGGCGAAGTTGGTCATCTACAGCGCCCTGTTCGTGGGGTTGTTTGTGCCGTGGGGCTCGGCTCTGCCGTTCCCGCTCGGGTGGCTGATCTTCTGGGCGAAGGTCTTGGGGCTGATTTTGCTGGTAACGCTCGTAGCCGCCACCCACGCCCGCTACCGGATTGACCAGGCGATCCGCTTCTTCGCGTCGCTGCTCGTGGTGGCCATGGGAGCATTGGTTCTCGCAACCTATGGATACTGAGAAACCCGAATCGGGAAGCGCGCCGGCTGGGGGGCTCTGTTCGGATTTCGGCCTTCGGCCTTCTTTCGGGTTTCGGGTCTCGGCCTTCGGGTTTTTGCTCTATGTCTGTCCTAAGTAAACTGAAAGAAGCCGTAATCTGTCTGCAAGCAGGGCGCGTCACCCTGCCCTATCCCGCACAAGCCCGGCCCGTGCCGGAGAAGTTCCGCGGGCGGCCGATCTTCGACGCCGCCAAATGCATCGGCTGCGCCGGCTGTGCCAGCAACTGCCCGTCGCGCGAAATCCTGGTAGTGGATGTCTGCCAGGAAATTCGCATCCTGCAGTATCTCGGCCGCCGCTGCACCTACTGCGGGCGGTGCGCCGATGTCTGCCCGGAGAAGGCCATCACGATGAGCCATGAGTTCGAGACCGCCACCAACAGTATCGGCGACATCCGCCAGCGGCTCGAACTGTTCATGAGCACCTGCCAGCGCTGCGGCCGCTGCTTCAAAGAGCCCTCGCCCCTCGAGCAGCTCAAGCTCAAAGGCTACCGCTTCGACGACGTCCAGAACGAACGCTGGATCCTCCGCTCGCAGTCCTACCTGCAAAGCGAGCCGGTGGTGGATGACCTCAGGATTGATTTGGACTGAAGGAATACTTGCCCGCTAAACACGCTAAATGACGCAAAAGTGATGAACATTGTAGAAGACCTGATCTACAAAGAGGAGGTGTACGCCATCATGGGTGGATGCTTTGCGGTGTACAAGGACAAGGGCTGTGGATTCCTTGAACCGGTGTATCAGGAGTTCATGGAGATCGAGTTCGAGCATCTGAAGCTGCCAACCGTGCCCAAGCCATCACTGGCTCTTTCCTACCGCGGACGCCCTCTGAAACAGAAGTATCAGCCCGACTTTGTCTGTTATGGGAAGATCGTGCTCGAACTGAAGGCGGTTTCCCAACTCGTGGATGAATACCGAGCGCAAGTGTTGAATTACCTCAACGCCACCGGCTTCAAACTGGGGCTGCTGGTGAACTTCGGCCATTACCCAAAGCTTGAATGGGAGCGCATCGTTAACACAGCCAAGCCCAATGTGGCCTTCGGGGAAACCTCCTGATGAATCCCTTTAGCGTCTTTTAGCGGGCAACTATGTTAAAGAACTTGTGTCAGAAGATGTTCGGCCGGTCGCTGTGGGTCTATCACGCCAATAGCGGCGGCTGCAACGGCTGCGATATCGAAGTCCTCAACGTCCTGACTCCTTACTACGACGTCGAACGCTTCGGCATCAAGCTGGTCGGTTCGCCCCGCCATGCCGACGTCATGCTTTGCCAAGGCCCCGCCATGCGCTCCACGGCCAAGGCCCTCCAGCGCGCTTACGAAGCCATGCCCGCGCCCAGACTCGTGTTTGCCATCGGCTCGTGTGCCTGTGGCGGCGGCATCTGGTTTGATTCCTACTCCGTCCTTGGGCCGGTCGAGAAGATCGTACCGGTGAACTTCTATATCCCCGGCTGCCCGCCGCGGCCCGAGGCCATCATTTACGGTGTGGCGGTCGCCGTGGGGCTGGTGGATAAAAAAACCGCGCCGGTGGTGTTCAAGCAACTGGAAATGCCCATTCCGCGTTATCATCCGGCCGATCTGCGCGGCTCGGGCGAGTTGGTCGTTTACGAGAAAGCGGAGAAGGTGTAGGAGCTTGCAGCTCTCCTATTGGCTGTCCACGCCGTGGACCGTCATGCGCAGTCCGTAAAGGCCCTTGCTGGCCGTGATGAACAGCATCTGCCCGTCCTTGCCCCCAAAACACACGTTCGCGGTCCAGGGCTCCGGCACCTCAATCTGCTCGATCTTCTTCCCCGTTCTATCAAAGACTGACACCCCTTTGCCGGTCAGGTAGAGGTTGCCTTCGTGGTCAATGGTCATCCCATCCGAGCCCATTTCGCAGAACAACGTCTTCTCTCGGAGCGAGCCATCCGGCTGGATGCGGTAACGGTAGGTCTTGCCTGCGCCGATGTCCGCCACGTAAAGCAGCTTGCCATCGGGCGTGCCGATGATGCCGTTGGGCTGCTTCAGGTCCTCGATCACTCGCGTCAGCGTCTTGTGATCCGGCGCCAGATAATAGACGCACTCGTCCATTTCCTTGGGGCCGCGTTTCCAATAGGGGCGCTTGTAGTGAGGGTCGGTGAAATACAAACCGCCGGCAGGCCGGAGCCAAAGGTCGTTCGGCCCATTGAACAGCTTGCCCTTGTAGTCCTTCAGGATCACGGTGGCCTTCCCGGCGCGGTCAATGCGCCACAGCTCATTTCTCTCGTCCGCGCACGCCCACAAGTAGCCCTCGGGATCGAACGAAAGGCCGTTGGCCCGCCCGCACGGCTGCAGGAAGGTCGAGAGCTTGCCGTCCACGCTCCACTTGAGAATGCGGTCGTTGGGCTGATCGGTGAAGAATACGTTGCCCTCCCGATCGGAAGCCGGTCCTTCGGTGAAGACGAAATCGCCCGCCAGCTTCTGCACCGTCGCGCCCGGAGCGACGATCTTGCTCTCCGCCGCCAGCACCTGCCCGGCGCAAACGATGCCCAGAAGAAGTGGGATAAAGCATTTCATTTTGCTCTCACTGCCCGTATCGGAATCCAAATATTGCCTCGTGTAAAGGGGGAAAGTCCTCTCGGCCAGGATTGTCCCCGTTGACAAGAGTTTGCGCGCCTACCAGTCTAAGGTGGTGATCGCGGACGGAACAGGTTCTCGGACGACGCCCTTCGCCCGGTTTGTGATGCGGGTGCCGCGGGTGCTCTCGAGGCACCTATGGGCCCTGCCGCTGCTCGGCGCGGTGATTCTCGGCCTCGTCGGTATCGGGGTGCGCAATCGCGTGGAGGGCACTACGCGCACCGAACTGGCCGCCCGGCTGCAGACGGTTTTGCAGGCGGACACCAACGCGCTGCGCCTCTGGTTCACCGAGCGGCAGTACGACGCCAAGTCGTTCGCGTCGGATTTGCGGGTTCAGGCTGCTATTTCGGAGCTGGCCGCGCTGGCCAAAGACCTCAACACGACCGGCCGCGACCTGGCGAATTCGGCTCCGGCGCAAACCTTGCAGCATCACCTGCAGCCGCTCGTTCAAGCGCAGGACTATCTTGGCTACGTCATCGTGTCCCCAGATAAGCGAATCCTGGCTGCCACCTACCCGCAAATGGTCGGGACCCGGGCGCCACGGACCTATGACCTCTTTCTCAACAAGGCCCTCGACGGGCGGCTGGCCGCCTCGCGACCGTTTGCACGGCAGGCAGCGCTCGGCCAGCCGGTTGAAGGGCCGACCATGTTCGTCGCCGCGCCGGTCAAGTCCACCAACGACACCGTCATCGCCGTGCTCAGCCTCCGGATGAGACCGGAGAAAGAGTTCACTAGCATCTTCTCGGTCGCGCGCATCGGCGAGACGGGCGAATCCTATGCCTTCGATCGCAGCGGGTTGATGTTGACCGCGACGCGTTTCGATCCCGAACTCAAGACCCTGGGCCTGATACCCCCCGGCCGCGAGAACACCGCGATTCTCAACTTGAAGCTGCTCGATCCCGAGGAGGAATTGCGCCCAGGTGACCCCCCCGCCAAACGCCGCGACCAACTCAACCTGACGCGCATGGCGGCCTCCGCGACGACGGGGAACAACGGCGTGGACATGCGGGGTTATCGGAATTACCGCGGGGTGACGGTCGTGGGCGCTTGGGCCTGGCTGTACGACTACGGCATGGGTGTGGCGACGGAGGAAGCAGCCGATGAAGCCTTCCAGACCCTCTATGTTCTGCGGCGCGCCTTTTCGGTCCTGTTCATTCTGCTCGTGGCCAGCGGTGGGGCGATCTTTGGCTTCACCGTCCTGCTCGAACGGTTGCGGGCCTCCGCCCGGAAGAGCGCGCTCACAGCCCGGCGGCTCGGGCAATACGCGCTGGTGCAGGAGATCGGGCGCGGCGCGAACGGGATGGTGTACCGCGCCCGCCATTCCCTCCTCCGCCGGCCCGTAGCCATAAAGCTGCTCAGCCCGGACATGACCACGGACGCCAACACCGCCCGCTTCGAGCACGAGGTCCAGATGACCAGCCAGCTCACTCACCCGAACACGGTCGCGATCTACGATTACGGACGCACGCCCGAGGGATTGTTTTACTTCGCCATGGAATACCTGGGGGGCATTGACCTCGACCAACTGGTGCGCCAGTTTGGCGCGCAACCCGAAGGGCGTGTCATCCACATCCTGCGCCAGGTCTGCGGCTCTCTGGCCGAAGCGCATCGCACCGGCTTGATCCACCGCGACATCAAGCCCGCCAATATCGCCCTCACCCGGCGGGGCGGCGTCTGCGACTTTGTGAAAGTCCTCGACTTCGGCCTGGTCAAGGCGGTGCACGTGGGTTCGGCGGACAGCGTGATCAGCAATGCGGTCGTCGGCACGCCGCACTTCATGCCGCCCGAGGCAGTCGAGAAGCCGGAGAGCGTCGGCCCGCTGAGCGACCTGTATTCGCTCGGGGCGGTCGGCTACTGGCTGCTGACCGGCAAGACGCTGTTCGACCATGCCACGGTCGAAGGCTTGCTCGCCCGGCAGGTTAAGGAACTGCCGCTCGCTCCCTGCCAGCGCCTTGGGACACCGGTCTCGGCCGACCTGGCGGAACTGCTGATGCAATGCCTGGCGAAATCGCCCGAGCAGCGCCCCTCCAGCGCCGAGGCGTTGGACCACGCCCTCGCCAGGTGCGGTTCCGCGGGGACCTGGACCTCCCGTGACGCCGAGGAATGGTGGCGAGCCAACCTCGGGGCCGTGGAGGCGTTGCCCGCCGCCACCATGGCCGAGAAGACCCTCGTTATCGCGCCGCGACCATAGACCGGAAGTACCATTTAGAGCTACGAAGGTATGAACACCAGGATACAACGACTATGCGCCGTCCTTCTTGCAACGGCAACGCTCTGCCTCCCCAACGGGTGTGCCTCGACCGGAGGCGGCGGGAGCTGCCAGCTCAAGCAGACACGCAACGACGTGGATTGGGCAATGATCCGCTATCATAATCGGCTCAGCTTCGGGTTCATCACCCAGGCGGAAGAGCAGCAGGTTACCGCCGCCTATAAAGCCTACCAGACCGCCTTCAACGAAGCGGTCAAGCAAGCGCATTCGAATTACAGCGCCCCCACCCCGGATAATGTCAGCCAGCTCGCCAACCAGCTTCTGTCTATCCTCAGCTCTATCCCGTAGTTCCATTCGGGATTCTGCGTTCCTTTCCCGCCCCCCCGCCCAAATCTGCTTGCCACGGCGCGCGAGGCTGAGCATATAGGCCGCATGTTTACACGCCTGCCTTTCATTCGAGCAACCGCATCCGTCTTCGCCCTCACCGCTACCTTGGCCACCGCCCGGGCGGCCGACAATGCCTACTTGGGCGCATGGGAATTGACCATCCCCAACGGGGCCGCGGGTTGGCTGGGGTTGGAAGAGGCCAACGGCCGGCTTCAGGCCAGCCTGCTCTGGGGCGGCGGCAGCGTGGTGCCGCTCGAATCGGCGAAGATCGAAGAGGGCATGCTCGTTCTGACGCGCAAACATACCTCCCAGCGCAAGGACGCAAGCGGCAAGGAAATCAAAGTCACCACGACCGAGACGATCACCGCCAAGGCGGAGGGCAACGTCCTTAAGCTGACGAGCGTCAAGCCGCGACAAAACGGGCGAGGTGAAGACAAGGCCGACTTCACGGGCCGGCGCGCGCCGCCGATGCCGCCCGCGCCAGACCTCAGCCGGGTGAAGTTCGACACGCCGATCAGGTTGTTCAACGACAAGGACCTCGCCGGCTGGCGGCTCACCGACCCGAACGCACTCAGCGGTTGGAGCGTGAAAGACGGTCTGCTGGTCAATGAAGTGTCGCAGGAGAAAGGCAAACCGCATAAGAACTACGGCAACCTGCGCACCGATGGGGAGTTCGAAGATTTCAATCTGAAGCTGGAAGTCCGATTGCCCAAAGATGGGAATAGCGGCGTGTATCTGCGGGGCATTTACGAGGTCCAGGTGGCTGACAGCTACGGCAAGCCCCTCGACCCGCACAACATGGGCGGCATCTACAGCCGCATCAGACCCGCCGTCAGCGCCGAAAAGCCGCCCGGTGAGTGGCAGACGCTGGACATCACCCTGGTTGACCGGCACGTCACTGTGGTTCTGAACGGCAAGCAGATCATAGACAATCAACCGCTCCTGGGTTGCACCGGCGGCGCGCTGTGGTCGGATGTGACGCGGCCCGGGCCGATTTACCTGCAAGGCGACCACACCAGTGTCGAATATCGCAACCTGGTCCTGAAGCCGGTGGTGAGGTAGGCAGCCGCAGGGGTGAGGGAGTGGGGGGAGACGGGCAGGGCCAGCGTCCGCGCGAGCCCGAGCTGCTCGAGGAATTCGCGGAAGTCAGGGCTCGCGGGGACACTCGCCCTCCCCCGCCGTGGAACTATGGCTAGGGTAAGGGGAGCGCGGGGGATTCCCGGCCGTCGGGGAGGATGAGGAGGAGTTCGCAGATGCGCACGATGCCGTCCACGTCAGCGCGCTCTGATTTCGGCAGGTCGGCCGCCGGCACGAAGACGCGCAGGCCGGCAGTGGCGACGGTCTGCGGGAAGTTAACCGTCACGGTCCTGGCGGTGGCGTCTTTCAGCTCGCCGACCGTTTTCCAGGCGGGACCCTCGCGGACCTGGACCTGCAGGTTGCGCTGGAGCGGGATGATGTCTCGGTCGTCACCCACGATCTTCACTCCCTTCAACCGGACCGTCCTGCCGGCGGAGAACTCGATCGCCCACCAGACATCGAGCGGCTGGGCTTTGGTGCCGCCGCCGTAAGGTTTGGAGATCCATGCGGCGAAGGGATCGGGGCTTCCGTCAATGGCGTTGTCCGGCCCGTATTCGGGGGCATAGACCGACTGCGCGGTGATCTTCTGCCCGGCGGCAGCCGAGGCTTTGGTGCGCACGGCAGCTTCCAGCGAGAACGGCCCGCGCTGGCCGGCGGTATCCACCGCACAGACGCGATAGTAGTAGGTCATGCCCGCCTGCACGGTATCGTCCTGGAACATCATGTGGTCGTAATCACCCGCCCGGTGGTCCATCGGCACATGACCATAAACGGTTGAGCCTTTGACCACCGCGTCGGCCTCAGCGATGCCGATGCGCGTTGCGGCATCGGGCGCAAAGCCGGCCCGGGTGGAGCGGTGAATTTCATAGCGGCGGACGTCGGACTCGCAGCTCGTGCGGAAGAGCAGGTTGACGAAGTTCTGCGGGCTGATGGGGCTGACCAGAATGGCGCGCAGGCCCTCGACGCGCAGCGGCACCATGTTCTTCTGGCCTGATCTGAGCGTGGTGGCGGCAACCGGCGCGGACAGCGGGCCATTGTTATTCCAGCGATCCACCGCGGCGACGCGGTAGTAGCAAGTCGTTCCTGGTTCCAGGCGGTTGTTAATCCAGCCGCCGTAGTGCAACTGCGGTTGATCCACGACCGACGGCGTGGCCGGTTGCGCCACCAGGTTCAGCAGCGAAGGCTGGAAGTCAGGCTTGCTGCCGCGATAGACGTTGTAGTGGCTGATGCACCTGGCTGCGCGGGGCTCGACCGACCAGGCGAGTTCGATCTGCATATCCGATTGGGGCCGAATTTTGAAGGTGGAGAAGAGGGGCAGCGGCTTTTTCGGCGCGACTGCCAGGCGAATGGTCTTCACGCCAAACGGGAGCACGGCAAAAGTGACCTGGTTGCCGTTCCTGACCTGCAACCGCACCGGGCGATCGTTTTCGAGGAGGTCGGTTTCCACTGCGGCGGTGATCTTGCCGAGGAAAGGCAGCGCGACGGTCGCGGTTGTGGCGGCGCCCTGGGTTTCGTTGAAGCGGGCGATGAAGCCGACGCCGTTGGCTTCGGCGGGCTTGATCGTGCTGCAGATAACGTTTGGCGGTTCGATGCGCACGAAGCTCGAGGCCGCGGGCAACGCGCCCTTCTTCTTGCCCGTCACGACTTTGGCGATCAGCGGATTCAGCACGTCCCAGCCGAACTGGTCCGCCTTGCCCCGCTGCCAGCCGCCCTCATGGCTGCGGATGGAATACTCGAAGCGAGCCGGTCCTTGCTGGTCCCAGCGGATGTTCACGTCAAACATGTTATCCATCAGGTAGAGGTACATGCGGCTGTTGGCGGGGTATTGCATCACCCGTTCGAACTGGCTCTCCTGTCCGCCGGGAATGAGGCACGAGCGCGGGTGGCCGTATTCGAAGAGGGAGGCGTCCGGGCAGGAGACAGTCACGCCGAAGCGGTCGTTGGCGACGTCGGCGAAGTGCCGCGCCGCGTAGTAAGCCGTGCAGGAGCCCTCGAACTGGTCGCGGATCGGCTCGGCCACGGCCCCCGGCAGCTCGTGATGAAACCGGAAGTCCGGCACGGCGAAAGGCAGCGCCACATAAACCGACTCCTTGTTCAAAACACTGGCGTTCGGCATGCGGCAAGTCCGGCCCGAAGGCGACTTCACCAGGTCCAGCGCGAAGTCGATGCGCTTGAGGTCGTGATAAAGTAGGACCGTCTGCGTAATCTTGTCGGCGCCGACGGCCGAAGCTTGGATGCTCAGCACGTCAGCTACCGGTCCGCTGGTGACTGACATTTGCGCCGATTGGACGCGATACCATTTGGAGGTGCGCGCCTGCGGACTCTCGTAGCGCTCGTACAGGTACTCGTTGAACTTGTAAGGCGCACTCTGGTCCACCAGTTCGAGGTCCAGTTGCTTGTCCCGGATGCTCGTGATCGCGCCGGTGGCCGTGTCGAAGGCAATGCGGTAGAAGCGATTCTCAAGCCTCGTGGCAGCCGACGTCAGTCGGCTCTGATCCATTTCGGACTTCGGACTTCGCACTTCGGACTTCCCACTCGGCGTCTCCTTACGTCGGCTGCTACGAGGGGAGGCGGGAGGCTGCACGCTGAAGGTCTTGTAGCCGAGGGAGGGCACGTCGGCGGCGACGAAGACAGCCGTGCCGTCGGGAAGAGTTTGGTGCGGCACAGTCTTGCGGGTGACCGCATCCTGTAACTGGCTATCCAGGCCAAGCTCCGTCGCCGCGACGCGCACCACGTCCGTGCGCGCGTGCGCCAGCGGGTTGAAGACAATGATGTTCCGCGCGGCGCCGGTCGTGATCATTCCCGCCAGTTTGCCCAGGGCACGATCACAGGCGCGGTCGCTGAACTCTTTAGCCTCGATGACCATCTCCCGGTTTTCCTCCAGCTCGGTCTCATACTGCCGCATCCGCTCGGGATCGCAGGCAATGAAGTCAATGGCATCGGTGTGTTCGTGGTATTGGAGCATGCGGTGGTAGGCCTGGTAGATGTCGGACCAGGGATAGCCGCCCCCGGCCAGCGTCGCGGCGATGGTGGCGAACTTCTCGGCGGTTGGAATCGCCTCGCCCTGGCGCCGCGCCAGGGCCAGCAGCCACGCATCGGTGGCGTCCTGATCGGCCCACTGGTTGTTGCTGTCCTTGGCGAACGTCTTGATCTTTGCCGGGTCAGCCTGGCGCATGATTTCCTCGAAGAACATCGTCATGGTGGCATAGACCAGGCGCGGATACGCATACCGCTCGTTCCAGCGGCGAATCTTGTGCGCGTTGTCGAGGGTGATCAGTTGGAAATCCGTGCCGTCCTGGCACAGGAGGGTGTCGTAGAGCCAGTTGGCGCCGAGGCGCGCGATGAGCGACTGGATATGATTCTCGCTGGCGTCGCCGAGGTTGTCTCCGGCATAGCCGCCGTAGTCAATCGAGCGGACCAGCACTTTGCTCTGGCCGTCCGGCCCTTGCCAGTAGAAGACCGGTTCCGCCGACGCGGGCTGGAGGCATTGGCCGACGCCATTGTGGCCGTGGAAGAAATAAGGTACACCGGCCTCGGCGCAATAGGTCGCCAGCGGCCAGGTCAGGCCGATCACATCGTCAATCTGGGCCGTCTTGCTCGGCGCTACCCCGAGCAAGTCGGGTGTGTGCCGACCCGTCAGGTAGAAGAGCCGCGCCATCAGCTCCTGGCTCATCTGTTCGGTATTGGCGGTGTTGTGAATCGCGCCGATCTGGATGCGGCCTTCACGAATGCGCCGGGCCAGCTCGGCGGCGTCGGCCTCGCTGTGGCTGCCGAGGAAGCTGGTGATGGGCTCGCTGGTCTCGATGACATAACGGAACTTGCTGTCGTTGTCCCAGCCATCGGTTTCCGTGCAGAACTGGAGGGGCCGTTCGATATTGGCGTGGCGAATCTCCGTGCGCAGCCGGTGCGGGTAATTGCCGAACCCCAGGTCGTGATGCGAATAGGAGACGCAGTATATCTTCCACTTCTTCTGCGGCTGCCATGTGACCTCGCGCCGGGCGAGGAGTCCGTCGCCGGCCTGCGGGAGCAATTCAACAGTGAGTTTCGCGGCTGCGGCGATGTCGGGGATCGAGACGGCGTTGGTGGATTTGCCGGTGGGCACTTGGCCGAGGTCTTCGGTGTGGACAAGCGCGCCCACCGTGAGCTTGGCCGCGACGGCCCGTGGTGCGCCCGGGTTGTCGAGGCAGAGCAGTGCGCGCTGGCGCAAGGGCTGATTCGCCGCCGCCCTGGGGAAGATCGGGGTGGGCTCGATGCTTTGGAGAGTGAGCGGCTCTCCGGCGGTGGCATGGAGGAAGCAGAGCCAAAGCGCACTCAGGCCGCACAGAGTGATGTTCTGCCATCGTGGTTGGTGAAGGCCCATAGGATCAGCATCAATTAGGCATCTGTGACTGGGGCCCGCAGTTGCCAGTGGCGCAAAGGCGATGACCTTTGGGCGTACGCAGGACCAAGGCCAGCACAGCGCCGATCAACAGCATGACCCCGCAAGTAATGAACGCATAGCTGTAGGACCCGAACAGGTCACGGACCCGGCCCCCAAGGACGGAACCAGTGACGCCGGCGACGCCGAAGGCGGTGAAGAGCAGCCCATAATTGACGCCCAGGTTGCGAATCCCGTAGAAGTCCGCCGTGGCCGCGGGAAAGAGCGTGAAAATCGTGCCGTAGCACAGGCCGGTCAAGGCGGAACCCAACAGCAACAGCGCGGGTGTCGTGTAGTGGACGAAAACGAACATGTTGATCGCCTGCAGCACGAATGCGAGAAGCATCGTGTTGGTCCGGCCAATTCGGTCGGAGACGAACCCGCTGAAGAAGCGCCCGCAGGTGTTGAAGATCGCCACCACCATGACCAATACAAATGCTTTGTCCCACTTGGGCGCCTGATCCTGGGTAATGAGGGTGAGGTTGCCGATAATGAGCAGACCAGCGGAAGCCGACAGCACGAACATGAGCCAAAGCTGGTAGAACCGGCCGGTCCGCAGCATCTCGTGCCAATCCAGGTCCCGCCGCGAAGCGGGCGCGGGCCTGGCCTGGGCTGCCGTTGAGGCCGCCGCTGGAGCGGTCACGTAACCAGCCGGCGGGTTGGTGAGGAACTGGGCCAGCAGGGAGCCCAGCACGAGGGCGCCGATGCCCAGAATCAGAAACGTCTGTTGAATGCTCGTGGCTTGCAGGAGGTAATTGGTCAGGGGCGACATATACACCGCGGCCAGCCCGACCCCGCTCACGACGATGCCGGTGATCAATCCCTTGCTGGCCGGCGGAAACCACTTGATCGAAGGGGGTGTGGTGGCCGCATAACCGAGGCCGATGCCCATGCCGCCGACCAGGCCAAACGTGAGCAGCATCGGCGCGCAGGTGTGAACGAACGACGATAGCACCAGCCCCAAGCCGAAGAAGATGCCCCCGAGCATCGCCACGTAGCGCGGCCCGATCCGGTCCTGCCACCGGCCCGCGAAGATCATCGTGACGGCAAAGGAGGCCGTGGATGCGGCAAAGGGCAGCGTGGCCTGGGTCTTGGTCCAATGCCATTGTAGGACCAGGGCCTTGCCCATGACGCTCCAGGCGTAAAGGGAGCCAATGATCAGGTTGACGCCCAGCGCCGCGCTGACCACTGTCCAACCGCGAATTCGGGAGGCACTTTCTTGGGCCATATCAGCAGGCGGTACTGTTTTGGAGAATAGCTCTGGGCTTGCCGGGGTGCCAGGGTAAGACAGCGTTTGGTCTCAAACAACAATTAAACAAGGCCGCGCTTACAGTGAGACAACAGTGAGACAACAGTTGACACCATTGAGCTTTTCTGGCACTCTGGACGCGCTCGGTTGGGCTGAACGCTGGTTTAGCCTGAGGCCCGACAGAACAGGTGCAGGCAGCTCAAAACTAAACGCTAACTGATATGAAAAGAATCTCTTCTTCCATTGGTAGGAATCTGTTCGCTCGGCGCTCTGTTGTTCGCCCCCGGCTGTGCTCCCGCCCCTCCGGCTGAGCCGGTCAAGATCGGCGCCATCTTCTCCGTGACCGGCCCGGCCTCCTTCCTGGGCGCGCCGGAGGAGAAGACGGTCCAGATGCTGGTGGAGAAGATCAACGCCGCGGGCGGCGTCAACGGCCGGAAGCTGGAGCTGGTCGTCAAGGACAGCGGCGGCAGCCCCGAGAAGGCGGTCTCGTTTGCCAAGCAGTTGATCGAGGAGGAGAAGGTCCTGGCCATCATCGGCCCGTCCACCAGCGGCGAGACGATGCAGATCAAGGCCATCTGCGAGGAGAACAAGATGATCCTGGTCTCCTGCGCCGCGGCCGAGATCATCGTCAATCCGGTGGCCAAGTACGTCTTCAAGACGCCGCAGAAGGACAGCCAGGCGGTCACCTGGATTTACCGCACGATGAAGGACAAGGGCATCACCAAGATCGCCGTCCTGACCAGCAACGACGGCTTCGGCGTCGCCGGCAAGAAGCAGCTCGAGGACCTGGCCAAGACCGAAGGCATCGAGATCCTGGCCAATGAGGTGTATGACAAGCAGGCGACCGACCTGACCGACGTGCTGACCAAGGTCAAAGGCAACTCCGAGCGTGCAGGCGGTGGTCAACTGGTCCATCGTGCCGGCCCAGTCCATCGTGGCCAAGAACATGAAGCAGCTCGGCCTGAACGTGCCGCTGTTCCAGAGCCACGGCTTCGGCAACCTCAAGTACGTCCAGCAGGCCGGCGTGGCCGCCGAGGGCATCCTCTTCCCCGCGGGCCGGTTGCTGGTCGTGGATGAGCTGCCCGACAGCCACCCGCAGAAGCAGGTGCTGGCCGCCTACAAGAAGGACTACGAGAGCCGTTACAAGGAAGACGTCAGCACCTTCGGCGGGCACGCCTATGACGCGCTGATGGTCGTGGTGGAGGCCCTCAAGAAGGCGGGCGCGCCGACCGCGACAAGGTGCGCGACGCCATCGAGAACCTGCAGGGCTTCGTCGGCACCGCCGGCGTGTTCAACTTCTCGCCCACCGACCACACCGGCCTCGGACCTGGACGCCTTCGAGATGCTGACGGTCAAGGACGGCAAGTTCACCATCTATAAGAAGTAGCGTCGAATATGCCGGCAGAATGAGACGGCGTAACGCCCCGGCGGACTGGCTGACCGGGGCTTTTTCCTTAATGTAGAGCCGATGGAACACGGAAGCCTGGCGCTGCAATACCTGTTGTCCGGCATCACCAAGGGCAGCATCTACGCCGTGGTGGCCATCGGCTTCAACCTGATCTACAGCGCCACCGGCGTGCATCAACTTCGCCCAGGGCGAGTTCGTGATGCTGGGCGGCATGGTGGCCGTCACCCTGGCGCATTTCGTGCCGCTGCCGGTGGCCATCGCGGGCGCGGTGGTCGATCGTGGCGCTGGTCGGCTGCCTGCTCGAGCTGGCTCTTCTTCCGCCGGCTGCAGCGCCATTCGGTCCTGCACCTGATCATCATCACCATCGGCCTGTCCATCGTCATCCAGGAAGCCGCGCTGCACATCTGGGACGAGAAGGTGCGCTCGCTGCCCTATTTCACCGGCAACGAGGTCTCGTCCGTCCGGTTCCTGGGCGCGGCGATTTCGCCGCAGGTCTTGTGGGTGCTGGGCACTGTGGCCGTGGTGGTCGCTGGTCTGCACGTCTTCCTCCGCTACACCCTCCGGGGCCGGGCCATGCGGGCCTGCTCCTCCAATCCCGAGGCCGCCATGCTCGCCGGCATCAACATCCCCAACATGCGCACGCTCTCGTTCGGCCTGAGCGCCGCCCTGGGCGCGCTGGCCGGCTGCGTGATCTCGCCCATCACCATGACCCATTACGAGATGGGCGCACCGCTGGCGATCAAAGGCTTTGCCGCCGCCATCCTGGGCGGGCTGGGCAACCCGATGGCCGCCGTCGCCGGCGGGCTGCTTGTGGGCGTGCTGGAGGCTTTCAGCGTGAGCCGCCTGCCGGCGGCCTACAACGACGTCGCCGCCTTTGCCATCCTGCTGCTCGTGCTGTTCGTGCGGCCGCACGGCCTGTTCGGCGCGCCTAGCGCCGAAAGCGTGAGGGAGCACTAGGAAGAAACTCAATGACATTGTCCCGACAGATTCTTCCGTTCGCCCTGTCCCCGGCTGTGGTGGTGGGCGCGCAGCTTGCTATGCGGGCGACCGGAACGGAGTACTGCCTGACGCAGCTCACCATGGCGGTTTACTACGCCATCGTGGTCATGGGCCTCTGCCTGCTGATGGGCTATGCGGGCCAGGTGTCGCTGGGGCACGGCGCGTTCTTCGCCATCGGCGGATACACCTCCGCCGTCTTGACCACCCACGATTTCTCCGCGTTCAAAGCCAGCGCCTGGGCGGGCTGGCTGCAGCAGGCGCATCTGCTCGTCGCGAAGCCGGACTTGTACGGCAACGCCATCATGACCGTATCCCCGTGGGCGGCGTTTGTGGCCGCCATGCTCGTGACGTTCCTCATCGCCCTGCTGATCGGCTACCCGGCGCTGCGGCTGCGCGGTCATTACCTGGCCATGGCCACGCTCGGCTTCGGCTTGATCGTCAGCAAGATGCTCCTGGGCAGCAACCTCACGGGCGCGGCCGACGGCATCAACGGCGTGCCGGAATGGAAGCTGGTGGGCGGGCTGACCGTCACCGGCAAGAGCGCCGCGCGCGTGCAGAACTACTACATCGCCTGCGGCCTGGCGCTGGTGTTGCTGGTGTTCCTGCGCAACCTCATCCATTCGCGCGTCGGCCGCGCCTTGCAGGCCATCCACGACCGCGAAACGGCCGCCAACGCCATGGGCATCAACACCGCCGCCTTACAAGCTCAAGGTCTTTGTCCTGAGCGCGCTGCTGGCCGCGATGGCGGGCGTGTTCTTCACCCATTACACCGGCGGCATCGGCCCGTCCGAAGCCGGCGCGTTGAAGTCGGTCCGTTACGTGGCGCTGGCCGCCGCGGGCGGCATGGCCAACCTCTGGGGCGTGACGGTCATGAGCATCGCATTGAACTACCTCTCCCTGCGCGGCTGGTTCGGCACTTACGACAACGCGGTGTTCGGTGCGATCCTGATCCTGATCATCTCCCTGGCGCCGGAAGGCCCGCTCAAACCCCTTGGCCTCTGGCTGCGGCGTCCGGTGAGCAAGCGCCCGGCCTCTCCGACGCCAGGTATCACCGATCACTCTTCACGTTTCACGCCTGCCGCTTCGCCCAACGCCGAAAGGAGTTCCGACTATGGCGCTGCTTGATGTCCAAGAATGTGCGCCGCAGCTTCGGCGGCCTGGTCGCCGTGGACGGGGTCTCCCTCAAGGTGAGCCCGGGCCAGATCAAAGGCGTCATCGGCCCCAACGGCGCCGGCAAGACCACCCTGTTCAACATGATCTCCGGCCTGCTCAAGCCGGACACCGGGCAGATCACCTTCAAGGACCGGCCCATCAACGGCCTGCAGGCCCTACCAGATCGCCCGCGCCGGCATCTCCCGCACGTTTCAGAATCCCAGCCTGTTCCTGCAAATGAACGTGCTGGAAAACGTGATGGTGGGCCGCCACAGCCGGACGCGTTGGGACTTCTTCGGCTGCGGCTTGCGCTGGCTCGGCCAACGCGCCGAGGAACGGGCCATTCGCGATGCTGCCTGTGCCCAGCTCGATCAGGTCGGCCTGGCGCATCTGGCCGATTGGCCGGCTGGCGCACTGCCGTTTGGCCAGCGCCGGATGGTCGAGCTGGCCCGCGCGCTGGCCACCGAACCCGAGATGCTGCTGCTGGACGAGCCGGCCAGCGGACTGAACACCCGCGAAAAGGAAGATCTCGGCATCCTGATTCGCAAGATCCGGGATCGCGGCATCACCATCCTGCTGGTCGAGCATGACATGTCGGTGGTCATGGGGCTGTCCGACGACATCCTGGTGTTGCACCATGGCTGCACCATCGCCGAGGGCGCCCCGGCGATCGTGCAGAACGATCCCCGGGTCATCAGCGTCTATCTGGGCACGGAGTTTCAAGATGTTGCTTCAGGTAAAGAATCTTAGGTGCGGCTACGGCAGCCTGGAGGTGGTCCGCGGCGCCAGCCTGCACGTTTGCGCCGGCGAGATCGTCGGCCTGCTCGGCGCCAACGGCGCGGGCAAGTCCTCCCTGCTCAAAGCCATTATCGGCCTGCTCCACCCTGGGCGGGCGAAGTCGTCATTGATGGCCGGATCACCACCGGCCAGCCGCCCTGGCGCAGCCTCAGCAACTCGACCGTCCTGGTCCCGGAGGGCAAGATGATCTTTGCGGACATGACCGTGCGTGAGAACCTCCTCATCGGCGGCTACCACAACCCGGACCGGGCGCTGCAAATGGACACGGTGCTGGACCGTTTCCCCCGTCTGCGCGAGCGCCTGCACCAGGTCGGCGGCACTCTCTCCGGTGGCGAGCAGCAGATGCTGGCTTTAGGCCGCGCCTTGATGGCCCGCCCCCGCTTGCTCCTGCTGGACGAGCCGTCCATGGGCCTGGCGCCGCTGTTGGTTAAAGAGGTCTTTGCCGAAATCCTGAAGATGAAAGACCTCGGCCTGACCGTACTGCTGGTCGAGCAAAACGCTACGGCCACCCTCCAGATCGCCGACCGCGCCTATGTCATGGAGACCGGCGAAATCATCCAGGAAGGCGCCGCTGCCGACCTGGCGCACAACCCGGCCGTGAAGTACGCCTACCTGGGCAAAGGCGGTCAGGCGGCCGTGCACACGCCGGCGCTGCCTCCTGCGCACACCGACCTGTCCAGTGGACAAGGAGGTGGCGGGAGAAATCCGAAACCCGAAATCCGAAATCCGAAGGAGGCCCAAAGTCCGAAATCCGACGAGGCGGAACCACGGCCTTCGAACGTAGCCCGTTCGCGAGTTGAAGCTGGCGGGCCACGGCCCGCTAGGTCAGCACCCTCCCACGGTGGCCTGCGGGGCGGCGGCTTCGGACTTCGGGTTTCGGATTTGGCAGCCCAACTCCGCCGGAAACGTCCTAAAGCGCCACCCCCGTCACCCCTCACTTCCTTCGCATGAGTACCTTTGACCGCCGATACGAACTAATGTCCCGCGCCGAGTTGGAGCAGATGCAGCTCGAACGCCTCCAGGCCCTCCTGGCCCGCCTCCGCCGCAACGTCCGCCGCTACCGCGAGAAGCTGGCCGACCTTCGCCTCGACTCGCTGGCTGACCTGCGGCAATTCCCTTTCACGACGCAGGAAGACATGGTCGCCAGCTTCCCCTACGGCATGTTTGCGTTCCCACTGCGCGAAGTCATCCGCCTCCATTCGGCCCTCGGCCCCGAAGGCAAACCGCTGGTGATCGGTTACACCCGCAACGACCTCGCCCAGTGGGGCCGGTTGGTCGCGCGACAACTGACCGCCAGCGGCGTCACCGCCAACGACGTCATCCAGATTTCCCTGGGCGGCCTTTCTCAATCCGGCGCCTCGGGATACGTCCTGGGCGCCGAGCTCATCGAAGCCTCGGTTATCGCCGAAGACCCGCTGCACATGGATTACCAGCTAGCGATGCTGCAGAACTACCGCCCCACCATCCTCATCACCACCCCCACCAATGCGCTCGACCTGATGCGCACCATTGACCAGCGCCGCATTGATCCTCAATCCCTCCATTTGCGCACCGTCCTGCTCTCGCGCCCGGTGGACAAAGAGACGCGCGAACAACTGGCCGCTGGGCTCTTTGCCGCCGTCCGCTGCAACTTCGGCCTCGGCGAAATCCTCGATCCCGGCCTCTGCGTCGAATGCGAAGTGGGACTCTTCCACATCCACGAAGACCAGTTCCTCGCCGAGGTCTCCGACGGCGAGTTGGTGATTACCACGCTGGCCCGCGAGGCCATGCCCTTGCTGCGTTACCGAACCCGTGTCGCCGCCGAACTCTGCCATGACAAATGCCCCTGCGGCCGCACGGGCGTCCTGCTCCAGCCCGGCCCCCGCCTTGACCGCCGCTACCAGGTCAACGAGACCATGTTCTACGAAGCCCAAGTCGCCGAGGCCCTCGCCCAGACACCGGCGGCGGGGCTCCGCTTCCAGCTCGAACCATCCGAGCGGCGTCTCCTCATCGCCATCGAAATGTCTGAAAACCTGTTCGCGGGCACGATTACCGCCGCGCAGGATCCGAAACGGGACATCGAGTCCGAGTTGCTCGCCCGCCTCGGCGTAGATGCCGAGGTCCGCTGGATCGAACCCCGCCGCCCCCCCAAACCGTAACTGGCGCACTCCAGACCTCCCAGTCAGAGCCTTGCGTCGGCTGCTGCGCTGTCGGGGTTTGTTGGCCCGTTCAGTCGGAAGCACCGCCTCTCTACGCTATTGCTTGCCCGCCCGCTGAGGAGTAGGATGCGGCCATTCGGAAAGGCGCTGCCGGGAGGACAACTTTCCGGCGTCCCTGATCGGCGCATCCGGATGAGCCAATGCGCAGTGCTTGCCGCACGCGCAACCAACTAACTGCTTATGAGGAAAACTGCGGCCACCTTGCGGGGGACCCGGGCGAAACGCTCGCCGAAACGAAGACGCTCCCCCAGCGCCCGGATTCATCCGATCATCATCTACCCGGTCCGGCAACCGGACGACTACGCCAACCTGCACGCGCTCTACCGGCTCGTCCGGCGATTGGCCGCAGACACCCGACCGCTATGCCCGCCCGATAACGGTGCTGGATCGCAAGACGCATTACTCCATGCACGGCAACAAGACCTTCCTCGATTTCCGGCACCACACCCTGACACGCTGCTCGGAGGTGCTGGACGTCTGGGCGGTTGACACCTGCCAGATGTGGTACACCGGCCTGGGCGCCGCCTTCGAGAAGGGTGGGCCGCACGATGTCTATTGGCTGATCCCCGGCGATTTCAACTACGGCACCACGGTTGGCCAGGAAGTTCTCAACGGGCTGCATGACCTGCCGGAGATTATCCTCGAACTGGACCAGGACCTCTGCATCGGCGAGATCGCCACCGACCACAACAACCCCAAGCAGCTCATTGATACCTACGGCACCTTCGCCCTGCTCTATAACTGGTTCCCGGCCGAAGCCCAGGAAATCCGCCAGTTCACCGAACGCCCTCGTTCAGAGTTCCTCGCGCTTCGCCACAGCTTTCTCGGCGAGGCGCTGCGCCAGCGCTGGTACCCCTACGAGCAAACCGTCGTCTTGCTCCTGCAGGCGGTTTTCAGCAAGAAGGGCATCAGCCGCTTCTCGGTCGGGCACATCTCGGACCTGCCCGAGGGGCGGGAATCGCTGGCGTCGGCCATGCAACAGGTCGAGCGCACCGAGCGGGTGCTCAAAGCAGTTTGGCGCGAACGCCACCAGACCGATCCGGACTGGATTGAGCGCTACCGCAGTCTGGCAGCCACCTCCAACCAGATCCGCCACACCGCGCTGACCATTCTGCACAACTTGCTAGGCTGAGTTATGCGTTCCTTGGATTACCACAAGCCCCTGCGGGCCATCAACTTCGTCTGCCACGCCCCCCAAGCCAAAGCCGTCAGCCTGGTCGGCGACTTCAACCACTGGGACGCCGCCGCGCATCCGATGAAACAGATGCCTGACCGTTCCTGGCTCCTCACCGTGGAATTGAAGCATGGCCATCATCGCTATGCCTTCCTGGTGGATGGCGTCCTGACCCTCGACCCCCATGCCCAGGGCGTCACCCGTAACGACAAAGGCGAACGCGTCTGCCTCGTGCCGGTGAGCTGAACCTTCCGGCGTTACGCCGTTCAATGCGGCGGTGGAGTAATCCTGGTCGTTTAACGCGCCAGGATGGTGCGATAGAAGCGCTGCGGATACTGCCCCGCTTCGGGGTCCATAAAGGCACAAGGTGAAGCGACTGGTCTGCAGGTCCACCCAATTCTTCAGGTCCGTCGAGCCCTGCAAAGTAAAGTTGCACCCCGGCACACCCGCGCCCGTGATCGATACCTCTCCGCCTGACCTCGGCCCTATCGTCAGCTGAACAACGGCGCCCGCAACCGGAAGAACTTCAGCGGCTTGCTCAGCGTGTCATACACATACGGACTGGTGGCCCCGCCACGTCGGCATAGGGTCCGGCGGGGTCAGCCGCCGCTTGCAGGATGAACGGTGCGGGCCAGGTCAGCGTCAGCCCCTGGCTGCCCGGCTTCGTGACGAGCTGGGGCGCCACGTTGAGGACCGCTGCGCGGCTTGTGATGGTTCCTGCGGCGTTGCCGACCACCACGCTGTACAGACCAGCATCGGCAAGCTGTAACCCGTTGAGCGTCAGCGCACTGCCCGTCGCCCCGGCGATCTCACTCCCATTCCGCCGCCATTGGTAGGTAAATGGCCCGGAACCGGTCGCGCTCACCGTCAAAGTCGCGCTGTTGCCGGCATCGGCCGTTTGACCCACGGGCTGAGCCTCAATAACTGGTGGAGTCACTCGAAACCGCGGCCGTGGGGCCAGAGCCGGAATGGCGCGGTAGAACCGGACCGGATACAGATCGGCGTCGGCTGTCCACCACCGCCAACGGCGAGGCATTGGTGGCCAGGTTCACCCAGTGGATGAGGTCGGTGGAGGCCTGGATGATGAAATTGCAGCCCGGCACCCCGGGACCGCTGACAGACATCAGTCCCCCGCGGCAGCGGGGTGGTGGTCAATGCAAACGGCTGGGAGCGCAGGCGGAAGAACTTCAGCGGCTGGGTGGCCGTGTTGTAGAGATACGGGCTGGTCGCCCCCGCCACATCGGTGTATGGCCCCACGGGGCTGGCGGCGGCTTGCAGGAGGAAGCCCGACGGCCAGGTCAGCTTGAGTATGTTGCCGACTGGACACAATGACGAGTTTGGGCAGCACATCCACCACGGCCGCCGCGCTGGTGACCGCCCCGGCCCCATTGCGGACCACGACGGTGTAGAGGCCGGCATCCGTCAACGCCAGGCCATTGAGGTTGAGGGAACTGCCGGTCGCACCGGCGATATTGGTGCCATTGAACTGCCACTGATAGGTCAGCGGGCCGGAGCCCGTGGCATTGACGCTCAAGGTGGTGTTATTGCCGCACCCGACGATCTGGCATTGCGGGTTGGCTCCAATCACGGGCGGGTCCTGCGGCACGGGAGTCACTACCGTAACCGTTTGCTGACCGGTGGCGTTGTTCCCCGCGGTATCCGTCGCCTGCCAGATCCGGGTGACGAGGACTGCGTCCTGGCCGGCCACCTGGCCGATCGCATTGGTCACCGTGCTTCAGCACACTGACGGTCGCGCTGCTGCAGTTGTCCGCGGCGGTGGGCGGGTCGAAGTCCCACGACGTGCCGGCCGTCACGGTGCGATCCGGCGCGCTGGTCAGGACCGGTGGCGTGGTGTCGCGGACGACGATGCGGAAGGAAGTGCTGTTGGTGTTGCCGCAGGCATCGGCGGCTCCCCAGGTCCGAACGACGACGTAATTGTTCGGGTTGACGTATTCGGTGGTCGCATCGGACAGATGGGTCACCGTCACCGGGCTGCTGCAACTATCCGAAGCGCTCACCTGCTTCGGATCCGGCGCCGGCACCTGGGAGGCGCATTGCACCACCAGCATCGGCTCGCTCAGGTGGGCGGCCGCCCAGGGCGAGACGGTGTAGTTGCGGAACGACAGGTTCAGGTTCCCGATCAGCGCCGAGAGGCTGCTGAAATCATACCCGGCCGGCAAACTGCCGCCCGCCAGCGCCCCGTTGGCCGCTTCGAGAATCTGGCTGACGGTCTGGCCGCTCAGCGAGTCGCTCGCGTTGTTGTAAACCAGGGAACCGAAGTTGTTCGGGCCAGCGCCGATCATTCCGGCGTGGTTGAAGCCGATATTGAGGGTCAGCGTCGCCGCCTGCACGGCTAGGTCGCCGCCGCCCAGGGTTTCGGTGGGGTTGACGGCGTCCTGAGTAAGCGGCCCGCTGGTTTCGCCTCCCTTAGCCAACACGGTGGTCAGCGCCGTCCACCCGGCCGTGTTGGGCTCCCAGAGCAACCGGGCGTTGCCGGCCATAGCCTCGTTGGTGCCGGCGTGGCCGACGGCCAGGCCCTTGGAGAAGACCGTGGTGAAGTTCGGCTCCCCGGGCCGCAAAGCCGCCCCGCCGCCCGCATAACCCTCGTTGCCGAGGGTGTCCACCAGTGCAACCGCAATCTTCGGCGGCGCCGTATCGCGCACGGTGATGGTCTGCACTGCGGTGGTGCGGTTGCCGCACGGGTCAATCGCGGTCCAGGTGCGGGCAATGATCCGGGTGCCGCCGGTCCCGTTGCTGGCCACGTCGCTGTACTGGATGGTTACTAGGCCGCCGGCATCCGTGGCCGTGGCCAAGCCGGTGGCGTTGGTAGTCGTATCCGCCGGGCACTCCAGCACCAGGCTGGTCGGACAGAGGATCGTCGGCGGGGTAGTGTCCTGCACCGTGATGGTCTGGACCGCATTGGTGCTGTTCCCGCAGGCATCGGTGGCCGTCCAGAGCCGGGAGATGACCCGGGTGGCCCCGCAAAGGTTGGTCACCGTATCACTGTAACTCAGGGTGACTGCCCCCGAGCTGCTGTGGGCCGTGGCCACACCCGTAACGTTGGTGCCGGTATTGGTTGCCGGACATTCCAGCACCACGTCCGCCGGACAAGCCAGCGAGATCGTATCCCGCACCGTGATGGTCTGCACCACGTTGGTGCTGTTGCCGGCGTCGTCGGTGGCGGTCCAGGTGCGGAAGATGACCTTGGCGTTGCCGCAACCATTGCTGACGACGTCGCTGTAAGTGAGCGCGGTTACCGAGCCGCAGGCGTCCTGGGCAACGGCCGCACCGGTGACGTTGGTCCCCGTGTCCGCCGGGTATTCGAGAACTACGTTCGGAGCCACGATGACGGGCGGAGCCGTGTCCCGCACGGTAATCCGCTGGACACAGGTGCTCTGGTTGTTGCAATCGTCCGCGGCCGTCCAGGTGCGGTTCCACACGGCCACGGTGACGCCCGGGACGGGCAGCGGCGGCGGCGGTGGTGTCGGCCCGGGCTGCTCCTGCGGCGGCGGCAGCGGGGTCATCTTGTTCAGATTCCCAATCGAGATGGTCTTGCTGCCCGTGCTGACGGGCTGCGGATTGGGGTCCAGCGACTGCGCCGACATGAGTTGTGCGGCGATGGTGCCACTCACATGAGCCGGCTGCGTGGTCATCATGACCAGCCAGATTTCCACCACGACCTGGTCGCCGACGTCCAGGCCGGAGACGCGGAAGGTGCCCTCGATCGCCTCGCTGATGGTTCCGGCGTTGACCAGCCTCGAACTGAACGACTCCACTTTGGCGTAGTGGTTCGGATTAAGGGTTCCCGGGTCGGCGGTGTCCACGAAAGCGCAGTAAACCATGTAGTTGGTGTCGAACCCGAACCGGTCGTTGGAGGTCGTGTAGGTGCTCCAATCGACGGTGAATTCCACCGTGCCGTGTCCCGCCCCCTGATTGCCACTGACTCCGATCACCACTTCGAAGGGCACGATCTGACCGAACGCCATGGGGGCCCCGCCCAACGAGGTCAAGGCATCCAGTGTGCTAGCGGTGGGCCCGAAGGCGACGGCGTTCCGGAGCGGATCCGCGGCCCGGCCGGTGAGCCGAGCGCCGCTCGGACAAGGCAGGCTGCCCGGTGCCACTTTGAGGTAGGTCGGTCCGTAAGGCCCGGTGTTGAGGTCGGAATCCGCGGCGTAGAAGTTGACGTTGTAGTTGTAAACGCTCTGCACCAAGGCGTCGGAGTAGGTGATGCTGACGTTGGTGGCGCAGTTGTCGGTCGCCGTGGCGCGGCCCGTGTTGGTCGGATTGAGCGAGAGTGCGCATTCAACCGTCCGGTTGGTGGGGCAGGTGAGGACCGGCGGGATGGTGTCGCCCACGGTGATCGTCTGGGTGCCATCGGCAAAGTTGCCGCAGGTGTCGGTCACCCGGTAGACGCGGGTCACCCTCCCGGGACACCTGCCCACCAGCCCGCTGTCGCTGATCAGGGAGAACGTCAGCGCGGAGCTGCAGGTGTCGCTGGCCGTCCCGCCCGCCGCCAGGAACGCCGCCAGATTGGTATAAGCGGCCGGCACGTCATCTGTGCATTGGATGCTGATATTCGGGCAGGTGATGCTCGGCTTGTTCGTGTCCTGCACCGTGATGATCTGCACGCCATTGGTGCTGTTGTTGCAGGCGTCAACGGCCACCCAGGTTCGCCAGAGGGTCTTGGTGTTGGCGCAACCGTTGCTGACTACGTCGCTGTAGGTGATGGTGACGGAGCTGCAGCCATCCGGGGCGGTCGCGGCACCGGTCACATTGGTGCGCGTATCACCGGGGCACTGGAGCACGATGTTTGCCGGCAGCCGCAGCGCCGGGGGCGTGGTGTCGCGGACGGTGATCGTTTGCAACGCATTGGTGGCGTTGCCGCAGGCATCGGCGACGGTCCAGGTGCGCGAGATAACCTTGCTGCCGCCGCAGAAATTGGTGACCAGATCCGAATAAGTGATGCTGACGGAACCGCAGCCGTCCTGGCCTGTGGCGGTGCCGGTGACATTGGTGCGGAGGTCGGCCGGGCATTCCAGCGTCAAATCCGGCGGAACGGTCATAGTCGGAGGGACGTTGTCGTTGACGGTAATACTCTGAATCTGGCTGCTGCTGTTGCCGCAGACGTCGGTGGCTGTATAGGTGCGCTTGATGACGAACTTGTTGACGCAGGAGCCGGGAATGGTCTGGTCGCTGTGGGTGATAACGACTGTCCCGCTGCAGTTGTCGGTAGCGACGACGGCAGCGTCATTGGGGGCGGGAACGGCGCCGGCGCACTGGACGGTGACATCGGCCGGGATACCGGTGATGACCGGGGCGGTGTTGTCGTTGACGGTAATGGTCTGAGTCTGGCTGCTGCTGTTGCCGCAGACGTCGGTGGCCGTGTAGGTGCGCTTGATGACGAACTTGTTGGCACAACTGCCGGGGATGGTCTGGTCACTATGGGTGATAACGACCGCCCCGCTGCAGTTGTCAGTCGCGACGACCGCAGCGTCATTGGGCGCGGGAACCGCGCTGGCGCACTGCACCGTTAGGTTGGTCGGGAAACTGGCGATGACCGGGGCGGTGTTGTCGTTGACCGTAATGGTCTGGGTCTGGCTGCTGCTGTTGCCGCAGGCATCGGTAGCGGTGTAAGTCCGCTGCACCACGAACTTGTTGGCGCATGCGCCAGGGATGGTCTGGTCGCTGTGGGTGATGACGACAGCGCCGCCGCAATTGTCGGCAGCGACGACGGCGGCGTCATTGGGGGCGGGCACGGCGCTGGCGCACTGGACGGTGACATCGGCCGGGATGCCGGTGATGACCGGGGCGGTGTTGTCATTGACAGTAATAGTCTGAGTCCGGCTGCTGCTATTGCCGCAGACGTCGGTGGCCGTATAGGTGCGCTTGATGACGAACTTGTTGACGCAACTGCCAGGCGTGGTCTGGTCGCTGTGAGTTATGACGAGGGTCCCGCTGCAGTTGTCGGCGGCGACGACGCCAGCGTCATTGGGGGCGGGCACGGCGCTGGCGCACTGGACGGTGACATCGGCTGGGATACCGGTGATGACCGGGGCGGTGTTGTCGTTAACCGTAATGGTCTGGGTCTGGCTGCTGCTGTTGCCGCAGCCATCGGTGGCGGTGTAGGTGCGCTTGAGGACGAACTTGTTGGCACAACTGCCGGGGATGGTCTGGTCACTATGGGTGATAACGACTGCCCCGCTGCAGTTGTCGGCAGCGACGACGGCGGCGTCATTGGGGGCGGGCACGGCGCTGGCGCACTGGACGGTGACATCGGCCGGGATGCCGGTGATGACCGGGGCGGTGTTGTCGTTAACGGTAATGGTTTGAGTCTGGCTGCTGCTGTTGCCGCAGGCGTCGGTAGCAGTGTAGGTGCGCTGCACTACAAACTTGTTGGCGCAAGAGCCGGGGATGACCTGGTCGCTGTGGGTGATGACAACCGCCCCGCCGCAGTTGTCCGTGGCAATGACCGCGGCATCGTTGGGAGCGGGCACGGCACTAGCGCACTGCACCGTTACGTTGGTCGGGATGCCGCTGATGACCGGGGCAGTGCTGTCGTTGACCGTAATGGTCTGGGTCTGGCTGCTGCTGTTGCCGCAGACGTCGGTGGCGGTGTAGGTGCGCTTGATGACGAACTTGTTGGCGCAAGTGCCGGGGATGGTCTGGTCGCTGTGGGTGATGACGAGCCGCCCCGCTGCAGTTGTCGGTAGCGACGACGCCGGCGTCATTGGGCGCGGGCACGGCGCTGGCGCACTGGACGGTGACATCGGCCGGGATACCGGTGATGACGGGCGCGGTGTTGTCGTTGACGGTGATGGTCTGAGTCTGGCTGCTGCTGTTGCCGCAGACGTCGGTGGCGGTATAGGTGCGCTTGATGACGAACCTGTTGGCGCAACTGCCGGGGACGGTCTCGTCGCTATGGGTGATAACGACTGCCCCGCTGCAGTTGTCGGTAGCGACGACGCCGGCGTCATTGGGCGCGGGCACGGCGCTGGCGCACTGGACGGTGACATCGGCCGGGATACCGGTGATGACCGGGGCGGTGTTGTCGTTGACAGTAATGGTCTGGGTCTGGCTGCTGCTGTTGCCGCAGACGTCGGTGGCAGTGTAAGTGCGCTTGACCACAAACTTGTTGGCGCAACAGCCGGGGATGGTCTGGTCACTATGGGTGATAACGACTGCCCCGCTGCAGTTGTCGGTAGCGACGACGCCGGCATCATTGGGGGCGGGCACGGCGCTGGCGCACTGGACGGTGACATCGGCCGGAATGCCGGTGATGACGGGCGCGGTGTTGTCGTTGACGGTGATGGTCTGGATTTGGCTGCTGCTGTTGCCGCAGATGTCGGTGGCAGTATAGGTGCGCTTGATGACGAACTTGTTCGCGCAACTGCCAGGCGTGGTCTGGTCGCTGTGGGTGATGACGATTGCCCCGTCGCAGTTGTCAGCAGCCACGACGGCAGCATCATCGGGCGCGGGAACGGCACTGGCGCACTGCAGGCTGACATCGGCCGGGATGCTGGTGATGACCGGGGCGGTGTTGTCGTTGACGGTAATGGTCTGGGTGCGGCTGCTGCTGTTGCCGCAGACGTCCGTGGCGGTATAGGTGCGTTTGATGACGAACTTGTTGGCGCAACTGCCGGGGATGGTCTGGTCGCTGTGGGTGATGACGATTGTCCCGTCACAGTTGTCGGCAGCCACGACGGCAGCATCATCGGGCGCGGGGACGGCAGCGGCGCACTGCACGGTGACATCGGCCGGGATGCCGCTGATGACCGGGGCGGTGCTGTCATTGACGGTAATGGTCTGAGTGCGGCTGCTGCTGTTGCCGCAGACGTCGGTGGCAGTGTAAGTCCGCTGCACGACAAATTTGTTGGCGCAAGAGCCGGGGATGACCTGGTCGCTATGGGTGATGACAAGCGCCCCGCCGCAGTTGTCGGCAGCGACGACGGCGCCGTCATTGGGTGCCGGGACGGCGCTGGCGCACTGCACGGTCACGTTGGTCGGAATGCTGGTGATGACCGGGGCGATCGTATCGTTGACAGTGATGGTCTGAGTCTGGCTGGCGCTGTTGCCGCAGGGGTCGGTGGCCGTATAGGTGCGCTGGATAACGAACTTGTTGACGCAAGCGCCAGGTGTGGTCTCGTCGCTGTGGGTGATCACGAGCGCGCCGTTGCAGTTGTCCGTGGCAACGACCGCGGCGTGGTTGGGAGCGGGCACGGCACTGGCACACGCCACGGTGACATCGGCGGGGATGCTGCTGATGGCAGGGGCGACTGTGTCATTCACCATCACATCGGTCGTGCACGCGCTCACACAGCTATTGCTGATCACGTTGAGCTGCAGGGTGAAGTTGGTGGCGCAGGTCGTCCCGGCGGTGACCGTCACCGCCCGGGCGTTGGTCGCTCCGGTGATGGACGCATTGCCGGTGACCGACCAGGAATAGGCGCCCATGCCTAAGGGACCCTGGAACTGTGTGGCAGACGTTGGACATACCAACGCCGGGCCGCTGATCGAACAGACCGGCACGGGCGCAACCTTCAGGACGACGTCGTCGGTTTCGATGCAACCGTTGGCTTGAACCACCGTAAGGCGCAAGGTTGCCGTAGCCGAGGACACGTGCGCCGTGGTGATCAAAGTATTGGTCGTGTCGATGGTGGCCGTGCCAGACACCACGCTCCAGTTGGTCGAGATGAGCGGAAACAGCCCGGGGGTGGCCTGACCTTGCAGCGGGAATGCCGTCGAGTCTGCCTCCGCGCATCGGGTTTGGTCCGGGCCGGCGTCGGCGCTGGGGCCCAGCTTCATGCTGTATTGAATCGGAGTAATAAAGTCCACGATCGAAGCCGTGCTGGAGGTCGAGGTCTTGGTCTTGACCATGATCGTCTTGACGCCGATCGAGAGACAGGAATCGAAATTGCCCAGCAGCGCAGTCAGGTCAATAGCGGCTTCCGCAAACGCATTGGCCGCGTAGTTCGTCTGGCCGAAAGCGCCGAAAGGCACTGCGGCGTTGGTGGGGTTGGCCGCCACGAACACCCGGCTGTTCGGCAATGCAGTCGTGACATCCGAATAGTCAAACCCTCCACTCCCGTTAGGCATCCAACGGTAGGCGAAGAAATCCGCCACGCTGCCGCCGCTGCCGAAGGCCAGACATAAGACCAGGTCGTTGGTTGTGCGTCCGCCGTTGGGCCCCGCTGACGTGAATGAGCCGTCGCTGTTGCGCGTTAGCGGGTTCTGCAGGAACTCGAAATCAATGTAAGAGTCACCGCTGTTACTGAGGCGGTCAGCCGCCACGACGACCCACGTATGCCCATCGGCATCACTGGCGACGTGGAACAGCACGTTGTTGATGTCGGTCTTGGAGGAGGCTCCGCCTCTGTTCCATCGCCAATCGTTCGGGTTGTCGGTCCATTTCAGGCCGCCGCCAAACGTATCGTCACTTCCATCATTGTAGGGATCGATATAGTGAAACGTCATCGCCGGATTGAGCGGGACGCCGTTCGCATCCAACACCGAAGTGCCGGTCCCACTGGAACCGGGCAGCCAGTCGCCGGCACCTGCGCTCGGTCTATTCGCCAGCAAATCCCCGTCAATTGCGAAGCCCCCGGCGGGCACGAGTACCGGGGCCACCCCTTTAGGCGGTGACGCGGCCTGTGCCGCCAGGCCCCAAAGGGTAAGCAGAACGAAGGTGAACAGGTTCTTCCAGGGTATCTGGGTACAGACCCCCCCATCGCCGACGGAATGATTTCGTTTCATAGGCACATCAGATTTCTGCGCACCTCGCGTTTTCCCACACCCCACCGAAATCTACAATCGGGGCATGCGCGAATTCTCCTCCCGGTGGGATCCTGGAAGTTCCTCCCGGGGAATCTCGGAGGCCGGGCTGGCAATCGCAAGCCGGAGAAGCCCCCGGAGCTTTCCCGCGATTGATTTATCTCCCCCTGCCCCCTAGACTCCCCGGGTGCGGTCTTGAATTCCGCATTCAACTACTGCCTTCGGATTTCGGGTTTCGGGTTTCGGACTTGATCTCCGTCTGGCCAACGTTGCACCGCCCCGCGGAACACCTGCTGCCCATTATTGGGGGCGAAAATATCTGTCCCGGAAATGTCTTGATTGATCGGGCTGGCTTTGATATAGGATAATTGTCTTAGGCATCGGTGTACAGCTCTATTTGTGCGAATGCGCTTGAAACGCTTTGTTAAGTGGGCGGTTGCTGGCGCTGGTTTGGCCGGTCGACTGTGCTTGGGGTCTGACCAACTGGACCATTGGCTCTGGAGGAGTCCCTTGCCAAGTGGTCACGCGTTGGGTGGCGTTGCTTTTGGGGACAACCGCTTCGTCGCGGTCGGAAGTTTTGGAGCAATATTTGAGTCCAGGGACGGGACTCTTTGGACGCAACATGAGTCGGGCACATTGGACAGTTTTTCGAGCGTTGCTTACGGCAAGGGACGGTTTGTCGCCGTCGGAGGTAACGAGATAATCACATTAGCTAAGGGAGGCCGAGAAGTCGTAGCCACCGCCCGGTCGGAGAACACGGTTGGGGGGGTTGCTTATGGAGGTGGCGTCTTTGTGGCGGCAGGCAGACTAGGCACCATTTATTGTTCCCCGGACGGGGAGCATTGGGTATGGGGCAACGACTCCGGTGACTACTCAGATCTGTGCGCAATCTCATATGGCGGCGGGAAGTTTGTCGCCGTGGGAGCAGGCGGGACGGTGCTCGTTTCGCCGGACGGGACAAATTGGACCCACAGCGATCCTGGCGTGCCATGGACAGTAACGAGTGTGACCTACGGCAATGGTCTGTTTGTGGCACTTGCTTCGTATGGCACTGTGTTAACGTCAACGGACGCGATGACTTGGACTTGCCTAGAGGCGAGGTACGCCTACGCACACGTCGCTTATGCGAATGGACTTTTCGTGGCAGGAGGATGGGACGGCGGGACATGGACATCAACGGACGGCACGAACTGGGTGTTACAGGCAGTTGATGGCACCGTTGCGAGCGCAACGTGGGGTAACAACACCTTCGTAGCCGTTGGCGGTAGTTCGTTCCGAAGCTTGGTCCTGACGTCAATCAACGGATCCGACTGGACGGAGACGAGCCGCGGAAGCGTCAGTGCGCTTTCGCGGGTCATCTTCGCGCGGGAAGAGTTTCTTGTAGTGGCTGAGGATGGCTCTGTTCTTGTTTCGCGGGACGGTGAACGGTGGCTGTCGGCTAATGCAGGCACTGGGCTTTCGGACGTGGCCTATGGCGACGGGTTATTCGTTGCCGTTGGTGGCAGCAGGTGGGTGGGGAATGGATACAGGCCGACCATGGTGGTATCCCGTGACACACAGAATTGGACCCCCATCACGGCGCTTCCCGTCAGTTTTCCTTTCGCCCCCGGCCTCAATCGGGTCACTTTCGGCGCGGGTCTCTTCGTAGCCGTTGGCGATTCTGGCATGATTCTCACTTCCCGTGACGGTGCGAACTGGGTGTCCCAGTCTTCCACGGTGGGCAGCAGATTCTTCTGCGTGACCTACGGTGGCCCCGCTAAGTTCGTGGCCTTCGCCGAGAGCGTTTGCGATGGGAACGGATTCGTCACCCCGGTGGTCACTTCTCAGGATGGCACGAATTGGACCCAGCGCATGTTGCCGCCGGGTGACTGGTTTTTTGATGTCGTTTGGGGTGGAGACCAGTATGTCGCCGTGGGGGAGGGGTTGCTCTCATCTCGGGATGGAATCACCTGGGTCCCTCGTGACTCCGGTGCATACGGGTGGCTCTTCGGTGTGACCCACGGGCGGGAGCAGTTTGTTGCTGTCGGCGGCAGCGGTGGCGGGGGGCTTCCTTCGCCGATTGTAACCTCTCAGGATGGTTTACACTGGTCCCCCCGCGCCGCCAGCTGCGGCGCTGGGCTTTCTGGGGTCGCGCACGGGAGAGGCCGATTTGTCGCGGTCGGGAGTTATGGGACCATATTGGAGAGCGTTGCTCGAGAGAAACGCAAGACACCCTAAGGGACCGGACGCCTGACCCCAACAGGTTTTCTTTCCCGCCGGCAATTTTCTGAAAGGGACGCGGGATCTTACTTTGTTTGCGAAAACTCGGTGGGTGGCGTAGTTCCTCAGAGCAGCGCTGGCCGGACCCTTCTCGCGCTCGAACGAACGCAGGTTCGGCGTTTCGTCCAACTGGCATGGAGTAACCACTTGCTCCGGGTGGCGGGGTTTGGTGCACACTGGGCCTGCCGAGCTTGAGAACGATGCGTCCGTAACGCGCGGTGCCCTCGATTTACGTGACGCAGGCAAGGACGGGGGCGGCCGGGAGACGCGGGCTCCACGAGCTCAAAGGCAAGGCTGATTGAAAAGCCGAACCCTAACTTCTTCCCACGAACTACGTGATGATCGCACTTGAATTACTGCTCATTATTGCTTTGTTCCACGCCTCCGCCCTAAAATCCCAGCGTGCGTTCCTAGACCCCGATCCCAACCAGCGTCTATGCCAAAGAAGGAAACCCTGACCCCGCGCGAGCGGGTCATCAAAGCCTTGAACCACGAAATCCCCGACCGGGTGCCGATTGATCTCGGCGGCAACCAGACCGGCATCCACAAGAACGCTTACCGGGCCCTGGTCAAACACCTCGGCATCACGGACGAAGTCCGCATCATGGACGCCGTGCAGCAGCTTGCGAAGCCCTGCGAACAGGTGCTCCAGCGCTTTCATGTGGATACCCGTTACGTCGCCGCTGGGGCGGCCGCCAGTTGGAAGGGCGGCATCGTGAAGGCACAGCGCGACGGGCGCAACTGGGAGGACCTGACGGACGAGTTCGGCATCCGGTGGTCCATGCCGGAGGACGCGCCCCACTACATGGACATCACGCTGCATCCGCTGGCCACCGCGACCCGGGAGGACCTCAAGGCTTACCCGTGGCCCAAAGGGGACGATCCCAGCCGCTTCGCCGGCCTGCGCGAGCGGGCGCTGTCGCTGAAGCAGGAGACGCCCTACGCCGTCGTCAGCGGCATCTCCGGGGTCGTCTATGAAATATGCTGGTACATGCGCGGCCTCGAGCAATGGTTCTGCGACCTCATGGGCAACCCCGACTTCTGCGAGGCGATGCTGGACCAGACCCTGAAGTTCTGGCTCGACTGGTTCCGGCTGTTCCTTGACGAAGTGGGCGACGTGGTGGATGTGATCATGA
This sequence comes from uncultured Verrucomicrobiae bacterium, assembly GCA_963822005.1. Lineage (GTDB taxonomy): Bacteria > Verrucomicrobiota > Verrucomicrobiia > Limisphaerales > UBA8199 > PALSA-1440. The sequence goes on along the minus strand of CAWGGD010000034.1, from coordinate 75,980 downwards.
TCGGCGATGACTTGGCGGGCCAAAACGGGCCGCTGTTCAACCCGGCGATCTACCGCCGCCTCGTCAAACCGCGGCACAAACGTCTGGTGCAATACATCCGCTCCCGCACCCGGGCTAAAATCTGGTACCACACCTGCGGCGCCTGCATGGACTTCATCCCCGAGCTAATTGACAACGGCGCCGACATCCTGAACCCGGTCCAGGTCAGCGCCCGCAACATGGACCCCCTCGAACTCAAACGCCGTTTTGGACACCAGCTCGCTTTTTGGGGTGGCGGCGTGGATGCCCAGCACATTCTGCCCCGCGGCACCCCGCAGGAAGTCGCCGCCAACGTGCGCCACAACGTCCAGGCCCTCATGCCCGGCGGCGGCTACATCTTCAACAACGTCCACAACATCCAGGGCGAAGTCCCCCCGGAAAACATCGTGGCGCTCTTTGACACGGCCTATGAATGCGGGTTTTACGCCTAATGGGCGGCGTGGCGGATGATCCCAAGTTACAAACCGGCCCTGCTTCTGTAATTGCCGGGGTGAGATCATTGGGTGATGCTCCCGGCAAACGAACGGACTATTTATGAAACCTATCCAAAAAGACGAACTCTATGCGCATCTCGCCCAATTCCTCAAAGCCAAGGGAGTCGAGATGAAGGACGGCAGCTACCCGAAGGCCATCCAGAAGGGCTGCTCTTTCCTGGCCGACGCCATCAACCTCAGCCAGAAAGGCATCAGCTCAGGCCAAGGTCCAAATTGACCGGAACCTCGACCGCATGCGGCAGGTCATCCACGAAAAGACCGCCCCGAAGCCGGCCGCGAAGCCAGCGTGGCAGTCCAAAGTCCAAAGCCCAAAGTCCGAAGCCCAAGACTGCGCGCCCGAAGCAAAAAGCCGCCAAGCGCTGAACCACAGCCGCAAAGGGAAGAAACGCGGCAGATTCAAGACATCATAGCCGCCGACGTCAGTTGGCGGCTACGATCTTGTGCTGAATCGCCCCTGGAAGGAAACCCGGCTTCAGTTTTCCCTTTTCCCTCCGGAAAATCCAGGCAAGCTGTGCCCGAACACAACTGCCGAATACGACACCGCCTATGAAAACACGCTCGACTCTGGGATGGACGATGATCAGCCTGGCCTGTGTGGCCACCGCCCTGGTGTTTGCCTCGCCCGCCTCGGCCGCCCAGGCCCCCGCCAAGATCAAGGTGCTCCTCGTAACCGGAGACGATGTGCAACCGGCCCACAACTGGCGCGAGGTTTCCCAGGCCATCCGGGAAACGCTCGTCGGCAGCGGCAAGTTCGAGGTGCGCATCTGCGAGGACGCCGGCGTGCTCGATTCCGCCGCCACCCTCGCCCGCTATGACCTTGTCTTCCTGCATCTCTACAATGCCAAGACCCCTACGCTCTCCGCCGACGCAAAAGAGAGCCTCACGGGCTTCGTGAAGGACGGTAAGGGCCTGGTGATCTCGCACCTCTCCAGCGCCTCGTTCAAGGAGTGGGACGAGTTTCACAAACTCTGCGGCCGCTACTGGGTGATGGGCAAATCGGGCCACGGACCGCGCTCGGGGTTCAAGGTTCGGATTGCGAACAAGGACCACCCGATCACGCAGGGGCTCGCTGACTTCGAAGCCGACGACGAACTCTACGCCAAGCTGCAAGGGGACGCGCCAATCGCCATCCTGGTGGAGGCGGATTCGGACTGGAGCAAGCAGACCGAGGCGCTGGCGTTCACGGTCCAATACGGCAAGGGCCGGGTGTTCCACGAAACCTTCGGCCACGACGGCAAAGCCGTCCAGAATCCCGCCGTGCAGAAACTCATCCAGCGCGGCGCCGAGTGGGCCGCGACCGGCAAGGTCCAGTAGGCTGTTTCAGGCCCCAACCCCGGGAGTGGTCAGTGAGGGGACAGATACCCGCTAAATAATATCTCCGTAATCAAGACGGAGGTGTAACGGATGTACTCCGGAAGGTACTACGGAGGTACTATGGAGGCACTAGCTGGAGTGCCTGGTGGAGGTTGGCAGCTTACGCCCGGGAAGGACCCTCAATAGGCCGCAGCCTGTATCGCTGATTAACCCCATAAGCAGTATTCTCACGTATCTTCAGGCCTTTACGGCCGCAGCCCCACCCTGCCTTCGACTCGGCAACCAGAGCACCCCGCCCAGCATTCAAGACGCATTCAAGCCGAACTGGCCAAAGTCGGTCGCGCTCATGGTCGCAACCGCATTGCCCGCTTAATGCGCCAGCAAGACCTCTGTGGCCGCGCCAAAGACCGGTTCCGGGTCCGCACCACCGACAGCGACCACGACCAGCCCATTGCCCCCAATCGCTTGGCGCAACTACCTGCCCCCAACGCCCCCAACCAAATCTGGGTCGGCGACATCACCTACATCCCCACCGAAGAAGGTTGGCTCTATCTGGCCGGCGTCATGGACCGCTACAGCCGACGGATCGTCGGCTGGGCCATGGACCCAAACATCGACACCCAACTCATTCTGGCCGCCTGGAACATGGCCCAGACTCAGCGCCAGCCGGCGCCGGGCCTGGTCTTCCACTCCGACCGCGGCTGCCAATACGCCAGTGCGGCCTTCCGCCAAGCCCTGGCTCATACCTAAACCCTCCCCTCCATGAGCCGCAAAGCCTGCTGCTATGACAACGCCGCCATGGAATCCTTTTGGTCCTGGCTGCTGGGCGGGGTGCTCTGGTTGCCGAGTCAGGCAGGGACGGATGCAGCCGTTAAGGCCTGGAGGTTCTTCACGGGCTCTTCGAAGGTTCTACCCGCGCCACCCCGAAGCTGGGCAAATGCGACCGTAAGCCGCTTTAGCTACTACCGAGGTACTACGGACGTACTACGGAGGTACCTATGGACGTACCCTCGGGGCACTGTGGGCACTTTGACGAGAAGGTTCGGGCGGAGAATCGGCGCTTGGGGCCTTGATCCCCCACAGCGTCAATCCTGGCAGGAAAGGCTGGCGGCATCGATCTGCTGGCTGGGCCGGGCCCTATTTCACCGAAAACAGCGAAGAACCGTTTTCCGGGTGCCAAACAAACTGGGGACGCCGCGCGGAGGCGTCCGTTTCGGCGAAACGGCCCTACCTGGGGATGGCGGCAGTATCAAGCTGCGCCTGGAAGTGTTTCCCGGCGTTTCCAGGATTGACACCGCCGGGTCGGCCGCTATGATGTCCCCTCGAGTAGCGGACACTGACCCGCGTTCCCTATGGGAGCGCACCGCAGAAATACAGTTCCTATGAAATCAGGGCGCTTGATCCTGATTGTCGCTTCGCTGTTGCTACCAACGGTGGCAGTTCAGGCTGCCGTTCTGGAGGAACCCAAGGTGGCGCCCGCCACGGAAGTTTCCCTGCTGTCCGCCAGCGATGCTCCGCTCGGAGTTGCTCCTTCCGCTGCGCTCGTGTGCGCGCCGATTCCCACTGGCGTGGTCGCCTGGTGGCGCGCACAGAGCAACACCGTGGATGCGGTTGGGATCAACGACATCCTGTTCGACGCGCTGCCGCCCCGCAGTTCCTTATACACCGTCGGCAAGGTGGGAGCTGCGTTTCGGCTTACGACTTCCTTTGGTCCCTACTCCACGACCAATGCGTTGTGGGTCCCTCCTTCCGCCGACCTTGATGTTGGTTCTGGAGCCGGTCTGACGATCGAGGGTTGGCTCAGCCCGAGTTCCGTCACCGGCGTTCAGCCCGTGGCGGAGTGGAACGACGGCCACGGCAACATCGGCGCCGCCCTCGCGCTCAACGGCGCGGCCTTGGAGGTCCTGCTCACCGATACCAACGCCTCGCCCGCCCGCCGCATCATCTTCCGATCCGCGCCTAGCCTCTTTGCCACCTCTGTCTGGCACCACGTGGCGCTCACCTTCGACAAGGCAGCCGGGCAGGCGACCGCCTATGTGGATGGCGTTGCCGTCGCCCAAACCAACCTCGGCGCGTTTCGACCGGCGACCCAAGCCCCGATGTATCTAGGCACACGGCCGAGCGGGACCAATGGCGGGGCTTACTATGCTGGCCTGTTGGATGAGCTGGCCATCTATAACCGCGCCCTCGCCGTGGCTGAGCTGCAAGCCCTTGTCGCCGCCGACTCCGCCGGCAAGTGTGTCCCCCCACCCCCGCTTCCAGTTCCACCCCCGTCCGGTTTTGTTGGCTGGTGGCGTGGCGAGTCCAATGTGCTCGACAGTGTAGATGCCAATAATGGTGTCGTCGTCAACTCCGTGTCCTACGTGGACGGCGTTGTCGGCAAGGCCTTCCGTTCTTACGATGGCTACGTGCGCATCCCCGCTGCCACTAACCTCAACCTTGGCCTTGGTCCGGGCTTCACCGTTGAAGCCTGGATTTTGCCCGGGGCCAGCGGCGGCTGGCCTGTGTCTACCCGGCCGAACCCCTTGGCTGGCATAGCGGACTCGCCACCCAAGGCGTCAGCCTCTTGCTCACTCGCATCTCCAATCACCTCCTATTCCTCCCTTTCCCCTCGACCCACCTTATTCAATGTTCTGGGATGCTAACCTGGCGGGCACGCAGGGCACCACCCACCTCATCCGCTCGCCCCCGACCTGGCGACTCCTAGCGCTTGGCAACATGTGGCTTTCACTTACGACAAGGCCAGCGGCAGCGCTGTCCTCTATTTCAACGGCAACCCGGTCACCCGGACTAATCTCGGTTCATTCACGCCCCAAACCGCGGCTGATCTCTACCTCGGCAACTCGGCGACGGCCACTGATCCCCTGCGACTTACCTCTGGCACCCTGGACGAGGTGAGCCTATACGCGCGGGCGTTGAGTCCCGCTGAGATTCGAGCCATCATGCTCTCGCGCGGGACCGGCAAGAGTAAGGACCCGCCCGTGCTCCTTTACAACCCAGCCGGCCTCCGCGCCAACGCGGGCGGCACCGCCACCTTCACCGTCACCGCCGGGGGCAATCCCATCCTGAAGTACCAATGGCGGCGAAACGGTGTCAGCCTCCCTGGCACCACTCGCTCGACGCTCGTTCTGACCAATCTCCAACCGGCCCAGGCCGGCACCTACTCCGTCCGCATCACCAATGCCTTTGGTATCGCCCTCAGTTCCAACGCGCTGCTCACGCTCAACCGGCCCCCGGTCGCCGACGCCTCGGCCACCCAGCCGCAGGCCATCGCTCCGTTGCATTGCGACGCCACTGTGGCGCTGGACGGCTCGCGGTCATCCGATCCGGACGGTGATGCGCTGCATTTCTTCTGGTTCAAAGCCGGCGCGGCGGTTCCGTTGGCCACGGGCATGGTGGCGGTCGTCACCCTGCCGGCTGGCGTAAATCCGCTCACGCTGGTGGTTGACGATGGCCTGGCCACGAACTCGCAGAGCTTCACGGTCGAGGTGCTCACCTTGGCCCAGGGCGTGGAGCGGCTCATCGCTCTGGTCAACGCACAGGCTCCCAGGCCGCAGCCGCTGGTCGCATCGCTCTCCGCGGCGCTCCGCGCGATCAATCGCTCCTCTGCCACGCCGGCGATTAACGAGCTTCAGGCCTTCCAACACAAGACCCGCGCTCAAGTTGCCCCGGCCGACCCCGCCCTGGCTCAGACCTTTATCCAAGCCGCCCAGCGGCTGGTAGCCCTCCTGAGCGCGGATTGCTCCCCGACCAGGCCGCCCGCCCGGATCGCCAAGCTCCGGCGCCAGGCCGATGGCAAGCTGCGGATGGGATTTAGTGCGCCACAAGGTTTCGTTTACGTCCTGGAAGCCTCCACCAACCTGGTTGACTGGGAGAAGATTGGCGTGGCCACAGATTGCGGCTTCGGCCAGTTCGAGTGCGAAGATGTGAAGGCGTCGCAAATGTCCACCCGCTTCTATCGTGTGGTGGTTCCGTAGTCGCTGGAATTGGCTAACCCGGCTGGGTTCAGTCTTCGACTTCCAGCACCAAGGCCCCGGGTTCGACCCGCAGGCTCTTGATCCCCTTGATGACCGGCGACCCATCGCGTTTGCCCACCGCCTCAGCCGATCAGGTTTTCCCCTTTCAGGCCCCCTAACCACGCTTTCGGCAGGCTTAATCCCGAGAACTGTGACATCCTCCAGCATCGCGACAGGCGCTCCGCCGTTGCCCAGCGACACGCGGAAACGTCCGCGCGCGCGAAACATCTTGCCGCCGCCGATGGGGAAGTCCTTGGGAATGGGAACGGCCAGATAGGCGTTGATGGCGTCCCTGGCCAACTCGATCCGCACCGATTCTCCCAGGTCGGTGTTCGCGTTCAACAGCCCGTTGAGTTCCCGCTCGGTCAACTGGAGCATCTTTGAGCCCGGCGTATAGGGCCGATCCGGCTCTGGCCTCGGACCGGCGTCTTTGGGGGTGGCCGGGGAGGCGCTTTCGGCTTGCGTCGCGCCGAGGCGGGCGGGAGCGCGAGCGGGCGAGGGAACGTCCCCGGCGCCGAGCTGCCGGAGCTTCTCGTCCACCGCCGCCTTTTCCGCCATGGACAACACAACCGGCTTGATCGGGCGTTGAATCCACCAGAGCGTAATGGCGATCGTCACGGCGATTACCACTAATAGGCCGACCAGACCCCCGCACCCGTAGAGCAAGCAGGATCTCCGTTTGGGAGCCTGGGTGGGGACGGCGGGCCCCGTGGACGGCGCAGGAGCAGGAGGAATGGTTGAGTTCATGTGAACATAAAGATAGGACCATCCGCTGACGTGTCCAGAATCCTTATCTGAGCCCTCATCGCGAATCCCGCTCCTCGATGTGAAAACGGTGCAGCACGCGGTGAAACATGGGCGCGAGCAAAATCCCCGTGGCGGTGATGAAGACCACCCCCGAAAAGAGCGCATAAGCCGAGGCGAACAACTTGGCCGCATCCGAGTTCAGAGTGCCCACCGGCCCCATCCCCGTGAGGATCATGGCCGCGTTCAGGAGCGAGTCCACCCAGTTGAACCCGGCAATGAAGTGGTAGCCCAGGATGCCGAGTCCCAGCGAAAATCCGATCACACCGGCCGACAGCCCCAACGCCCGCAAAAACCGGTGATAAAATGGGCGCCTCCGATGTGGCTGCGGCATGACCGCTAAGTCCACGACTGGTTTTGGCATCAGAGTTCTCCTTTAAAGGCGCGGTCGAGGATGCGGGGGAGAAGGGCATCGGTCTCGGCGACCGTCTCAGCTTGCAGGCGCTTTAACGCGTTCACTCCCGACATGGTCCGGCGTTGCGAGCAATTCTTCATACCACACCAAGAATCCATCCTTCGACCTTCGCTAGTGTCCGCTCGTGTGGTTCGAGCGGCGGGTTCAGGAATCGCGACAAAGATTCGTCCATGTCAGCACGCCGCAACCATGCTGCCGCCGCGTATGCGGCCCGCTGGTCCGCAGTCCCATCCTTAAGGGGAAAGCGTTTTATCCAAAGCGACGGATAAACCTCCGCCAGCGCGGAGCGTCCGGCCGGAACCTCCCAACCATCAAATGGCCAGAAATGCACCCGATCGCCGCAACGCTGCCGGATGAAACGCAGCCACGGCAGACCTGAATGCGTGGAGTTTGCCACTTGGCCCTGCACGTCGAAGCGAAACACCGACTTCGCCGTGGCGGTCCATTGCTCTGTCAGACGCAGCCACGCCGCGTCACCCTGGCGTTTCGCGCCCTGCCCGCAACGGCCGTCCCGCACGAAGCAGACGTAGGTGTGGTCTTCATCCGTCGGCCAGTGGCTTTGAAAATCATCCAGGAACGTCGGCCAATCGGGCGGCAAACGATGCTTCTCGAAATACCGGATCGGAAACGAAAAGCCGTGGTCAATGCCCACAAGCATCGGCTTCTTCCCGGACAACCGCGACACCAACCATTCGGCGATTCCCTTCCGCGTCCAGTATTTACGCGGACTCGGTGGCGGCGGGACTTCCTTTGGCATCGTTAGCCAATCCGCCGCATACACCTGCAACTCCTTCAAACTGGATATGGGCGTCTCCGCCCCCGAGTAATCAACGCCGATGTAACCTTCAAATTGCGGCATGGTTCACAATTCTCCTTTGAAGGCTCTGTCTAGAACGGAGGGGAGTAAAGGGTCGTGGTCGGCGGCGGTTTCCGCTGGGAGCCGCTTCAGCGTGATAAGCGGTGTCAGAATTCTCACGATCCTTCGTCTCGCATTGACACGCCCTCACGACGAAGATCGCGGCACAGGTGCTTGAACTCCGCTTCGAACATTCCCGTCTTTGTCCACCCGGAGAAATCGGGGATAAAATACTCGCGGATCTCTTCGGCGATGTCCCGCCCAGTATCGCTGTCAAAACACTCCCAGGCCTTAAGCGTGTCCATGTTACATAACCGAATCGGGAACAGTTTTCTCTCGCGGGTTTGGCGTTCCTTCTTCCGGGCGCGTTTTATTTCTGTTTGGACCCAGTTGCTAGCCAAGCTGGATTTGGAAAGGACTATGAGAAGCTTGTCGTGTAGTTGTATGGCGCGGTCGATCTGCTCGACTAGCTTTTTCCCGCCCTGCATTTCCTCCGGCGCATACCATACCCGGATTCGCTCGTTTCTCAGGGCAGCCCAAAGCCTACGGGCGAACGCCTCATCGAGGTGGCTATAGCTAATGAAGCAAGAGTGGAATTGAATGGGGGCACCTGCCTGGACAAGCTCAGGAACATAGGTGAGTAGGAGTTTTGGGAAACCTGCACCCTCCAGGAATTTCAACGGGAGATTATGTCCGGAGCGGTAAAGGCACTCGACCCCGATCGACGACGCGGCTTCGTGTGTGACCGCTTCCAGCCCGACGCAAGTTTCCATGTCCAAATTAGCGAAAACAGTTTGTCCCATTGTGGCTTCGCGAAAGTTGGCGGAAAAAAGATTTGCGCCTATGAACCTGGCTCCGGTCAGGTTTGCTTTGTAGAAATTTGCTTTGGTAAGGTTGGCGTTCGAGAAGTCCACGTCCTGCAGTTTAGCGCCCCTGAAATTGGCTCCGGACAGGTCAGCGTCGGCAAAGTTGGCCTCCTGCAGGTCGCACTCGAGGAATTCAGTCCCTCGCAGGATTGCCCGCCGAAAGTCTCTTTGAGGAAGCTCGGTCTTTGAAAAGGTCTCGCCGGATAGGTCTTCTCCGCGAAAGTCAGAAGAATGCTCGGTGCAATTCTGTTGCCGGCGTTTTGGACTTGGGTTTTGCACGCTACAACTCTCCTTCGAAGGCGCGGTCGAGGATGGCGGGGAGGAAGGCGTCCATCTCGGCGGCGGTTTCGGCTTGCAGACGGTTCAGGGCGTCCGCCGCCTGGAGCTTGGGCACGACGAACTTCCTGCAGGTGTTGGCTTCGGTGGGCATGGTTCAATAGGAGTGGAATCGTCCGGTGAGGGCGGGCGCAAGCGGATTTCTTCCTGTGGCCAATGGACTCATGCCGAGTTAGGCGGGGAGGACTGTAACGCAGACGGGAGACCGGAGGCAAGAGGTCTGCAGAAGTAGTCTGGAGGATGGGGAGGGCTGGGCGAGGACTGGCGGGAATGGTTGCTGCCACCACTGGCCTGGCTGCGGTCGGCTCAAAGGGGTTGCGTTGGTGAGGAATGGGTCGCGGCAGCCCGCATTCGTGAGGTTCGGCCGCCGGAACTGTCCAACAGTATCATGGCTGCAAACATGTCCGGGTGGTATGTGGCGGCACGCGCAGGGCCGGAGAAACCGGTTCCCCTCGTGCTGGGCCTGGATGAGGTGGGTGAGAGTCAGCGCGCAGCGGTGGGGGGCAAAACGGCAAACCTTGCGGTCTTGCTCCGAGCCGGGATGCCGGTGCCGCGCAGCTTCTGCGTCACGACGGTTGCCTTCGAGCAGTTTCTGACCTCGTCGCCGGGGCGCGCCCGGCTTGCGGAACTGCTCTTGCGGTGTTCGGCGGCTCGGGTTGACCAGGCCGCGGATCTGAGCCGGGAGGCAGAGTCATGCCTGGCCGCGTCAGTGGTGCCGCCGGCAGTCAGAGAGGCCGTGTTGGCTGCTTGGCGCGAGTTGGGTGGCGGAGGCAACTATGCCGTCCGCTCCAGCGCGACCGTCGAGGATGCGCCGGAGAGGTCTTTCGCCGGCCAGTTTGAGTCCGTCCTGAACGTCCGCGGAGCGGAGGCCCTGGTGGAGGCCGTCAGGGCCTGTTGGCTTTCCCTGTTCTCCGAGCGCGCGTTGGCTTACCTGGTGAAGCAGGGGGTGCCCGTCGAGAAGGTCAAGATGGCGGTGCTGGTGCAGGAGATGGTGGCGGCCGAGCACTCGGGAGTAGTGTTCACGGCCGACCCGCTGTCCGGAGCGACCGATCGGTTCGTAGTGGAATGGGTGCCGGGGTTGGGCGACGCGCTGGTGCAGGGAACGCGCGCGCCCAAACGGATGGTGGTGGAGAAGCAGACGCGGCACGTATTGGAACCGGACAACGGGAGCAATCTGATGGCGGAGGCTTCCCTCCGACATCTGCTGGAGCTGGCAGCGCGGACCGAGCAGGTCTTTGGAGCGCCGCAGGACATCGAATGGGCTAGTCGTGACGGCGAGACCTGGTTGCTCCAGGCACGCCCCATCACCACGTTACGCGCTTCGGCGGCGGCTGACGTCGAAATCTGGAGCAACCTCAACGTGGCGGAGAACCTGCCCGACGTGGCCACGCCGCTGACGTGGTCGCTGCTGAGCCATGCTATTCGCCGGCACCTCGGTCCTTTGATGAAGATCGCCGGCGTGCATTGCACCTCTGAGGGGTGGCTTGGCTTGGTTGCCGGCCGCGTGTACATGAATGTCGGCGTGGTTCTCAAGATACTGCGCTGTCTGCCCGGCTTCCGCCGGGACCGGCTTGCCTGGCTGCTCGGCGGGCACCAGGACGCGCTGATGGACGCGGTGCAGCGCCAGTCCGGCGCCACGAGGCCTTCACTGCGGGTGAGAATTGCGATCCTGCTTCGCGTGTTGCACCTGACGGCAGGCTTTCTGCAGGTGGCGCGCTGGCGGAGCGGTCGCGCGTGTCTGGCCTGGTTGACCTGCTGGGTGGACCGATTTGACCTACTCGACTGCCGGCAACTCTCCACGGAGGACCTATTGGGGGAACTGAACTCGGTCGAGGCGGATCTGGTCCGGCATCTGCCCGTGCCCGTGCTGCTCGGGTCCGGGATCGTCCTCCATGGGCTCTTCCGGCGCGGGTGCAGGAAATGGTTCCACGACCAGCACGGGGCGGTGGCGAATCGCCTCCTCTCCTGCGCCGGCGGGATGGCTTCGGCGGAGCCGGCAATGGCCTTGTGGCGGATGGCGGCGTGCGCGTCCCGACAGGCCGGCCTGCGAACCGCCGCGCAAACCGCCCGGAGCTTCACAGAGATTTCGGCTTCGCTGCCTGCGACAGCCGGAGGGAAGGAATTTCTCGGGCTATGGGCTGAGTTCATGCGACGCCACGGTCATCATGCGAGCGGCGAGCTGGAGATTGCGTCCCCGCGCTGGGCGGAGAGGCCCGATGAGGTGCTCCGCCTCGTGCAGGGCTATCTGACCGGAGCAGAGCAGTGCGACGCGTCACGCATCCTGGAGGAACGCACGCGCGAGCGGGATCGGTTGTTGGCGGAATGCAGCGCGCGGTTGCGGAATCCGCTGAAACGCCGGTGGTTCAAGTTCCTGCTCCGCCAAACGCAGGCGTGGGTGGTGTTCCGGGAGAATCTCAAGAGCGAGATTATCCGCGGGCTGGCGGCCTTTCGCCGGATCTTCCTGGAACTGGGCGAGCGCATGGCCCAGCAGGGCATTCTCGAACGCCCCGACGACATCTTCTTTCTGACCGTTGAGGAGTACGAAGGCGTGTGCCGAGGCGAGGCTGCCTTTGATGCGCAGGCTGTGGTTCGTGCGCGGCGCGCGGAATTTGAACGAAACCGCACTCTCACGCCTCCCGCCGTTGTCGTCGGCCGATTTGATCCTAGTCGGCAATCCTTGCCGCCGGGTTACCAGCCCGGGGATGAGTTGCAGGGTTTGGCGGTCAGCGCTGGTGTGGTCAAGGGACCCGCGCGGGTGATGCTTCATGCTGACAGCAAGGCGCGGATCCTGCGCGGGGAGATTCTCGTCGCGCCGTTTACGGATCCTGGCTGGACACCGCACTTCCTTACCGCGGCTGGGCTGGTCACGGACATCGGCGGCCAGTTGAGCCACGGCAGCGTGGTCGCCCGGGAATACGGCCTGCCGGCAGTCGTTAACGTGCAGTCCGCTACAAGGATCATCCATACCGGCGATCTGATCCAGGTGGATGGAGACCGCGGCCGAGTGACCATTCTGGCTCGTGGGCCTGCCGGCGGCATCCCTCGCGTCAGCCCTGCGTCGTAATAGATCAGGCTGTCACTGGGAGGCGCGCTTCTTCTTGCCCTTCTTGGGCGCGCCGGTGTTCTCCGGATCGCCGGCTGGATAGGGCTTCACCTGCGCCCGCTCAGCCCAAGCCTCCCACTTGGCAGCCAGTTCCTTGACGCGCTCGGGCTGCGCTACCGCTAGATCGCGCTGCTCGGTACGGTCGGCTTTCAGGTCGTAAAGCTCCCACGGGCCGTCCCGCCCGAGCCGGACCAGCTTCCAATCGCCGACGCGAATCGCGGCGTTGCCCTCGTGCTCCCAGAACAGCGCGTCGCGCCGAATCGGCTTGTTATCGAACGCCGGCACCAGGCTGCGCCCTTCCATTGGCAGGATGGCGTTGCCTTTGACCTCCTTCGGATACGTCGCGCCCGCCAGTTCGACGCAGGTGGGCATGAGGTCAATCAAGTGCCCGGGCTGGGAACGGAGTTGGCCGCCGGCCGAAATCCGCGCCGGCCAGTGCGCGATCAACGGGGTGGAGATGCCCCCTTCGTGGTTGTAATGCTTGTAGCGGCGGAAGGGCGTGTTTTCGAGCGTCGCCCAGGATTGGCCGCAGAAGATATTCGAATCGGCTGAGCCCGGCTGCTGCCCGACGTATCGGCCCTCCGGACCGGCTTCGGCATTGCCGCCGTTGTCCGAGAGGAAGAGGATCAGGGTGTTGTCGAGCGCGCCGCGCTGGCGCAAAGCCTCGACCAACCGCCCTACCGCCGCGTCCATGTGTGCTACCACCGCCGCGTAAATTGCCATGATATGATCGAACCGGTCCTGCGCCTCCGGCGTCAGCGTGTCCCAGGCCTTGACCTCCGGCGCACGCGGTGAGAGCGGCCAGGCTTTGTCCACGAGGCCCAGCTTGATCTGGCGGGCGCGCCGCTGCTCGCGGAGTTTGTCCCAGTCGATCTTGTATTGGCCGCGGAACCGCGCGATCTCCTCCGCCGGCGCCATCAGCGGGAAATGCGGCGCGTTGAAGGCCAGGTAAAGAAAGAACGGCTTGGACTGGTCTCCTGCGTCGAGGAACTGGAGGGCGTTGTCCACGAAGGCGTCGGTGGTGTAGAAACCGTCTGCTGGCGCCTCGATGATCTCATTCTCCCGCGTGAGCGGACTGGGGCGGAAATAGTTGGCCGTGCCCTGGATGACGCCGAAGTAATGATCGAACCCGCGCTGGCGCGGCCAGTTGGCCTTCTCGGTGTCGTTGGTGGCCTGGACGAACTTGGTCACATGCCACTTGCCCGCCATGGCCGTGCGATAGCCCGCGCCACGCAGCACTTCGGCAATCGTCACGCACCGGTCGTTCAGGTTGCCCTGGTAACCGGGCTGCTGGCGGTCGGTGACCATGTGCCCGACCCCAGCCTGGTGCGAGTAAAGGCCGGTCAGCAGCGAAGCCCGCGTGGGGCAGCACCGGCCGGTGTTATAGAACTGCGTGAACCGCAGCCCGCGGGCCGCCAGCTTGTCCAGGTTCGGCGTCGGGATTTCGCTTCCGTAACACCCGAGGTCCGAAAAGCCCATGTCATCTACCAGGATGATCGCGATGTTCGGCCGCGTGCCGGCGACGGCGGCCACGGCCCCAAACGTCCCGAGCGTAAGGGTGGCGGAGATGAGACTGGCAAGCGCTGATACCTTTATTCTCATGCCCGCCATTGTGCCGCCGGAGGTGGCGGTTGGCAACGACGCGTAACGAGACGGCCCCGGAGCGCAATTCAATATTTGTCTTATTGCTTGGACAAACCCGCTGGAACTGGTATGCATAGCGGATAGCGATAGCGAATTCGGCTGCGCCCGGAGCATCCCCGCGCACCGCAAGCATGATTAAGTTGCCACCAACTGCAGGCGTCCCGAGAGCGACAGTGAGGTTGCTCTGCGGGGCAACCGTTGCCGGTCTCGCGTTGACCAGCTTGGAGGCTTTCCGCGCATTCGAGTTCCTATACGCACGCAGTCAACTTGCTCAACTGTAGGAGTAACCATGAGATTGAACACCACCCTTTATTCGACCCTGGCAGCCGTGGGCCTGGCACTGGGCCTGAGCCCCCAGCCCGCACTGGGCCTGGTCACCGTGACAGTGCAGCCGGGCAGCCAGACGGTCTTGGTCGGCGGCAACGCGGTCTTCACGGCGCAGGTGACCCCGAGCGCCGGGGAGACGATCACCGGCTACGCCTGGCTGACGTCCACGAATGCCGGCGGCCCCTTCAACACCGTTGCCGGCGCCACCACCAACACCTGCACCCTGACGAATGTTCAGACCATCGGCGTCAACTATTGCTTCGCAAGGGTAACCTATAGCGACGGGGTGAATAGCGGGCTCACCTCGGCCAGCGCGGCGGTGACGTTCACGGTGCTGGACCAGGCGCGGATCACGGCGCAGCCGCAGAACGGGGGGATTCGTGTCGCGGGCAGCAACGTCACCTTCAGCGTCAGCGCGCTGGGACAGGCGCCGCTCAGCTACCAGTGGCGGCTGAATGGCACGAAGCTGTCGAACAGCGGCCGCATTAACGGCGCCACCAGCAACGTGCTCACGGTCAGCGCGCTCATCACCAACGACTCGGGGAGCTATGACGTGGTGGTGACGAATATCTATGCCGCCGTGACGAGCCAGGTGGCGACGCTGAGCGTCTTCGACCCGCCGGGCATCAGCGTGCCGCCGCAGAACACCGGCGTCATTATCGGCAGCAACGCCGTATTGAGCGTTACCGCGACCGGCAGCAGCCCGTTGGGGTTCCGGTGGCGGAAGGACGGCGTGGCCCTGTCGAACGGTGGGCGGATCAGCGGCGCGACGACCAACCGGTTAACGATCGCGGCCGCCACGACCAATGACGAGGGCGGCTACAGCGTGTCCATCTCGAACATCGTCGGCGCGTTGACCAGTTCGCCCGCGACGCTGACGGTGCTGATCCCGGCCACCATTACCAGCGCCACGAACGCGGAGGGGCGGCAGGGGGCATTCTTCAGTTTCACGAACACGGCGACGGGCACGCTGCCCATCACCTTTGGAGCGGATGGCCTGCCCGCGGGGCTGAGCATTGAGCCGGCCAGCGGCGTGATTTCGGGGATTCCGGACGTGATGGGGGTCTTTGAGGTCGCGGTGTATGCGACCAACCCGGCGATGACGACGACGGGGCGACTGACGCTGACTCTGACCACCGGGGTACCCGGCATCACGAGCCCGCTGACGGCCTACGGCAAGCAGGGCCAGGATTTCAGCTGCACGATCACGGCGAGCAACGACCCGGTGTCTTTCAGCGCCAGCGGCCTGCCCGCCGGCCTGAGTTGTGCTACGACGAACGAGGTCTCGACGAACGGGGTCATTACGAAGGGGATCATTTCCGGGCTGCCGATGGTGAGTGGGATCTTCCCGATTACGATTGGCGCCAGCAACCGGTATGGGGCGGACAGCCAGGTGCTGACGCTCAGCATTACCTCGTCGGTGCCGGTGATTCTGAGCAGCCTGGTAGCCTACGGCAAGCAGGGGCAGAACTTCAGCTACACGATCGTCACGAGCGACCCGGCGCAGCTCAGCGCCAGCGGACTGCCCCCCGGCCTGAGTTTTGCTACGACGAACGAGGTGTCGACGAACGGGGTCATTCTCTCGACGAAGGGAATCATTTCCGGGCCACCGATCGTGAGCGGAACCTTCCAGATTGCGCTGGGCGCAACCAACCAGTTCGGGTCCGACAGCCGGGTGTTGACGCTGATCCTGGCCTCGTCGGTGCCGGTGATCACGAGCGCGCGGACGAAGACGGGGACGGAGAATCAGAGCGGGTTCAGCTACACGATCCTGGCCACCGATTCGCCGACGCAGTTTGGGGCTTCCGGCCTGCCCTTGGGGCTGAATGTCAATCCCACCACCGGGGTCATTAGCGGCACCCCCTGGTATGGCGGCACGTTCACATGCCCGATCTGGGCGATCAACGCCTGGGGCACAGGCATGACCAACCTGGTGTTGAACATCAGCTACGCCACCCCCGCCAACCTGGTCATAGCTAACGTCATCAACACCTGGTCCAAGCCTTATCTGCTGGACTTTGCCTTCTCGCTCCGGGACGGGAACGCGCGGACCGCCAACCCGGTGGTAAAGCCACCGAGCCAGTTCCAGGTGGTGTGCATGGAGGACGGGGTGCCGATCCCGACCGAGGCCCCGCTGATTCTGCGCAGCGTGATGGACTCCGGCTCCAAACAGCTCAAGACCTTTCTGGCGCTGGATTATACCTCCAGCATGTATGTGGTGCCGGGGGCGATTGATGCGATGGAGGCGGCCGCCCAGCTCATCATCAATGAGCAGCCGCCCCACGCGCTGTTCGGCGTCATTGAGTTCCATACCGATTTCATAGACCCGCAATTCGTCACCAATAGCATGACCAGCCCCGGCAACTACTTCATCACCGACAAAGCTGTCTTGAACCAGTCGATTGCCGGCATCGAAACCAACTATGTCGTAGGCAATTACGGGGGCACCCGGTGCTGGGACGCCATGTACGCCGCGCTGAACCAATTCGGCGCCAACAACCCCGATGAGCAGCGCTACCTGATCGCCATGACCGATGGCAACGACGGTTCGAGCCTGCTGAACACGACCTCTGACCCCATGGATGCCGTCAATACCCTCGTCCAACTGGCGCAGGCCAACCATGTGGCGATCTACTGCGTGGCTTACGGCACCAACGTCAACACCAATTCACTCCAGGTGCTCACGTCCCAGACCGGCGGCCGTTATTACCTGGCGGCGACGACGTCCGACCTGGGCTCGCAGTTCGAGCGGATCCAAAAGGACATTAGCGGGCAGTATGTGCTGCGGTGGGCGACCTTGAAGCGGGCGGCCGTGCCGGGGTATCTGTACCCGGGCTTCCAGCCGTCGTTCGAAATCCGATACGGGAACCTGTGGGACAATTGGAATACCAACATTGTATATACGAACGTCGTTGAGGTTGACGATACCCAAACTCCGCCGGTCACCAATACGTTTACCACGAACCTGGTTCAGTATCCTTTCAATCCGCCGGACTGGACCAACGACGTGCGCCTCGGCTCGATGCGCCTGGTGCAGGATGCGGACATCGGACCACAAACCATCCGGCTGCGGGCGACGTATGTGCCGCGGTATGTGCGCCAGATCCAGGTGAACTACCGTCCCAATTATCCCTGCACCCCGACCATGGAATCCACCGGCACCAACGAGATGCTCTCCGGCTGGAACATGACGGAAACGGCCGACACCAACGGCCTGCGGACGCTGACGCTGACCAGCCCGAACCCAACCAACCTGCTGACGAGCATCGCGTATGCGGCCTTCGGCGACCTGGTGAGTTTCAACTTCACGTATCCGGAGTGGCTGACGGCAACCCAGGCGTTCAGCGTGATCACCAACAACAACACCATCTACACGAACGTGCTGCCGAGCGGCATAAGGTTCACCAACCAGAACTTCCCCAGTTTCGTCACGGTGTACCCCCCCATGCCGCCGCACGGGACGCCGATCCCGTGGCTGATGGCCTACGGCTTCAAGACCAACTTCGCGGCGGCGGAGCTGATCGCCACGAACGGGCTGCCGGTTTGGCAGGCCTACCTGGCGGGGTTGAACCCAACGAATGCCGCTTCGCAGTTCCGTGTCTGGACGGCATTTGCGCCGGGGCAGATGCCGCAGATTCTCTTCAGCACGGTGGGGACGCGGACTTACCAGGTGGAAACAGCTACCAGCCTGGGCGGTTGGTCGGTTTTGCGCAATAACATCCCCGGCAACGGGGGCTACATCCTGTTCATAGACAACCGGCCGCTCAGCGGGGTAAACTCGGTGTTCTATCGGGTAGGGGTTTATTGAAGGTTGGTGTTAGACAAGCGCCAAGCCCTGGCAGAGGTGGCTTCCGGAGCGCGGAATGTGCCGCTCTTGCTGGCCAGGGCGAATGAGCGCTCGAGGGGCAAGCGATAGGGGCGCGTAGGCGCCCCCGAGCCTCCCCATGAACCTTCCCCGCGCAGCGGTGTCTCGGCAGAACGCCGCAAACTTCAGCCATCACAGACAGCGGCGCTCTACCGAGCCGCCGCTACGCCCAAGTTTAGGGGTTCAAAGCGCGCAAATTCCCTTTCGGGGAATTCTATCCCCCCACGGCTGTGCTAGCTATGTACTCTAGCTAGGGCGTGCCAGGCCCGACCTGCCGGGAAAATAAAAGGCGGGGATGATTCTATCGCCAGGGCGGTGCTGAGCTTTGTCAGGGTGAGGGTTCGAATCAGGAGAGGAGGCGGAGGATGCGGTCCAGTTGGGCGGCGTGGACGTCCAGATCGGCCTCGGTCCAGATGATGTAGTCGGCGGCGGCGATTTTCTTTTCGATGGGCCATTGGGCCTGGAGGCGCTGCTCGATTTGCTCGGGGGACCAGCCGCGGGCCAGAAGACGCCGGTGTTGGGTGGCGGTGGAACAGGCCACGCAGACGGTGGCGTCCAGTTCGGCTTCGGCGCCAGTCTCGAACAGGAGGGGAATGACGACGACGGCCAGGGGGCGACCCTCGACACGCCAGCTTTCGACCTGGGCGCGCCAGCGGGCGCGGATGGGGGGGTGAAGGATGCTTTCGAGGCGCTGGCGAGCGGCGGGGTCGGCAAAGACCAGGCGGGCGAGTTGATCGCGGCGGAGCTGTCCGTCCGGGCCGGCGACCTGGGGGCCGAAAGTGGCGAGGACCTCGCCCAGCGCGGGCTGGCCGGGCTCGACGATCTGACGGGCGAGCTCGTCGGTGTCCACGACGGGGACGCCGCGTTGAGAGAGGAGCCGGGCGGCGGTGGACTTGCCCATGCCGATGCCGCCCGTGAGACCGAGAGCTTTCATTGCCGCGGTCCGGTTGCCGCCGGAGGAATCAGCGGCGTAGGGTGCGGTAGTAGCGGGAGTTGAGCAGTGGCGTGGTGGTGTCGATGAAGGTGAAGACGCCCGTGGTGTTGGTGTTGGTGCTGAGGGAAACCCAGGAAGTGAAGTTCGTCGAGGCCTGGACGATATATTCGAAGCCGGGCTCGGCTTCCACCGTGAGATGGAACTGACCGTTGACGATGGAACCACTCAAGACTGTGTCGTAGGCTACGGGCAGTTCCGGAACAATGGTCAGGGCCAGGCGCCAACCGTCGGCGATAACGCCGGCATCGCCGTTGGCATCATCATAGACATAGAGGAGCCAGGCGCCGTTGGGTTTGATACCGTTCAAGGTCGAGAGAGTGGCGCCGTAAGGGGTGGGGGCGGGGTTGCCCGGCAGGGTGACAGGCCCTTCATAAGCGGTGGGTCGGTAAGTGCCGTTGGTGAGCCGGCTGGAGTTGGGCAAATAGCCCGCGGGCGCAGCGTCGTCGAACGTGAGATTGAGATTGGTGACGGCCAGGCCGCCGCCGGTGTGAGACATGACGAGGACATTGCTCCCCGAGGGACTGACCAGGAGCACATTGACGTCGTGCGGGAAGGAATGGGTGAGGCCGGAGAGGCTGACGGTGGCCTGGCTGACGCGGCCGGTGAGACCAGAGACGTTGATGATGGCAGGATAGGGACCGGCGGCGCCGTGGTCGGGGATGGCAATGGCGGCGGAACCGGAGAAGCTGGTGGTGGCAGGAGTGGCGAAAGTAAAGGCGACGTTGGTGCTGTAACCGATGTGATCATCCTGAATTGCAGGGTGGCGACGACGGTGGGGCCGGCGTTAGTCGCAGCCCGGAAGCTGAAGCTGCGGGCGGCGGAGGGGCCGCCGTAGGCAAGGACGCCGTAGTTCTGCGGGCCGCTGGGTGGGGGGGTCACACCGCCGGAAGGCGAGAGGGTGGCTTTGAGGTTGGCGGTGGCGAGCGAGCCGATATTGGCGAGGGAGAAGGACAGAGTGACTTTTCGCCCGGGTCAATCGCGCCGTTGAGGGGGCCGCTTTCGTAGGTCAAGACGGCGCCAGCGTTGATGATCTGGGGGGCCGGGTTGAAAACGGTAGCGACATAGGTAGCGCTGTTGTTATTGGTGGCCGGATCATAGGAGCCGGTGCTGAGGGCGACGGTATTGGTCATGAGACCAGCGGCTGAGTTGGTCAGGACAATGGTGACTGTGGCGGCAGCGTTGGCGGCGAGGTCGCCGAGGGTGCAGGTGACGACGCCGGCGCTGCTGGCAAGGGTGCCGACGGTGGTGCTGGAGTCGGCGGGGATGAAGCCGGCGCCGGGCGGCAGCGGTTGAGTCAGGACGGTGTTGAGAGCGGTGCCCGGGCCGTGGTTGGTGATGGCGACGGTGTTGGTCAGGGTGAAGCCGACGATCAAGGGGTCCGGCGCGACAGTTAGGGCCAGAGCCAGATTGGCGACGGGCCGATTCAGGGCGGTGAGGATCGAAACGGAGTTGTTGGCGAGGTTAACGTCACTTTCCGCGGCGGCGACATTGGCGGTGGCGGTGAGGGTAGTGTTGGTCAAGCCCTGGGGGATGGCGGCGGTGGTGGGGGAGACGACAACCGTGATTGTGGCGTTCGTGCCGGTGGCCAGGGTCCCGAGGCTGGCGACGACGGTGGCTGAGTTGGTGGTGACATTGCCCTGGGACGAAGCGGCAGAGAGAAGCGTCACGCCGGCGGGGAGAAGATTGGTAAACGCCAGGGAAGTAGCGGTGTTCGCGCCCGTTATTGGTGATGGTGAAGGTATAGGTCAGGGGCTGGCCGGCGAGGACGGGGTTGGGGACAGCGACGGCGCTCAAGGCGAGGTCGGCGACCTGGTTGACGGGCGTGATCATGGTGAGGGCGAGGCTCCAGCCGCCGGCGATGGTGCCAGTATCGCCGCCCCCGTCATCGAACACATAGAGCGACCAGTTACCATTGGGGTTCACGCCGTTCAAGACAGAGAGGAGCGCCGGGTAGGGTCCGGCCGGGGCATTGGTGGGGAAGGTGGGGGTGGAGCCGTAGGCGGCCGGCTTATAGGTTCCCGAGGTGAGCTGGCCGGAGTCGGGCAAGGGGGTGGAAGCGAAGTCGTCGAAAGTCAAGGTGAGGTCGGTGACGGACAGGGTGCCGGCATGGGACATGAGGAGGGTTTTGGCGCCGCCGGGTGCGACAAGCAGCACATTGATGTCACCGGGGTAGGTATGGGTCAGGTTGGAGAGAGTGACGGTGACCTTGCCGAGGACGCCGACGAAATTGGAGACGGTGATGACCGAGGGGTAGGGCAGGGCGGGGCCAGACTCCGGTGGGGTAGATTCGGCGCGGCGGGATTCGGGATGAGCGATGGCGTTGGTGTTGGCGAACGCCAGCGTGCTGGGCAGGGTGAAGGCGAAGCTGACGGGCGGGTAGTTACTGATGCCGTCCTGGAGCAGCAGGGTTGGGCTGATGGTGCTGCCGCTGGCGCCGTTGGCCGTGAAGGTAAAGGGACGGCCGACGGAGAAGCCGCTGGGGAACAGGACGCCGTAAGTTTGCGGGGTATTGGGGGAACCGGGACGACCCCGCTGTTGGTGGAGAGGGTGGCGACCAGGTTGCGGGTGCTGAGATTGCCCTCGTTGCGCAGACGCAGGACCATGGTGACGGTTTCGCCCATGTCAACGGCGCCGTTGGTGGGACCACTCTCGTAGGTCAAAGTGGCGCCGGCGCGGACAACACTAATGAACGGCATGGTCACAACGGTTGAAACGGAAGCGGAGTTGTTGGCGGGATTGGGATCGGCCTGGGCGGCGATGGCGGTGGCGGTGGAGTTGAAGGTGCCATTGGTGGAGGTGGCGGCGACAATCGAGAGGGTGGTCTTGGCCCCGCCGGCGAGCGTGCCGACATTCCAAATGACGGCGGTGTTGGAGATCGAGGTGGAGCCCTGGCTGGGAGCGGTGGAAACAACGCTGAAACCGGGTGGGAGGAAGTTGTTGACGATGACGCCGGTGGCGACGCTGGGGCCGAAGTTGGTGACGGAAACCACGTAAGTGACGTTGCTGCCCGCGACAGCCGGGTTCGGATTCTGGGTCAGGCCGATGGCGAGGTCGGCGGCGGGGCCGACGACGGTGTTGTCGGTGGCGGAGCTGTTGGCAGTGACGGGGTCGAACTGATCGCCGCCGGCCGTGGCCGTCGCGGTGATGGTGCCTTCGGCGGTCGGCACGACGACGATGGTAGCGGCGGCGCCGGCACCCGAGACGAGGCCGAGGCCTCTCCAAAAGACCGCCTGGCCGACGGTCTGGAAGGAGCCCAGGGCGCCGGTGGCAGAGAGGATCGAAGCGGAGGCAGGCAGGACGTTCGTGACCGTGATACCGGAGGCGGAGCTGGGGCCGTTGTTCGTCACCGAGACGGTATAGGTGAGGGGACTGCCGACGAGGGTCGGGTTGGGGGCCGCGAACAACTTCACGGCGAGGTCGGCGGTGGAGGGGCTGACTTGCATGACGAAGGTGACGGAGTTGTTGGCCGGGATGAAGTCGGGCTGCTCGGAAGTCGGCGATGGCAGTCGCCGGAAATCTGCCGGCGTATCGCCGGGAGGACGACGACGGTCAGGGCAGCGGCGGTGCTGGGGCCCCATCCGCCCAAGACTGAAAGTGACGATGTTGCCGGCAGCGAGCATAGGTTCCCTGGGAGGCGGAAGCGGAAACGAAGAGGCGTCGGCGGAGAGGAGCAGATGAAAGTGACGGTGACGTTCGTGGCGCTGCTGGGGCCGTGATTGGTCACGCCGATGCTGTAGGTCAGGTTGTTCCCGAGGATGACGGGGTTAGGGTGCGCGGTCATGCCCACCGCCAAATCGGCGCCGGGGCACTGGCCGCCGCCGTCCACGCAGAGGGTCGGGGTGAGGAACAGCGACCAGCAACGGATGGCGGCGGTGTCGAACTGGCCCTCGTCGGTGGCGCGAAGCTGCCAAAGGCCGTTGATGTTGGTGCCGGACTTGCCAGTGAACACGGAGAGCGGTTTGCTGGGTTTGAAGGAGCCGACAAAGGGCGGCCGCGCCGGAGGCGATGGGCGTGGCGGCGTCGTCGTCGAACGTGGTCCGCTGGGATTCCGGGCTGCAGGCGAGGCCGTAATTGGCGCCCAGGAAGACCGTTGTTGGCGGAGAGGAGATTGGTGGTGCCGTCGGGGGCAATGAGTTCGAGCTTGAGGAAGTAATCGAAGGACTCCTCGACGAACATGGAAACGGTGACCTTGTTGATGGCGAAGTTGACGTTGGAGACGACGATGGACGAACTGGCGGAGCCGGGAGAAGGAATCGGAACGAGGAATTATTGTCGAAGCGGAGCGGGGTTCCCGGCAGGCCGGTGGGGAGGCTGAACTGCCGGAGGCTGCAGGCCCTGGTCGGCATCGCACCACCAGCGAGAACTCAATGGGCGTGCCGCAAACGAACGCCGGCGAAGTGCTGATCTTGAACGGGACCAGGTTGGTGGCGAGCCGCCGGCGGGGATATCGGGATAGGCCGAGGTCGGCTGGGCAATGGCCGCACCTCGGGGTGGTGGTGACGAGGGTGGCGCTGACGCCGGTGACATTGGTCGTTGCCGAGGTTGGTCAGGATCAGATTCAGGCTGTTGCACTCGTCAAACTCGATGATGCCGTTGCCGTTGCCGCCGAAGAGCTGGTAATGGTCAAGTGACACGTGCCAACGTACTGATGTTCGGGACGTCATAGGCTTCGCTGGACGCCGGCGGTGGTGGAACCATCGGGAGAGGTGGCGCTGACCCCATGCCGCGCTTGGCGAAGGCCTGCCAGATTTCGGCGAGGTTGGCGCCGCCATTGTTGACCTGGTCCGCGAGGAGGATGGCATCGCGGCGCCTGGAGGAAATTGGGGAAGGCGGGAGTAAGCTTCATGCCGTCGGTAGTCAACTGCAGGGTCAGCTCGTTGCCGACCGCCCAGCCGTACTTGTGGACGAGGTTGGCGTGCATTTCCCAGAGCGTGACGCACCACACCTCGCCCGGTTATGGACCTCATCGGCGTCGCGCGGGATCAAAGGATTCAGGAAGAAGAGGGGACTCATAAGGAACCCCGGATGGGCAGTAATCTGCCTGCGCGGGATCAATGTCCTTGAAGGTGAGCGGGTTCTTGCGTCATGTCCGTGCTATAAGGATAGCGGCGGATGCCATAGTAATAGTTCTGATTGAACCCGCTCCCGACAATGTATGCGAGTATATCCACGCCGAGCTGTAGGCGGCATCGGGGTCGGCGCCGCTCGGGTTCAGCAAGGCCATAGCGTAAAAGTCAGACCAGCCTTCACCCATGCCGTCGCCTTGCAGCGAGCCGAGAACCATGCCCCGCCGCCGACCAGGCGCCAACTGGTGCCGTGGGTCAACTCGTGAACAACAATCTCCGAGTCGAGCGCAGCCGTCCCGCTGCGGGTCGGGGTCGGTAAGACGAACATATAGCACTGGCCACTCTGGCCGTCGGGGGCAGGCGCGAACATCGAGTTGTCGGTCCAGCCCACGTCGGCGCCGGCCTGGACATAGCAAATGATATGATCGTTGCCCAAGCCGCCGCGGCCGAAGTTGTTGTCCTGGAAGTTGCCGGCGGCCTCGGTAAAGCCCAACTGGTAAAGGCGGTCATGGTACCAGTTGGCCCGCCAGAACAACTGGACCGTCGAGGCATCAATGTAGTTTGTCGGATCCAGGGTCAGGTCGAGCGGGAAGTTGAAGACCCGGTTGGGATTGCCTTGCGGGCGGGGCTGGTCGGGCTGCCCATCGAGTTGCGATCCACGAAGGCGTCAATGTTGTTGCCGGTGGTGGTATTGGAGCCGTCGGGAATCCAGCCGTCCGGCGAGGCGGTGGTGTCGAGGGCGGGAGTGACGATGAGATTCCGGTTGGTGAGCGGGGGTTGGAAATTGCCGGGGGTCTGGAGGCTGGGACGCGAACGGCGAGGGGCTGTAGCTATCATAGACGTTGTAGGTGGCGTCGCTGATGTGGCAGGTCAGGTTCTTGCGCAAGTGGACCTTGCCGGTCTGAGCATCAATGACCAGCTGGAAGGACTCGTGGGTGGCCGGCTTGGTGACCAAGACCTCCCAGGCCAGGCGCAAGGCGGAGCGATGGAGTGGGAACCAAACCAGCCGCACCGAGGCTTGCTCGCGGCGTCTTATACAGCAGATAGTCGCCAACAGACCCCCCGGTCGGGACAATGTTGGCGGCGGTCAGGCCGGCGCCGATATTCTGACCGGCCAGGAGGATCGCCTGGAGGCAGAAATAGGCGGGGCCGACTGGAGGGCGGCGCGGGCAGGCGTGCCGGTGTCGGCAGCAGTCGCCAGGTCGGGCAGGAAGCGGCTGGAGAGGCTGGTCAACTCGCCGTTCCTGGTGATGTGGCCAACCAGCACGGATTGGAAAACAGGGAGGCCATCGAGTTGCTGTCCCAGACGACCGTGCGCAGGCCATTGTGGGCGTCCACGTAATCGCGCTTCACGCGGGCGGTGTCGAGGGCTTCGGCGCCATGGCCGAAGAGGGCGGAATGCTCATCGAGAAAGGCCTTGATCGGTCGGTGCGAATCGTTGGCCGGAACCGCCTGCAAGGCCGAAGCGGAGACGGCATGTCCCTGACCGTTGGGGCCGGTGAGGAACCCATCCCGGGAACGGATGAACTTCGGGGAGTCGAGCAACGGATCGAAATCGACCTGGCAGTGGGCAACCGGTCGGCGAGGCGAGATCGGCCGCCCTGACGCTCGGTCAACCGCTCGGATTTGGGCAGCGGCAGGGGCGCGGCTGTCGAAATCAGGCAGGTCCTGGCGATGAACCGGCCGGAATTGAGCGAGGGCGGGGGTGCCTGGCCAAAGGAGGCAGGCGGAGGCCAACACGGGGGTCGCGAGGAGGCTCCCGGGGCGGAAGAGAAGGTTCGAGAAGGGCTTCATGTGGGGAATAGGACGCATAGGACGAATAGGCGGCTCAAGGTTACTGCGTGCGGAGGCGGAACATTCTAGACCCGCTGCCGATGGGGAGGGTGACGGTGTTCTTGCCGCCATTAGTCGTGGGCGCCGGGCTGGTGACCGGGGTCCAGACCACTGGCGGACGCAAGTCGGTCGCGCTTTCCAGGCGCAACTCCAGGGATTGATCGGCCAGAGAGGACTGCATTGGCACCGGCGCGTGAGGCGTTCAGGGGCACGGCGGGGACGGTCGAGAAGCGCAAGCGGAAGAAGCGGTTGCCGGAGCCGATGGGCACCATGACGGTCCTCTGGCCGCCCACCAAGGAGGGGATGGCGTCGGTCACCGGCGTCCAGACGACGGGTGGGCGAGGCGGGCGGTGCTTTCCAGGATGTAATTGCCGAGATTGGTGGACCAGGAGATCACGCAGATAGCCGTTGACGTGGGAGACAGTCATGGTGATGGGCTGGACGATGGTCTTGACGGAGGCGGCATTGTTGCCCTTGAACGGATCGGTGACGCTGGAGCTGCAACTGGCGGTATCGGTGAGCGTGCCCAGGGCGGTGGGCTGGACGACAATGATGGCGGTGGTTTGCGAGCCGCTGCCCAGGTTGCCGAGATTAGTGAACGTGACGGTCTGGCCGGAGACGGTGTAGCCGGCGGGAGCGGCAGAGATAAAGGTCACGCCGGGCGGCAGCTTATCCACCAAAGTCACCGCGGCGGCGGTGGCCGGGCCGGCGTTGGAGATGGTGATGGTATAAGTCAGGTAGTCGCCGAGGGACACCGGGCTGGGAGCGCCGACAAGGCTGAGGACCAGGTCAGCGGAGGGGGCGACGACGTTGGCCACGGCTGAGGCGGTGTCGTCGTCGGGGTTCAGGTCGGTGGTGCCGGAGGTGACGGTAGCGGCATTGGTGATGCGGCCGACGACATTGGCCTGGAGTTCGAGCGCAAGGGTGGCGGAAGCGTTCAGGGCCAGTGACGGGATGGTCATGGTGACCAAGCCCGCGACATTGGTGTTGACGGAGGTGCCGGCGGGAGCATTGCTGGTAACGCGGACCAGGGTGGTGCCGGCTGGGAGGGTATCGGTGACGACGATGTTGGTGGCGCCGGAGGGGCCGTAATTGGTCACCGTGAGGGTAAAGATGACATTGCTGGTCGTGACAAATGACGTTGTGGGTGGGTAACAGTCATAGCGAGACCGACGTCGGCGGCCGCGGGGACGATGCCGGCGGTGACGAGGCGGAGAACCCAGCCGTTGGAGATGACACCGACATTGCCCGACGAGTCGTCGAGAACGTAGAGCGACCAGTCGCCGTTGGGGTTAATGCCGTTAAAGACCGAGAGCGTGCTGCCGTAGGGCGGCGGCGGGGTGAGGGCGGGCGGGAAGGGCGGAGTGGCGACGGCGTAGGAGGTGGGGCGGTTGGTGCCGGAGACAAGCTGGCTGAAGCGCGGCAGGGAATTGGAGGCCGTGTCGTCGAAGGTGAGGCTGACATTGTTGACGGTGAAGCTGCTGCCGGCTTTGGCCATGAGCAGGGACTTGCGGCCGCTGGCCGAGTCGGCGGTGGGAGGCGAAACCAGCAGCACGTCCACGTCGCTGGGCCAGGTGTGGTTGAGATTGGTCAAGGTGACGGTGGCGCGGGTGACCTGCCCGCCGAGACCGCTGACGCTGATGGTGGAGGGATAAGGCGTGGCGCTGGTGTTGTCGTTGATGATGATGGCAGCGCCGTTAAAGTTGGTGGCGGCGGCTTGGCCGAGGGCGAAGTTGAAGGCAGCCTGGCCGCGGTTAACAGGACCGTCCTGGAGCTGGAAGGTGGCGGTGATGGTCTGGCCATTGGTGCCGGTGGCCTTGAAGGTAAACGGACGCGAGGCGGCCGGGCCGTGGGCCACCAGGACACCGTAATCCTTAGGCTCGCTGGGGTTGCTGATGCCGTTGGTGGGCAGGAGGGTGGCGACGAGGTTGGCCGTGTTGGTGCCGACGCTGTCCCGCAGAGCGAAGAGCAGCGTGACGGTTTCGTTCGGATCAATGGCGCCATTGACCGGGCCGCTTTCGGCAATGAGGGCGGCGCCAGCCGGGACGACGAGGCTGCCGTCAGCCTCCACCACGGTGAGGGTGGCGGCGGCGGGATCGGTCAGGACGGCATTGCCCACCACGTTATCCAGGCTGAGCAGGACGGTATGGTCGCCGTCCACGACGCCGTTGTCCTTGAGCTGGACGGCGAAGGATTTGGCGGTTTCACCGTTGGTGAAGGTGAGGGTGCCGTTGGTGGGGAAGTAATTGACGCCGGCCTGGCCGGTGCCGTCGGCGGTGGCGAAGTTCGCCGAGACCAGGTTGTTGGTGTAGTTGGAGCGGAGAACGGTGATGGTGACGGAGCCGCCGGTTTCCTCACGGCTATAAACCGGGCTGGAGAAGCTGAGGCCGGCGATGTCGTCGGTGATGGTGACGCTGGCCAGGGTGGGCGGGATCAACTGCGTGCCGGGGGTGAGGTTGGTGAGGATGATGCTGAAGGTGCGGTCGCCGCGGACCTGGCGATTGGGGTTGATGGGGACGGTGAAGGTCTGGAGGGTGACATTGTTGCTGAAGGTGAGCAAGCCGGAACTGGCGGTGTAATCCAGGGGAGACTCGGCGTTGTCGCCGGCATTGGTGACGGTGACATAGCGGGCGGAGATGGTGCCGGTATTGGCGTTGGAGCGGAGGACGGTGATGAGGACATTGGTGCTGAGGCTCTTGAAAACACCGTAGCTGGCAACGGTCACGAGATCGGTATTCGTGACGATGTTGGTGGAGGCAAAGCTGAGGCCGGGGTCAACGTCGAAGATGCTGACGACGGCGGATCGGTAGTTAAAGAGCTGCGCGGGCGGGTCGGGGTTGGAGAGGTTGACCCCGAAAAAGAGGTTGCCGGTGACTCGAGGATCGTGCAGGACGGGCACACTGAAGCTCTTGATGGTTTCGCCGGGGTTGAAGATGAGAGTGTTGCTGACGGCTAAGTAGTTAGTGCCGGCGACGGCGGTGATATTGGTGGTGGCGTAGCGGACGGCCGTCCGGCGGTTGCCGCCGTTCTGGCGCAGGACCGACAAGGCGACGCTGCCGTCGGTTTCGGCGACCGTATAGACGGGGGCGGAGAAGGTGAAGGCCTCGTTGGGGTCGAGGATGGTCAGATAAGCGGTGTTGGTGCCGAGGATGGCCGCGCCGCCGGTCGTATTGGTCAGGACGATGGAGAGGTATTTGTCGAGGGTGGCCTGGGGATGCGGCAGGATGGGAATGAGGATCTGCTTGGCGGTTTCGCCCTCGGCAAAGACGAGGGTGTTGCTGGTGAAACTGTAATCCACGCCGGCGATGGCGGTGCCGGCCACGGTGGCATAATCCACCGTGACGACGCCGGTGGACCCGTTGGTGCGGAGGACGGTGACGACGGCATTGACGACGTTCGTGCCGGCGTCCGCGTAAACGGCGAGGGTATTGGTTGGGAAGAAGAGCTGGCCGGGGGCGCGGTTGTTATCAATGATGGTCAGAACGGCTTGGGCCGGCTGCAGCAGCAAAGCGCCGACGGTATTGGTCAACTCCATCGTGACGGTGACATTGCCCAGGACGAGGGCGTTGTTGACGATGGGGACTTTGACACTGGCATTGGTCCGGCCGGCGAGGAACACGATCGTATTGGTGACGGGCAGGTAGTCCCGGCCGATAACCGCCGTGCCATTGGTGGTGGTGGCGAAGTCCACCGAGACGACGCTGCGCGGGTTGCCGAAGCGGACGAAGTCAATGGTGGCGGCGCCATCGTTGGCGTTCTTGTCGCGGCTGTAGGTGGCGGAGGCGAAGCTGACGCCGGCATCATCATTCAGGATGGTCAGAGTGGCAAAGGGCTGGCGGCCGAGCTGCGGGCCGCCGGCGACCACGGGCTGCGGATTGGACAGGACCAGGCTGACGGTGCGGTCCGGGTTGATCAGCAGATCATCATTAACGGTGATCAGGACGGTGGCCAGGGATTCCCCGAGCGGGAAGGTCAAGTTGGTGGTCACGCCGAGATAGTTGGTGGGGGCCAGAGCCGTTCCGTCGGCAGTAGCGAAGGTGACGGAGGTGGCGCCGCCGGGCAGCGGACCGCTGGTGCCGCCGGTGCGGCGGATGGTGATGAGGGTATTGGTGCCGTTTTCGTCGGCAGTGAAGGCGGCGGAGGTGAATTCGAAGCTGCCCATGCCGGCCAGGGACCCGCCATAGAGGCGGGCGACGTGCTGGCGCGGCACGCTGTTAAACTGGCTGAAACCGCCGCCCAGGAGGATCAGCTCGCGCTGCTGCTGCGGGTTATCAATGAAGGGCTGCTGCTGGATGGCAACGGCGGCGACGAAACTGTTGGCGCCGGCGCCGAAGTTGATCATGGGATCCACGGTGCCATCGGGCAGGAGGCGGGTGATGCGGCCGCGGGTGACGCCGCTGCAGAGAGTGAAGGCGCCGGCGACCACGATCCGCTGATCCTGCTGGAGGGCAATGGCATAGACCGAGTCGTTGGCGCCCAGGCCCGGGTTGAAGGTGGTGTCCACGGAGCCGTCGCCATTGAGGCGGGCGACGCGGCTGCGGGCGGCGCCGTTGACGTTGGTGAAGGAGCCGCCGATCAGGAGGCGGCCGTCGGTCTGGATGGCGACGGCGCGGACGACGTCACTGGCGCCGGTGCCGGGGTCGAAGGAGGTATCGAGCGAGCCGTCCGGGTTAAGGCGGGCGATGCCGGCGCGGGTAAAGCCGCCGACGGCGGTGAAACTGCCACCGATAACGATCTTGCCGCCGTGGAGGGTATTGGTGGGATAGACCGCGAGGGCATAAACGGTGCCGTTGGCGCCCAGGCCCGGATCAAAGGCGGTATCCACGCTGCCGTCATCATTGAGGCGGGCGAGGCAGTTGCGGGGGAGACTGTTCACGACGGTGAAGCTGCCGCCGATCATGATCTTGCGCGCGCCCCGGATGAAGGTTTCCGCGAGGGCATAGACGGAGCTGTCGGCGCCGGCGCCCGGGTTGAAACTGGTGTCCAGGGTGCCGTCGTACGAGAGCCGGGTGATGCGATTGCGGACAACGCCGTTGACGTTAGTGAAGTCGCCGCCGACGAGAATGCGATCGTCAGTCTGGCTGACGAGGGTGCGAACCGTGCCGTCGAGGGTGGCCCAGAAGTCGTTGTCGAGGCTGGCGTCGTAGGGATTGAGGCGGGCAATGCGGCTGTGAACGACCTGGTTGACCATGCCGAACTCGCCGCCGATGACCACCCGATTGTCGGACTGCACCGCCAGGGCGAGAACATTGCCATCCGCACCGATACTCGAGTTGAAGGCGGTATCGAGCGAGCCGGCGGATTCGTTATAGGTTTCATCGTCCACAATGGTCAGGGTGGCGGAGGCGGGCGAGCCGAGGGTATTGGCAGGCGAGGGGTTAAAGAGGGTGACCCGCAGGATGCGGTTGCCTTGCTGGATCAGGTTGTCGTTGATCTGAACGTCGAAGGACTTGCTGACTTCGCCGTTGGTGAACACCAGCGTGCCGCTGGCAGGAACGTAGTCGGTGCCGGCGACGGCGGAGCCGTCGCTGGTGGCGAAGTTGACGGCGATGGAATCGGAGCTGCCACCGACGCGGACGGCGGTGATCGTAGCGGTGCCGCCGTTTTCCTTGGCGCTGAAGGAGGGCGAGAGGAACTGGACGGTGCCGTAGAAGTTGTTATTAACCAGCTTCAGGACCGCGTTGGAATGGATGTTGCCGACGAGGCCGTTGGTGGAAGGGTTGAAGAGGCGCAGGCGGACCTGTTTATCGGGCTGGACGGTGGTGCTGCCGAGGATGATGACCGGCACGGGCTTGGAGGCGGTATCGCCGTCGTTCCAGACGAGGGTGTTGGTGAAGGCCAGGTAGTCGCGGCCATTGATGGCGTTGGTGCCATCGGTCGCAGCGACCTGGACCGAAACGGCGCCGGCATTGCCGCCGGTGCGGTTGACGGCGATCCAGGCGGTGCCGGCGTTCTGGTTGGTGACGTAAGTGCCGGCGCTGAAGTTGACACGGCCGGGGGCGAAGTTGTCGTTGATGATCCAGCAGAGGGCGTTGGTTGCGCCGAGGGCGACGCCGCCGCTGGGGTTGAAGAGCTTGAGAATGATCGAAAGGTCAGGGCCGGCTTTGGAGCCATTGATAATGGGGATGGTGAAGCTGGCGTTGGCCTGGCCGTCGAGGAAGGTAAGCACGCCGCTGCTGGTGGTGTAGTCAGTGCCGGCGATGGCGGTGCCGTTGGTGGTGGTGTATTGGATCGAGACGACGCCATCGGTGCCATTGGTGCGGGTGAGGGCGATGGTGGCGCTGCCGTCGGCCTCGTTGACGAAGAACTCGGGAGCGGCAAACCCGACCACACCGGGCTGCTTGAAGTCGGACAGGATGGTCAGCGAAGCGGCGGGCGTGCCGAGGGCGCCGCCCACGGCCACATTCTCGCCTCCGAGCCAGACGCCGTCCATCTGGCTGGGCGTGTCGAGAACCAGCGGCGCCACCAGGTTTGCCTGATTGGCCGGGTTGCCGAGGATTGTGACGACCACATCATCACTGGTAATCGGGAACCACTGGACCCCCATCACATCAAAGTCGGCATTGTTCGTGCCCCAAAACGCGTCGCTGAAGCACCGCGTGAAGTTTTGCCGTTTGCCGCCGAGGAGGTTCGTGCCGCCGGTACTGAAAACCTGAAAGCCGTCGCCGTGGGTCGTCTCGTAAAGCGGCCCCACGTTGGAGAAGGTGTAATCCACTCCGGCCTGGGCTTTGCCGACCCCTTGCGTCCTGCCGGGGAGCGAAAAGTTAGCGCCCATGCGGCAGAGGTTGCCGTTATCGCGGCTGATCTGCAGGAAGGTGTAACCGCCGTTCTCATTGACGTTATAGGCGCTCTGCACGAAGCCGAGGTTGCCGGGTCCCGGAGTCGGCGTATTGAGCAACCGGGCGAAGTTGGCGCGGCTGCGAATGGCTGAACGCATAAACGGCTCCTTCTCCATCCAGGATGCCGTCAGATTAGTTTGAACAGCCGGGTTCCCAGCCTGATTGAAGGCAATCCGTCCGCCGCCGACCTGGGCGAAGCTGCCGCCGATCAGCACCTTGCCGTCGGTCTGCACCTTCGAGGTGAGGACGAAGCTCTTGGGGTTCACGTCGGGGTTGAAATAGGGTTTGCAGAGCCCAGCGAACTGGTTGTAGGCGGTGTCCAGGAACGTGGTGTCCACCAGGCCATTGGCTAACAGGCGGGTGAAACCAAGACGGTGCGTGCCGTTAAACGAAGTAAACAAGCCGCCGACATAAATCGTTCCATCGGTCTGCAAGGTGATGTTAAAGACCGTATCGTCGGCCCCGTCTCCCGGCTGGAACGCCGTATCCACCCGGCCATCGGAATTGAGGCGAGCCAGCCGGTTGAAGCGGAGGTTGTCCACCCGGGTGAATTCACCCCCCAGCAGCACTTTGCCGTTCGGCTGGACCGCGACCGTGCGGACGACACCGTTGGCGCCGAGCAACGGGGCAAAGGTCGGGTCGAGCGTCCCGTCCGCATTCAGCCGGGCGATGTTACCGCGGAGCTGGCCGCCGATGGCGGTGAAGGCGCCGCCGATGACAATAGGCGCGTTACTGGAGTTGTTGGCCAGGGCCAGGGCATAGACGTTGCCGTCCGGACCGTTTGGGCCGGGATCGAAGGTCGGGTCCACCGTGCCATCGGCGTTAAGCCGGACAATGTGCCGCCGCGCCTGGGTATCGAAGGAGGTGAATTGACCCGCGACGAGGATCTTTCCGTCCGGCTGGATGAGGACCGACCAGACGGTATTGGTGGTGCCGAGGCCGGGGTTAAAGGAGGGGTCGAGGCTGCCGTTGCTGTTGAGGCGGGCGACGCCATTGCGCTGGACGCCGTTGTAAGTGGTCATCAGGCCGCCGATGATGAACCGGCCATTGGAGTCGCGGGCCAAGGTGGTGACGCTGGCCAGGCGCTGGTCAATGCTGTAAGCGACGCCGGCTTGCGGGTCAAAGGAGGTATCCAGCGTGCCGTCGGTATTGACGCGGGCAATGTGATAGCGATTGGTATTGTTGTAGGAGGTGAAATTGCCCCCAATGACGGCCTTGCCATCAGGTTGGAGCACCATGGCATACACCAAGGCATTGGCCCCAGGCGCGGTGTTCATCGCCGGCTGGCTATACAACTCGTTGTCCGGGTTGAAAAAGTGATCAACTGCCCCGGCGGGATCATACAGCACGACATTGGTATTGTAACCCATGTCGTACGGCCGGGAATCGTCGTTGTTCAGGATGGTCACGACCGTGCGTCCGATGTCGCCGATCATCGCATTGTCTTGCGCATTCGGAACCGGGTACAGCCGGATCACAAAATCGCGGTTGAAATTCGGCGTGGTATTGTTGTAGATCGTTATAAGGATCGGTTTGGATGCAAAGTCATTCTGTCCCCAAGTCAATTCGCCCCAGCCGCGCCAAATGCCTGCGGGGGCATGTTGATACTGGGGCAGGAAATCCGGCGGGGCCGGGCTCGGCCAAATGGTCGGCAAGAAGATATCGGTCGTCGGTTCCGGTTTGGCGTAGTCCGAGCTGGCTGAGAGGTCGAATTCGTAGCCCGAAGTCAGAGTAGTACCAAAAACAGGGTACTGGCCGTTATCCAAGAAGTCCGTAAGGTCAGGGCCGGCGACGCTGTCAACCACCCAGGCGATTCTCGCACCCGGCATGGGGCTGGGGGTGACGCCCATGCGGTCCACCCAGATCACGACCGTGCCAATTTCTCTCGTCGTGCGGTATGTCGCACGCTCGAAGTTCACCAGACCGCGGGGTCCGGTCTGGCAGACATAGTTGGTGAGCGTCGGTTCGCCGTCAT
The DNA here is from genome assembly GCA_963822005.1 of uncultured Verrucomicrobiae bacterium. GTDB lineage: Bacteria > Verrucomicrobiota > Verrucomicrobiia > Limisphaerales > UBA8199 > PALSA-1440. The sequence continues at coordinate 41,194 of CAWGGD010000034.1, read as the reverse complement.
GTTCCTTGATCAGCACGGTGCTGATGCTGTGGCCCGGATCGAGCCGCGGCGGCAGCACCGCCGAGGACTCCGCCGGGTCCAGGCGCGGATTGATCAGGTTGACCGTGAAGAACCGATTGGTGCCGCAGCCCGGGTTCCAGACGACGGGGATGATGACGTTCTTGCTCATCTCCCAATCGTCGAAGACCAGGGTGGCCAGGACCGTTTGATAGTCGGACAGGGAGGTCGCACTGCCGTCGGCAGTGAGGAGATTCACCAGCGCGCGACCGCAGGCGCCTGCCACCCGCGTCACCGTCACCCGCGCGCCGAGGGCACTCCGGCTGGTCGTCGAGGAGCCCAGGATCGTGGAGTCCGTCTCGGCACACACGTAATAGTCGGAACTGAAGCGAAACACTCCCGCGGAGTGGTACGACCAGCTTAGCGAAGCATTGCCGGCGGCGCCGTTGACGCCGTCCACGGCGAGGTAGTAGGTCGTCCCGGCCTGGGCGTTGAACGAAATCTTGCTCGGATTCGAATACGGAACGAACGCCGGTACATTAATTATCCACGGCGGCACGTCGTTATAGATGTAATCGTTGGCCGCGACGGTGTTGAGGTTGGCGATGCTGTTCCCGGTATAAGCGGCCAGGACCGTGTCGAAGTCGCTGCCGTAGGTGTCGAAACTGACCGGTCCGTCGAACGGCGCCACCCAGGAGAACCAGACAGAGTTGGTGGCCGGGTAGCCGGCGTGCGCGGGTTCACCCGCTTCGGCGTTCGCATCAACGGTATTGACGGTGGTGGTGCCCAGGGAACCGGTGATGCCCCGGGCGTTTAGGAACGCGTTGTTGGTGGGTTGCGGAATGCGGACATCGTCTAGGATGGTGAGGGTGGCCTGGGACGGGCTGCCGAGGACAGGCGCCTGGGCCGCTGACATTGGCCAACTGCATGAAGACCGTTTTATCGCCCGTGAGACCCTGGTCGTGGAAGATGGGCACGAAGACGTTTTGGTTGGTCTGGCCGGGCGCGAACGTGACCGTCTGATTGACCATGGTGAAATCAATGCCGGGCCGGGCGGTGCCGTTGGTGGTGGTGGCAAAGTTCACTGCGACGGCATTGCGCAAGCCGCCGTCGCGGACCAGGGAAATCGTCGCCCGGCCATCCGGGGCGTTTTCGTTGCGCGAATAGGCCGAGTCGGAAAACCGGACGAGGCAGTTGTCGTTGACGATGACGAGGGTGGCCTGGGGCTGGAGACCAAGGCGCGCGACGTCGGCCGGCTGGGGATTGGTCAACAGGAGCCCGACGGTGAGATCGGGGCCGAGCTGCGCGTCGGGGAGGAAGGGAATGCGGACGCGGGCGAAGGTTTCACCCGGTGGGAAGGCCAGGGTGTTGGAGACGCCGAGGTAGTTGACGCCGGCGACAGCGGTGCCATCGAAGGTGAGGAAGTCCACGGTGACGTTGGTGCCGGCGGTGCCGCCCTGGCGGCGGACGGTGACAAGGGAATTGGTGTCGCTCTGGTTATAGGAGAAGACAGGCGCGGCGAACTCGAAGCTGCCCGCGGGGTCGAGGGCGCCCAGGGAGCCACCGTAAATGCGGGCCAGGCGCGAGCGCGGCTGGCCGTCCACCGCCGTAAACCCGCCACCCAGAACGATATGGTTGTCGGGCTGGACGGCCAAGGCGGCGACATAATTGTTGGCGCCGCCGCCGAAGTTGATGGCGGTATCCACGGTGCCATCGAAGTTCAGGCGGGTGAGATTGCTGCGGGTGACGCCGTTGAAACTGCTGAAGGCGCCGCCCAACAGGATGCGGGTGTCGGGCTGCAAGGCGATGGCATAGACGGCGCCGTTGGTGTAGGGTCCAAGGTTGGCGGTAAAGGGCAAGTCCAGGGAACCATCCGCGAGGAGGCGGGCGACGCCGCTGGAGAGCCGGCCATTGAAGCGGGTAAAGTCGCCGCCGACGATGACCCGGCCATCCAACTGGATGGCGAGGGCGCGCACGATGCCGTCGGCCCCGCTGCCGGGATTGAAGGTCGGGTCGAGGGAGCCATCGGGGTTGAGGCGGGCGATGCCCGAGCGGGGGACGCCGTTATAGTTGGTGAAAGCGCCGCCGATGAGGATCTTGCCGCCGTTCAGGGTGTTGGTGGGATAAACGGCGATGGCATAGACGTTACTGCTGGCGCCCATCCCGGGCTGGAAGCCGGCGTCCACAGTGCCGTCGTTGTTGAGGCGGACAACATGGTTGAAGGGGAGCTGGTTGAAGGAGCCGAAGGCACCGCCGACGAGGAGTTTGCGGCTGCCCCGGATGAAGCATTCGGCCAGGGCATAAACGGGGTTGTCGGCCCCGGACCCGGGGTTGAAGCCGCCATCCACAGTGCCGTCGAAGTTGAGGCGCGCGAGGTAGTTCAGGTGCACGCCCCCGATGGAGGTGAACCAGCCGCCCAGGACGGTCCGTTGATCGGACTGGACGATGAGCGTGCGGACGGAGTCGTTGGCGCCGCCGCCGTCATGGAGGAAGGTCAGGTCCAGAGACGAATTGGTTTCAAAGCGAGCGACGCTATTCCGGCTGTAGTCGCCGGCAAAGGTAAAGTCCCCGCCGACGACAATCTTGCCGTCGGCCTGCAAGGCAAGGCTGTGGACATCGCCGTTAAGACCGCCGGCAGGCTCGAAGGTGGTATCCACGGAACCGGCGGGCACGTTGTAGTATTGCTCGCTATCAAGGATGGTAACGACGGCTAAGGGGGTAGAGATGGTTGCGGGCGGGGGGCCCGGAGGCTGGACATTGCTGAGGTTGACTCTGAAGTCCAACTGCCCGTTGGGGTAGGGCGCGTTGGTGGCGGCAGAGTCCAGGATCGGCACATTGAAGCTCCGGGCCACCTCATTGGCGGCGAAGGCGAGGGTGCCGCTGGCACTCACATAATCACGCCCGGCGAGAGCGGTGCCGTCAGCCGTTGAGTAGTTGACCTGGACGCCCCCGGCGCTGCCGTTGCGACGGATGACGGTGAGAGTGGCGTAGCCACCGCTTTCGTTCACGATGTAGTTAGTGACGTTGAAGCTGAGGTCGCCGTAGAAGTCATCATTGATAATGGTCAAAACGGCGTTGGTGCGGACTCCGGCGGTGCGCTGGTCGGAGAAGTTCATGAGCTGGAGCACGACGGTCTTGTCCAGCCCCGGCACGCCGTTGGTGATGATGGGCACGGTGAAGGTGCGCGGCGAGGAGTCGCCGTTGTTCCAGGTCAAGGTGTTGGTGACGGCGACGTAATCCACCCCGGGGACGGCGCTGCCGAGGCTGGTGGTAACGGCCTGGACGGTGACCAGGTTCAGGCTGCCGCCGGTGCGGGTGACGGTGATGGTGGCGGCGCCCGCATGTTTGTTCGTAGCGTAGGTGGCGGCCGAGAAATTGAGGCGACCGGGGAGATAATCGTTGTCAATGATCGTGAGGACCGCGTTGGAAAGGCCGAGCGTTGCACCACCTCCGGGATTAAGCAGCCGGAGGTTCACGGTGCGATCCTGCTGGACCAGCGTGTTGTCACTCAGCCGGACGGCAAAGCTCTTGTTGGTTTCGCCGTCACCGAGGGTCAGCACCCCGTTGGTGGCATAGTAATCGGTTCCCAGGGCGGCGGGATAGGGGCTGGGCGGAAAGCCATTAGTGGCGGTGGTGGTCTGGAACTGGACGTTGACCTGACCCGCACTGCCGTTAGTGCGGGTGACGGTGATGGTAGCAAAGCCGCTGCCTTCGTTGAACACGAAGCTGCTGGCCGTAAAGCCGAGCACTCCCGCAGGCCGGTTATTGTCCACAACGGTGAGCCCGGCCTCAGAGGCGGCCAGAGCGGTGCCCAGCGGGATATTTTCGCCGCCGAGGAAAAAGACGTCCGGCCCACCCGGCAGGGCCAGCTCCATGCCAATCGAGCGATTGCCCTGCACGAGCGTGGTGGGAGGAATTGTTAGCCTTACGTTGTAGAGGAGGCCCGCCTGGCCATCGCTCTTCATCCAATGGTCGGGCCAAGGCGCCGGATCCCTCCACGGCCACGTCGGCCACAGCCACGGGTAGAGCTGCTGGATCACCCCATAGACGAAGTCTCTACCGCTGAGGGCGACGCCGGGGCCCGGCTGGGCATAGGGCAGTGAGAAGTTGACGCGGGCCTGGCCCAGATCGCCATTGGCGCGGATCAGAGTGACCGGGAAAATACCATAGTTCTGGTCCACGGTGTAAGGGTTGTGAATGAACCCGATGCTGCCCGGTCCCGGTGTCGAGCCGCCCAGCAGCCTCGCGACGTTGCTGCGCTGCCGCCAGGCTGCGCGAGTATAAGGGGACATATCGGGCGGCCGGATCCTGGCATCGTCATTCCGGCCGCCGCCGACGCGGAGGAATCTGCCGCCGACGATGACATTGGTCCCCTGCTGCATCCCGATCCCGTAAATGTAACTCCGGGGTTCAAGTTCAGGGGTAAAGCTGCTGGTGGGGAAGCCGGCAAACTGGTCGTAGGCCGTATCCAGGAAGCCGGTGTCGAGTTCGCCGGTCATAAACAGGCGGGCGAGGGCCAGGCGGTGCGTATCGTTGTAGAAGCTGAACAGGCCCCCGGCATAGATGTAGGCGTTGGTGCCGTTGCTCAGCTCGAGCCCGAGGCCATAAACTGGGCCGTCAAAGCCGGTTCCCGGGCTGAAGGTTGTGTCGAGCGAACCGTCCGTATTGAGACGGGCAATGCTCTTGCGCTGGCGTAAATCGAACTGGGCGAAAGCCCCGCCGATCAGGATCTTGTTATCGGTCTGTATCTTAATGGCATAGACAGGACCGTCCACGCCGGTGCCGGGATTGAAGGTGTTGTCCGGCGAACCGTCGATATTCAGGCGCGCGATACACCGGCGACGGACGCCGTTGATCGTGGTGAAGGCGCCGCCGATGATGACTTTGCCGGTGTTGTCCACCGCGACCGCGTTGACCATGTCGTCCGGGACTGCCGGAAGGAAAGTCTGGTCCACTGACCCGTTAGGGTTCAGCCGGGCGACGTATTTGCGAACTTCGCCGTTGACAGTGGTGAAATCCCCGCCAATGACCACCTGGCCGTCCGGCAATTGGAGATCGAGCCCCCACACCGTGCCGTCCGCCCCGACGCCAGGATTGAAGTTCATGTCGAGGCTGCCGTCGCTGTTCAAGCGGGCGACGCCGCGCCGCGAGGTGCCGTTAAAGGCCGTGAAGCCTCCGCCGATCACGATCTGACCCGCCGGAGTCAGCGCCACGGCGTTGATAAAGCTATTGGCCCCCGCGCCCGGATTGAAGCTGGGGTCCAAGGTGCCATTCGCCGTCAGGCGCGCGATGCGGTTGCGGGGCGTGCTGTTGTAAGCCGTAAAGTTGCCGACGACCACCGGCCGGTCGTCCGTCTGCACGGCCAAAGCAAACACGGTACCATTGGCGCCCGGGTTGGGGTTGTCCGGCGGGTCATTTGTCGTCGTGTAGTCCGCATTGAAGACGGGATCCAATGCGCCTGCGGGATAGTCATCAAAGAGGATGGTCCTGATCGATTCCCCAGCGTAGCCGGGGGCGGCGCTATCGCTGGCGCCAGGCACCCGATACAGCCGGAAGATAAAATCCTCGTTGAACTCGACACGAGTGTCGTTGGTAACCGTGTAATTGATTTCCTTGGGATCGAAGTCGTTCTGTCCCCAAGTCAGCTCACCCCAGCCAGCGCCTCCGGTTTGATTGTATTCGGGCTGGACATCCCAGAGCGGATTGGCCCAATCCGCTGAGGACGAGGTCACATGGGCATAGTCCGAACCGGCGGATAGCGTGAAGATGTCATCCCAGAAAGTGGTCGGCGTGGGGGGGCGATCGCTGTCCACCGCCCAGCGAATACGACATCCGGAGTTGTTGGTACCGGTACGAGCCACCACAGTGGTCCAGATAGTAACGGTACCGTTGACCCCGACCTCCTCCGGTATCAAGATCCGCCGGCTAACAAAGTTGACAACGGCATTGGTCGCCGGCACCGGTCCCTCAGCCGGATCAACATCCGCATCCAGGATGGTGACCGTGGTAGAAGGTAGGGCTGAGTCAATCCGGGGCGGATTGACCAGAGTATCGAATTCGTTGGTCAAGGCCACGGCTGTCAGGTTGACCTGAAAATCGCGGTTGGGGGCGGCCACGCGGAAGTCCCGATAAATGGTCACCGGGAAGGTGCGGCTCGATTCCTGATTCTCGAAAATGATCTCGCCGTTGACAATGGGGACATAGTCGGTACCGCCGGATGCCGTGCCATCGACCGTCTCGTAGTTGACCTTCACGCAGCCGTCGCTACCGAAAAGGCGCGTAATGGTGATATAGATCGCGCCCTGACCTTCGATGCCGTCGTAGGCCGTCGAGGTGAACCGAAACAGGCCGGAAGAATGGTAGGTCCAGTTCAGGACGACAGCGCCAGTCCCCCCATCCTGGGTGTCCACGGCGATGTAGTAGGTAGTGCCTGCGCTGGCGCGGAACTGGACCCCACCCAGCTTCCATTCCGCCATGCTGGTGGTCCCGGCGTACGGTGAATTAAAGTCGCTAGCCGCCATCACGCTCAGGTTGGAAAGAACCGTGCCGGCGTAAACGGCCACCCGGGCGGTGAAGGAGCTATTGAAGGCGTCGAGGTAAATCGTGCCATCCTTGGGCGCGGTCCACGAGTACCAAATCGAGTTGACGGCGGGCGTGCCGGCGTGGGGTGGCTCGCCCGGCTGGGCGGTGGCATTGGCATTGTTTCCGTTAACCGTACCCCAATCGTTAAAGCCAACGGGGATGGCCTGGGCGCTGCCAAAATCATTATTCGGGGGCGTCTGGGCCAGGGCGGCCGCGGCCAGGCCGATCCACGCCGCGATTCCGAGTGGCATCAATCCGAGCCGGCCCAGGCTAGAGATATTCATTTGCAATCTTCGCATAACACTTCACTAAAGTTGACCAGTCAAACAACACATTCCCTACGCCCCGGCGGCAGCTAAGGCCTCAGCAGGCCCGCTGTTCCGGAGTCGTCCACCGACTACGGTCCCGCGGCATCCACGCGCACGCGGTAAATCCGGCCGCCTGCTCCGACCGGATCCACAAACCGCTGCCGGCCGCCCACTGGGCCGAGCACGAAATTGGTTAAAACCTGCCAGTTGGGCGCCGTCACGGACGGCGCGTATAAGACGGAATTCGTCGCGTAGGGAATGCTGTTCCAGAAGAGCGCGACGGCCCGCTGGGGCGTGTTGGTGAGCGCGACGGTCAGGCCGATCTGCGAGGGCACCAGGACCGGGGTGAGGTCCTGGCAGTTGGCGATGCCGTCGCCATCGGAATCCAGGTTGCAGCTCTGCACCAGGGCCAGATTCAGGCGGTTGGTGGTGCCATCGGGATAGACCATGTTGGTCGAGCTGAAGGCGCCGGCATAGTCGGACACCCAGTTCAACCCGCCACCATTCTTGCCGTTGAGCTTCTCGGCAAACGAGACGCCGTTGATAATGGCCTGCGCGTAATAGATCTTCATGCCCGGGCCAAAGTACAAGTTCGCGAGATTGCCGCTGCTGTCGAAGTTGGTCATGTAATTACGCAACTCCAGGTAATCCACGTAAAGCGCGTTGGTGCCGGCGGGGGCCTGGAGCACGAACGAACTGTTCAACCCGCCATCGAGGATGAGCCGGCCGAGGGCCGCATTGTTGCTGAAGCCGGCCGGCGTGACGCCGTGGTCCTGGCCAGCCCATTGGCTGGCCACTGAGGCCCAAGCGGGGGCGGTGCCGGTGATGGTCGTGCCGAGGAGGCTGGCGATGGGCGGCAGCGAGGGGAGTTTGAATCCGAGCACGCCGGACATCCAGTAGCTGGCACTGTCCGGGCCGCCGTCGTTGAGCGAATTGGTGGCCCAGATGACCAGGCCTTTACCGGCATTCAGCACGTGGTTGCTGACGAGCAGGCTGCCGGCATTCAGGATGATGTTAAAAGAGGCGGTCAGCATGCCATTGCTAAGGACGGCGGAGGTGGCGGAGAGATTGATGCCGCCCGGTCCGGCATCAATCAGGCCGGTGTTGACGAAGTTGGTGGACCAGATCGAGCAGCCTTGGGCCAGCACGCTGCCATAGTTCATAAAGTGCCAATAGGGCTGGGCGGAGCTGCCAAAGTCGGCAGCATTCTGGACGCTGATGACGCCGTAGTTGGTCAAGGTTCGCAGCCGGGGGAGATTGCCGGCCCCCAGGGCGAGGCCGGGAGGGAAGTTAAGTTCACCGACCGGCGTCTGCGCGTTAGGTCCATTGGTGGTGATCGTCAGGCTGTAGGCGTCAATGGTAATGTTCGAGAGGACGTTGAGGACGTCGCTGATGACGACATTGGTTGCGTGCAGGGTGAGGTTCTGGAGGGCGCTGGGGGAAGAGCTGGCGAGGTGGCTGTCCACCATCAGGACGTGGTAGGTGTTGGTGATGCCGGCGTTGACATTGGTCCAACGGGTGCTGAAAAGGTCCACGAACCCGTTGAGCCGCGGGCAGGTGGGCGCCAGCAAGTTGCTGACGGTGAGGGTGCTGTTGGTGACGCCCAGGTTGTAGTCGGCGACGGCGGTCAGGATGCGGGTGTTGGGATCCTGGACGAAATGGTTGGTGGCGGTGAGGCGCAGGTAATTCAGGCCGGAGATGCGGCTGGATCGCAAGTCAAGCTGCTTATCGGCGGCGATCTCGATCCGGCCCGGCATGTTGCTGTAGGTCCGGGGGGCCAGTTCGGGGACGATGACCGTCGTGGGGAGGAAGACGGCTTCGTAGGCGGTGTATTCGGTCTGGATATCGTCGGTGGGGCCAAAGATCCCGAAGGGCAGGCCGGGGTTGGCCGGGGTGCTGAAGAACGGCGATGCGCTGCGGAAAAAGGAGTAGTTGGTGGGGATGTAGGTATACCTGTAGCCGGTGTTGGCGGGGGCGAGGCCGTTGGTGATCAGCGCGAGGTTGGTGTAACTCATCAGGCCGTCGTACAGGCGCAGGTAATTCGTCTGGGCAATGCCGGTGATGATGTTGGTCGAGGGCCAAACCCATTCCACCACGCTGGCGCCGGCGAAGTAAACATTGTTGCTCATCGAAGGTTCCGAGTTCTGCAGGAACACCACCTGCCACCAGTTGTTGGAGGGGCCGCGCGCGAAGGCTGGGTCTAAGTAGCCGTTGGCCAGGGGCAGAGACAAAAACGACTGATAGTCCGAGTAATAGCGGTTGGTAACCCAATGGTCCGGTGCGAGCGCAAAGAAGGGCCCATAGTATGAGGCCGGACTGTACGCAGCGCTCGAGCCGAATCCCCAGTACCCATCAAACGTCCCGGCGGTGCCGAAGAAGTCCCCGGTTTCAAACCCCTCCATGTTCACCAGGCCGCCCGACAGACTGACATTCTCCCCGTGCAGGCTCAGCACGCTGTCTGGCCCCATTTCAATGGTGCCGCGATTGACGATGTTCGTCGCCGAGGCCAGACACAGCGCCTCGGGCGCCGAGCTGTAGAAGGCGAAGTTGGTCGCGAAGTAAGGGCCGTTGTTGGTGCCGCCGCAGTTAATGACGGCGCCCACCTCATTATGCAGATTGGCGGCGTTGGTGTAGTATGGGGTCTGGGTGTGGGTGTCAAAGGTGTCAAACCGGAAACCCTCCAGAGCGCCGAGCACGCCAAAGTTCGTGTAGTTGACCGTGTTGGCCGTCGCGTAGGGCGCGATAAACAGCGAATTGACCGTATTGTCAATGAAAGCGGAGTTGTTGATGAAGTTGGTGGCGTCAATCTGGGGCGGCACGCCGGGCGGATAGACGCGGACCAGGTTGTTGACAAACGCGGAATCCGTCCCGCTCGCCGCCAGCGGCACCAGTGCCAGGCTGGCCAGGCCGGTGAGAATCAGTCTTTTCATGGTTGCGAGTCTAAGTTCTTTCAGCGCGCCGCAGGTGCATCCGGGCTAAGGCAATACGGTGAGGGTCACCTGCCACACCGTGAAGCGGGCCGAATCGGTCCGGTCGGTCATCTGAACGAAGAAGGACGAGATGCCGCTCGTGGTTGGGGTGCCGGCCAGGCGACCGTCGAGGGTGAGCACCAATCCGGGCGGGACGGCGGGTGAGTTGGGCGCCAATGACCAGAGATACGGCGCCCCGGAACCGCCGGTGCCGGTGAGTTGAGTGGAGTAGGCCCGGCCGACTTTGCCCGGCGGCAGGCTGACGCTGGTGACCTGCATGAGCATCTGGCTCTCGATGGCGGCAATGCTGGTGCCGTTGGGATAGACCACCGGAGCATTGGTGCTGTCGTCATAAGAGCCCCACATCGCATACTGCTCGGCGGTGCGCTCATCCAAGGAATAGCTGTGGTTCGTGACCGTGTTGTAGAAGATGGGCCCGGCCTTGTTGAAGGTGATCAAAGTGGACCGGTCAATGGTCCCCGGCCCGGCGAGACCGGCCAGCGCGTTCGTCGAGTTGAAGTTAATGCTGCGGGCCGCGTTGAACCACAGCAGCGGCCCGCCCGGCCCGGGCAACATGTCTTGCGCCGTGAAGAGGAAGTCCGGGGTGGTGGCGACGCGCTGATAGACCTGGACCCAATTGGTGCTGTTGGTGACGGTGGTCATGGTGAAGAAGTTGGTCTGCGGGGCATAGAACCGGCCCAGCAGCGAGTCGTAGGCGGTCTTGACGAAGGTGAGTTTCTCGACGCCGCGGCGCAAGCCCGGCTGATTGGTAAGGCAGAGCACCGGGAAATAGGCGTATTGATGGTTGGTCCACCAGGAGATATAGGTGCGCGACAGCAGGTAGGTGCCGCTGACCGCATTGGTAGGCACGTTGGTGACCACCAGCGAATTCGAGTTCACCAGCCCGATGGCCGTGGTCAGCACATTCGACAGAATCCGCAAGTCACAGCCATTGGTGGGGATGATGTAGAAGTCTCCCGTTATTATGTTGGTGAGCATGGTCCGGGTCGTGGTGTTGGTCTGGAAGAAGCCCGGCGGCGCCATGGGGGGGACGTAGAGGTTGGTTTCGATGACGGTCACGAAGCTAACGGGCGAAAAGGAATTGGTCACGACGTTGGCGAAAGCGCGGCGGTAAATGGTGGCGACGTTAGTGGTGTAGTTGGTGGTGAACACCAGGCGCGGCGGAGTGCCGACCGGGTCGAACGGGTAATTGGTATAATAACCCGAGAGGTTGGTGGTGACGAGGTTGGTAAAGGATGGGATCGTGCTGCCCGGCACAAGGACGAGGTCCGGATAGAGGGCTTGGAGGGCGGCATCATCGTTCGTCAGGGATTGAGCGGCCAGCAGGGTGAGGTTCGAGGTCACCAGCAACTGCAGCGCGGCGGGGGCATTGTTGGTGAAGTACACAAGGCTGTCGACGGGGTTGTCCTCCCAGTGAACGTGGCCCGACCGGAGCAAATACCTCAGCCCGGCGATATCGTCGCGGGTCAGGCCGGTATAGAACTCGCCCGGCGCCCGGCCTAGGCTGCCGGACGCCACCGGGGAGTAGCGTCTGGCATTGGGGAAGATCTCGGGGGTTACCTCAATCGCCTCGGCCAAGGGAGCGCCAAAGGGAGGAGCCGCACAATACTCGCGAATATAGTACGAGAAGACCACTCCGTTGATGTAGCTGGAATACTGGAGCTGATCGAGGTTCGAAGGCACGATTTCGAGATTGCGCTTGGTGACCAGATACTCGTTGCCGATCGGGCAAGCGGCGCCGGCGACGCGGGCATGCAAGGTCCAGGTATAGCGGATCGGGTCCGCCAGGCCCAACTGCTCCATCAGGATGTGGAGCGTTGCGGATTTCAGGTCCATCAGATTGAGGGCCCCGGCGGTTTGATTGAACCGCGTCACTTCGAGCGGGACTTCGGACAGGTCCAGGCTGTAGTTCGAAACGTTGGTCAGATTGTTCAAGATCGCGAACGCCTGTTCCACCGCCAAGACACCATTGGAACCGAAGTAATCCAGAAAGTTCTCGTCGAAGGCGTAGTAAAGGATCGGAGTGTTGCGGCGATAATCCTCGCCGATGTTCTTCGGGGCCCCGATATCGCCACGTCCGGGAACCTGGTATCCCAAATCCGCGACCTGGTAGGCCTCGTTAAACGGCCCCAGCAGCGAAAAGGCGTGGGCCGGCGACAGGCCGGCCGCCAGGAACCCGATCCACGCTGCTCGTTTCAATAATCGCAACATACAAGCTCCTTTAGTACAGCCACATGACCCGGTAATAACCGGCGTTGCTGGGACCGAGGTAAAGCGAGTCGGCCGTGCCGGCCGCAAACCGCGGCGAGCCCAGATTCAGCCAGGCGGCCAGATTGGTGGAGGTCTGCACCTGATAGGTAAGGCCCGGCCGCGGATTCCAGGTCAGGAAGTAGCCTTGCGGCGTGTGGGTGATGGCCGTTCGCAGCCACGTCGCCGGATTCGTCGGGTCGGCGCCGGTCAGAAACACCTGTAGGACGGTTGGACCGCCGGGCGCCACATAGGCGTAGCCCGAAGGCCAATGCGACGAGTTGGTCCGCCCATAGTAGAGGGCCATCCATTCGTACGGAATGCCGTCCCAGTTATACCCGCTCCAGGTGATGGCACGGGCCGCCGGCGACAACGGGGCGCGCCGTCCGCTGGTGGTCAGGTAATCCACCTGGAACCAATTGGTGGTGCTGGGCCTCAAACCGTCTGCCGCCGTTATGGTCCAGACGTTAGTGGTCACTGACGCGGCTAGAGTGCCGTTGAGGTAGACTTCATAACGATCAATAGGGAGGCCGGACTGAGCGGGCCAAGAAACCTGCACTTGCGGCTGGTAGTTCCAGTCGGCGTCCAAAATGAATGGCACGTATATGAAGGGCGCGTTCATGGCCGGCAACGGCTGCGAGACATTGACGTACCGCTGCGCATACAAGTCGAAGCCGCTGGCCCCGCCGCCATAGCTGGTCCACGCCGCCAGGAACCGCCCCTGGCCGTCCGAGGCGACGGCGGGATGCTTTTGCTGGCTGATCCAGGTGGTGTTGACGCGGAATTCACCCTGGTCGGGCGAGCCGTCATCGTGCAGGAACTGCCCAAAGACGCCCTCCTGCGAGCCATCCTGACCCAGGCTGGTCCACACGACCAGGTAATCCGATCCATCCCAACTGACCCGCGGCAGATACTGATCGCCAAACCGGGTCGTGTTGACGCCCCGAACGGCGCCGCCGATGCCGGCGCTGGAAAAGGTCCGTCCCAGGATGTCCCACCCACTCGTAACAGCCATCCGGTTTCGTTCGGTCCAGACCACCAGGAAGGTTCCGCCAGGTCCCGCCGCGACCTGCGGGCTGGAGCAAATAGCTGCATTGGTGTTGACGATGAATTCATTGCCCGCCGGCGACCCGGAGGGGTTGAATATCCGGGCGTAAACGTCCACGCTAGCCCGGCCGTACAAGGTGCCGTAGAGGCCCTGGCTGTCGCCGGGCACCTCGAGGACATTCTGCTGTTCGGAAACCCAGACGACGACGAACCGACCGTCGTTCAGCGCGGTGATCGCCGGGCTGCGCTGGTTGTAGCTGACGAACTGGTTCACGCGGAATTCATTGGTCAGCTTCTGGCCGCTGGGCGAGAGCACCTGGGCATAGAGGTCCTGCAGGCTGGTGGCAGCTACCTGGTTGAAGCTGGCCCAGGCCACCGCGACGCTGCCGTCGGCCAACGTCGCCACAACGGGATCAACCTGGGAGTTGTTGGTGAACGTGTTTACTAGCAGGTCGCCGGTCGCCCAGATATTGCCCGCGGAAAGGAACCGCGCGTAAATGCGCTGAAAGCCCTGTCGCCCGCCCTGCCAGACGAAGACCGCTCCGCCACCGTTCAGCAGAGAAACTTGCGGGTGTTCCTGGGTCCCGGCGCCGATGGCGTTCACCCTAAACGAAGACAACGGGCCGGGAGAACCGGAGAAGCCGGCGTCCAACCGCAGGGCGCTGATGCCCAGACTATCCCCATCGGTGATATTGTCCTCCCAGACCAGGTATCCGCCGGACGGACTGAGGCCCAGCCGGGGTGATGCCTGGTCTCCCGGCACGGAGCCGGCGATAGCGTACTGCACGCCGTTGGGCAGATAGTTGGTTTGGCCCAGGACAGCGGCGGGCGCGGCAAGAGCCAGGCACCCGCAGGCCAATGCGTTACGGGCGAAGATTGACAAGGACATACGTTCGGACATTCACGGACATTTACAGGCTCTCGGGAAGTAGAAGAGGCCGGTGCATCGTTTCGATCAGTTGCTTGCCTGCGCGGGGATCGCCGCCGGTTGCGCCGGAACACCCGTCATCGCGAACGGCAGCTCGTCCTCCGAATGCAGCCGGTTGCCCGCGGGGTCTATGAGCATGGGAGTGACGAAGATGAGCAGGTTCTTCTTGTTGGTATTCTTGGATTCGCTGCGGAACAGACGGCCCACCAGCGGCAGGTCGCCGAGCATGGGCACCTGGTCTTTGACCGTGGTGACGGTCTCGGCGAGCAGGCCCCCGAGCACCAGCGTTTGGCCGTCCCAAACGTTGACCGCGGAAACCACCTGCCGCACCCGGAAGACCGGCAGCACCGTGGGAATCAGCACCGCGCCGCCGGGAAAGGCCCCGGTCGTCAGGATTCCTGAAGCGTTCACTTCATTGGGGTTGTCGTAGCCCGCAAACTCGGTCAGCGTCGGGATTACCGTCAGGTTGATGGTGAACCCATCCGAGAGCACGCAGGGAATCACGTCCAGCACGGGCCCAAGCTCCATCTGCTCGGGGAAGGGATACACAAACGCCGTGCCCGGAGTTTGCACGGTGGTACCACCTCCGACCGCGCCGCCGGTCCCGCCCGTCTGCTGGCTGAAACCAAAACCGGTGATAATCGTCTTGATTTCGGCGGCCTTCATCTGGGCCTGCCGGCCGCTGGTGGTGGTCACCTCCGGCTGAGCGAGCAGCTCGGCCCCGCTCCTTTGCTGCAGCGCCTTGATGACCACCCGAAACTGCGGGTCGGTCAGGATGCCCGTAAGCGTGAAGATCGAGGTGGACGGGTTGCGCAGGCCGCCGGTCACAAGTTGATCCGTTGCACTGGGAGCAATGGTGGTGGGGGGATTGGCCAGCGGATTACCAGGGAATGCGCCGATCGGGTTGGCGGCGGTCGGACTGCCGGCGTAGGAAGGAGCGGTACCGCCCTGGGCGCCAATGGTGCCGTTGTTCATCAACGTGTTGCCCAGATACCAGTCGAAACCCAGCGCCCGGGTATCGCTCTGGGAAATCTCGACGAACTTGGCCTTAATGTTGATCTGCGGCGGGACGATATTGAGGATCTGAATCGCCACCTCGATGATATCGAGGTCCTGCGAAGTGCCGCGGACCACCAGCATCCCCTGGCGATCGTTGAAGAAGAGGGCCTTGCCCGGGTATCGGACGGGATCCAGATCCACCCCCAAGCCGGCGAAGTAATTGATGGCGGCCCGCGAGACGTCTTCCATGTTATTGGTGGTGGTGATGAACTTCAAGCCACCGCCACCCCCGCCGCCGGCTCCCCCTTGCTGCATCCCCCCTTGGCCGCCCGACCGGCCGCCCGTGATGCCGCCCGGAGCGACCGAAATCCGGGAGATAACCGAGCCGCTGATCGTGTTTTGGTTTTGCCCGCCCATGCTCCCGCCGCCGCCGCCCATGCTCCCACCGCCGCCGCCCATACTGCCCCCGCCGGTATTCTGACCCACATTCATGGACTCGCCAAAGACGAAAGCGCCGACGCCTTGCAGCCCCTGGTAGAACGTGTTGGGGTCCACCTTGAAGGTGCGAACGTAGAGCGGGGGCGTTTCCTGGGCCCGCAACGAGAACACGATCGCATAATCTTCAATCGAGGTACTTGATGGGCTGGTCGGCCACTTTCACGATCGCATCCAGCACATCCGCCAACCGCATATCGGTCAGCGCGGGATTAATCTTGATGGCGATTGAGTTCATATCCACCTGCTCCGACGGAGGCGGCGGGAGCGGGTTGCCGTCCGGGCCGACCTGTGGGGCCGCAGTGGGGGCCGCGGCCTCCGCGTGCTGGTTAAGGAGGAAGTTGATGCCGCGTTTCTCCGGGTCGCGCTTCCTGGCTTCGTCGTTCAGGTTGATGATGACTTCGCCCAGCGGCAATCCATCATACTTCACGCTATCGAGGCGGATACGATCGAGCTTGGTGATGATGTTCTGGCGGCCCTGGCCGGTATGGACAATATTTGTACGCGCGTAGGGATTCGGAACCAACAGAAGCTCGCGCTTCGGCAGGGTGGCCCAAGCCTGCTCCACCGCGCGGATGTCCTGCCGCATAGTCACCTCGTGCAGCTTCGCCGCCCGGATGTACTTGGCCTCCGAAACGAGGTTCAAATAGTAAAGTGCGGCTTCATTGTGCGGGTCCTCCCTCAGGGCCAGCTTGAGCTTGTTCTCGGCTTCATCCAGCTTGTCCATCTCGTACAGCAGCTTGCCGTCATGCACCAGCGTGCCGGCCTTGACCTTTTCCTCGACGATCGCCGGCACCTGGCTCCGGACTTCTTCACTTGGAATAGTGCCGCGCTGCTCGGCGATCAGTTTCTCGTTGGCGCTCTTGAGTTCACCGGCCGCCGCGTTGGCAGGATCCACGCGCAGCACGTCATCCACCTGGGTGCGGGCTTCCTTGTAATCGCCCTTCCGCTGCGCCGCGTGCGCCAGCTCCAGGCGCACCGCCGCCAGACCGGCAATGGTCTGCTCGCGCTCGGCGTCCACCCCCGAGCCGATCTTCTGCACCAGTTCCCAGGCGTCATCGTAGAGTTTGGCGGCCGAGGGAAGCGCGCGGCGCTCTTGCGCCGCCCGGGCATCCGCCAGTTTCTGGCGCAAGGTGATGCGGTTGGCCTGGCGATAAACGGCTTCGTTGACCGCTGCTTCCTGCGGCGGTGTCTGGGCCTCGGACGCCGGAATGGCGGCGAATAAAAGGATCAACGCGAGTGAGAGGGTGGCTGCTTTCATCATGGTTTCGGTTGCGTTTGGCAAGAGACTGGCGCGGTTCAAGGTGCGGCACTGGCACTGTACTTAATGGTCCATTTCTTCTGGTTCGATTTGGCGGACAATACAACCTCGTTCTCCGTGATAGCAACGATATTGTAATCCTCGCCGTTGAAAGTCAGCGTAGCGCCGACGCGGCGGCTGGTCCAGGCCTTGTTCTCCGGCGCGTATTTCAAATCAACCATGTGACCCTCAATGCGACGGAAGGGCTGATTCGTCCCCAGCTCCACGCGTTGTCCCGTATCATTCAACTCGAGCACCACGCTGAGATTCGTGGGCGAGGCTTTGATGTCCCGCAGCAGGAAGGTCTCATTCTTGTCGCCGAGCTTGCAGTACTTCTGCTTCTTCCGGTCTTTAAGACTGAGCGTCGTTTCGTTCTCGACGCCGATCTTGCAACGTGCGTTCGTCTCCACCATCGTCACGTCATCCAGCGTGATCTTCAGGTAGAGCGGAGCCATCTTGACAATAGCCACGGCATTCGGGCCGATGTTCATTTCGTTCTTCTTGATTAATGTCCCGTCCGCCGCCTTCTGCCAGGGCATCGGGTTGAACAACTTGTTCGGGGAAGAGAAATCCACCACGGCGGACGCCGCCACCCGCTTGAGCGCAAGGTCCGGCAGGGCGAGATCCAGATTCGTCAGCGGGTTGACTTTGGGGTGGATGAGCGCGTTGCGCATGTCCTCCAGCTTCTGTTTCTCACTGGCGATCTTGAACGGCAGGAACGCCACCGCCACCGCCAACCCCAACAGCACGACGCCGAGCAGCACCTTCTCGTAATGTTTCTTCAGAAAATCCATCTTACTTGGAGGGGAGCAGTTTCACCGCACACAACGTCAGGGTTACTTTCAATTGTTTCTCATCCAGTGCCAGCGGCAGGCCGCCCCGGCTGGCCGCCGCCGCCGCTGGCGCCGCCGGCGGAGCATAAACCGGCCGCGGGGGAGGCATCGGCCGGCCTTCGCCGCGGCCGCCCGGCAAGCCGTAACGGGCGGCAAAGGAGGCCTCGGGGTCCGGAGTCACGGGCACCGGTCGTGGCGGAGGAGCGGCGTAAGTCGGCGTGGGGGCCGGGGCCGCCGTGAACAGTTGGTCGGTGGGGACGGACACCGCGGGCGCCGATTCGACGTTGATGGTCTTGATCATCAGGCCGCACGGCGCGCTGGCGAAGCCGGCGAGCACGGCCGCCAGCTCCGAGCTGAAACAGCGAAAGCTCACTTCGTAAGGCGCGAGCACCGCCAGTTCATTCGTAACCGATTTGTCCGACAGGTAATCGGTTTGCGGCCCCTTCGCATCGTCCTCGGAAACCTGCTCGCGGCGCAGCTCGTCCAACGAGTTGATTTTCGCCTGGAAAAGCACGGCGCAGAGCGCCTTGATTTCGCCCAGTTGCACCGAGAGCGGCTCGAGGCTGCCGGCGGCATAAGCCAGCCGATCCCGTTGCGCGGCGAAAGAGAAGCTATAGGTCTGACCGCTGGCAGCCTTGGGCGGCAAGGCCACGCTCGCCTTGGTGGCGTCGCGCTGCATCTGGTCAATGGTCCGGCTCAACGCCGAGCTGAACTCCTGGCTGGTCAACGTCAACTTGCCGGATTCCGGCACGGGGATTGGGGGGCAAGGCTGGAAATATTGCCGGGCCTTCTGGATATAAACACGCAACTGCTGCTGTTGCTCTTTGGCGACCTTGATATTATCCACCTTGCCCGAGCCCGGATGCGGCTTCGCTTCGGCAAAACGCTTCAGCTTGGCGTATTGCTCGTCGAGCTTCACCAGGATCTCGTCGTTGAGCTGCCACTTGGAGTAGAGGTAGTAGCCTGCCAGACCCATCAGCGCCAGTGCCACCGCGCTGCCGATCACAAAGTATAAATTCCGCTTGATCCAGTCCATACTACAGCTTGAGCGGTTGCTTCAGCCGGGCAACAACGCTGAAGGTGAACGTGCCGGTCTGTTCATCGCTGCTGACGTCGCTCGTGGTGCGCGTCTGCTGCGGGTCCGGGTCAAACAGGGGACTGTTGCGCAGTTCCTGCTCCACGGCATACGCAACGTCTTTGTCGGCCTCCGGCTTGCCCGAAACGCTCTTGAGGCTCACGGCGCGGAAGGTAATTGTGACCGTGGCGACCTGGTTGGTGTCGGTGACGGCCAGTCCGGGAGCCGGAGCTGCACCGGGAGCCGAGCCGTCCGGCGGTGGCGCGGGCGCCTGCTCCGCCACGGGGGGCGCTGGCATCGCACCCCGGCCGGGCAGACCATAACGTCGGGCGAATTCCGCCGCCGCGGCACCCTCATTGCCGGGCATATCCGGCACAACCGGCGAAGCCCCGCCGCCGGTTCCCAAGGCCGGGTCCACCGTCCCCCGGGGGGCGGCGGTCAATAACTGCTCGATCCACACGCCCGCATCCGCCCGCGATTTGCTCTTGGTGGTCTGCTCGACGCGGATCAGCACGCGGCGCAGCTCGCTCAGCACGCTCGCCCAGTAGTAACGGTCATTCATCCAGCCGACCAGCTTGTCAACTTCCTCTTGCGCTTTCTTCAGATCGCCGTGGTAGGCCTTCTTGAACTGGACCTCCTTCCGCTCCTCGCGCGCGACATCCTCCTCGACCGGCTTCAACACTTCGGTTTTGACACCCGCCAGCTTGTCGAACAGGAAGCCCATCGCCGCCACCACCGCCACCAGGCCGGACACGGTCGCGATGAAGTAAGGCTTCTTCTGGTTGAAACTCTGCCAGCGGAGCGTGCTCTCCGGCATCAAGTTCAGCTCCACCGGGCAATGCGCCAGGTTGCGCAGGCCCAGGCCAACGACCTCGCCCAGCGAATGGGCCACCCGCGCCAACTCCTCCAGGTTGATTGCCGGGTCGAGCTGAACGTTGCGCAGCGGGTTGAAGTACTCGACCGGCACGTTCAGCTTCTCGGCAAAGAACTGCGCCGTGTAGGGCATCACCGACGCGCCGCCGGACAGGAACAGCCGCTGCGGGGCCGAGCCGCCCTGCTGCCCGCGGTAGAACTGCATCGTCTGGTTGACCTGAATGTGCAGCCGCGTCATGAACTGCCGGGCGATCTTCGAGATCGCCGCCTGATGTGGATTCTCCGGTTCCTCGTACGCCCCGCCCAGGCTCACAAACCCTTCCTCGATCTTAAGCTTCTCCGCCGCGTCGAACTTCAGCTTCGATTCATTGGCGAAATCCTGCGTGATCGAGTTGGCTCCCAGATTGATGCTGCGGGAAAATACCTTGCCCTTCTCGAAGAACAGCAAGTTGCTGGTCTTGGCGCCGATGTCCAGCAACATGGTGCAATCCTCCAGATCGCCGTAGTTGTAGCGGAAGGCGTTGCACAACGCTGCGGGCGAAACATCCGTCAGTTGCAGGCTCAGACCGTTGGCCTCGGTCACCCGGAACAGCCCTTCGACAATGTCCGCCTTGATGGCCACCAGCAGCACCTCGAGTTCGCCGCCGGCGGCTGAGCCCAGGATCTGGTAATCCCACACGACTTCCTCCAGGGGGAACGGCACGTTCTGCTGGGCTTCGTACTGGATGATCTGGGTGACCTTGCCGGCATCCACCGGCGGCAGCTTGACGAACTTGGAAAAAACGTGGAAGCCCGGCGCGCAGACGTTCACGCTCTTGGCCTTGATCGCTTTCTCGGCCAGCATCTCTTGCAGGGCTTTGAGAATGGTCGCCTCGCGCGTGGTCTCCTGCGCCCCTTCGGCTCCGAGCGGCCGGAGGCCGTACTGCCGCAGGCGCAGGCCGCCGGCTTCGTTGACTTCGAACTCGGCCAGCTTGAGGCTGCCCGCCCCGAAATCAACGGCGAGAAATGACTTTGTATTCAGCATGTACGGTTGCGGCCCGGGGCCGACAAGATTCCTGCCGCCCCAGTTGGGTTAACCTGCGGGCGGCCGATGGTGATTACAGAAAACTCCAACGCCGGTCAAATGAAAAGAAGAAAAAAAGGTTTCGGCGGACGATAAAGCAGAACTGGTTGGCGGGCAGGAAAAACGAGAGCAACTTTCGTATCATGCCGCGCAGTTTCATGATCAATCCAGATTTCTTAACAAGAACCATGCCAGCGCGGTTTCCGCGGCATTCCACAAAAAGATCCGCCGCCCGAGGGTGAGCCTCACGCAAAACGCGTGCAGCCCGCGCACCGCCCCTCGGCGCGAACAAAAACCGCCCAACCCCGGCGTCACTGAGCCGAATTCATTATAGAAAAGGAGGGAAGGGGCTGGGGAAGAGAAGGGGGCCAATTAGGGGATCATCAAGGGTACATCAAGGGATGATTAAGGGATAATCAAGGGTTCATAGCGAATGCATTACGCCAACACGACGCTTGGATCGGGCTTGCAACGTACTCCCATCACGCGCAATCCACCGTGAGCAAAACCGCCCTCGCGGCCTACACCTTGCCCCGGAAATACTCGATGGTCTTCACCAGCCCTTCGGCCAGCGGCACTTTGGGCGCCCAACCTAGAATCCTCCGTGCCCGCGTAATGTCCGGCCGGCGCTGACGGGGATCGTCCTGTGGCAGGGGGCGGTAGGTAATTCTGCTGCGTGAGCCGGTGGCCTGAATGATGGCCTTGGCGAATTCCAGCACCGTCATTTCCGTTGGATTGCCGACGTTCACCGGCCCGTCATGCGCACTCATCATCAGCCGGTAAATCCCTTCGATCAGGTCCGACACGTAGCAGAAGCTGCGCGTCTGCTGGCCCCGGCCAAACACCGTGAGCGGCCGGTGCTTGAGCGCCTGGCTGATGAAGGCCGGCACCACCCGGCCGTCGTGCAGCCGCATCCGCGGGCCGTAGGTGTTGAAGATGCGCACAATGCGGGTCTCGACGCGATGCTCTTTGTGGTAGGCGATGGTCAGGGCTTCCGCGAATCGCTTCGCCTCGTCATAACAGCCGCGCGGACCGATGGGATTGACGTTGCCCCAGTAATCTTCGGTCTGGGGATGCAGCAGCGGGTCGCCGTAGATCTCCGAGGTCGAGGCGAGCAGAAAGCGGGCGCGCTTGATCTTGGCCAGGCCGAGCGCCTTGTGGGTGCCCAGCGAGCCGACCTTCAACGTCTGAATGGGCAGCTCCAGGTAATCAATCGGGCTGGCGGGCGACGCAAAATGCCAAACGTAACTTACCGGCGCGTCCAGAAAAATGAACTCCGTCACATCCTGCTCGATGAACTTGAAGCCGGGATTGCCGCCCAGATGCGAAATGTTGTCCACCGTGCCGGTGACAAAGTTGTCAATCCCGATCACGCGATGCCCGCGCGCCAGCAGCAGGTCAACCAGGTGCGATCCCAGAAAACCCGCGGCGCCGGTGACGACGGAAGTTGGTTGGGCCGCCGAACGATTCTTCGCCTTGTTGCTCATAAGTTGCCGGGAACTGGAGTTTGCGTTCTCGCCTCCACGATGGCCTCGCCGCTTCACTTCGCCCCTGTGCCCGCCAGTACCGCCGGCAAGGTGCGCCAGAGTATCTCGAGGTCCAGCCACAGCGACCAGTTGTCAATGTACTCCAAATCCAGCCGCACCCAGTCCCTGAAATCCGAAACCTCGTTGCGGCCGCTGATCTGCCACAGACAGGTCAGCCCCGGTTTGACGCTGAGCCGCCGCCGGTGCGCCAGATCGTTGAACCGCTTGACTTCGTCCACCGGCAGCGGACGCGGCCCCACCAGGCTCATCTCGCCGCGCAGGACGTTGAAAAACTGCGGCAGCTCATCCAGGCTGTACTTGCGCAGGAACTTCCCGATGCGCGTGACGCGCGGATCATTCGTCACTTTGAAAACCGGCCCTCTCATTTCGTTCATCGCGGCCAGTTCGTGCTTGAGCTGCTCGGCGTTGGTCACCATCGTCCGGAACTTGTAGATCGTGAACGGCCGACCGTTGACTCCAGACCGTAGCTGGCGGAACAACACCGGCCCGGGTGATGTGACCCTGATCAGCAGCCCGATCAGCGCAAACAACCACCAGAAGCCCGCCAGCACCAGGAACGATCCCCCCGAATCCATCAACTGCTTGGCCACTCTCGGCCACGACGATTCCGGCGTCGAGCGGAACACCAGCACAGGCCAGCCGTAAAAATCATCGAAGCTGGTGCGCGAGATTTGGGCTTTGAAAAAATCTGCCACCAGCCAAGCCTCCACGCCCTCCAGCTCACAGGCCCGGATCGCGGCCTCGACTTGCTCAAAATACGCGTGCTTCGCGCTGAGGATCACCCCATTGACCGAATGCTCGTGCAGCATCTCGATCAGGCGCGGGACCGATATCTGGTTCAAGTCCGCGCGCGCCAGAATCTCCACTTCCTCTGCCGACTTCGCCTTCAGCTCCGCCTCCATCCGCGCGGTTTCGTCGTGGGCGCCGACGAGGATGACCCGCCGCCGGTACTGCTCCCGAGCCATTCGGGTGGTCGCCGCCCACCGCACCAGTTCTTCCTTGGCGAAGACGAGGCCGAAGCTGATGAGTCCAAACCAGACGACCACCCCGCGGGCGACGGCAGGTATCTTGAACAAGTACATCGTCAGCACCAGCCCGAAACTGGCGAAGAAACAGCCCTTGAACAACTTCCAGGCGGTCGTGCCCCGGGAGCAGAAAGGCGGCCGCGCGTAATAGCCCTGCGCTTCCAGGATCATCGGTGCGGCCGGAATCAGAACCAGGTACAGCGGGACGTAGGTTTCAAACGGCACTGCCCAGTTCACCAGACCGAGCAGATCGATGATGTCCAAGTTGGCCCGCAGGCTGTATGCCAGCCAGAAAGCCACCGCGAACAAGCACGCATCCATCAGTTGATGGACTTGCATCCGAATCTGGCGGTCGCGGCGCAGCATGTGTTCTTACTCTCTAGGCATTCTCAACAAAGTCCCGCAAAATCAATAGGATCCTATTCTTAGCCCCGGCGCCCGCACAGCGCAACCATTCAGCCACTTCGCCTCCCCGGCCAGGCTGACCTCGCGCCATTCCACTTATGGCCGGGCAGGGCGCGGTGCTCCCGCCGGGCGCGGCACCAGTTGAAACTCCGGCGCGGAGGCGATGATAAGCTTCTTGATCCGCTCGAAAGTGGCGTCCTCCTGGCCCGGCGCGCAGGCCGCAAAATAGCCGACCGACGCCCAACGCTGTAAGATGCCCGTGCGGAGCAGGTCCCGGGCCATCCACCACATCCGCTGCCAGTGCCGCGCCGTCCACTCGTTGTCGTCCGCCACGAACCACAGCACATAAATGCCCTGTGCCCTCCGCTGTTCTCCGCCAACCGTGGCCTCCCGTGAGGCCACGAACTTCATCACGGGTAAATCGTAAGGGTAAGGTCGCTCCATGCGCACCGTGGTCTCCAAGGTGGCGCTACGATCAATCCGCCACCCCGCGCCCTCCAGACAGAACTCCGTCTTGTGCAGGCTCGTGCGATCACGGCCCATCAGCACCACGTTGATCGACGCCTCAAACCCATCGGGCGCCCGGTAACGCCTCTGGCCGAAGCTCGTGTCCTGTGGCAGCCAGTCACGCGCTCCCTTGTCCACTTCCATCGCCTCCGAGGTGTAATCCAGCACGCGCTCCGGCAAATCCACTTCGAGGCGCACGCTGCCCGGGATGGGGCGGGTCTTCACCGCCGGCTGCCCAAGCTTCTGGTTGCTTTGCAGTCTCGTGAGCAGGGCCACGGCCGCGCCCATCAGGCCGAGCGCCACAATCAGAATGACCCACTTCTGCTTGGTCATGTCGCTTGCACGTCGAAAGCTCGCCCGACGGCCCGGCGCTGCGCGATAACTTGCATCGTCCTCTTCTTACCACACCCGCCGATGAAGGAAAGGTTTTTCCTGGCGCCGCGCGCGCATCTCCAGAACCAGCAGCTCCTTGCCAAGGCCCCCGTCAGCCCCTCCCATCAAGCTAAATCACTTACTCCCGATCACCCACCCCCCCAGGGTCTCGGACCCCCTTTTTGGCTCCGGCTATTACAGCTATACTACAGCTATGCGACGGCTGTACGCTGGCATCCGGGAAGACCCCTCCCCGCTCCTGTTCTGAAACAGTCCCCCCGGCCGCTGATACTCCGGTGATTCCAGCTTGAGGCGACTACTGCTTCGGCACAGTCGTCGGTGCCGGAGCGGGCGGGATGGCAACCGGGAGGTTCGTGTTCTCTGCCGCAGGCGACGTCACTCTAAGAGCGTTTGTGCTGGGCGCTGCGGCCGGCTTGTCGGCCGGCGTCGGCGTGGTCGGCTGCGGTGTGGTCGCCGGCATACTCGAAGCCGGGCCGGCTTTGTGCAGCCCCGCCTCGAACGCGGTCGTGGTTTGCCCATGATAGTATCTCTGCATCAGCGAGAGCAGCACCGCCAAGACAAAGAAGGTCCCCGCCGCGTACTTGGTGATCTTGGTCAGGACGTTGCCCGACCCCGCGCCGAACAGGGCATCCGTCGCGCCGCCGCCGAACGCCAAGCCCATTCCCGCTTCTTTCTTCGGAAGCTGAATCAGCACCAGGAGAGTCAGGACCAGGCAGTCCAGCACCATCACCACTGTAAAAAGGCCAATCAAAAAACCCATAGTCTCTTTCTAGATCGAATTCTTAATTATATCACCAAAACTGCGCGCTTCCAGTGAAGCCCCCCCCACCAGCGCCCCATCCACGTCCGCCTGGCTCATCAACTCGCGGGCGTTGGACGGCTTCACACTGCCACCATATTGGATGCGCACCCGCCGGGCAACTGTTTCATCGAACATTTTCCCCAGCACCCCCCGGATGAACGCATGGGCTTCCTGGGCCTGCGCCGTCGTGGCGGTCTTGCCGGTGCCGATCGCCCAGACCGGCTCATACGCGAGGATCGTCTCGGCCATCAGCTCCTTGCTCAGGCCGGCCAGGCTCCCGCGCACCTGGGTTTCGAGGACTTTCTGCGTCTGGCCCGCCTCGCGCTCGGCCAGCGTTTCGCCAATGCAGACAATCGGCTTGAGCGAAGCCGCGTGCACGGCCATCGCTTTCCGGGCAATCAAGGCGTCGGATTCCTTCTGGTACTGCCGCCGCTCCGAGTGCCCGAGGATGACATAGCGCACCGAGAATTCCTTGAGCATCACTGCCGCAATCTCGCCGGTGTAGGCGCCGACGTTATGCTCGCTCATGTTCTGCGCCCCTAGCCGGAGGTTGGAATCGAGGATCGCCTTCGACACCTCGCCCAGCGCGGTGAAGGGCGGGCAGACCACAATGTCCACCTCCTTGACGTTGGCCACCTCGATCTTCAGGCTCCGCACCAAATCGAGCGCCTCCGCTACCGTCTTGTTCATCTTCCAGTTCCCGGCAATAATCAGTTTCCGCTCTTTATTCATAGGCTCATTCTCTATCATCTCTGAATCTCTGCCCGCTTGCCTCGTTGCGTCTTTGCGCCTTTGCGTGAGTTCATTTATCCGAAAGCGCTGCTACCCCGGGCAGAACCTTGCCTTCAAGGAATTCCAGGCTCGCCCCGCCGCCGGTGCTCATGAAGCTGACTTTGTCGCCCAGCTTGGCTTTGTTGAGCGCCTTCACGCTGTCGCCGCCGCCGATAATGCTCTTGGCGCCGCTCTTCTGCGTCACCTCCGCCACCGCGCGGGCCACGGCGAACGTGCCTTCGGCAAAGCGTTTGTCCTCGAACAGGCCCATCGGCCCGTTCCAGAGGATGGTCTTGGCCTGGGCCACCTCGTCGCAGAAGGCCTTAACCGTGGCCGGGCCGATGTCGAGCCCGGCGGCGTCATCCGGGCAGTTCGGGTCCGTGTTGACGCGCACATTCTGGTAATCAATGACCGGCTTGCCCTTCTTGTCCAGCTTGTCGGTTTTCACGGGCACCGCGACGACATCATCCGCCGGCAGCAGGAATTTCACCCCGCGCTGTTTCGCCTTGGCCAGGGCCGACTGGGCAGTGTCCGTTTTATCCGGCTCGACGAGCGACTTGCCCGTCTTGCAGCCCTGCGCGAGCCGGAACGTATAGGCCATCGCGCCCCCGATGAGCAGCGCGTCCGCCTTCTCCAGAAGCCGGTCAATGACCAGAATCTTATCCGAGACCTTCGCCCCGCCCAGGATCACGACAAACGGCCGCGCCGGCTTCTCCAGCTCCTCGCCCAGGAACTTGAGCTCCCGCTCCATCAAGAGGCCCGCCGCGCACTGGCCGCCGCGCCTGGCCACCACGCGCGCCACGCCCTCGGTCGAGGCATGAGCTCGGTGGGCCGCGCCGAACGCGTCGTTCACATAAACATCGGCAACCTTGGCCAGCTTCTCGGCAAAGGCCGGGTCGTTCGCTTCTTCCTCGTTATGGTAGCGGACATTCTCGAGCAGCAGCACGTCGCCCGGCTTCATCACGCCCACCGTCTGCTCGACCTTCTCGCCGATGCAATCGTCGGCAAAAGCCACATTGCACCCGAGCAGGTCCGCGAGCTTCGCCGCCACGGGCCGCAGGGACATCGAGGGTTCCCGTTTGCCCTTGGGCCGGCCCAGGTGCGCCGCCAGAATCAGCTTCCCGCCCTGCTCGATCAGCAGCCGGAGCGTCGGCAGGGTTTCCACGATGCGCGTCGCGTCGGTGATGACCATTTGGCCATCTTTTTCCTCTAGCGGCACGTTGTAGTCCACGCGCAGGAACACGCGCTTGCCGCGCACGTTCAAGTCTCTAACTGTCAGTTTTGCCATAACATCTCGTCTTCCGAAATTGGGCCGCAGAGCATACCCTAGCGGGAAGATCAGTCAAAGCCAATTCGCATTGCTATCGCATTTCTACACGGCAGATTTGTTCTGGCGAGCAAGTGCCCGTAAAATCAGGAGTTTCTTCTCCGGCTTAACCCTTGGCCCTTCCCGGCGCACTGTAGGTTGGGATGAAACCGGCTCGCTCCGCCGCCCGCTGCGCCCTCAACGCCGTCCAGTCTCAAAGACGCGCTGCGCCAGGTACCCGACCCGCGCCGGGCCCAAGGCAAACGCTATCCGCTGGCTCGCAGCGGAGTGCGCGTCCTGTCTTCAAACGCCCAGGCGCGTTGGGCAACACGCCCTCCCCACTTCAACCAGGCCGGTTAGGCCTCTTCGACTACCTTCCAGCCCGCGGCGTCGGCCAGGGCATATATCGGCTCTTTGAGGTCGCCGTAGAAGGTCACCCGGTGCCAGCTCCACTGGTCCCACATCCGGAAGAGTTTCTCCAGGTCGCCGACGGGCTCGGCGCACAGCTTCGTGCGGCAGGCGCGGTCGTCCGGGTCGTTGGCCACCGCCAGCGCCCGGTGGAACAGGATTTCCTTACGCCCCTGGTCAAACTCCAGGCTCGTGGTCATGTAACCCGTCGGCAGCAGCGAGCGAATCGAAGCCCCCTGGCGGTCCTCGGAATGGGTCAGAATCTCGTATGGGTTCGTCTTGCCCGCCGGGCCAAAGGCCTTGTTGGGGGCCACGCAATGCGCATAGATGATCTGCCGCTTTGCGGTGTCAATGACCGGGTCGGAGATGTAGCCGGGCCGCCCCTGCGTCAGCGTGGTCCCAATCACCATCGTCGCCGCGGAGCGAACGTCGCACTCGCAACCGCCGATCAGCCCGTCGTTGTTGAGCTGGTAGAAGCCCAGGCACGGATAGGCGTGAATGTGCCCGCCGTAAAACCCGCCGAGGCAGTTGATGGTAATTCCCTTCGCCCCGTGCTTCTTCAGCAGGGCCTTCTCCGCCAGATACATCGCCGCCGAGGTCTCGAGGGTCTCGCGCGAGACGCCTTCGACCTTCTTTGCCGCCTTGGCCCAGCGGTCGGCTACCGCGCAGGCCTCGGCTTTGTCCGCCTGCTTCCAGGCCTCGTTAAGTTCCGCAAAGGGCAGTTGCTCCACCTTGACGCCCATGACTTCGCCCGCCGGGCCGGTGCTCTTGTCATCGCGCACGGCGAGGATCTTGGCTTCCTTGAGGCGGCCGAGGCACTCATTCGCCGAAAGGCATGGCACCGGGTCCGTCTTGCCTGCGAACCGGCTTGCGCCCGGCGTGCCCTTCAGCCGCACCCGCGCGGTGGCCGCGGCAAACTCGGACGCCGTCCCGCCTTGCTTGACCACCTGGAAGCACTTCACCGCCTCGACGAGGTCCTTGGGCTTCGAGGAGGCAACGAACCCGACGTTGGGCGCCTGGCTGCGGAGGAAAGCCGCGTTATAAACGAGGAAACCCCCGCTGCCGCCGAACTGGAAATCGGCGTAGAGCACCGGCTTGCCGGAAGTCGCCAGCGTCTGCACCACCCGGTTCCAGCAGTTCATCTGGTAAACCAGGTAGCCGTCAATGTTCCCGGCGGCTTTGTCCTGCTCCAGAAGCTTCTTGGCCTGCTCTTCGCCGTTGGCCATGCGAGGACATGAACTCGAATCCCTTGCACTTCCGCGCCAGCGTCGCGTTGATGCGGTCCATGACCGGGCGGAAATCGAAGCCCTTGTTGGGCCAATCGGGCCCGGCCTGCTTCTCGCCGTGCAGGGCATAGACGATGCGGATGCGCGTCTTTTCCTTGGGCTCAGCCGCGGTGAGCCAGGTCGGAGTTGCCAGCACGCCAAGCGCGCCGGCTGCGGCCGTGCCTGCCCGGGTCAGGAAGTTGCGGCGGTTCATGGGACAACCGGCACAGCCGGAGATGAGATGATGGGGTGTCATATTCGCCTTTCGTTGGTCTCGTAGGTTTCAGAAGCAGTTTGCCGGGCCGGAGTTGCCTTGACTGGCAGCCAAGCCGGCTGGAGCTCGCCTTTCGGCGCCACGCGGTAGTCAGAGCATTGACTGCTGATCCGGCTCACGTCGGCGAGCCTATCGCCCCGCCCGGCAAGTTCAAGCCGGAAATGTCGCTCTCAGACACTCAATACTCGACATCCGTTCCGTGATACAGTTCTCTTTGGCGACTTTGATTCGGGACCGGAACACATGAACGCAGACCTGCTGGCCAAAGCCAAATCGCTCGGCTTCTCCGACCGGCAAATCGCCCATTTGACCGGTCAGACCGAAGACGCCGTCCGCGCCGAGCGCAAGAAGCTCGGCTTGGTGCCGAGCTACCGGCTGGTGGATACCTGCGCCGCCGAGTTCGAGGCCTACACGCCCTACTACTACTCGACCTACGACCGGGGCGATGACGAGGTGAAACCCAGTGACCGCAAAAAGGTGATGATCCTGGGCGGCGGGCCGAACCGCATCGGCCAGGGCATCGAGTTTGACTACTGCTGCGTCCACGCCGCCTTTGCGCTGAAGGAGGACGGCTTCGAGACCCTCATGGTCAACTCGAACCCGGAAACCGTCTCGACCGATTACGACACCAGCGACCGGCTCTACTTCGAGCCGCTCACGCTGGAGGACGTGCTGCACATCTACGAGCGCGAGAAATGCTGGGGGGCCATCGCGCAGTTCGGCGGCCAGACGCCGCTCAACCTCGCCCTCGGCCTCCAGAAGAATGGCGTTAACATCATCGGCACGTCCCCCCAGAGCATTGAGATTGCCGAGGACCGCAAGCTCTTTGCGGCGATGCTGCGCAAGCTGAAGATCCCGCAGCCGCCCAATGGCATTGCCACCAGCGAAGCCGAGGCCCTCGCCGTGGCGGCCAAGCTCGGCTACCCCCTGCTCGTGCGCCCGAGCTTCGTCCTCGGCGGCCGGGCGATGCAGATTGTCTATTCCGACGACGAGCTGCACCGCTACATGCGCTTCGCCGTCGAAGCTTCCCCCGAGCGCCCTGTGCTCGTGGACCAGTACCTGGAGGATGCCACGGAGGTGGACGTGGACTGCATCGCGGACATCGGCAACTTCTATTACCCGAACCAGGGCACGATCGTCATCGGCGGCATCCTGGAGCACATCGAATTCGCCGGCGTGCATTCGGGCGATGCGGCGATGGTCCTGCCGCCTCACACGCTCTCGCAGCGGGTCATCAACACCATCCGCGAATACACGCACGCGATGGCCCGGGAGCTGAAGGTGGTCGGCCTGATGAACGTCCAGTATGCGGTCAAGGGCGACACGGTCTATGTGCTCGAGGTCAACCCGCGCGCCTCACGGACGGTGCCATTCGTGAGCAAGGCCATTGGCGTGCCGCTGGCCAAGCTGGCCGCCCGGGTCATGGCCGGCAAGACCCTCAAGCAGCTTGGCTTCACCAACGAAGTCTGGCCGCCGTATTGGGCGGTGAAGGAATCCGTGTTCCCCTTCAACCGCTTCCACGGCCAGGACATCCTCCTCTCGCCCGAGATGCGTTCCACCGGCGAAGTCATGGGCCTCGACGACGACCTGGGCATCGCCTACGCCAAATCACAAATGGCGGCGGGTGGCCCCTTGCCTGAGGGTGGCCGCGCGTTCATCAGCGTCAGCGACGCGCAGAAAGGCGAGGTTGCGGAAGTCGGCCAGCAGTTCGCCGCGCTGGGCTTCGAGTTGGTGGCCACCAGCGGCACGGCGGTCGTGCTGGAAAAAGCCGGGCTGAAAGTCCGCCGCATTTTCAAACTCGCCGAGGGCCGGCCCAACCCGGTGGACCTGCTCAAGAACCGCGAGATCCAGATCGTCATCAACACCCCGTCCGGGGCCACCCCGCACGCCGACGGCGTGAAGATCCGCACGACAGCCGTCTATACCGGCACGCCCATCATGACCACGCTCAGCGGCGCCAAAGCCGCCGCCCTGGGCATCGCCGCCCTGCGGCGAATCGGTTACGGCGTCAAGACCCTCCAGGAATACCACTGAGCCTCGAGATTTCCGGGAGCATCGGGGGCAGGTTTGCGTCTAACGAGGATGTGAAAGCAATAGTTGCAACTGGGGCCGTGGTTCTTGCGCTGGCGGGCCTGTGTGTTCTGGCCGCCGCTCGAAGAGTTCTGCCCAGGAATTCGGCGCCGGCTTCAACCGTGCCCTGGCTGGGGAATGCGCAAAGCAACGCCATTGTGATCCCGTCTCTGGCAGACAATTGGCCAACCCCGGTCTTGCCGCCGCCCCGCAAACCGGGGTTCAGGGTCCAGGCCCCGCCGCTCGCTGTCCATCTCCATTCCCGGCTTGCTGCGCCCGCCATCTCCGCCCAGGTTCACGAAGCCGGCCTGTCCAACGTCATCGTGGCCCCCTCAACCTCGCGCGCCATCCCGCCGGGCGTTTACAAGACCGTTCCCTATAGCTGCATTGTCGTTGTGCCTGGCCCGTGCCCGGACGACCGCGCCATCGTCAGCCCCGGCGGTGGCGATTACTCGATGCCCATCATCCGGCCGGACCTGCGCTTTATCCCCTGGGGTCCAGCCCGATAGTGGGCGGAGTTTGGAAGGGCGAATCCCTCCGCGCGGTGGACAGGGCGGCTGAGCCATTCTTCATTCCGCCTTCTTCCGTCGCCCTTCCCCTCCTCACGGCTGCCGCACACGGAAGAAGCGCTGGGTGGCCTCGGCGACGGGCACCGCAAACTGCGTCAGCGAGCCGTTGCCCGTGAAGTTGGTCTGGAAGACCCAAAACCAGAGGTCCCCTCAACGGTCATGGCGGCGGCCATGCCGCCGCCATGGCTTCTGGCTAATGACTACGGAACCCAGACTGCCCGGTAGAACCGAACCGCCTCGTCGGTCGTATCGAACACCGTAAACGGCGCCGGGTTGGTGACCACCGGCACCCAATCTTCCAGGTTCGTCGAGGTCAGGACGGCAAACCGGCATCCGGGCAGGCCCTGCACCGAGAAGGTGATCTGGTTGGTCGCATAACTCGGCGCGCTCAGCGTTGGCGCCGGCGGTAGCACGTCAATGGTCACAGTTGCCGAAGCCGCCGAATCGGCCAGGCCATCATTGGCCAGGAATTGGAACGTCGCCATCCCTAATCCATAGGCGTTGCTGGCCGGCGCGAAGATGACGCGCCCGGCGGCGTCGGAGACCGGCGTCCCATTAGTGGCGATGACCGGGCCGCGGCCACCTCCCTGGCACTGGTAAAGCGTGCCAGCGCCCGCCAGCGGCAGACTCGTGATCTTATAGGACAGCAGATCGTTATTGGCATCCGCGCCGGCGAGGTAAATAACCACCTCGCCGTTGTAAGGGGCCGAGACGGTCTGCGGCGTGGCGGTGGGCGAGACGTTATCCGCCAGCGCCAGGGAACTATAAGAGCATTCCTTGACGGCGACGGCATTCCCCAGGCCAGCCGGCAGGGTATTGCGGCCATCCGCAGAAAGGCCCCACGGCACCACCGTGCCGTCTTGCTTGAGCGCCAGGTTGTGATTGCCGCCGGCCGCAATGGCGACCACGTTGCTCAAGCCTGTGGGGGGGTTGGTGACGAAGCTCCAGCCCCAAGCCAGGACGGTGCCGATCACTCTTGAGCACCACGTTGTGCGCACCCGACGCCTGGACCGCGACCACGTTGCTCAGGCCGGCCGGGACCTGATTCATCCCATATTGGCTGGTGCCCCAGGCGACCACCGTGCCATCGTGTCTGAGCGCCAGGGTTTGGCCGCCGCCGCCGTCAATGGCGACCACGTTGCTCAGACCGGCCGGGACATTGAGTTGGCCCGAGGAGTTGTTGCCCCAAGCGGCCACGGTACCATCCCGCCTCACCGCCAGGCCGAAGGAGCCGCCCGGACCAATCGCGACCACGTTGGTCAGCCCGGCGGGGACGTTGGTCTGGCCGTAGGTGTTGTCGCCCCAGGCGACCACCGTGCCATTCTGCCTGAGCGCCAGGCCGAAGTAGCTGCCCGCGCCGATGGCGACCACATTGGTCAGCCCGGCGGGGACATTCGTTTGGCCGTAGGTGTTGTCGCCCCAGGCGACCACGGTCCCGTTCTGCCTCAACGCCATCCCGTAGGTCGCGCCCCCCTCGATGGCGACCGCGTCGTTCAGTCCCGGCGGGATGTTGCGCTGCCCGTTGGTGTTCGCGCCCCAGGCACACACCTTCTTGCCCACCCCAAACAACAACTCGGCCCCCCGCACCACCACAAACGTATTGCTGACCACCAGCCGCCCATGATACGACTGGCCCGATACCAATCCCGCCACCGCGCCGGTGACCACCATGACGTTGGTCCCGCTCCTCACATCCGCCGCCGCGGTCTGGTTCGTATAGCTGGACCCGGCGCCCCATTCAAACCAGGCCGTCGCCGGCAATCCGTTCGGCGTGGCCATCCCATTGAGCACAAGGCTCCCCCCAACCGGGCTGACCGGCTGAGTGATGGCGAACGGCGGCAGCAACACATGCACCACGAACGAATTGGTCGCGCTGAGACTCTTCTCGTTCACCGCGGCAGGGTTGGTGTCGGTTACTTGCACCGTGACGGTGTAATCGGCCGGCACCGGGACCGAAACCGGCGTCCAACTCACCAGTCCTGCGCTGCTGATACTCATGCCGACGGGATTGGTCAGCAGTTGGTAAGTCAGCGCATTGACCGGAATGTCCGGGTTCGTCGCCGCGCAATTAACCGTCAGCAGGTTGCTCACAACGACGCTCTGAGCCGAGAGGTCCGGCAGAACGGGTGGCTGGTTCGACTCGTTGACTGTGACCGTGAAGAAATTGCTGACGCTGAACGATTGCTGGTTCACGGCGTTGGTGTTCAGGTCCGTCACCACCACCCAGTTGGTATAGACTCCCGGCCCTTGCGCCTCGGTCGGCGTCCAGGTGATCGCGCCGGTGTTCGTGTTGATGGTCATGCCATTGGTGGTGCCCAGTGAGAAGGTCAGCCGGTTGGTTGGAATATCCGGATCGGTGGCCAAGGCGGATACATTCAGGGTCGTCAATTCATTAATGGTCTGATTGGCCGGCACGGTCAGCACCGGCGGCCGGTTTGACTCGTTGACTGTGACCGTGAAGTAGTTGCTGACGCTGAAGGATTGCTGGCTCACGGCGTTGGTGTTCAGGTCGGTCACCACCACCCAGTTGGTATAGACTCCCGGCCCTTGCGCCTCGGTCGGCGTCCAGGTGATCGCGCCGGTGGTGGCATTGATGCTCATGCCATTGGTCGTGCCCAGTGAGAAGGTCAGCCGGTTGGTTGGAATATCCGAATCGGCGGCGGAGGCGACCACATTCGTCAACGCCGTCAATTCATTGATGGTCTGATTGGTCGGCACGCTCAGCACCGGCGCCACGTTCACCTCCTGGACCACCACCTCAAAGGAGTTGGTGTCGCCCATCCACGGCGTGCCATTGTCCCACAGCGCTACGACCACGGTATAGTTGGACGGCCCCTGCGCCTCGGTCGGCGTCCAGGTAATCACGCCACTATTTGTATTAATCTCCATGCCGCTGGGCCACTGCACCAGCCCGAAGGTATTCGTCTGCCAGGGCTCATTGTGTATCACGCTGTTCGTGATCGTGAGCGGCACCAGCTCGTCCACCACCTGGTTGGTAATCGCAACCAGCCGCGGCTGCACGTTCGACACGTTGAGACTGAAGGTCGTGGCGGTGTAATTGGTTTGCCAGGCGATCCAGGTCGGCAGGTCGGTCTGCGTGAATATCCCCGTCTTCGACGTGTACGTCAGCACCGGAAACGAGTTGCTCGTCACCGGACAATACCCGCCATTGAAATTCGCGCTCACCTTCCCCGCCAGTGCCACGGGAGCCGCGATGTTAATCCGGCCATAGTTCGTGAGGCTGTTGATCCCGAAGTTCAATGTCCCACCGGTGAGCACAGGGGCGAGGGTCAGATTGAGGGTGCCAATTTGGGCGTCGAGCGTCCCCGTGTTAGTGACCCTCGGCTCAATCGTGCTCGTATTGGTTCCCGCCGATTTGCCTAGCGTCCCCTGGTTGATGATCGAGCCGCCAGCCGAATGAATGTTCGCGCTGCCCTGCATGTCCACCAGGCCGTTGGTCAGGTTGATCAGTGCCCCCGGACTGCCGGCGGAGGCAGCGCACTGCAGGTCACCGTTAGCCAACCGCAGCGTTCCGGCGTTAGTCAGCGCTCCGTAGAGGTTGTAATCAGCGTTGGTCGCCCCAGCCAGCACCAGCGCTCCGTTGGTAGCAATGGTCAGCCGGCTGGTACCGGCCCGGTGTCCGCTAGTCCAAGTCCATAACCCGTCCAGCACCCCGGTGCCGTCCAGCCATGCCCCCGCCAGCACGGCATTCGAATCGCTGGTCACAGTACCATAGTTCGTGAACGTGCCGCTCGCCAGCCAAGCGCTGCCCAAACCGCTGAACCTAGCGCCATCGTTGAGTGTCCCTCCGCCTTTGAACGCCAGCCCGCCGCTCGCGACCTCCACCGTGCCGTAGTTATAGAACGGCGGGGAAATGTCGCTCGTGCCGGTCCCGCCCGACTTGCGCAGCACCCCGCGGTTAAGGATGAAGGCGGAGGAATAGAATCTGTCAATGGGAGCATCGGCGGCAATGTCCACCAGAGCCCCGAGCAGGTTGATCAATTGCCCCTCACCATCGTTGCCGGCGCACCCGAGTGTGTCTTCTGATTAACCGCGTAAGAAGCACCTCACTGCTCCCCAGACCGTAACGGTTGCATCCATCCCTGCCTTTGAGCAACCAGAGCACTCCGCCCAGCAGCCAGGCCGCCCTCCACCAGGCACTCCCCATAGTACCTCCGTAGCGACCTCCCTAGTCACCTCCGCAGTACCCCCGCAGTACCTCCGTATGAGCAACGGAGGGACGATGGAGTACTACGGACGTATAACGGAGTGACCACGGAGGTACGATGGGGGCGTTGGGGGGCGCTGTGGCGGTCTGGATTCCGCACGGGGTCAACCGGGTACCACCTGTGGCGGGCTCCGATCGGCAGCCTGAACCAGACCCGATTACCCCGAAAATGACGAAAAAACCAAGGTAATGCTTTCCGACTAACCGTAATGGCCGTTGCCACAGTAGCGCAGGCGTCCTCGCCGGCGAGTTGTCTGGGCGTCCCGCCCTGTGATGCTTCGGATATTGGCGGCGGGACGCCGCCACAACCCGCAGGCGCGGACGCCTGCGCCACGCGTCCGCTACACCAGCCTCTTCAGCAGGGCGATTTCCTTGCGCAGGATATCCGCCTGTTCGCTCGGTCGGATATTTGCCGAGCGACTCGTCCTCGATGCACAGGTCGCCGCGGTAATTGGCCTTGCGCAGGATCTTGACGATGCGCTTGAAGTCGAGGTCGCCCTCGTAGATGGGGCAGTTGTACTTGCCGTATTCCCAGCCGATCTCGCGCCGGACATTCTTCTTGTCGGCGGGATAGCGGATGCTCTTGCAGTGGGTGTGGACCACGCGCGGGGCGAACTTCTCGTAGATGGGGTAGAGGTCGTTCACGGGATGCCCCCACCAGTAGAAGTTGGCGCAGTCGAGCGTCAGGCCGAGCTTGTCGGAGCCGACGCCGTCGAACAGCTTCTCCAGGAACTCGGGGTTGTTGGTGATCTTGCCGTGGTTCTCCACGCCGAAGCGGATGGGCGTGCCCTCGGCGATGGCGCAAAGGCGCTTGCAGGCGTCAATCGCGAACGGGAGGAACTGGTCGCCGGCCAATTTGCGCGGCACGACGTCAATGCGGATGACGTCCACGCCGAGCTGCTGGGCCGCTTTGACCAGGCCGCGCGCGCTCTCCAGTTCCTGCTCCAGCCGCTCGTCAAAGTGGTTGGACATCATGAAGGCGGTGATCCGGCAGCCGCTGGCGGCCAGGTCGTCCTTGAGCGCCTGGATGCCTTCGGCGGTGGCGAGGGTGTACTTGCGCTGCGGATGGAAGAGGTTGGCGCAGGCCAGGTTGAGTTCGACAGTGACCTCGGTGCCTTCGGCGCCGAGGGCCTTCATGCAGGACCAACTGTCCGGCTGGCCGGCGACTTTGAGGTGCAGGTCCCGGCAGCCGACGGGCCATTTCGCTTCGGCCGGCGCAGCAGCGGGCTGGCGGAAGGCAGCATCGCCGGCGGACAGGGCCAGACCGGTGGTCTTGATGAAGTTACGTCGTGAGAGGGCGTGTGATCCGTTCATGGCGGTGGCGTCTAAGGTTCAAAGCCCCGCGGGGAGCTTCGGGAACTTCTTGTGCGGCTCTTTCTGGTACCAGTAGCCCACCGAGGCGATGTCGTCCTCCAGCGGCAGGTAGCGTCCGCCCTCCTGCCAGCCCAGCGCCTGGATGGTGACCTTTAGGTCCTTCTCAAAGCGCACCGGGTCGGCGATATGCCACCGGTACAGGCCGAACCGCTGGCCGACCTCGTAGACCTTGTCCGGCGGGAGACCTGCGCCAGGCCGGTGTAGGGCGTCGAGAACACCTTGTATTGCTTTTTCCGCCGTTTGCCGCCGTTCTCCCGCGGCGCGTCTCCTGGTTCTCGAAGTTGTAGGAGCCGCAGAAGTAGTCCTCCGTGCCCGGTGCCGCAGATGGTCGGGAATTCCTTGTCGCCATCCATGAAGAACTTGATCTCGCCCTCGCCCCACCAGCCGGGGCTGTGCACCTCCCACGCCAGGTAGGTGCCGACATACTGGCCCTGCCCTTTGACGCCGTCCAGGATGGTGTAGAGGCCCTTCTGCGCGAGCGGAGCTTCGCGGCGGAACTGGGCATGGAAGTAAGCGGCGTCCTTCGGCACATCGGTCAGCGTGTAGTTGATCTGGTAGTAGAGCGTCATGTCCTTCTCGTCCGTGTTCTCCATGGTGATCCTCGCCTTCTTGCGGAAGGGCATCTGCCAGTAGCAATTGAAGGCGCTGCCGGGGTTCACGCACACGGCCAGCGAGTTGATCTGGCAGTACTTGCCCCAGCCGCAGGCGAAGAAATCGCCGACGGGGCATTCGACCGACGGCTCGGTCTCGTCATCCCAGTAGAAGCGGAGGATCGAGCGCCGCCAGTTGCCGGTGGGGGTCATCCAGATCTGCTGGATGCAGCCGGGGCCTTTGATCTCGCCCAGGGTGAAGGTGGTCTTGGCCTTGATCCGACGGAGGGGGAGACCTTCCAGCCCTGGCCCAGGTCGCGCGCGGCGTTCTTGCCGGTGCCTTCGGTGGCCATGGCCGGCCTTGCCCTTTTCGCCGGTGAAATTCTCCGGGCTGATCGACCGCGACTGGGCCTTGGAGACGCGGTAGAGGTTGCCGAGGTTAACATCGAGTCCGCTGAAGTCAGCGCCTGTGGCAACTGAACTCGCGAGATGGCACCCGGCGGCGACGGAGACTATGGCGAAGAGGGAACGAGCGTATTTCATAATAGGGTTCTAGTTGAGCCCCGGCCGCCGCGCAAGCCCGGACTGGCCGAGGCTTTGATTTTTCGCGTGATCTGGCGGGATTTGCGGGCAAACTCGTGGCGTGGATCAACCGCCGCCCGCGATGGCCGAAGTTCTGCCGACGCACACGCCGGAGTTGTTCCAAGCTGCCGTGCGGCGGGCGGCGGAATTGCTGCGGGCCGGGGAAGTGGTGGCGCTGCCGACCGAGACGGTCTATGGGCTGGCCGCCAATGCGCTGGACGCCCGGGCGGTCGCGCGCATCTTTCAGGTCAAAGGCCGGCCGGCGCACAATCCCATCATTGTTCATGTCGCGAGCGTGGCCATGGCGAAGCGATGCGTGGCGCGATGGCCGGCGCTGGCGGGCAAGCTGGCCCGCGCCTTCTGGCCGGGGCCGTTGACGCTGGTGCTGCCCCGGGCGAAGGACATTCCCGGCGTCATCACCGCAGGCGGGCCGACCGTCGGCGTGCGCTGGCCGAGCCATCCGTTCATCCAGGCGGTGATCCACGAGTGCGGGTTTCCGCTGGCGGCGCCCAGCGCGAATCCGTCTAACCGCGTCTCGCCCACGACCGCCGAGCATGTGCGCAAGCATTTGGGCGACAAGATCCGCCTGATTGTGGATGGCGGCCAGGCGCAAATCGGCATCGAGTCCACGGTGCTGGATATCTCCGGGTCGCCGCCGCAGTTACTGCGACCGGGGATGATTCATGAGCAAGCGCTGCTGGCGGTGACCGGGAAACTGGCCGTGGGAGCCGGCGAAAAGCCAGAGGTGTTGAGAAGCCCCGGGATGCTCCGAAAGCACTATGCGCCGAAAGCGAAGCTGGTGGTGTGGTCGTGGGGGATGAGGCGGAATTGGAAGTCCGGAGTTCGGAGTCCGGAGTGCGGAGGCCGAGAGTCCACGTGATTGCGCACACACGGATTCCTGCGGGTGAAGGGTTGGGGCGGGGTGTGGGTGATTCCCCACGACGCGGCGGCGTTTGCGCGGGCCATCTACGCGACGCTGCATCAATGCGACGAGGCGGGCGCAGAGCTGATCGTGGTGGAGGCGCTGCCCGATGCGCCGGACTGGCGCGCCATCGCCGACCGGCTGCGGAGGGCGGCGGCGTGAAGCTTGGGTAAGCAGGGTTTATTTGACGAACGGCGGCGGATTCTACATTCTTGCCCGATTATGAGATGGTCAGCCATGCTGTTGGTTCTGGCCGGCGCCACCGTGGCGGCGCTGGCCCAGACGAATGCCCCCGCGGTTCGGACATTGTCGCTGGAAGACTGCGTCCAGAGCGCGCTGGAGAAGAACCTCGATCTGCGCATCGCCCGCTACTACCCGCAATTGGCACTCACCGACCTGGAGGCCACCTATGCGGGCTATAATCCCAACTTCACATTCGGAGGGGCGCACAGCTACAGCAAGTCGGGCGGCGGGTTCGACCCAGCTGGACACATTCACCACCGCCACCACCCAGGATCAGAATAGTTTCAACAGCGGGCTGGGCGGACTAACGCCGTGGGGTTTGACCTATGATTTTAGCGGAAACCTCAAGGACAACTCCGGGAATCGGCGCACAACCATACCCTTTGACTTGGCCAGCGGTTCGGCGTCGGTCAGGGTCACCCAGCCGCTACCGAAGAACTCCTGGATTGACCAGACCCGCTGGAACATCAAGGTCGCCAAGACCCAGGTGGAGTACACTGAACTGGGGCTGAAGCAAACCATCATGAGTCTGATCACCACAGTGGAGCAGAACGACTACGATCTCCTCGATGCCCGCGAGAATGTGGTCGTGCAGGAGAAGGCGGTCGAGTTGGCCACTCAGTTGGTGGTGGAGAACAAGAAGCGGGTTGAGGTCGGCGCCCTGGCGCCTTGGACGAGAACAAGCGGAGTCTCAGGCTGCTTCGACCCAGGCGGCTTTGATCGCCGCCAGGACTGGTCTGCCGTGCAGCAGAACAACCTCAAGCAACTGCTCACCGATGATTATGCCGCCCTGACGCCGGTGGACCTGCAGCCCGCCGCCCCGCTCAGGGCGCAGGTGCACGTCTTCGACCGGCAGATCAGTTGGAGCAAAGGGCTCAACCCAGCGGCCCGACCTGCTCCAGGCCAAGCTCGATATCGAGCGGCAGGGCGTCACCCTCAGGTACACCTATAATCAACTTTTCCCGGAGCTTGACCTGGTGGGCGGCTATGGCCGCGGCGCGGGAGGCCGGGGCATTGCGGAATACAACCAGGCCCTCGACCCAGATAGAGCGAGGCGAGCAACCGCTTACTCCGTCGGCGGGCTGCTGACGTTCCCCATCGGCAACACCGGCGCGCGCGCCTCTTACAAGCGCAGCAAGCAGGTGATGGACCAGTATGTGGTCGCGCTGAAGAAGC
>CAWGGD010000033.1:0-47842 GCA_963822005.1 uncultured Verrucomicrobiae bacterium | reverse complement strand
GGCCTTGAGCGCCTGGTAGAGCAGCTCGCTCTGCTTGAACGCGATCCGCGGGTCGGCATCGCCGTGCAGGATCAGCAACGGCGGGTCACCCGGGTCCGCATGTGTCGCCGGATTGACCTTGGCAACCACGTCGCGCCGGTCCTCGAGTTTGCCGCCGACGAAATCCTCGGCCATCTGACGGAGGGCAGCGAGCGCGTTGGTTGTCTCTGGGGCCTCCAACTGAAAAAGGTCCGTCGGGCCGCAGAAATCGCAGGCGGCTTGGACCCGGCTGGAGAATTCGGCGTTGCCGCCGTCGCCTTCATACTCTTTTTCGCCGCCGGAAAGGTCCAGGAACAGAGGACCTTGAGGCGTGCGGGTGAATTCCAGCTTACGGAACCGGCGCGCGTCAGGCGGAAGGTGTTCCAGTGAAGGGATCAGGCGCTTCGCCGCAACGAGATCCCGCTCGCATTCCAGGACCAGACGCCGTGCGGGCTTGGCCGGGGAAGCGTTGGTGCGCAGGTTAGCCGGAGTATCAGCCGCGGCAAGACAGGGCACGAGCACCGCCGCAGCCAGAACAAAGCAAGACGGCTTTCCTGCTGCCGGCGTGGCGCGATGAGTGTGGCTTTTTGCCCTGTCCATGCTTGCTG
This sequence comes from uncultured Verrucomicrobiae bacterium, assembly GCA_963822005.1. GTDB lineage: Bacteria > Verrucomicrobiota > Verrucomicrobiia > Limisphaerales > UBA8199 > PALSA-1440. The sequence continues at coordinate 47,216 of CAWGGD010000033.1, read as the reverse complement.
ACGGTCGGCCTTCGCTCACGCAAGACCGCCGGTCATGGACTGCGCTTGCCCGCGCCCAGGTGCTGCAGGAGAAAGCCGAGCAGGTCTTTCTGTCCGGCGCCCTTTTCCCTGTCTTTCCCGGCGGTTGAGACCGCATGCGCCTCGACGCCAGCCTCGTCGCACTTCTTCTTGACCGCCTGAATGTGTCGCGGATGATGCAGGAGGGCGTTGCGGCTTTCGGGCTCGGTGTCGGGCAGGGAGCAGGTCATGAAGATGGGGGCATCATCCCGCGTGATCAGGCGGAGCATGCTGCAGTCGTCCAGAATCTTCTGGCCGGCGGGGGTGTTGAAGTCGTCGCGGGTCTTGAAGTGGTAGAATTCCACGTCCTCATCCGGGCTGCTATACCACTCGGGCTTGAACTTGCCGATGACCTTCTGCCATTCGACCAGGTCGTAGGTGGCCTGGCCATTGATGCAGCCCGCGGCGACAATCCGGCTGGACTGGCGTAACACCGGGTCCTCGCTCTTTGGATCGGCCAGATCGTCGTGGACGGCCAGCCAAAGCGAGGTGCCCGCGCCCGCTGACCCGCCGTAGGAGGCAACGCGCTTGGGGTCGAGGTTGTATTTGGCGGCGTTGTAGCGGACGAACTGGATGGCTCGGGCGGCGTCGCGCAGGATTTCCTGGATGGGGGCGTGTTTGCGGAAGCGGTAGTTGATGGACATGAACGAAACGCCCGCATCCAGGCAGCGTTGAATGGCGTCGGCGCGGGCTTGGGATTTGTCGCCACCGACGAAGCCTCCGCCGTGGATGAAGACCAGCAGGGGCGTCGGCTTGTCGGACTTGGCGAGCCACAAGTCGAGCACGTTGCGGTCGTGGGGGCCGTAGCCAATATTCGCGTGAGTGGGAGTCGGCAGGGAGGCCTTGTTGCCGCGGGCTTTGCCCTGGCGCGAGCCTGCAAGCTTCTGCCGGTAGGCGCGCGCTTCGTCCATGGACAGCGTGCCATCGTGGTTGGCATCCGCGTCGGGGTAACGCTTGAGCCATTTCTGCAGTTGCTCGGGGGCAATCTCCTGCTCCGCACCGAAGGCGGCGGGGGACAGAGCGAGCACGAGGAACAGCGAAAGCCGGCATGGGTCGAGTTTCATCAGGCGGCGCAGCGTAACAGCCGGGCGGGGTCGTTTCCATCGCAATTCCTCAGTCCCGGCTGGGAGGGGCTTACCTTGTGGACGTGTTGTCCAAGCGGGTTCACCGGCAAGACCATTTGGGCAACATGCCTTTGTCCGCACCACCAAGCGAGTCTTGTGGCCGCGATGCAACCCTTTCCGGGTTGATCACCTTATGCTGGATCGCTTCCCAAGGTAGGACCGCTCCCCCTCTGCCCCCGTCGGTCCAACCTTGGGCTGAATGATACAATCCCTGCGGGATTGGCGCCAGAGACGCTGTCATAGGAGGCTGTGTGAAAAACAGCCGGTTTAAGCGGGCGAGCGCCCGCGCGATCCCAAGCATCCCTGTAAAGCCTGCGGAAATCAGGGCTCGCGGGGACGCTCGCCTTCCCGCGCTCGGGTCTTGACACAGCCTGATAGCTTGGCGGCCAGCGAATTGGCTGCTTCGGCGAGGTTGTCTGAGAAATGGACAAGTAGTTTGCGGTTGCTTGTGATATTCGCACCGACCGAAGCTCATAATCGGAGTGCAATGACGCACCCAGCCGGGCGTGTCCGTGCCTGAGCACGGAGTTAAGTGGCACAGACCGGAGTGATCTAGAAACAGAGCAGTGCCCGCATGAATAGAGTTCGCGAGCCAGTGTCCGGGGCGGGCCTTCCCCACCCCCCGCCCAGCCGCATCAGCCGCTGGGGTTTTACCCTGATCGAGTTGCTGGTTGTAATCGCTATCATTGCCATCCTGGCGGCGCTGCTCTTGCCGGCGTTGGCCCGGGCTAAGCAAAAGGCGCTGCGCATCCAGTGCACCAACAACATCAAGCAATTGACGACGGCCATCTACCTTTACGCCTCGGAGAACAACGACACGCCCACCCATCCCAATTGGAATGCGCCGTTCACTGACGCCGCGAACAACCTGTTGCCGGGGTGGTGCTACACAGCCCGGAATGGTGCGGACCTGGACCAGATGCTCCGGCCGACGAATGGGCTGCTGTGGGTGTATATCGGGAACGCGGCGGTGTATCGGTGTCCGGTTGATCTAACGAACCTGAACTCGTGGTCGAGTCGTCGTCAAAAGATGACCACCTACATCCAGAATGGTGGGCTAATTGACTATAACAATAACAACAGGATTAAGCCCTACCGCCTGGCCCAATTTCGACAGGATGCGATGGTGGTCTGGCAGTCCAACGAACAAATCGCGCAACGTTACAATGACGCTTCGAGCCACTACAATCCTGACATGGAGGGAGGTATCTACAGCGCTGCGCATGACGGGGGCACGACCGTCGGTTGCATTGATGGTCACGTGGAATTCCAGAAGCAGAAGGTCCTTGAGGCCATGGGCCGGGCCAATGACCGGCGGCTGAACATCCCCCCCAAGTAGGCCGCGCGGGTCATCACAAGGCCAACGCGTCCGATCCAGTCGCTGTCAACTTGCTCAGCCTTCGAAGAGGGGGCTTTGATCACCGACTTCAGCCTTTTGCCGTAGTCACGGTTGGCAGGCCGCGCGCGGGTTCACCGCTTGAACTTGATCTGGCCGCGGACGATGGACAGCGTTCGGGGCGGGGAGTCCAGTGGGGCGTCGGACGGCAGGACCTGGAGCTGCAGCAAGGTGCCGGGCGCGCCGCGAATGGCCCCCACCAGGTCGTTCAGGGGCAAGCCGCGTGCGTCCACAAACACGTTGTTGCCCTGGGCGAGGGCCACGATGCGGTCGCCCGGGCGGAGCTGTCCGCTGAGTTCGGCGGGCATCCCGGGCAGCAGGCGGTTGATGACCGCATAGCCATCCTGCAGTCGCAACTCGGCGCCAATGCCCACGGGTGCCACGTTCTGGATGGCTTTGGTGGCGGCGTCTCGTTCCGCGGGGTCGGACAGTTGCCCCGCCCACTGCAACGCCGCGTCGGTGTCCTTCTGTGCCCAACCGGCAAAGAACGAGTCATAGAATTGCCGGCGCTCGCCGGCAGCGAACTGCTCGCCCAACGCAAACGCAGCCCCCGGATCGGAATCGAGCAGGGTGACGGCAGCATGCTGCAACATCACCGCCCGGCCTTGGCCTTCGGTCAGCTCGTTGGCCCACAGCAGCGCCAACTCCGGGTTCTTGACAAGCTCCATGCCCAAACCGGCCTCGAGCCCAAAAGCGGCGATCGCCCGGGCGCGCTGGCGGGGCGAGTCCAATTCACCGTGTTTCCACTCCGTCACCAACGCCAGCAGGGCAGTTTCACGCTCGACTTCGTCGGTAAGCTGGCGAGCGGCGCCGAGGGCGGCTTTCGAGTCGCCGCCGGCCAGCGCACGAAAGGTCTCACGGAGCTGCACCAGCCGCTCGGCTTTGTTCAGGGGTGCAGGTGGTTTTTCGGGTGGCGGCGGTTGAGCGGCAACGCCTTCGCTGGCTGCCGGTGCCATCGGCTGAGAAGGGACAGCAGATTCGATCGGCGCTGGAGGCGGTGCCGGTTCCGCGGGCTCAGCCACTTCCGCGGGCGGCGGCTGGGCTGGCTCCGGCCCCCCGGTTGGTGGTCGCAGCCAAAGCGCGGCCAGGCCGGCCACCAGGGCTGCCAACACACCAATCAATGCCAGGAGAGCTTTTGTTCTCATCACAGAAGGTTCGCACGCTATCACCCTTGTTGGGATCGTGCCGGATCCCTTTCCCCTGGGTGGAATGTCGTCCAGTCACCTCGATGCGGTCAAGCTGTTTGGGACCCCGTTTAGCCCCCGGGCACGTTTTCAGTTCGCCTTTTCCGGCGCTCCGCCATCGGGCTTCTCTTCCCGCGGCACGTACTCAAGGTTCACCCCCATCTTAATGGTCTGACCGTCCTGGGCGACCTGCGGTGAAAGGTTTATCTTGGTGCCAATCTGGCGCTGGGTGCCATCGGGATTCGGCCTCGATTCACCCACAAACAAGCTCGCCGGGACGCCGTCGGAAGTGGTGATCCGTGGTCGACAGACAATGTTGGTCTCATCCGTGGAATTGAGCATGCTCTTCAGGAACGCAGCTTCAGTCCCTGTAAAAGCCGGCGAGTCGGCCGGCGCCTGGCTTTGGAGCTTGCGGAGGAGACTTTCCGGCAAATCTCCTTCGGCTACTTTCAGGAGGCACATGGGGATCGTGATCGTTTTGCTGTCGGCTGCGCCCTCGCCCAGGCTCGGCGTCGCCAGCAGGAAGGTCCGCGAGCCGGGAGAGATGAGCCAGCCTCCGGTGGCAAAGGTCTCGCCACTGCCCACGCTCACGGTGGCCGCCGCGGTGAAGGGAACGGGATTGGTCTCAGGTTGGCCATTAGCCAGAGTTGCGCCGGCAGGCGGGGGGCTGGCAGTCGCGCCGCGAGCCGCAATCTGCCGCGCCTCGTTGCGCAAGCGCGTGACCTCGCCCCGCAGGCGCAGCAACTCCGCTTGCTGGTCCTGCAGCCGAGCCGTTTCTGCGGCACCGGCGGGCTGGTCGGCGCGCCGTTGGCTTTCCGCCTGAAGAGCGTCGAAGCCTTCGATTTGCACCCGCAGCGCCGCGTTCTCCGCGCGCAACCGTTCCAACCGTTGCTGTTGCAGAAACAGCGCAACCAGCACCCCTGCCATCGCCAGCGCCGCCAAGCCCAGCTTTATCTTTCTCGCTCGCATATTCATGGGCACCTTGTTGCTTTACTAAAACCGCTCCGGCGAGAAGGTTTCTGTCCAGTAGTTAGCTTTTGGGCTGCTTTGGCCGCAAGACGCGCAACTCGTGGTTCGCCTCGGGGCGGGTGATAGGCCAGTAGAAGATGCTGCCCCCGGGCGCTAAGGCCAGGTTATGCACCATCCCGAAGCCCCGGAGCACCAGGCGCTCAGCTCGGTTGGTAGCGGGAATCATACAAAGGCTCGACCACCCCGCTCCGCCGACATAAATGTTGTCCTGCCCGTCAACCGCCAACGCATAAGGATTGGAGAGGTTCCCGGCAATAATCAGCGGCCGACCACCGCCCGCCCTAATGGCGTAAATCTGTCCGCTTTCCCCAAAACCCCTGTCGGCGAGGGCAACGCAGACCATCCCCGAAGGCCCGCTGGCGATATCGCTGACCCGCTGCGGCGCCAGCCAGATTAGTTTTGCCTGCTTTGCGCCCGCGGGCAGAAGCCACACCTCGTTGTCGCCCTTCGAGAAGTAAATGTCGCCGTTGGGCGCCGCGTCGAACACGCGGGGTTCCTCAAGCCCATCGAGCAAGACGGTCAACTCCTTGTCGCGCGTGCCGTAGGTTGCCAGGCAGCGCCCTTGCGGTCTCTCCCCCAGCAGATAAATCAACTGGCGGCGAACCTTGATCCGCAGGGGCGAGACCCCCGGGATACTGATCTGCGTCTTCCTACAGTCCGGCGACAGGACCCGCACCGGTTGGTCCTTGGCGGCGAGCCAGAGGACGTTGCCTTGGTCGTCGCTGCACAAGGAGAACCTGATTTCGTCTTGAGCCACCATTGCATCCGCATAGCGAGCGCCGATCCACGTCCCGGTCTGCCGATGGGGAAAGACAACGTCCTTCTGCCAGGTGAGGCCAATCAAGACGCCCAAGGGCAGAGGCAGAAGAAATGCCTTGAGGGGAAGCCGCCTCGGCCCGACCGGTGCTGAGAAAAAGCGCTTATCCCAAAGCCGCGGCGCTGCGCCGGCGAACAGGAGCATGGCGAACGAAGAGACGATTAGGAACGTGTACGGGCTCGGCAAGGCCGGGTGGAAGAAGGTCTGCCGAGCCCACCCGGCCCCAAGCGAGAAAAGCAGACCGATAGGTCCGAGGGTGAGGGCGGTAATCTTCCAATGCTGCAAGGTCGTGCCGGCCGGGAGCCAGGCCTGCTGCACCGGCAGGTAAATGCCGCCCAGCAGGTAACCGACCGCCGGCAGGCCCAGCACCAGCAGGGGCATCAGGAAGCGCATGTGCGGGAAGTGTTCCTTCCAATCGCCGAAGTCACCAAATTGGCAATAGTAGCCGCTGGTGATGTAGAGAGCGCTGTGGATGATGGCGACAGCGCAGTAGATCACGAGCGCCAGCTTGAAGAGCGTGGGGCGCAGCCGGACGCAAAACGGCAGCACCAGGATCGCGCTCAAGGAGGCCAGAGCGATTCCGCCGGTGTCGATAATGAAGTCCTGGAAATCAGTGTTGTGCGATTCAATGATTGGCGTAAGAAACGCGAAGCTTATGCCATAGGCGTGAAGCCCCACGAGGATACCGGCCAAGGCGTGCCCCAGTTCGTGAACGAGAATGTGAAGACCGTATAAGGGAATGCCCCAGAGGACGATCAGCAGGTTCCAGAGCAAGATGGAGCGCCTGGGCAGGAATTGAGCGGTGTCGGCGGGCGGGGTCTCGGGGTCCACAAGCAGCGTTAGCGATCGTTACGGCTTTTCATCGAAGCTGGTGATGTTGGCGTAGCGATTCTTGGAAGCCGGGTTCTTCTCCTCGAGCAAGGTCAATCGAATCGTGTGGCGTCCGGCCGGCAGGTCGCGAATCTCGTAGTGGAAGGGCGTGTCCCGCACGGGGTCGTATTGGTCCACCGTGGCGACGGTCTTCGCGTCAATGCTCACCTGGCACCGGCCGGCATCATCGAACTTGCGGCCAATCCAGCGGATGCCGCTGCCGGTGAAGGTGTGCTCGACGTACGCGCCCACGTTGGTCGTGATCTGCATGTCCTCAGTCAGGTTCAAGCTCCAGCCCGGCGAGAACTTCAGCTCGCGCAACGGCAGGCGGGTCCAGGCATGCTGTGGGTCGAAGTAAATGTAGTAACGCTCGCCTTCCTTGAACTGGTAGTAGGGGCGGAACAGCACGGTCGGGTTGGAAGCCAGGTGAAAGGTCAGTGGCTCGCCTGGCGAAGGGGTCAAATCGGCTGCCAGGTTGGTGAAGTTGATGGCCGATACGGGATTGCCTTCCGGTGACCGGCACGCCAGGACAACCGGTCCACACACTATGGCCGCGGGAAAGCAATTGGTTGACGCGGCCGGAAAGCGTTCCGCGTTGAGCCGCATCGGGAGCCGGATGTTGACCCGGTCTCCATCGCGCCACTTCCGCTGGATGACTACCCAGTGCTTCGCGTCGCCTTCGCCATTCACAAGCTGGTTGTTCACCTTCACCTCCATTGGCGCCGCTAGCCAACTGGGTTGGCGCAGCTTGAGGGCGAACTTGTCCGTCCGTGGCAGAGACAGTCGTATTACCACCTCGTCGCTCTCCGGGAAGCGGGTTTCCTGCCGGAGTGTCACCTGGCCTTTGCCGTGCGCCCAGTTCACCGTAGCAGGGGTGTAGATGTTGACGTAGAGACTGTCCTGGTCCTTGAAGAAGATCAGGTCGTGGTAATCAGCCACGGCCTGGATACGGGTGCCCGCGCAGCACGCCCACGGCGGCATGTTATGCGTCTTGCAGGCGCCGCTGAGGCCGTGCCCGGCGTAATACATCACCCGGCCGTCCGCCGACATCGGCAGAGTGGCTCCGATCCCGTTGATCAGCAGACGTTCCATCCAGTCGCCATAGCGGGCATCGCCGGTGAAGCTCATCAGGTACTTGGCCAGCTTGAACGCTGCCCAGGAGCAGCATTGGGTTTCCCAGTGGTTCTCCATCGTGTCGAGGTATTCGAGCAGCAGCGGATCCGGCACCATCCGCTCGCCCGGTCCGTAGCCGCCGGTGGCAAAGACCTGGTGTGCTTGCAGGTAATCGTAAGCGTTCCGAATGATGTCGAGGTAGCGACGCTCGCCGGTGACCGCGTAGGCGGCGGCTGCGCCGCTCAGCGTGTTCACATGGCTGTAGGCGTGATAGCCGGGCGACGGCTTGAAGATGTCCTTGCCCGGCTCGGTGAAGAGGTTCCAGTAATGGGTGTATTCCCAAGTCCGGGCGTAATCCCGGTAACGCGGCTGGCCGGTAATCAGATAAGCGCGGTATAGGTTCTCCGACAGCGTGTACCACTCCGTGATGCCGGCCAGGGTGTTGAACACATACGGATTGGAGTGGTCGAGGTTCTTTTCCGCCCAACCGGTGATGCGATCCAGGTGGGCCAGCGCGTCCCGGTTGCCGCCATACAGATGCGCATCGAGCAAGCCGCCCGCCATTTTCTCGTAGATGTAATGCGCCGGCGCGGGCGGCTTGGTGGAGTAGAAATAGCCGTCAGGCTCGATGCACAGGCTCCACTCCTTGATGAGGGCGTTGAGCTTCTCGCGGCATGCCTCGTCGCCAGTGGCCGCGTGCATCCGCGCCAGGCCCGACAGCACCTGGCCGAAGACATGGAAAGTGCCCGGGGTGTACCAGCCGCCAAGGTCGGCCCCGGGCGCAGGTTTGCCGGCGCGCTGGCGAAAGCCCTTCAGATAATCGTCGTTCGGCACGCGCAGGTAGAAGTCGCGCACTTCCAGCACCTGGCGCAGCAACGGACCGTCATTGAGGACTACGCCGCGATAGTCGAATGGCTCGATCACCCTGGCACCGAGGGGCCTGAACTCCTCAGCCTGGCTTAGCATTCCGACGAACCAAACTATGAAAAGGAGTCGCTCGAGCACGGGCTGCTTATTGCACCACGGGTTGGCCAAAAGCAACCGGTTTTCCAAAGCTGCCGCCAAGGAACCTCGCCGGAGACTCAACTCCCGATTTGACTTGAGGACAGCTTTCTGCTTTACTTCGGTCCGAAGTTATACCGCGCAACATTCATGGCTTGCGCAAGGGGCTGACCTGGAGTCCGTGGGATTCAACGCGTGTCCGAAGCCCCTCTTCCAAAGCGAAGGCGCTCGGGAGAGTGCCGGGCTTTCCCGCACGCTTCTATCCTGCGGTGTGGAGTCCTTGAGGGACCTTGCCTTCGCAAATAGGCCCCGCGCGCGACCAACCCTGGCAGCAGTTTGCTAACCTCAACGCGGGACGGGGACACTCCGTTCGCCTACCGGCCACTCCAGACATCATCCACACGCGACACCACCTTGCTCCCCGCACCCCATCCCCGTCACGGCGCCCGCGGCGGCAACACCAATACCTGTCCGGCCATCGCCCGCGGATGCAGCGAGCAAACGAAGCTGAACAGCCCTTCCTCGTGGAAGGTGAATAGAAAGGCCGTCTCTTTGAGCGGTCGCAGCAGCACGCTCATCAAGACCTGCCCATGCGGGCCAATCAACATGAAGCCATGATTATCATCCGGCTGGAGATTCCAGAACCGGAGCATCGTTGCTTCCTCCCGGCGGACAGCGAAGAAGTTTGGGGAGAACGCATAGACCTCGCCGAACGCCTCGACGGTTTCCTTGGGTCCAGTCTCCTTGACGGCCACCCGGTGTGTTTGCACCACGATGTTGGCAGCCGCGACGCCGTTGGTGGCGACGCTCATGATGCGCGACGCCTCGGCATTGGGCAAATAGAACGATTCGGGACTTAGCTCCTGGTGCAGGTTTCCCATCATATCCGGCTTGGCGGTCGAGCAGCCGGTGAGGACGGCCAGCCCAAGCAGTGAGGGGAGGACAAAGGCGGCTTTCATTGGGCAGTGCTCCTTGCTTGCTGCTGTTCAACTGCGTTCTTCCCAAGCCGGGCGTCCACCGACCATGCCCCCGCGCCGACAATCAGCAGGAACACCAGGCCCAACAGCATCGAGAAATCCGTGCGCGCCTCGTGCATCATGCTAAAAAACCCGTAGCGCGGCAGCTTGGCCAGCGTGAACGTCCAGAAGCCGTGCCCGAGCAGCAGCGGAATCTTGGTGGAAACAACGGCAGTCGAGATGTTGATCAGCAGAGGCAGGGCCGCCAGCCGTGTCAGCAGGCCGACGATCAACAGGGCGCCGCCAACGATTTCAACGACCCCCACAAAGGGTGCCAGGATTTCCGGCGCCGGAATGCCGATCTTGACGAAACGCCCGACCCCCAATTCGCCGGGATAAAGGAATTTCTGAATGCCCTCGGTCAAAAACACCATCCCCACCACCACCCGGATGAGCACGACCGATGCTGGTGCTGTGGTGTGCGCTAAGCGCTGCAGTGAACTCATAACTCTGCCTTTTCACGGCCATTATTCGCCCCTGGTTTGCCCGCGAATCGCCGTTGTCCGTAACCCTAATCCCATGTCTGCTCTTGTCAAATTGGGCCTCGCTACCTGCCCGCTTCAATCACGACCGTTCCCCCCGCGAACTCCACCGGCAGGCGCAAGATTCCATCCTTGCTCGGCTTGACCTTCCTGCCGTTGACGCGCGCGCTCTTGACCGGACCGCTGCCGCTAACTTCCAGGCGCAGGCGCCCTTGCCGATAGCGCAAATCCGCCTGAACGGGTGGGCTGCCCGGATAGAGCGCGGGCCGGATGGCCAGTGCGCCATGCTCGAAATTCACGCCCAGGTAATGCCGCACGACGAACAAGGCGACCTCGCCGGAAGTCCAGCAGACCAGGCCGCTAAACGGGGCCTGCCTTCGCGTGGACGGGATCTCCTCGAACCACGTCCCTGCGCGGCCGCCCTGGCAGGTGTTGAGCCAGTCGAGCGCGCGGCGGCTGCGGTCGAAGTTGCCGGCGTCGTGACTCGCCCGCAGGATGAACGTCGTCGCGAAAGGCCACGGCCCCGGCTGATCGGGCTGGCCGCTGGTGTGGTAGCGGTCATAGCCGCCGTCCGACCAGCGCGTGTTCCACAACCCCTCAAGGTCCTCAAGTGTGCGGCGGGCCAGTTGGGAGCGGGCGGGCACGACACCCAGCGCAATCGGCAGCGCCATTGAGGCGTCCGGCAGCAGGCGATGGGTGCGCTCGGTCTTCAGCGGCACGTCCGGGAAGAAGCCGGGGAATCCTGCGGTATCGTCCGCCACGGCGCCCGTCACGTTGCGGCGCTTGATGAGGCGCCCGTCGCGCACCAGCGCCCGGTCGGGGTGCGAGAGCATCGCCTGCTGAATGCGGTCCGCCTCCGCGCGCCAGCGCGCGACGCGGGCTTCTGCCCCCAGGGCGTGCAAGTGTCAGGACTGAAAGAGAATTGGGAACGAAAGCTTTTTTGCCTGTTGACACCCTCCCTAATGGATGTTTGCACGTGCCGAAGTAGGTTGGACGCGGGTCAAGCGGACACGCCGTCCGCGCATGCGACCATCGCCACACACCAGCCCAGCCTGAAAAACGCCTGGAAAGCCCATTGCCAGGCCTCTGTCCGCCTAATCTATCCGCCTATGGCGTCCGCCGATCCGTCCGGGTATCCCCCAAAGCCGGACACGGTTCCCCGGACCGGCTGTCCAGACATGGATTGACCGGGGGCTCACCTTCATATACCGTTTGCGTATGAGCAAGAACATCAACGTCGAGGACGACGTTTACGAACTGCTGGCCTCACTGAAGCAGGACAGCCGGGACTCTTTCACACGCGTTATCCGGCGCCATATCCACCGGCCATGCAATACCGCCGGTGAACTGTTGGACGCCTACGAACACATCCCCCCCCCAGACGTTGACCTGGGAGTTCTTGAGCGGATAGAAAAGGAGCGCGGACGGCGCTCAGGCGGGCGCAAGTGATCGCGGACACTACTTTCCTTGTGCACCTGGTCAGAGAGCGCCGGCTTGGCCGGCCTGGCCCCGCGTCGAGTTTCCTCGCCCGAAACCGCCGCGAGAGAATCCGAACCTCCATTATCAGCCTGGCCGAAGTCGCCGTTTCCTTCCCCAGTGCTCAGCAGGCTTGGACTTACTTTAGCCAGTGGGCCGTCTATCGTCTGCACAACGGCATTGCCCAGGCCGCGGCTGACCTCGATCGGAAACTGGTGCTATCCGGCAATCGTCTGGGCGAAAATGATAACTGGATCGCCGGCTTCTGCCGCTACTACCGCGAACCGGTCATCAGCCTGGACCAGGCATTCGACCGAGTCCCCGGCATCCGCCGGCTCTCCTACTAAAACACCTTTCTCTCGAGCCGCGCCTGCCCCGCTGTTGCGAGCTGTTGGGCCAGTCGCTCACCCGCGCAGCGCTCAGTACATGCGGGCGCGCCTAAAACCAATTTCTTTCACTTACTTCTTATCACTTGCTTCAATCACCACTGTCCCGCCCGCAAAGTCCGCCGGCAGGCGCAGAATCCCATCCTTCCCCGGCCTGACCTTCCTGCCGTTCACTCGCGCGCTCTTGGCCGGGCCGCTGCCGCTAACTTCCAGGCGCAGGCGCGCTTGCCGATAGCGCAAATCCGCCTGAACGGGTGGGCTGCCCGGATAGAGCGCCGGCCGGATGGCCAGTGCGCCATGCTCGAAATTCACGCCCAGGTAATGCCGCACGACGAACAAGGCAACCTCGCCGGAAGTCCAGCAGACCAGGCCGCTAAACGGGGCCTGCCTGCGCGTGGATGGGATCTCCTCGAACCACGTCCCTGCGCGGCCGCCCTGGCAGGTGTTGAGCCAGTCGAGTGCGCGGCGGCTGCGGTCGAAGTTGCCGGCGTCGTGACTGCGCCCGCAGGATGAACGTCGTCGCAAAAGGCCACGGCCCCGGCTGATCGGGCTGGCCGCTGGTGTGGTAGCGGTCATAGCCGCCGTCGGACCAGCGCGTGTTCCACAACCCCTCAAGGTCCTCAAGTGTGCGGCGGGCCAGTTGGCAGCGGGCGGGCACGACACCCAGCGCGATGGGCAGCGCCATTGAGGCGTCCGGCATCAGGCGATGGACGCGCTCGGTCTTCAGCGGCACGTCCGGGAAGAAGCCGGGGAAGCCGGCGGTGTCATCCGCCACGGCGCCCGTCACGTTGCGGCGCTTGATGAGGCGCCCGTCGCGCACCAGCGCCCGGTCGGGATGCGAGAGCATCGCCTGCTGAATGCGGTCCGCCTCCGCGCGCCACTTCGCGGCGCGGTCCTCGGCCCCCAGCGCGGGCGCGAGTTCGGCTGCCTCGCGCAGAGCGAGGATGACGTAGGTCTGGTAGGCCAGCTCGTAGCCGTCCTCGAAGGCGCGCTCCCAGAACTCGCGCCGGTTATGCACCATGCCGGTGTGGTCCTGGAACTGCGGCTGGAGCGGGCGCTCGACGACCTTGATGAGCAGCGCCCGATGCTGCCGAATCAGGGAATCATCCCCCGTCCAATCCCGGTAACAGCGGAGCAGATGGAGCAGCTCGCCCCCCTGATCGAACTGCTCGCGGTCGGGCGTCTCGAAGCTCTCGGCAATCATGGTCACGCCGTCCGGGCTGACCATCTTCGTGAGGACATACTGGAGCACGTTGTGGACGGCCTCAAACTGCCCGGCGTGGAGCGCGCCCAAGGCGGTGTTGGAGGTGTCGCGCACCCATTGGGCGCCATACTCGAGCCAGCCGGCATCCATGGTGCCGTCAGGCGCGATCATCCCCACCAACCCGAAACGTGCCTTGTCGAAGAGCTCCCGCACGGTGCGATCCCGCGTCGAGACGGATGAAGTCGTAGCCCAGAAGCGGGCCGTGTCCTTGATCGCCGCGGCCATGCCAGAGCCGGCGAGTTGGCTGGCTCGCGCAACCAATTGCGTGCGCTCACCGCTGGGCACCTGGACCAGGAGCAAGGCCTCAACGGTTGCCTCTTTCCCAGGTGTGATGGCCACCGGGCCGACCTCAAAAAGCCCGTTGGTCGCGTCCGCCTTCGCGGGTGTCGCATCTGCCACCATCAGGGCCAGCCGCGCCCGGTCGCCTTTGGACAACAGCAGGTTTCCCTCCTGTCTCAGGCCGATCGGTGGCAGGCGCAGGCGCAGCGATACCGGCTCCTCGCCCGCCAGGTGCGCGCCCTCCAGCCGCACTTGACGGCGGAACACGCCTTCGTCTCCGAGGGCGCTGATGCGCTCCGTGACCCGCACCCCGCCCGCCCACCAGACGGCTTCGACCGCGGGAATTCCATCGGCCACGATCCAGCGGGTGTCGGTGCGATGGCCCAGGGCGGTGAACGGAAAGCCGCCCAGCACCACCTCGAGGGCGCTGGAGCCAAAGCCCTCCTTGGGCACGAAGTTGAAGCCGTTCTCCTTGCGAGCGCTCTGCTTTGCATTCTCAGCGTCGAACAGGAGCCAGGTGAAAGCCGGGCCGAGGTCCGCCCGGTCCGCCTGGAGGAGCATCTGCGCCCGCCCGCTGCGCAAAATGAAATACTCGCGCCCGTAGAAGAATGCGGCCTTGTTCAGTTCGAGAAGCGCGGGGCTGACTTCGGCGGCGGCAATGACTGCGGTGGCCAGTGCGGCCAAGAGCAAGAGTGGAAGGCGTTGGAGCACGGGCTTCTTATCGCACCGCGCGACAGGCAAAAGCAACCGGTTTCCGAAATCGTCACCGGGGGGCTGGCCAACGCGGTGTTAGGGTCTTTGGGCCAGGCGCTTGAGGCCAGTCCGGGCAATGCGGGCTGCTTAATGGTCTGTCGCTGAACGCAGCCCAGGACGCAAGTTGGCTGTTTATAACACCTCATCCTCCATCCGGGCGCGGACCACAGAAGGTGCTCTGCCGACTGCGGTATAGACGAACTGCACCGTGCCGTGCTCTCTGAGATCACTCACGCGTCTTGAGGTGGCCAGATTGCGCAAAAGCCGGACCAAGTCATCGCCTGTAATCGGCGGACCTTGAAGGGAGTGCTGCTCGTCATCCAAAACGATGAGTGGCGGCCGGCCAGCGCGAAACTGCAACTCCTTGGCCTTCTCGACCGTGAGCAAATTCAGGAGTTGGTCCATATGGTACATCGCGCGGCGGATGGCTTAGCGCATCAGTTCACCGATGGCGGGCTCTCCGCAACTTCCGAATTGCCAACTAGCGTCGCACGGCCGCCATTCAGCAGCACCGGCTTTGTCATTCGTTTACTCTCCGTGCCATGCTCCCGCATCCTTCATGTATTGAACCCATGCCTCGTAATCGGCTCGCAGCATGGCATCAAGTTCCTCCTGTGCCTCTATGCGTTTGAAGTAATAACAGGTCTTGCCTCGAATCCGCTTCTTCCGATGCATGTCCAAAACCCACAGCAGGTCGCTCGGATCCTCCTCCTCCACCAAATACTTGTGCCTTCGCCAACACTTTGCGACCGGGAACAACTTGAATGACCGGAGTGGATGGGCGGGCTGAAGTTCGCGATTGAAGAACTCTATGACGTCGTCCGCATACTCCAAAGGAACTGACTCCCAAGCGTCGTTGTAAGTGATCTTTGGCTGCATACCTCACGCGTGCGCGCATTATGGCGACTATGATTATGCGACGGCTGGTTCGTATATCCAAGCCGCCCCTTCCCCCGTCCGCTTATGCGTAAGCTACTCATAATCAGCCACACCTGAGTTGATTATACGACCGCTGGTTCGTTTAACACAAGCCCCAAGAGGTCCTTCTTGCCGCGAGCAGGGCGCGTTCCAGAAATCGCCAGCGCGTAGCAGCCGAGGTGAGGGCGTGGTAGCCAATCCTCTTGATGGGAGGGCGAGCGTCCTCGCGAGCCCAAATATCCCAGCCGAGGGGTGAAGGGAGATCAGGGCTCGCGGGGACGCTCGCCCTCCCGACCGCACACCTTTTCCCGCTTGCAATTGGCGCAGGAATCCCGTCCTTGACCTCATGCGTTGCATTAACTCGCGGATCGCGCTGGCGGCAGGGGTCTGCTTGCTCGCAGCGGGCCAAGCCCTCGTGGCGGACGAACTCGAACGCGGCTTCAGCAAACCGCCGCCTGAGGCGCGGCCTTGGGTTTACTGGTTCTGGCTTAACGGCAACATCACCAGCAACGGCATCACCGCCGACCTGGAGGCGATGGCGCGCGTAGGGATCGGCGGCGGGCTGATCATGGAGGTGGACCAGGGCGCGCCGGTCGGGCCGGTGGATTTCATGGGGTCAAGCTGGCGGCAACTTTTCCAGCACGTAAACGGGGAGGCCGCCCGCCTGGGGCTCGAAATCAACATGAACAACGACGCCGGCTGGAATGGCAGCGGCGGGCCGTGGATCCGGCCGGAGCAGTCCATGCAGAAGGTGGTGTGGACGGAGACCAATCTTGCCGGGCCCTGCCGTTTCGAGGGCAAGCTGGCGCAGCCCGAAACGGTGGCCGGGTTCTACCGTGATATCGCGGTGCTGGCTTTCCCGACGCCCGGGGCGGCGCGGATCGACAATGTCCGGCAGAAGGCGCTGTACGAAATCGGCGTGCCGGGAGGGATTTCCGAGCGGGCCCAGCCGCCGGAGATGGTGATTGGCCGCGACAGGATTCTGGACCTGACCGCGCGACTGCAGCCGGGCGGGCAGTGGAGTTGGGAGGCGCCCGAGGGCCAGTGGACCGTGCTGCGCCTGGGACACACGAGCACGGGGGCCGAGAATGCGCCGGCGCCCAAGAGCGGCCGCGGACTGGAATGCGACAAGCTCAGCCGCGAAGGCGTGGAGGCGAACTTTGCGGGGATGATGGCAAAGCTCGCCGCGGATACCGCGCCGCGCTCCGGTCGTCGCAAGGCGGGGCTGGTGGCGACGCACATTGACAGTTGGGAAAATGGCACACAGAACTGGACGGCGCGCATGCGCGAGGAGTTCCAGGCGCGGCGAGGTTATGATCTGCTGCCATTCCTGCCGGTCCTCACCGGGCGGATTGTGGGGAGCGAGGAGGTTTCCGAGCGGTTCCTCTGGGACTTGCGGCGCACGATTTCCGAGCTGGTGGTGACCCATTACGCAGGGCGGATGCGGGAACTGGCCCACGCGGCGGGCCTGCGCTTCACGGTGGAAGCTTACGGCGGGCCCTGCGACAACCTGCCCTACGCCGGGCAATCGGACGAGCCGATGGGTGAATTCTGGAGCCCCAACGGCGCCATCGAGACCTGCAAAGGCATGGCTTGCGCGGCGCATGTCTATGGCAAGCGCATTGTGGGCGCCGAGGCATTCACCGCGGCTGACCAGGAAAAATGGCGGGAGCATCCGGCGATCCTGAAGTCGCTGGGGGATCGCGCCTTTTGCGAGGGCATCAACCGCTTTGTCTTTCACCGCTACGCGTTCAGCCCTGGCAAGAGAACCGCCGGCCCGGCATGACGATGGGGCCGTGGGGCCAACACTACGAACGCACCGAAACCTGGTGGGATCAGACCCGGCCCTGGCATGAGTACCTGGCCCGCTGCCAGTTCCTGCTGCGCCAAGGCTGGTTCGCCGCCGACATCTGCTACCTGCAAGCGGAAACGCCTCCCCACGGGTTTGACGCTCACTCGCGCCACGGCTACGATTGGGATGAGTGCGATCCCGGGGCGGTGGTCTCCCGCATGTCGGTCCGGGACGGGCGGCTGTGCTTGCCCGAT
The DNA here is from genome assembly GCA_963822005.1 of uncultured Verrucomicrobiae bacterium. Lineage (GTDB taxonomy): Bacteria > Verrucomicrobiota > Verrucomicrobiia > Limisphaerales > UBA8199 > PALSA-1440. Next base: position 30,004 of record CAWGGD010000033.1, on the reverse strand, counting down.
GGCATGAGTTACCGGGTGCTCGTGATGCCGGCGACGACGCTCACGACGCCCCAGCTCCTGCGCAAGATCAAGACCCTCGTCGAGCAAGGCGCCACTGTCATCGGCAGGCCGCCGCGCAAGTCACCGAGCCTGACCGGGTATCCCCAGTGCGATCAGGAGGTGAAGGAACTGGCCGCCGCGCTATGGGGCGATTGCGACGGGAACAAGATCCGCGAGCGCCGTGTGGGGAAGGGCCGGATCGTCTGGTCCCGCGAATCCGAGAAGGTGCTAAAGGAAAGCGGTGTGCCGCCCGATTTCACAAGTGGCCAGCCGTTGCGATTCCTGCACCGGACGACGCCAGAGGCGGAGATTTACTTCGTGGCCAATCCCTCGCCGCGAACGGTGGACACCGCCTGCACGTTTCGCGTGACGAACAAAGTGCCCGAGCTCTGGCAGCCGGAGACAGGCGGCCGGGAAGAGGCGGAGTTGTGGCGTGAGGGCGACGGGGTGACCAGCGTGGGCCTCTCACTGGAGCCGAGCGGCTCGGTGTTTGTGGTGTTCCGGAAGGCGTCCCGAGGCAAGGAGCGACCCACCGAGTTGCTATGCGATGGGAAGCAGGTGCTCTCAGCCCGGCCGCAGCCGCCGGTGCGCGTCACAATTGTGAAGGCCAGTTACGGGGTTCTGGATGATCCTGCCAAGACGCGGGACGTGCGTGAGAAGGTCCAACGCAAAGTAGATGGTGGGGAGTACAGCTTCCCGGCGTTGATGATGGCCGAGGGCGACGACCCCGCACCGAACCAGTTGAAGACGCTGGCCGTCGAGTACGTGATCGCCGGGAAGACCTGCACCGTGCGGGCGCAGGATCCGGCCACCATCCATCTGACCCCGGAGGCCGTGAATGTGGTCGTCGAGAAAGCGCGCTACGGCGTGCTCGACGATCCCAAGCGGACGCGGGACGTGCGCCAGAAGCTCCAGCGGCTCGTGGACGCCGGGGAAAGCGCCTTCCTGGTGAGCAGAATGGCGGAGGGCGACGATCCCGCCTTCATGGTGGTCAAGACCCTCGAAGCGGACTACACGCTCGACAGCAAGCGCCTCACCGCCCGCGGGACGGACCCGGAGCTGATTGACCTCAAGCCGCCTGCGCCCGATACCCACGAGCTGATCGCTGAGGCCGCCCGCGATAAGTCCGGCAAGCTGCGAGTAACAGCCTTTCGGCCGGGGCTCTATGAATTGCGCCGCGCCGACGGCCAGAGCCGCGAAGCAGACATCCGGGACCTGCCCGGGGCGGTCGAGGCCTCGGGCCCTTGGACGGTGCGGTTTGACTCCGGCGTGAATGCTCCGCTCAAGGCTACCTTCGACCAACTGACTTCCTGGACGAGTCACACCAACCCTGACATTCGCTATTTCTCCGGCACGGCCACTTACACCACCACGATTCAGATCCCGCGCGCGATGCTCGGCAAAGGCCGCCGCCTGTACCCTGGACCTGGGTGAGGTGCAGGCGATGGCGGAGGTTCGGGTCAACAACCGGCGTCCGACGTTGCTCTGGAAACGCCCGTTCCGCCTGGACATCACCGGCCTGGCAAAGCGGGGAGAGAACAAACTGGAGGTCAAGGTAACCAACCTATGGCCCAACCGCCTGATCGGCGACGAGTACTTGCCCGAGGACAGTGAGCGCAATCCCGATGGCACGCTCAAGCGCTGGCCGGACTGGCTGTTGCAAGGCAAGCCCAGCCCCACCGGCCGGTCCACGTTCACGACCTGGCGCTTGTGGAAGAAGACCGACCAACCGCTCGCCTCCGGCCTGCTGGGACCGGTGCGAATTGTGCCCGCGCAGGAGTTTTGGCCTGGGGAATAGTCTCGGGCCGACACTGCACTTCGCCCCCCCGCAACGGCGAGCCGGGTCATTACCGCCATGTCCGGAGCGTCCGAAACTGGAGCGCCGACTTCCAGTCGGCTTAAGGTGCTGGCAGGCACCGGCGGGCTCCGTAGGTGGCTGGAGGTCCAAAGCCGACTGAAAGTCGGCGCTCCGGTGGCACTCTCGAACTGGGCTCCACGCGACACACCCTCAAAAGCGCGCTTGACGCAGGGGCGACTTTCTGATTGACTCTGGTTCGGAGTTATGCGGCACAACGGAATGCTCGCTCTACCAACTGCGGCTTGCAGAGGGCTGCGACCCCCATCGCAAAATGCGCCGACGGATGGGGCAAGACCTCTTCACAGACGCTGCGCCTTGACCAAGCGGATGAATTCGGGCGGGTTGATAATCAGCCAACCGTCGGCAGTCTTATGCGCGGACTTGAAGAGCAACTCCCGCATCTGCTGGGCGGAGAGTTCCGGCCGCGCTTCCCAGCCGAGGGCGAGGACGCCAGCGCAATACGGTATGGACCAACTCAAGCCGCCGTTACCGCAATACTGATACCCGCATTCCCCTTTCCGATACTCCTCGGCGGTGGTCCGCGGCGAGCAGGGCACGAGAACCCGCTGGCTTTGATGGGCCTTGGCGGCGCCCCAGCCGGTTTGGCCGGGAAAGCCGGGCTTGCACTTGGCGACATTTTCAGGATCGGTCGCATCGTAATAGCACGGGCCGACGCAGCCATGATGGCCTGTGCAGTCCAGCACCAGGATGCCGGCTTGCTCGGCCCGCTCGCAGGCAGGGTCCCACCGCTCGGTGTTCTTCTTGAACGGCGACCCCGGCCCCGCGGGCGCGGCGGAGATCGAAACCACGCGTATCTTGTGTGAGGGGGGGAGCTTGGCGTTTTGCTCGACAATCCAGTCGAGGGCCTTGGCCTGATAGACGGTGTCTGCCGTCCAGGAGGGCGCAGCGACAAAGTAAATCCTGGCCCCCGGCGCGGTGCCGCACTTGGCGCCGACCAACAGGCTGGCGACGGCCGGGCCATGCATGCTGCTTTCTGACTGGCAGCCTACGTCGTGATAAGCGGCGATTTTGCCGGCGAACTCGGGATGATCCTGGTAAAGCGGCTGGTCAATGATGGCGACGTTGACCCCTTTGCCGGTCAGGCCGTCCCGGTGCAGCCCGCGAATGCCCAGGCCAGGGTTCATGGCGCTGGAGAGCAGCGCGCCGGTGTCAGCCGGCATCGCCCTGGGCCAGACAGTCTTTTGGTTGAACCACAAGGTGGCGGGCAGCCCAGGCCGCGCCGAAAGGTCGAGCTGGCTCATGTCCTTGAACCGCACGTCCGCGTACTCTTTAACCTGCTTGATGGGCCTGACGGCCATGAAATTCTCCCCGCGCTCCTCGGTGTCGAGCGTCACATACAGCGCTGAGACCTTGTAGTCCCGGAAGAAGAGCCGGACGTGCTGGTCCGGGCGGCTGTAGTAACAAAGGCCCTTTCTTCCGTCGAAATCCTTGTAGAGCACCTTGGCCGTGAAGGCCAGGGGCTTGCCCACCAGGGTCTCGGATGGCGGGCCGAGCACCTGCAAGACCTCGTCCAGCGAGGACCCCAGGCGCAGCTTGCCCTGCCAGGTGAAGCCTGGTCCCGGCCTTTCGCATCGCAGCTCGTTCACCAAGCCACCGCTGACCACCACGTGGACGCCCTGGGGATAGCGGAGGATGTAGGTCGCGGGCAGGTTGGTCCGGGTGAAGGTCTTCTTGCCCCAGAGGTATTCTTCCGGTTCGCCCAAGAGTCGGATCACCGCCTCGACTGTGGTGCCCGGCTGGCTGAGTTGGATGATTTTGGCGTCGAGACCGGCTGGGGTGTCCGCGGCGTCTGCGGAAGCAGGCGCGGTCAGGCTGGCCAGCAGGCCAAACGCAAGAGAGAGAAACAGGCATACTTTTCGTTTCATAAATGTCCTGGTTGCTTGTCGTTGGAACTCATTTCGTCAGTCAGTGGCAGGTAAAGGGCGCATACTCGATAGCCTCGGAAGAATAACCGGATGTGCTGGTCGGGACGGCTGTAGTAACACTGGCCAGGTTTCCCGCCTATGTCCTTGTACAGCACGTCCGGGGCGAAATCCAAAGCCTGGCCCACGACGGTGCGCGACGGCGGGCCTAGCGCCTGCAAGACCTCGTCCAGCGAGGATCCCAGGCGCAGTTGTCCGCGCCAGGTGAATCCTGGCCCCGGCAGTTCGCTGCGCAACTCATTCACCAAGCCATCGCTGACCATCACCTCGACACCCTGGGGATAGCGAAGGATGTAAGTCGCGGGGAGGTTGGTCCTGCTGAAGGTCTGCTGGCCCCAGCAGTATGCTTCCGGCTCACCCAGAAGCCGGATCGCCTCTTCGACCAGAGTGCCCGGCTTGCTGAGTTGAATGATCTTCGCATTGAAGTCAGTCGGCTGCAGTTGGAAGTCCCTGGTAAGCTGGCGTCGGCCCAAGGGTCTGGGGCCGAGGCTGGCCTCAAGTCCCTGATACCCCAGCGCAACAATGGAGACCTTCTTCCCCGCAGCATACCAACCGACGTAGAGCGAGAAGCGCCCGTTCTTGTCCGACCGCGTGTTAGGTATGGATGCCGAATTGCCCGTCTGGCGGGGGGCAGGTTGGAGAGTCAGTTCGGCATTGACGACCGGCTGGCCGGTCAAGGCATCGCCCACCACACCATTGATACGGACGCTCGTGGGCAGGAACAACATCCCTAAGCCCAAGGCCAGGGCCAAGGCCGCAGTGGCCACACCCACAGCCCGGCTCTTGCGCCCGTGCATACCCCACCAGCAGTAGCCATAGAGCAGCCCGACCGGCAGTGGAGTCTGGAACAAGGTCCGGGTGATACGGCCCTCGGAAACTTGCCACAGCGTCCAGCCCGAGCAGATAAGGAGAGCAGCGGCGCCCTCGCGCTTCCAGCCGACGACAAAGCCGAGAAGCATCAGACCCAACGCCGTGAACGAAAGCTGCACCCCTTCCGGCTGCGTCGCGATGGGCGGGAGTCCCTCGCCAAGGATGAACAAGCCATAGAAGGCCAGCAGCAGTGTCCCCAGAATGCGGGCCATCCACCGGGCCACCGCCAGCCCGCGCGGCAGCGGAACGGCCGGGGCTGTGCGCGCCAATCCAGCCCCGGGCTCGGACTTCGGACTTTGGCCCTTAGACTTTGGACTTTGGACTTCTAGCTGCGGACTGTGAGCGATGGTCTCCACCGCCGTCTTGACCTGGCTAACCTGCTGGTAGCGGCGTTCGGGCTCCTTCTCCAGCGCGTGGAGCACCACTTCGTCGAGCCGCACATCCACCTGGACCCGCTGCGAGGGCGGAAGGAATTGACCTGCCGGCAGCTCGCCCGTGAGCATCTGGTAAAACACCACGCCCAGGGCATAAATGTCGGCCCGGTGATCCACCTCACCGGGGCGTTCAAGCTGTTCGGGGGCCATGTAATGCGGGGTGCCTAGGATTTTGCCGGCGGCGGTGAGCACGGGCGAGCCTGGCGCCGCGCCCGCTGTGGCCGCCGGCTCGGCTCCCGCTCCCACCAGCCTGGCGAGGCCGAAGTCGGCGACCTTCACGCGGCCACGGCGGTCGAGCAGGATGTTCTCCGGTTTGATGTCGCGGTGGACGATGCCCTGGTCGTGCGCAAACTGGAGGGCATCGCAGATCTGCGGCACGATGGCCAGCGCCTCGCGCGGCGAAATCCTGCCGGCCCCGAGCAACTGCCGCAGGGTCACTCCGTCCACGTATTCCATCAGGAAGTAGAACAGCCCGTCGGCCCGGCCGAACTCGTAGAGCGTGACGATGCCCGGGTGGTTCAGCTTGGCGAGGGCCTTGGCCTCGCGCGCGAACCGTTCGGCAAAGGCCGGTTCCTGGCCGACGCCGGGTGGCAGGATTTTGAGCGCGACAATGCGCTCCAGTTCCTTTTGCCGGGCCTTATAGACGGCACCCATGCCCCCTTGTCCGATGAGGTCCAGGACCTCGAGCTGCGGGAACATGGGGGAAAGTTCTGCGGGGCCCGGCGCCACAAATGGCCTGGGTTTGCCGGCCCCAGGCGCGCCACCCGAGGGGAGGGACTGAATGTCGCTGCCGAGCCCGATCTTCATCAGGCACTCCGGGCAGAGGCCCTGCAGGGCGTTTGGCCCCACTGGCTTGCCGCATTCGGGACAGGTCGCACTCATATCCACCTATTACTGCGGAACAAACCGGCGGTTGTTACAAGGAATTTATGGCGCCTTCAGCCGGCCAGCACCCGGAACAAATACCGCAACTCCTCTTCCACCTCGCCCGGCTCGGCGACGGTGTGGGCAATTTCAGCGCGCAGCAGCTCGCGGTAGCGTTGCCGCAGACGATGCACCGCCACGCGCAGGGCGCCCTCGTTCAGTTTCAGCCGCGCGGCGAGATCGGCATACGCCACGGCGGCCCGCGCCTGGACCAGACTCCCCTTCAGTTCGGCGAACAGGGCGGCTTTGCCTTCCGCTTCGTAAGCCCGGCACAATTGCTCGAACACCGTTTCCAGGAGGGTTTGCGCCCAACGCCGCTCGTAAATCTTCTCCGGCGTCTGCGTGTCCGGCGGCTCCATTTGGAAGCGGGTCTCGGCGGTTTCGACCTCCAGCGGCAAGACCCGTTGGCCGCCGCCGCGCTTCTGGGCCTTGAGCCGGTCCCATTCGTCGGCCAGGAAATGATTCATGGCTGTGAGGAGGAAGGTGCGAAACCGCCCCTTCTCAGGGTCCGCGCTGCCGAGCCACTTGTGGGCCAGCAAGCGGGCAAAGAACTCCTGCGTTAAGTCCTGCGCATCCTGCGGTGAGTGGCCGCGGCGCCGCACGTAGGCGTAGAGGGGATACCAGTAAGTCTGGCACAAGCTCTCGAGGGCAGCCCGGGCGCGAGTCGTGTCACTTCTGCCCGCCGACAGCACCACAGACCAGTGCGTGGTCAGAAACAGCCCCCGGGCAGCCTGGGGCCCTGGCGTAAGGTCGGAAGTCATGTCAGCCGTCAAGCATAACCAGTTTGGGCGATATGCTCTTATTCCGGGCAAATGCTCTAGCCTCGCAGGAAAACGCCGCGCGCGATGAGTGCTTCCCTGAGCTTGCCCACATTGATGTGTGATGGAGACACCCCCTCCACAACCGCGAGGGCGGCCGCGCGACCGGCGGCTTCGCCGGTTGCCATGCAGGTGGACATGACCCGGATGGCGGCCAGGGCTTCGTGCGTGGTCGAGATGCAGCGGCCGGCGACGAGCAGCCCCTCAATGCGCTGCGGCAGCAAGGAGCGATACGGGATGTCGTAACAGTCGCCACACCACTCCAGGGTGCAGCCGGTGTCATTCGGGCGGTGCAGGTCTATCGGGTAGCTGCCGACCGCAATGGCGTCGTCGAACCGGCGGCAGCTCAGGATGTCGTCCCGGTTCAGCACATACTGGCCCACGATGCGCCGGGTCTCGCGGATGCCCAGGAACGGCGCGGCCTTGGTGAATTGGGCCCTCTCGAAGCCGGGCACGTATTCGACCAGGTAGCGGTGGATGTCGGCGATCTGGCGGCGGGCCTCGATTTCGCCCGCCGAGAGGCTGCGCGGGTCGGTGCCGTCCACGCCCTTGACGCGGGTCATGTTCACCCAGACTTCGCCGGCGCGCAGGCCGGTAATGAGGATGGTTCGCTCGGTGGGAATGGACAAGCCCGCGGCTTGCGCTTTCTGGAGCAACTCCCGCAACCCGACGACGATGAACTGATGGTTCTGGCCGAAGTACTCGGCGGGGATGAAATCGGCCCGGTAGCTCTTGGGGTCATGGCTGAGGCTGTGGCGGAGTTTCTCGGTGTCCACGCCGCCGAGGCAGAACATGAGCGTGGGCGGCTGCATCCCGCCATGCTCGTCGCCCTTCTCGCACGGCACGCCGGCGCGGAAGGCGACATCGCCGTCGCCGGTGCAATCAATGATAACCCGGGCGAGGATGGCTTCCCGGCCGACCTTGCTCTCGATGATGATCCCGCGCAGTTGGTCGCCGTCCATCACAACGTTGGCGAACATGGAATAGAGCATCACGTCCACCCCGCGCTCCAGGAGCATTTCCACGGCGACGGACTTCACGGCTTCGGGTTCGATCAGCGTCAGGCTGACGTGGAGAGGACACGGGCGGTGTTCGCTGGCGGCGCCTTTGGCCCGGAGCCGGTCAATGAACTTCTGCGGCAACCCCGCGATGATGGGCTGGCCTTTCTGGCTGAGGAATCCGAGCACGGGGAGGCCGAGGGTGAGGTTGCCGCCGACGAAGCTGCGGCTTTCGACCAGGGCCACCTTCAAGCCATCCTCGGCGGCGGCCATTGCCGCAATGATCCCGGCAGGACCGCCGCCCACCACCAGCACATCCACGTCCGCACGAGCGGGCACGGCCCTGGCGGGCTCGCTAATCGCTGTCGTTCTGCTCTTGGTCATATCACACTCTGCGGCTTGTCATTCCCGGCCGGTGCGTTCAGCGCGCGGACGACAGCTTCCGATCCAGCTCCGCCAACTTGAAACGCACGCTAACGATGTAGGGCATCTCGCCCTTGGTCCAATGACCGTAGGTGGTCGTCACGATCGTCCCGTCCGGAAGCACTTCGACTCCGGGATACGTGCAGTCGGCGCCCTTGGTATTGTCCATGATGCGGATGCGGTATTGGCCTTCGCGGCCCTTGACGATGTCATCATAGCTGCCGACCCAGCCGACCCAATCGCCTTTAGTAGGGCTGACGTGGGTGGTGTCGCGGAAGCTGATGAAAAGGCGGCCATCGGGCGCATACTTCGCCACATGGCGGTCGCCGGTGAGGGCGGCGGGTAGCTCCCGCGGCTCGGTCCAACTGAGCCCCTCGTCGTCCGAGAAGATGACGAAGGAATTATACCGCCGAGAGTTCTCGCGCAGCAGCACGGCGATTTGCTTCCCGTCCGGCGAACGCACGGCGCCCGGCTCGCACAGGCTCACGCCGGGGAGCATGGCGATCGGCGCCGGCACGCTCCAGGTGAGGCCGCCGTCCTGCGAGAGGGTGGTGTAAACCCAGAACCGCCAGGGCTTGGCGGCCGGGGAGACGCGATCGCTGTGCGGGCCTTTCATGGCGTAGCGCGCCTCGCTGCCGCCGCGGATGAACCGCCCATCGTCATGGAAGAACGCGAGGCAGTGGCCCGGGGCCTTCAGGCCGATGACGGTCGCCATCGTCACGACGCCGCCGAAGTCGCCGATGGGTTTCAGCTCGCTCCAGTTCAAGCCATCGTCCTCAGTCACGGCCATGCGGATCGGATACAACCCGCTGAACATGATGATGCGCTTCTTGCCGGCGGCATCCACCACGCGATGGAGGGTGGGCACTTCGAGCGAGGTCGCCCAGGACTTCGGCGTCGGCAGGCGCTCGCTCCAGGTCTTACCCGCGTCGGCGCTGCGTTTGTAAACGATCGCGCCGCGGCCGTGCCCCTTCGGATACACGATCAGCATCGTCTGGTTATCTTCCAGCAACACGGTGGTCGGATGCCCGAGATACTGGCCCGCCTCCCGGTCCACGATGACCTGGCGCTGGGTCTCGCCGCTGATGTCCACGATGGGGATCGTGTAGCCGGGCGGGAGTTTGGTCTTGAGGGCCTTCGCCGAGGCGGTCGCCGTATCTGCCTTCTGCGCCGGGGTCGGTTGCGCGAAGCCGGGCCGGACCAGCGTGCAGGTGGCCACCAGGGCGGCGGTCAGAGAAAAGATGCGGGATGTGCTCATGGTTTCCATTCGTGGCGGGGTTTGTCTCATGCTGTCAACGGGGTTTCAGAGAAGCTCTACGTTCGCAGAGACGAAGTAGTGGTCGCTGGGGTAACGGCCGTTGCGGCCGTCGCGAATGACCTCCGCCGCCAGGACTTTCACCGGGCCGCGGCACCAGATGAAGTCTATCTTTCCTTTGAGTTTCCCCTTGGGATCGCCCTCCGCATACTTCGGTCCGAGGAAGCCATGGAAGGTGGTGCCGGGGTCCTCCGGCCCGTGCACAGCGGCGTAGGTATCCGTCCAGCCCGCCGCTGCCACCAACTGAATGGCGGGATTGGCGGCGCTGGCGTTGAAATCCCCGGTGAGCAGTTGCGGGAAGGCATTCGGCAGGGCGGCGCTGGCCTGCACAATCAGCTCCGCCTGCTTTTCCCGGGCGACCTGGCCGATATGGTCGAGGTGAGTGTTCCAGAGGCGAAACTCCTTTTCAGAGCTGCGCTCCTTGAGGTGAACCCAGTTCACGAACCGCGCTTGCGCTGAGTCCCACGATTTCGAGCCGGCGACGTGGGGCGTTTCCGAGAGCCAGAAGCCGCCCGCTGAAACCAGCTCATAGCGGGCGCGGGAAAAGAGTATGGCGTTGAGCGGATGGGCCGCCCCATCCGGATTGGACAGGGCGAAACTGTCGAACTCGGGCAGCCGGATCTTCAAATGCTTCAGGTGAACGTGCTGGCACTCCTGCAGGCAGATCAGGTCGGCCTTCTGCGCGCGCATCACCTCCACGCAGAGTTCTTTGCGGTCGGCCCAGCCGTTGCCCGACCGCCCGTCCGCTGGTACGTCCACGCGGATATTGCAGGAAAGCACCTTGTGCGAACCCGCGTTGGTCGTCTGCGGGGCGTCAGTCGCCGCCAGCGCGTGCGCGACCGAGCCAGGGCAGCGAGGCGGCCAGTCCGAGGTGTTTGAGGAAGTGTCTTCGTTTCATATCCGGTCAGGAATTGAAGGCGAGCTTGGCCGCAACAAAGTAATGGTCGCTCGGGTAGCGCCCGTCGCGGGAATCGCGGACGATCTTCCAGGCGAGGGTGGAGACGGGGCCGCGCGTGAGGATGAAGTCTATCGGGCCGCGCTTGCGGCCGGCCCCGGTCTTGGGCGTGAATTTGGGGCCAAGAAAGCCGTGGGTGGTGTTGCCGTCGTCGCGCGGCCCGGGCGCGGCGGTGTGGCTGTCGGTCCAGCCTGCGTCGAGCGCGAGCTTGAGGACGGGGTTGGCGGCGCCGGCGTTGAAATCGCCGGCCAGGAGCTGCGGGAACGCCGGCGCGTAGAGAGCGGACTCGGCCAGGATCAGCTTCATCTGCTCCTCGCGGGCGCGCTGGCTCACGTGGTCCAGGTGGGTGTTGAGGACGCGAAATTGCCGTCCTGAAGAGCGCTCGCGCAACCGCACCCAGTTGACGTGCCGTGCGCGCGCGGACTCCCACGAAAGCGAGCCCGGCAAGTGCGGCGTCTCCGAGAGCCAGAAGCCGCCCGCGGAGACGGAATCGTAGCGCGCGCGCGAATAGAGGATCGGGTTCTTGGCGATGCCCTGGTAACCGGCCTTGCGGGCGTCCATTTCCGGGCCCTCGAAGCCGAGACTCGCGAAGTCGGGAAAGCCGCGCTCCAAATCTTCCATCTGCTCGCGCAGGACCTCTTGCAGGCAAACGAGGTCGGGCTTCTGCGCGCGAATGACCTCCAGGCACAGCTCGCGGCGCGCGTGCCAGCCGTTGCCGACGGCTTCGTCCTCGGGCAACGCCACGCGGATGTTGCAGGTCAGAATGGTGTGGGGGGCGGCCTTGGCGTTGGCGGAGGCATCCGGCGCGGCGAGCGCCCCGCGAGTGAGCCAGGGGAGGGAGGCGGCCAGGCCCAGGTGCTTGAGGAAGTGTCTGCGGTTCATCTAGGGGGATGCCCTTTGTGCGGACGCATGGTTCTGCGGCTGCTCGTGTCGCACCATCGTCCATAAGATGAGCGCGGCCAGCGGATGGAGTAAAGCCATAATGAGGAACATGCTGCTCGCGCCGAAGGTCCCGATGACCTGGCCGACGAAGTAGTTGAACAGCATCGCCCCGGCCGCGCCGAAACCCGCCGCGATGCCCAACACGCTGCCGACGTTGCCGGGGGGAACGTCTCGGCGATCACCACGCTCAGGGAGAACAGCCAGCTCAGACACACCGCGCCCGCCACGCTGAAGATGGCGAGGGTGGCCGCCGGGTGCGACAGATGCGGCGTGAGCGCGCAGATGGGCGCGAGCACGGCCAGGGTCGTGAGCATGAGCTTGCGGGCGCGCAGCGGCGCGTGGCCGCGCTTAACCAGCCGGTCCGACCAGGCCGCGCTGCCGACGCCGCCGAGGTCTGCCGCGAGGAATGGTATCCAGCCGACCATGCCGATTTGCGCCAGGGTCAGGCCCGATTGCTCCTGGAGGTAGCCCGGGAGCCAGAACAGGCAGAAATACCAGACCGGGTCGCTGATGAAGCGAATGAGCAGGATGCCCCACAGGCTGCGCGTGCGCCACAGCGCCGGCCAGGGAAACTTCGGGGCCTGTCCGGGGGCCGCCGAGCCGGTGGCCAGTTGTGCCACCGCGGGCGGCGGGTCGCGATAGATGAGCCACCACAAGACCGCCACGCCCAACCCCACCGCGCCCGGCACCACGAAGGCTGCGTGCCAATTCCACTTGAGCGCCAGCCAGGCGACCAGCGGCGGGGCGATAATCGCCCCGATGGAACTGCCGGCGACGCACAGGCTGTTGGCGGTGGCCCGCAAGGTTCCGGGAAACCAGATCGTCACCACGCGCAGTTGGGCGGGAAAGGCCATCGGCTCCGCCATGCCCAACATGCCCCGGAAGAAAGCGAACTGGCCAAAGGTCTTCGTCAGCCCCGCCCCGAGGCACGCGGTGGACCACGCGATAATGCCCGTGAGCATCATGCTCCGGGCGCCGAACCTGTCCACCAGCCAGCCCGCCACCGGATACATGCAGGCGTAACAGACGGTGAAGATGTTGGCCAGCAACGCATACCCCGGGTCATCCAGCCCGAACTCGGCTTTGAGCGTGGGTTTAAGAATCGAGACGATCTGGCGATCGAAGTAATTGAGCACGATCGCGCCAAAGATCAGCGCGAGAATGAGCCAGCGGCGGCGGTGGGGGGAGAGGAATCCCTCTCTGACGGCTGCGCGCGAGGCGCAAGGAGCTTCACGATAAGAGCCGGGGCGGTGCACAGGACGGCTCGGGAGAGGGTGACACGGCCCCGGCGCCGCTTCAAGGCCTTTGCGGAGGCAGCCAGCCCGCGAGAGTGTATCAGCGTGGGACGGAATTGCTTTGCCCGGCCGGCGGCCGATAGATGGAGTTAAGCCACCAGGTGTTGCCGGCCGATTGAATTGCTCCCAGCCCTTTTCGCCGAGCGCCGTCTGGATGGCCTTCTCGGTTTGCTGCCGGATGCCTTCGAGTGAGCCGGCGCGCGCTTCCGGAGTGAGGGCCTGATCTTTTCGGACCTGCCCCGCCTGCTCCTCGGCCTGCCGCCGCAGAAGATAGAGCTGTTTGGCTTCCGGCACGCCCAGGCTGGCCTTCTCGGCGAAGCGGAACATCTCCTGGAAGTTGTGGTCCAGGGCCATTTCGTAATCGGCGTAACGCTGCGCGCCGAGCATTTGTTTGATTTGCTCCTCCATCTGTTTCTCCGCTCGGCGCGTTTGGCCTTCTCGGCCTCGGTTTCGCTGAAGACGCGCAGCGGCGGGAACTCATCATCGAAGGCCTTGCGCAGCTTGAAGATGGCGACGAACTCCGGCTCAGTGGGTTCCAGCGGGGCGAGCTGATCCGTCATCCGGGACGCAGTGGATGAGAGCCTCATTTGGTATTGCAGCGCCTCTTCGGGGGTGAGGAGGCGTTTCACGGCGTCGTCCAGCTCTTTTTGGAGCCGCACGATCGCCTCCGCATCCTCGGCATCCTTGCGCATGGTCTGCCGGTCCTCCACCGCCCTCTGGAGGCGGAGAATTTCCGCTTTCTTCTCCTCGGGGAGGAAATCCAGGGCCAGGTCCATGCTGTTGACGCGTTTCACCATTCGCATGTGGTAATCCGGCTCGACGTTCAGCGAGCGCAGCAAGGCCAGCCGTTCCTCCTCGAGCGCGCCGATCTGCATCCACGTCTCCCGCCCGCGACCGCGGATGAATTGCTGCACCGATTCCTTCCAGTACCTGGAGCTTCGGCCCGTTTTGGCGCACCTGCTTCTTTTTATCCTCGTAGAGCTTGTGCACGTCGGCCCGGATGATGTCGCGGATGGTTTCCTCCGGGCAGCCGGCCGCCCGCAGGTTGGCGATGTACTGCTTGTAGTCGGGCGACTCGACCGACTCCCAACCGAAGCTCTTGCCCGCCGGGACCGCAGCGGCCTGGCTTAGCTTGTTCGAGCTGCCTTCCCGCTCGCGGGTCAGTCGCTGCACTTGCTCGGCCAGCGGCGCTTGCTGCTGCTGGAGCGTTTGGACCTGGTCGCGCAGGCGCGAGGCCTGGCGGGCTTCGTAGATGCCCGTGCCGACGGCGGCGGCCAGCGTGGCTCCGATGATGGTCTTTTGCAGTGTGGTCATGGCGATGGCTTTGGCGGCGGTTACAGTGGCAGTGGCGGCGAGGGTGGCCCCGGCAAGGGCTGCGGCGGCGGAAATGGTGGCCGCCAGCCCGGCGGGCGCAGCCTGGACGGCGTGGGCGGAGATCGAGGGCGGCCAGGCCGCTGGCGCCGACGGCGACGCCGCGCCGGGTGAAGAACTCGCGCAGGCGTTCGACGGCGCGGCTGACGCGCCTTTGGGCGGCCTCCTCGCTCGTGCCGAGGGCTTGCGCCATCTCGCGCGCGGACTTGCGTTCAAAGTAGCGCAGCAACACCGCGTCGCGGTCCGGCTCGCTCAACTCGCTCAGCGCGGTGTCGAGCTGCGGGGCGATCTCTTCCCAGCGGGGATCGGTTTCGGGGGCAAGTAATTCGTTCATGGCGGCGGCCTCCTGTTCGCGGGCGCGGCGGCGCACCTCGGAGCGGACCGCGTTGGCCGCGAGGTTTTGCGCCGTGCGGTGCAGCCAGCCGGACAAGACCGCGCGATTCGTGAGCTGCCGGGCATTCTGCGCCAGGGCCACGAACACGCCTTGCGTCACATCCTCGGCCAGGTGCGCGTCCCGGACCATCCGCACGGCAGCGGAATAGACCAGGTCAACGTGCCGGCGCACCAGTTCGGCGAAAGCCGGCTCCGAGCGGCGTTCGGCGTAATCGCGCAGCAGGTGTTGGTCGGTCAGACTGTTCACTCACCTAATAGTAACCGCCATCGCGCAAACCGGACAGGAAACAGAGAGCAACCTTCGCCCCCGAGTTGTATCAACGTCCTTCAGCAGGCGGGGGCGCGAAGCTCAGGTCCGCCCGGATCTCCTGCTCCCCAATTCGGCAAACGGCGGTGTCGCCGGCTACCGAGAATTGGACCTGGTCAGCCTGCCGGGCGGTTTGGGCGTGTTCCTGGTTGACGAAAGTGACCAGGCAGGCCCAGTCGGAATCGGGATTAGCTGTTCCGGGGTCCTTCTCGCCGATCAGACTGAGCCACTCTTCGAGCTTGGGGATTCGGCCTGCGCCCGCGATCTCGTCATGGAACCGCATGACGTTTGGCGTGGCCGGGAAGCGGCGCACGACGTAGCCGATGCGGTCGGAGATATTCAGCCAGTCGGTGGGCAGTTCCACCACTCGCGGTTGGTCGCCGCCCACGCCGAGGGTGGCCAGGGCGCCGTGTTGGCCGAACAGGGTGTGCTGGTTCTTGCCGAATTCGTATTCCAGGCCGATGACGCCGGTCTCGCGCGAGCGCAGGGCGAAATCCTTCCGCGTCCGCAGCCGTTCGATATACACGGTCAGGTCGCCCGGCAGGGACGTGAAGAAGAACGCCTGTTGCACGGCGCCTTTGTGGCGGTCGAGCACTCCCGAAACGGTGAAGCTGTTGCTGGTGACCTGGTGAGTAAAGCCGCGCAGAGGGGCATAGCGGGCGGAGGCATCCTGGCCGTTGATCAGGCCCGGGCCGGAGCTGAAATGCGGCCAAATAATCCAGTTGCCGTCTTGGGGAAAGGTCAGTGCCATGCGTTTCTGGCTCCAGGTGAACGAGGCGAACTTGGAGGGCGTGCGGTGAAGGATGGTCCGGCCCTCGGGGAGATAACACGTTCCGCTGATCGAACGATCAAACTCGGCAGGTGAGAGCGGCTCAGCGCCCTCACCCAGAACGGCGTGGGCGAGGTAAGCGGCGATCAGGCGGGTGGCGGCGTGGCCGCTGGATTCGAGGTCGCGGCGGACGTTGTAATAGCCGTGTTCCTGCTTCTGGATGCGGAGCAGGTAGTCGAGGCCGACTTGCTCGAGGTGGGCGGCCTGCCGGTTCTGGAGTCAGCAGGCTCATGAGGCTGTAGGACATGGTGTCGGTGGCCTGGGTGTGGGTGATCTTCCAGTCGTTGCCGCTGAAATAGAACGGCGCCGCATCCCAGGCCATGCAGCGGACCAGCACCGCGAAGCCCTCGGGCACATGGTGCAGGCAGGCCCGGGGCACGGGCGTTCCGGTCAGCAGATAAGGCAGGGTGTTTTCCAGCAGCATGCTGAGGGTGGTCTTGAGATAGCCGAGGTGAACGATGCCGTGATTCTCGACCGTGAAGTCCGCGTGGACGTTGGTGGTGGTCACCCACTCGCGCACGGGGCGGTTGTCGTCGCCGATCTGGTGGCTGGCGTGGTCGGCGGCAACCGACAGGGAGTTGTAACCATAGAGCTTGGCGGCCCGGTCCCATTGCGCCGCGCGGGGATGGGCGGGCATCATTTGCGCGGCCAGCGACAGCATCTGGGCGTTCCAGGCGTTCTCCTCGGCGCCGGTATCGTTCCTGAGGCTGCTCTTGGGCGGTTGCTGGAGAAAGCGGTCGGCTTCATGGATGAGTATGCGGCAGAGGCCCGCCTGCAATTCCGGGTCGAGGTCGGCCCAGACGATCCAGCCGGCGAAGACCGCGGAGCGGGCCCAGAAGGCCGATTGCCATTGATCGCCCCAGCGTTTGCCGTTCTGGCAGGCGCCCAGTCCGGTGACATGCCCCTGGGCGAGGTATCGGAGCAGCCGGGTGCATTCGTCTGCCGCCCGGCGCCGGTCCGTGGCGGACATTCCACCGGAGGGCGGCTCCGTGCTGGCGAGAAAGGCGTTGACCAGAGCGGCGTAAGCGAGCGGGCGGATGTCGTTTTCCTGGTGGCCGCCGTCGCCGTAGAAGGCGCAATCCGCTTTGCCGGGGACCGGCTGGCAGCGCTGCCGCAACACGGCGCCCCAAAGCCCGACGGACTCGTAAAGCCGGTTCATGAGTTCCCGTGTGCGGGCGGTCTTGGGGGCGGCGCGAAAGCGCTCTTTCGGCAGGGGCACGACCAACTGCGGTTGCACCGGCTGCGGCAGAAAAACAACCAGCCCGGACGAATTGGTTTCCGCCCGGCCGGCGGCCGGGAAACAGAGGGCAAGGATCAACAGGATTACGCCCGCGCGCATCGAGGCGGGACGGTAACTGAAAGCTTGATGGGCGCGCAACAGCGCGCGCAGGTTAGCCGGCGTTGACAAGATGCCCCCACCGGAGCATGAAAAGGTGCAACCTGGCAGACCAGGGGAGCGTCTATCTAGGGCACGTAAGAATCTGAAGGTCGGGAAGGGGAGGGCTGTGGGAGAGGAAGACGGAGAGCGGCCGGTGATCCGCCGGCAGACCATAAGCACACCATAGGTAGCCCATAGGTAAACCATAGGTATGGAAGCGCGCGTTCAGCGCTCGCTGCGCGCCCGGGCATAGCGCGCGGGCGGAGACGGAAGAAAGCAGAAAGCAAAGCCCTGCTATCGCCTCATAGGAGGGGCCGCCCGCGTAGTTCCCCAAGAAGATCAGGGACGAGCAACGGCGCGATAGAATCTCTTGGCGTAGTTGGCGCTTCTCTGGTCCATGAAATTCCAGGAGGAATCACTCAGGGTGTTGGTCAGGATCGGCGTCCAGGTCAGCAGGTCGGCCGAAGCCTCAATGACATAGGTCTTGCCCGGCTGAGCCTGCAAGGTCATCTGGGCCGAGCCGTCGCCCTTAAGGGTCGGCAGCGACAGTTGAATCGGCAGCCCGGAAGCTTCCCAGGCGACCGTCAGGCTCCAGCCGCCGGCCAGCGCGCCGGTGTCAACCAAAGCATCGTCCACCACATAGAGGGACCAGGTGCCGTTGGCATCGCTGCCATTGAAGGCCGCGAGGCTGGTGGCGTAAGGGCCCAGGGGCGCGGGCACCGGCAGGTTGTCTTCCGGGGCGTAGTCGGTCGGCTTGTAAACACCGGTGATGACGGGAGCGCTCTCGGGCAGGAAGGTGAGCGCGGCGTCACTAAAGCTGAGGGTGGCGTTGTTGATAGGATTGCCGTGGCCGACATCGGACATGAGCAGGATGGCCTGGCCGGCGGGGCCAACCAGCAGGATGTCAATGTCAGAGGCATAAGTGTGGGTGAGGTTGGTCAGCGTCACTGTGAGTTGAGTGAGCGGGCCGGGCACGCAGGACACCTCGATGCTGGACGGATAAGGAGTAGCCGGGCTGAAATCAGCGAGGGCGATGGGGGTGGGGTTGGCAAAGGTGGCCGGGCTGAGCAGGCCGTCACTCACCACCGCGAGGGTGGCGGAGCGTGTAACCATATCGCAAAGGCCGCTGACCTCGACCGAGTAAGTGCCAGCGTCAACAGCTCTGAGATGCGGGATCGTCAGTGCATTGCCAGTCTGACCGAGTAGCACAAGGCCGTCCTTCTTCCAGAGGAAACTGAAGGGGCCGGTGCCGGCTGGGGTGGTGGTGAACGTGGCGGTGCCGCCAAAGCAAAGGGTTTGGTCGGCCAGCGGCGTGGCGGTGGTGGGCGGGTGGACGGTTACAGTGCCCGTATTGGTGACGGCATTGCAGGTGCCGGTGACGATGACGACGTAATTACCCTCGTCCAGGACGGTCGCACTGGGGATGGACCAGGAACTGGTGGTGCCGCCGGGCAAGGGTTTGCCGTCCTTGATCCATTTGTAAGTGAAGGGGCCGGTGCCGCGGGCGGTGGTGCGGAGGCTGAGGGCGGCGCCGGGGCAGACGGTCTGCGAGCCCAGCGGGTCGGCGGTGGTGGAGGTGTTGACGGTCAGCACGGCGGATGGCGTGGTGCTGTTGCAGGCGCCGCTAACCTGGACGGCATAGGTGCCGGCATCGGCGGCAGTGACGCTGGAGAGAATCAGGGAACTTGCGGTCCGACCCGGGAGCGGCGCACCGTTCTTGAGCCACTGGTAGTTGAACGGTCCGGTGCCGTGGGGGCTGGTGCTGAAGCTGAGGGTGGCTCCGGAGCAGACGGTTTGAGAGACAAGCGGATCGGCAGTGGTGGGCGTGTTCACAGTGAGATTGGCGCTCTTGCTCACCGGGTTACCGCAAACCCCGAAGACCACCACACGGTAAGTGTCCGCATCCGCCGCGGTTACGGCCGGGAAAATGAGGCTGCTGTTGGTCTGGCCGATCAGCGGGGTGGTGCCCTTGAGCCATTGATAGGTCAAGCCGGCGCCGGTGGCGGATATACTGAAGGTGGCGGTGCTCCCGGGGCAATTGGTCAAGCTAACCGGCGAGGTGACGACCACGACATTCTGATTGACGGTCAGGCTGCCGCTGGCGGTCACCGCATTGCCGCACGCGCCGCTGACCGCGACGGTATAAGTGCCAGCATCCGCGGCGCTCACATTGGCTAAAACCAGGCTGCTGTCGGTTTGGCCGGCCAGGGGGGTGCCGGCCTTGGACCATTGGTAGCGGAAAGGCCCGGTGCCACTGGCTATCGTGCTGAAGCTGGCACTGCTGCCCGGACAATTCGTCAGACTGACCGGCGGACTCGCCAAGGCCACGTTCGTATTGACGACCAGGACGGCGTCGCCGGTTACTGAGTTGCCGCACGCGCCGTGGATCACGACGGTGTAGGTGGCGGCATCCGCCGCGCTGACACTGGGCAAAATGAGGCTGCTGTTCGTCCGGCTCAGCAGAGCGACGCCATCTTTCAACCATTGGTAATTAAAGGGGCCGGTGCCGCCGGCGGTGACGCTAAAGCTGGCGCTGGTACCGGGACAGTTGGTCACACTCAACGGCGGGCTAGCCACCACCGCATTCTGGTTAAGGATCAAGGTGGCGAGATTGGTGGTGCTATTGCAAAGCCCGGTGACTTGGACTGCATACGTGCCGGCGTCGGCGGCGGTGAGATTGGGCAGGTTCAGCGAGTTGTCGGTCCGGCTGGGGAGTGGAGCGCCATTTTTGGTCCATTGATACGTGAACGGGCCGTCGCCGTGAGCGGTGGTGCTGAAGATGGCGGTGGTGCCGGGACAGTTGGTTTGCGAGACGAGCGGGTCGGCCGTCGTTGGTGTTCGGATCGCCAGGTCGGCGCAGTTAGTGGTGCTGTTGCAGTAGCCGGCGACTTCGACACAGTAACTGCCAGCTTGAGCGGCGCTGACCGAAGAGACAGTCAGGGAATTGCGGCTTTCGCCCGGCAGCGCGACCCCGTCTTTCTTCCAGACATAGGTGAACGGGCCGGTTCCTGAGGCCACGGTGGCGAAAGTCGCCGTCTCGCCGGGGCATTTGACCTGGCTGACGAGAGGCGTGGCGGTCATGCTGGTGCGGAGGGTAAGCAGCGCGCAGGAATTGGCGGTGCCGCAGGCGCCGGCAGCCTCAACGCAATAGACACCCTCACTGGCGGCGGTGACATCGGTCAGGGTTAGGGTATTGAGCGTAGCCCCAGGGATCAGCACGCCATCCTTCTTCCACACGAAGGAGAATGGGCCCGTGCCAGCGGGGGTCGTGCTGAAGGTGGCATTTTCGCCGGGACACTTGATTGAGTCAGTCAGCGGCGAGATGGATAGGTTCGTGCGCATGGTAAGGGATGCGCAATTGGTCACGGTGTCGAATACGCCATTGCACTGGCCGGACACGATGACGCAGTAAACTCCGGCGTCGGTGGAGCTGGCCGATGGGATCGAGTAGGAGGAGTTCGTGGCCCCCGGCAGGTAGGAGCCGTTGCGGGTCCACTGGTAACCAAAAGGCGGCGCCCCAATGGCAATCGTGCTGAAGGTGGCGGGGTCGCCGCGACAGACAACTTGGTCGGAGAGCGGGCTGGCGGTCGGGCGCGGAAAGACCATGGTGATGGCCGTGGCCGTGTTATTGAGCATGAAGGGATCTCCCGGCGCACCGGCCGAAACCGTGGCCGTGTTGGTGATCGTGCCCAAGACCGCATTGGTGTTGACGGTCACCACCAAGGTGATGGTCGCGTTGGACCCGGCGTTAAGTGCTCCGAGGGCGACATTCAGACTGGTCGTGCCTGAGTAGGTGCCCTGCGACAGGCTGACTGAACTGAGCGTTGTTCCTGCGGGCAGCGAATCCAGCACCGTGACCGGGCTGGCCTGGTTAGGTCCGGAATTGGCCACCACCAACGTGTAGGTCAGAACGTTGCCGGCACACAGCGGGTTGGGCGCGGCGGTCTTGGTGAGCGATAAATCGGCCTGCTTGATGATACCCGCCGGATTCACCGCGAAATTGCCAAACGAGGAATCGCCGCAGAACTGATAGAACACTTTGGCCGAGGCCCCGGGGAAAGAGGACGCGCCGTTGCCGGGACCCCACTCGTTTTCGCGCGCCAGGTGGCCGCCGAAAAGAATCAGCACGTCTTTGGCGCCGCCGCTGGAGGCTGTGACGCCACTGATGATCAACTGCTTTTCGACGGTGCTGCCGCTGATCGTGGTGTAGGCGCTGACGTTGGTAATGGCGCCGTTATACACCGTAAAGTTGCCGGGCAACTGGTAACTCAGAGAGCTATCGGTGGGAATTGGGAAGGTGGTGGGAGATTCGGAGCAGTTGAAGTTGTTGCAGGCCTGGCCGTTGACCGTGGGCTCGGAAGCGTTGTAGGTGCCGAGGAAGTCATAGAAATGCCTGGAGGTATTGCCATCTTTGAAATCATAGCGCAGGACGACGCACCAGGAGGCCCCGGGGCACATCTGAGTCAACTCTAGCCGCATGGGAAGGGTGTTGCCTTCGGAATACTGGTGGTCCCCGTCGTTGAACGTGCTGCCTTGCCATTGCAGGGGGGTCTTGCTCCTCCAGCCTTCGAAGTTCTTGCCCTGGCTCGCGAACGCCACGGACTGACTGCTGGAGGCCGAACAGCCCTGGGCGGTGGTGACGCTCACGCTGATATTCACCGAGCTGCTGCCCGCAGTGTAGGTAATGCTGGAGGTCCCCGCGCCGGAGGTGATCGTGCCACCGCTCACGGTCCAGGCATAACTGGCGCCGGCGCCTGCGGAGGGCACAGAGGCGATGTTGCCGGTGGAATTCGCGCAGATGATGGGAGCGGTGGTGATCACGGCGCTGGGCAAGGCGTTCACCACCAGTGAGGCGGCGATGGAGAGCGCGCTGCCGCAGGGATTGGTGAAGAGCACCCGAAAACGCTTGTTACTGTCAGTCAGACTGGCGGTGAACGTGTAAGTGGCATTGGTCGCGCCCGCAACGTTGGCGAAGGTTACGCCGCCGTCGGTGCTGACTTGCCATTGCGCCGTGGGTGTTGGGCTGCCGCTGGCGGAAGCGGCAAAGGAAACCGAGCTACCGGCACACACCGCCTTGTTGGCCAGGTTGGCGGTGACAACCGGGGCAGTGTTCACGGTAACGGTGGCGCTGCCCGAGCCGGAATTGGAGCAGTTGGCGTCGGTGACGGTGGTCACGCTATAAACTGTGGTAGAGGTTGGACTCACGCTGCGCGTCGCCGGGCTGGCGGCCACGTTGGCCTGCGTGAAGCCGTCGGACCAGACCAAGGTCCAGGGACCGGCCCCGCTCAGGGCGGCCTGGATATTCGTGCTGCTGCCTGTGCAAATCGCTCCGCCGCTGCTGACGACGGCGGTCGGTTGGGCCAGAACTATCACCGTCTTGCCGCACGTGGAGCTGCAGCCGCTGGCGTTGGTCAGCGCCAGCGTCAGGGTAAAGGCGCCGGAAGCGCCGGCATTGACGCTCACCGATTGGGCGGTAGTTGATCCGCTGAGAGTGGCACTGCCGGTCACCGACCAGCGGTAAGCGGTCAGACCCGCCGGGCCGGAGTAAAGGGTATTGATTGAGCTGGCACAAACAGCATCGGCGCCCGAGATGGAGCAGGTCGGCAGCGCGTTTACGGTTAAGGTCGCTGCTGCCGAGGCCACGACACCGCACACGTTGCTGAACTGAGCGCGATATTGTTTGCCGTGGTCGCCCGCGCTGGTGGCGACAGTATAGGTGTTGTTCGTGGCGTTAGCGACGTTCAGGAATGTCGCCCCGCCATCGGTGCTGACCTGCCACTGGATCGTTGGGGCCGGGCTGGCGGTGGCGGTGGCGGTGAAGGAGGCTGAACTGCCCGCGCACACCGCCTTGCTGGCTGGGTTGGCTGTGACCACCGGGGCGGTGTTTACGGTGACGGTCGGCGCTGCCCGAGCCGGAATTGGAGCAGTTAAGGTCGGTGACGCTGGTCACGCTGTAGATGGTGGTCGAGGCTGGACTCACGCTGCGTGTGACCGGGTTGGCGTCCACGTCAACCTGCGTGAAGCCGTCGGACCAGACGAGAGTCCAGGGACCGTCGCCGCTGAGTGTCGCCTGGATGTTCGCGCTGTTACCGGGGCAAATTGCTCCGCCGCCGCTGACAACTGCGGTTGGCTGGGCCAGAACTACGACAAACCTGCTGCACGTGGAGCTGCAGCCGCTGGCGTTGGTCAGCGCGAGTGTCAGGGTGAATATGCCGGAAGCGCCGGCATTGACACTCACCGAGGCGGCGTTAACTGGTCCGCTGAGTGTGGCCTTGCCGGTTACTGACCAGCGGTAGGCGGTCAGACCCGCCGGGCCGGAGTAAAGATTACTGGTCGAGCCGGCGCAGACCCAATCAGCGCCCGAGATGGAACAGTCTGGCAACGCGTTCACGGAAACGGTGGCGCTGGACGAGGTGCTCGTATTGAAGCTGGAATCCCCGCTGTATTGGGCGGTAATCGAATGCGAACCCGCGGTGAGCGACGCAGTTGAGAAGCTGGCTTGTCCCGAGGCATCCAGTGTTTCGGTGTCAATCACCGTGGCGCCGTCCATAAAGTCGACCGTCCCCGTCGGAGGGCCCGAGCCGGGCGGATTGCTTGTCACCGCCGCGGTAAACGTGACCGGCTGGCCGAAGCAGGATGCCTCGGCCAAGGTGGTCAACGCAGTAATGGTGTCGGTGGTTTGAGCCCGCGCCGGGCTGACGCCAAACCAGGCCAGGACGGAGGTTAAGAGGATTAGACGTGCTCCTTTTTTCATATGAGATTCGCAATTGCCAGCTACAAGATTCATCAAGTCTGCCGGTGGCCAATCTAAGACCCTGGTAGACACCCACAATCAGGGCATCGTCTATTCCTGACCCCCGGGGATGTCGGGATCTGATCCAAGGTTCTCCCCGGGACAGGGGGAAGAAGGGGGAAGACAGGAGGCGGAATCATGTCGGGGTTTACTTTGGCGGGGCGGCGGCGTAAGAATGGGGGCATAGATGAAGTCTCGCTTTGCCTCGATTGGCCTGGGCCTGGTGCTGGCGGCTGGGAGCGGCTTCGCCAGTTCGGGGCCGGCGGACACGAACTTCTTCCCGATCATGGCATGGAACTGGACGCCGAAAGACCCGGCGGTGCTGGCGAAGATGCAGGAGTGCGGGCTGACGGTGGCGGGCTTTGTGACGCCGGACGGGCTGGACGCGTGCGCGGCGGCTGGGTTGAAGGCGATTGTGTCGGACGCACGCACTTCCGATTACGACTGGAGCAATGTGGATGAGGCGAAGGCGCGAACGAATGTCGCGAGCCTGGTCCGCGAGGTGGGGCAGCACCCGGCGCTTTACGGGTACTATTTGCGGGACGAGCCGAGCGCGGGGATGTTCGCGGGACTGGCGACGGTGGCGAGGCTGGTGCGGGCGCTTTCGCCCGGCAAATGGCCCTACATCAACCTGTTTCCCGATTACGCGAGCGCGGAGCAGCTTGGCACGACGAATTACACGGATTACCTGGAGCGGTTCATCGCGGCCTGCCGGCCTGAGATCATCAGCTACGACAATTACTCGCTGATGGACGATGGTTCGGTGCGGGCCAATTACTGGACGAATCTGGAGGCGGTGCGGGCGGCGAGCAAGAAACACGGGCTGGAGTTCTGGAACATCGTGCTGGCGACGCCGCATTTCAGCTATCGCGAGGTGAGCGCGGCGGACTTCTGTTTCCAGGTCTATACGACGCTGGCCTACGGGGGGCGCGGGATTTCGTATTACACCTACTTGACGCCGGCTTGGGGGAATTACCGGATGGGGCCGATTGACCAGTTCGGCCATCAGACGCCGACGTGGTATTACATGCAGCACGTGAACCTCCAGGTGCAGAAGCTCGCCCCGATGCTGTTGCAGCTTACTTCGGATGCGGTGTACCACTTCGGGCCGGTGCCCGCCGGGACGAGCGGCCCGCCAACCAACAGCCTGCTGACCAGCGCCGGCAGCGACGCGTTCATGGTCGGGGAGTTCACGCACCGGGACGGTTCGCGCGGCCTGATGATCGTGAACAAGGACCTGGCGAAGTCGCACCCCTGCGCGCTCAAGTTCCGCCAGACGCCGCGCCGCTTGCAGAGCGTCTCGCCCTACAACGGGACGCTGGCGCAGTTCGGGGGCGAGGGCATCTGGCTGGCGCCGGGGGCGGGGGCGTTGCTGAAGATCGAACCCTGAGGACATTATGAAGACGAAGAGCTACAGTCGCCGCAACTTCATCCAACATGGGCTCGCGCTGGTGGCCGGCGCGCCACTGGCGTCGCTGTGCGCCCGCACCGAGTTGCTGGCCGGCCAAACCGCCGTCCGCTCGCACCGTTCCACGGCCAAGGTCGCCATTGTAGGGTGCCGTTCTTACGGGCCGGAGGTGCGGCCGGCGCTGGAGAAGTGCTTCGATCTGCTCGGCGGTATCGGGCCGCTGGTCAAAGGCAAGACGGTGACGGTGAAGCTGAATCTCACCGGCAACAGCGTGAAGCCGCTGCTGGGCCGGCCCATCGGCGAGACTTACGTGACACATTACGCGACGGCGATGGCGCTGGGGTCGCTGCTGTTTGGCGCCGGGGCGCGGCGGGTGCGCTTTGTCGAATCCACCCAGAGCCGGAACGGGCTGGAGTCCACGCTGGCCGAGATGGGCTGGGATGTGCCGGCGCTGACGGCGCTGGGCAAGGTCGAGTTCGAGAACACGCGCAACCTGGGCCAAGGCAGGAAATACTCGCATCTCCGCGTGCCCGGGGGCGGGTATATGTTTTCCGCGTTCGACCTCAACCACGCCTACGAGGACACCGACGTGCTGGTTTCGCTGGCCAAGCTCAAGAACCATCTGAGCGCCGGGGTGACGCTCTCGATGAAGAACCTCTTCGGCCTGCCGCCGAACTCACTGTATGGCAGCGACGCCGGCAACGAGAACGCAACCGGTCCCCGGTTCCCGATGCACGATCCCAAGGGCTACGAAGGTGTGAAGATGCCCGGGTTGAAGGAGGGCGCTATCCCGGCCGACCCGTCGTGGCGGGTGCCGCGCAGCACGGTGGATGTGTGCGCCGCGCGGCCCATTCACCTGGCCATCATTGACGGCATTACGGCTATGAGCGGCGGCGAGGGGCCATGGTCCGGAGAGTCGCGGCTGAAGGTGACCACGCCCGGGGTGCTTATCGCGGGGCTGAATCCGGTTTCGACTGATGCGGTAGCAACCGCGGTGATGGGGTACGCGAACCCGCGGGCTCCGCGCGGCGTGAAGCCGTTCCAGGATTGCGACAATCACCTGCTGCTGGCGGAGCAGGCCGGCTTGGGCATTGCCGACCTGGCCCAGATTGAGGTGCGCGGGCTGCCGATCGAAAAGGCGCGTTATCCCTATGGATGAGAGGCGGGAGGGCGAGCGTCCGCGCGAGCCCAGACATTCCAGGAAATCAGGGCTCGCGAGGACGCTCGCCCTCCCGGGTTTGGGTTCAGGCACAGCCTGTGACTTATGAGGACGAAGAGCGCCAGCCGGCGAGCGTTCATCCAGCGCGGGCTTGCGGTCGCCGTCGGCGCGCCGGTGGCGCTCAGGTTTGCGCGCAGTGGGCTGTTCGCGGCCGAAAGCCTTGCGGGCGGGAGCCAGCCTGTGAATGCGTCGCGCCGCTCGGAGGCCAAGGTGGCCATTGTCTCGTGCCGTTCCTACGGGCCGGAGGTGCGCGGGGCCCTGGGCAAGTGCTTTGACCTGCTCGGGCGGCATCGGGTCGCTGGTCAAAGGCAAGACGGTGGCGGTGAAGCTGAACCTGACGAACGGCGACTTCATGCCGTTCCTGGGCAAGCCGGTGGGGGAGAGCTTCATGACGCATTACGCGACGGCGCTGGCGCTGGGCACGCTGTTGTTCGAGGCCGGCGCCCGGCGGGTCCGGTTTGTGGAATCAACGCCGAGCCGCGCGACGCTGGCGGCCACGCTGGCGCTGGGGGATTGGGATGTGCCCGCGCTGACGGCGCTGGGCAAAGTCGAGTTCGAGAACACGCGTAACCTGGGCAACGGCAAGAGCTACGCGCATCTGCGCGTGCCGAGCGGCGGCTACATGTTCTCGGCCTTCGATCTGAACCAGTCCTATGAGCAGACGGATGTGATGGTCTCGCTGGCCAAGCTCAAGCAGCACCTCACCGCCGGCATCACGCTCTCGATGAAGAACATGTTCGGCATCACGCCCAGCTCGCTCTACGGCGGCGAGGCCGGCAGCGAGGACGCCACGGCGGGACGCCAGCCGCTGCACAGCCCGCGCGGGTTCGATAAAGTGCACCCGCCCGGCCTGAAGGAGGACATCACCTCGGCTGACCCGACGTGGCGCGTGCCGCGCGTCACGGTGGACATCTGCGCCGCGCGCCCCGTTCACCTGGCGATCATTGACGGCATCATGGCGATGAGCGGCGGCGAGGGTCCCTGGTGCTCTGAAACGGGCAAGGTCAAGCTGACCGCGCCCGGCGTGCTGATTGCGGGCTTGAATCCCGTCTCCACTGATGCTGTCGGCACAGCCGTCATGGGTTACGGGAACCCGCGCGCCATGCGGGGCGTGAAGCCCTTCGAGATTTGCGACAACCAACTGCTGCTGGCGGAGCAAGCCGGCCTGGGCATCGCCGATCTGGCCCAGATCGACCTGCGTGGGGTGCCGATCGAAAAGGCACGTTGCCCCTACGGTTGAGGAGCGGCTGAGTCTTCGCTGCCGACCATAGCTGAAGCGTCGCGGATGGAACCGCCCAGCTCAAAGGCTCCGATGTCGCTGCCGTCCCGCCGGGGGCATTGGGAATGGAATGGAAGTCGTGCGGCCGATGTCTGCCGCGTTGGTCAGTGGATCGGGCGAAGCTCTTGCCTTGGTCAATCGCCGGACTGCCGGGCAGCAACGCGTGAGTGAAGGTGGGGCCGCCGTTGTCTTGCAGCGGAACGGAGAGAGGCCGCAATCCTCGAACGCGTAGTTCCTGATACCAATATCGTTTCATTGAAGCAGGAACATAATTGTTGACGATGCAGCGCGGACAGCCGTAGAGTGTTGTCCGTGTCTAGAATCTCGCAACGTGCCAAGCTCGTGTTGACGCCGGAACAATCTCAGAAACTGGCCGAAGTGGCCCGTTCGCGCACCTCGCCTCACCGGGAAGTGCAGCGGGCACGGATTCTTTGTTTTTACCAGGAAGGCCACACGTTCACCGAGATTGCGGCGCTGGCGCATACGACCCGCCGACTGGTCTATGAATGCGTTGACCGGGCCTTGGCGATGGGAACTGGAAGCGCCTTGCGGGATCTGCCCCACGGCAAGCAAGAGCATACGATTACGCCGGAAGACAAGGCGTGGGTCGTGCATTTGGCCTGTACCAAGCCCAAGGAGCTGGGTTGCGCGGCGGAATTGTGGACCCGGCGGACGCTGGCGGACTACCTCCGCAAGGTGGCCAGCGCCAGTGGTCATCCGGGACTGGCCCGTGCCGGTAAGGCTACGGTGCAACGGATCTTGGACCAAGAGGAGCTTAAGCCGCACAAAATCCGCTACTACCTCGAGCGGCGGGACCCAGACTTTGAGGCCGAGATGTGCCAGGTGCTGTTGGTTTATCGGGAGTTGAGCCTGGCACGGGCTGAAGGGGTACGGACCACCGATGGCCGACCGGTGTTCACCGTCTCGGTGGATGATAAGCTGGGGTGCAGGCCCTCGCCGATACGGCGGTATACTTGCCGCCGGTACCGGGTGAGCATCCGGCAGTGGGGCGGGACTATGAGTATAGGCGGCTGGGGACGGCGTCCATTCTGGCGGGGCTGGACTTGCAGGACGGCCATGTAACTGGACGAGTGGAGCGGCGCCACCGGAGCCGCGAGTTTATCGCCTTGCTCAAGGATTTGGACACGCACTACCCGGCTGAGGCGCAGATTCGGTTGATCCTGGACAACCATTCGGCCCATATCTCCAAAGAGACCCGCGCCTACTTGGCCACCCGGCCGAATCGCTTTTGCTATGTGCATACGCCCACTCATGGGTCGTGGTTGAATCTGGTGGAAACCCTGTTTGGGAAGATGGCACGCACGTTCTTGCGCGAGATGCGGGTAGCTTCCTGGGAGGAGTTGCGAGAGCGCATACTCAAGGGCATTGCAGAGATCAATGCCGCACCTGTGGTGATTCGATGGCGGAAGTTCCAGGCATTGGAAACATCCCCATAATACGTTCCTGGTTCAATGAAACGATATGGTTCACGCTGTTGGGGATGGTCACGGTGCGCAAACCAGGACAGTAGTAGAATGCGCTGTCTCCGATACTGGTGACGCTGTTGCTCATGGTGACATCGGTCAGGCCGTAGCAACCCCAAAATGCGCTGTCCCCGATGTTAGTGACGCTGTTGCCGATCAGGACGCTGGTCAGCCTTTGGCAGCGAGAGAACCCCTTGAACCAGTACCGTTGACGGGCTGGCCGTTGCCCAAGGTAACATCAGTCAGGAAACCGCACCAATCGAACGCATACTCCCCGATGCTGGTGGCGCTGCCCGGTACCGTGACGCTGGTCACGCTGGAGCAGTAGTTGAACGCTCTTGTTCCGATGCCTGTAACCGGCAGACCATTTGTTTCGCCGGGGATAACCATTGACCGCCGCGCCCAGTGTAACCCGTGATGGTGATCGGGCCGTTGTTGGTCACGAACGTGAATTGGCCTTGCACCACCGTGGGCAGCGTCAACGGCAGCAGCAGCCACAGAATCTGTGCTGCGCTGGCAGTTCTCAAACGCCGGGCCAGCGTCTTCGTGAGGGCGAGCGCGCACTCGCAGGATGCAGAGCCACAGAACAAGCCGACAAGCGCCTTTTGCAGCTTCATATTTCCCTCTCATTAGTTTTGAGCCGTCGACGAGAATCATGCGCCTCTGTTGGGGGATTGCAGGCCTGATCTTGGCTTGAACTTGGGCCATTCAAATAGTTCAGGAGGATGG
>CAWGGD010000032.1:0-65146 GCA_963822005.1 uncultured Verrucomicrobiae bacterium | reverse complement strand
CCCGTGCAGACTTTCCTTTTCTTCGAGCAGCAGACCCCCGAGGCACAGCAGGCCACGCTCGCCGCGAAACGAGCCATTCGGTTCGTCGAAGCCAACCCCTTGATCAAGGTGAAACCTGCAGACGAAAGAAGAGACTGTTCCAGTTCTCAACATCCCAATACTGCGGATAAATCATGCTGGTGTTGGTGGCTGTGAATGGAGACCCTTGGTTTGTCCACGAGTTCATGTCCGCAGAAACCTGCAACTGGTAATTCGTGCCGAGGTCCAGACCATCAAAGGACGGCTTGACCGCCTTTAGCAAGTTGACGTGTGGCCCGTATTCGTAGGCATATAACTGCCGAACCTCGGAAACCGAGAGCGCACGGTTGTAAAGGCGCACATCATCGATGCTGCCGTTAAAGTTGTCCAAAATGCTTCCGTCTACCCCACGCATTTGGCCGATGCGAACGGGCGCAGTGGCGGGAGGCAGAAGTGGGAGAATGTTGGCCTCGCCTCGCAGAACTCCATCAACCCATATTCTCCCTCTTCCCCCTGAATCTATGGCTCCCACGACATGATGCCACTTTCCTAAGGAAAGACGGTTTGTGCTGACCATTGCTATGGCCCCTACTCCATGTCGGCCATTTCCAAGATGCACTCGCAGGTCGCTGAGAAGCATTAGGCCGTAGTCCTCCAAAGAATATGAGTAGCCTGCCCATTTATTGATAATGCTCCCCTGCACTGACGGAAAGACCGTCGGCTTCACCCACGCCGAGAGCGTCAACTCCGGCAGGTTAACCGAAGACAGCGGGGCTACGGTTACGACGGCGTCTGCGCCATTAAAACCATAGGCACGTCCACTGATTCCAAAGCGGTCGGTTGCCTCCGTCACACCAGAGGCCACTCCGTTCATAAGGTTTCCGCTCGCGTCGTTGGGACTGCCGTTCAGCGGGTAGTACGCCACAAGACCATTTGTCAAAAACGACTGCGCGAACGCCGTGGAGGCAAGGACAAACAAGCATAGCGAAGTCAGAGGGAGGAGTGATTCAGTCTTCATAGGTCTCTCGTGCGTGTTTGCGGAACTCGACCGAGCCGATTGAAGCACAACGGAAAGATAATGTGAACTGAAAAGGAGGGACAAATTACATGGGATCGGGTTCACCCTGTGGCATGGCGCATCAAACACCCCGTCCCGCCAAGGAAGCCGCCGCCAAGGCCAGGGCCCCAGCGGTCCAGGCCAAGGCCGGCGCGTCCGCCCCGGCCTGGTAGCCAGTCCGGCTCGGACCGGCTGGGCCTCTCGCCGTCCCCAGACCCCCACGCCAAAGGGCAAGCCCTCTGGACTCCTCTCCTCGCTCGCGCTGGCCGTTCCGCCCTTTCCAAGACCAACCCCAGCGCCTTCTACCGTCTAAGATTCTAACTCGCTCGCTGGCCCGACGGCCAGTGCGGCTCGCACTCTCCGGCCGGCCCGGGTTGCCCAGCCCCCACTTTACCGCGCTGTCTTGTCGCGCCGCGTGACAATTCTGGAGTCGGTTTGTCGAAATCTATTATGACCGCCCAAACTCATGATCGCGCCATTGGCAAAACAAGAACAATCACATAAGTCTTCGCTCATGGCGGCGTTGTTGTCCGCTCTCATCTGGATCGTTTGTTTGCCGGTTTGGCTGATTGTCGCGGTCCTTTACAAGGCTCACGTCATTTTATCGAGTCGAACGCTGGGAGTCTCGGCGACGGCATTGAACCCAATGACTATGCGGTGGCTGCAACATCAACTCGGGTTAAGGCGGGACGAGGCCTGCGCAAAATTGATCCAGGTCCTGCCGAACCATTGCTACGCCGGGTTGTGTGCTGCGGTGTTTCCCGTGTTGCTGGGCCATCGGTTGACCGGGTTCGTTCCGAAAATGCTCCGCTATCCCTATGAAGGAATTCCGCCAATCTGGCATGATGCGGCCGTCCGGGCGACTTTTGTTGACCCTGCGATTGAACGTTATCTGCCGGGCGTCGAACAATTTGTCGAGCTGGGCGCGGGTTATGATACGCGAACCGTGCAATTACAACATAACCGGAGGATTCGTTGCTTTGAGGTTGACCTGCCGAAAACCCAACAAATGAAGCGCCAGCTATTGCATCAATGCGGAGTGGATACCACCGATGTCAAATTCGTTTCCGCGAATTTCTTGACCGACAATTGGCTGGATAATCTGGCCCAAGCCGGTTTTGATCCGGGCAAGCCCACTTTCTTTCTTTGGGAGGGTGTGACGTATTATCTGAGTCGCGAGGCGATGGAGAAAACCTTTCAGACCATTGCCACGATTGCGCCTGGCAGCGTGGTGGTGTTCGATTATTTCACCGATGCGATCATCAAAGATCGTCGTAAACCCCTCGGCCTCCTTGACAAAGCCATCCTGAAAGCCGTTCGTGAACCTCAGACATTTTGGATTTCAAGCGAGCCGCCCGTGAAGAAAAATCTGGCCGCACTCATGGATGCATACGGTTTATCTTTGCTCGAACATCTGAACTACGGCCGCGAAACTAAGCGCAAACGTTCGCCTGGTGGCCTCGCTGCCGCTGCGGTCTCACCCGCGCAGCGCTCAGTACGCGCGGCGCGCAAAAGCAATTCCTATCAATTAAAACATGAGTGAAGCGCCAACATTCGAAACATTAAGTCCCGCAGGCTTGCCTGACGGAAAGGTGGAGGACAACGCCCCGGTCAATGTTGATGCCATCCTGCAATCGATACTCGGCAGGGGAGACGAACGTTTCGGCATGGCCGCCGCTGTTCTGCGGGGCGAGTGCATCATCGCCCAGGGTGCCGCCGGGGTTCGAAAGAGAGGGACCGCAGAGCGCATCACGCTCGATGATCGATTTCTCCTTAATTCCTGCACCAAACCCATGACCGCGACGCTGGTCGCGATGCTCGTCGAGGAAGGCAAGCTGAATTGGACCACCACCTTGGGCGAAGTTTTTGCCGACACGGTCAAGCCCATGCACCCGGCGTGGGAGAAAGTGACCTTGCCGCAGGTTCTCGCACACCGCGCCGGCTTGCGCCTTGACCCGGACGGTCTAGCTCGGGTGTTTAGAATGTTTCGCGCACCCTACGCCAGCTTGCGCCGCGGCCCTGAGCTGATGCGGACCCCTCGAGCGCGGCTGGGAACCTTGCCGCAGCAACGCCTGGAAATCGTGAGGCAGGCCCTTTCGCGCCCGCCAGGAATCCCTCCGGACACCAAATACTGGTATTCCAATGAGGGCTACATTCTCGCGGGGGCAGTGCTGGAACATCTCACCGGTCGCACGTGGGAAGACCTGATGCGCGAACGATTGTTTCAGCCACTGGGCATCAGCACGGGCGGATTCGGGCACCCGGGCACCGCTGGTAAAACCGATCAACCCTGGGGCCACTCCTCGTTCGTTGGCAAACCGATTGACCCGGGCAGCCCTGCCGCGCAATTCCCATGGTACTACGGCCCAGCCGGCACGGCACACATGACCATTGGCGATTGGGCAAAATTTATCGGGCTCCATTTGCGCGGAGATCCGGCCAATCCGCATTGCCAGGCCGCGCTGCTCAAGCTGGATACATTTGCGGAATTGCACGGGGTCGCACCCACCGCAACTTATTCCAAGGGGTGGGTAATGCGCGGGGTAACCTTCCTGGCAACTGGTGATGCCGCACCCGCCGTGGCTTACCGTGCCGGAGCGTTTATCAGCACAGCCAGTTGGGCAAAAGGCACCCAGCCTGGAGACACCGGCCGCTGTCTCTCGCACGGCGGAAGCAACGGAATGTCGCACAGCGGCGCGTTCATCGCTCCCGAAATTGACTTTGCTGTGCTCGTCGCGTGCAACCGCGGCCTGGACATCGCCATCTGGAAAACCCGCCAGGCGGTCAAGGCATTGATTCGGGCATACTCATGATCGCGCCTTTGGCAAAATTCATTGATTGGTCAGCTCTGCAGGTGGTATTCGCCTTCTGGCTGAGATCGGTGTCCATGTCACAGTCAAAATGGAAATTGGAGGAAGCGCTCGAATTTCTAAATGGGCCAGACTTTATCCCCGCCGCAAGCGAAGCGGCGCAGATCGAATTCGATGGGCCGCGGCATTTCAAATTTCCCACGCCGCGCCCGGGCGAAGACGAGGAGAACAACATCGTCTATGGCCGGCTCTACCGGTGCGCGGAACGCTGGCAGGAACGACCGGTGATCATTCCGGTGGATGTCAGTCCTGCCGTCGGTTATCACACCGCGTTTCCATGGCTTGCCCGCCGGTTCAATCGAGCAGGATTCAACGTGGCCACATTGGTCCCTCCCTACGAACTTCAACGCCGTCCGCGCCGGCCCATTGAAGGGAATTTATTGGATTTGGCACGGGCTATGGCACAGAACGTCGCCGAGATTCGCGCGCTGACCGGCTGGCTGCTTGATGAAGGTTGCCCATCGGTGGGGCTTGGGGGTGCTTCCCTTGGGGGATGGATTGCGGGATTGACTGCATGCAGCGATGCACGCATCGCCGCGGTCGTTCTGATTGTGCCCGGCGTGCGCATGTGCATGTGGCGCTCCTCTCCTAGAGTCGTCTGGCGGCGGGTTCGGGAAACGTTCCAGGCTCTAAGGCCGGCACACGAAGCAATGGATACGACACGGTTAAATCTGCTTTTCTCCAAGCCCCTCATCCCGAAAGAAAATATATTGTTGATTGAAGGAATCCATGAAGTGTTCGCGGATCCGCAAGAAGCTATCGAGGAACTTTGGCAAAAGTGGCAGCAACCGGGAATCTGGCGGTTGCCGCATGGCCATATCAGTTGGATGTTCACGCCGGGCCTGACGGGCCGCATTCTGCGCTGGCTGGCACCGCGATTGGACAAGCCGTTTAGCCCTGACAGAAGAGAGATAGGCTCGCTCGCCCACATCCCGGACCGGGCCGAGTCCCCCCATGCCACCACCACGGCGCGCAGCGGGCCATCGTTTAGGTCGCCCAGGCTCCGAGCGGTCAGGCCCGGTAACGCCTTCTCTCAACTCTCAGCCATCAACCCTCAACCAGTTCCGCGTCAGCCCGCGGACTCCCCGCCGTGAGGCCGACCACGAAAGACGCCCCGATTCAGCATTTAGCGTTTAGCATTTAGCCTTTCGGTGCCTGCACTGTTGTTGTCCTGGTCGTGTCCTTATTTGTTCCAGTCCCTTCGCCCTTCATCTGGACGCCTTGGGCGGGGGGCCTATGCGGGGTCCCCTCCTGAAGGCAATCTCCCCGCGGCGCCCCGCGTCGTCGTCCTGGTTCGATGAAAGGGCGAAGAGCCCGAAACAAATAAAAAACATGAACACGACAAATCAAAACAACAACGTACAGCAGCTCCCTCCGTCACCATCGCTCCCCGCGATCCCGCTCGGGGCGTCCTCAACTTCGTGGTCACCCTCACGACCCACAAAGACGTCCGCTCCTACCCCTGCCGCTCCATGGAGAGTGCGATCAAGCTGGCCGAGCGCTTCATTGCCGGCGTCACCAAGCCCCGGCCCTCCACCCCGCAGCAGCCGGCGCCCGCTCCCGAGGCGGCGGCGATCTAGCAGACACCCCCGGCTCCGGTCGGGGGATTTTTTCTGCTCGCGAACCCCGCCCACCCATCCCCAATGCTCGACCCCTTCCGTAACCCAAGGGGGTCTGCGCCTACAAAATTGCGTCTCTTCTATACTTCCCACCCAAGCACCACATGACTAATTTGACACTGTTATGGACGCCTCCAAAAAACTGCTCTGCCCGAGTTGCCGCGGGTTCAGGATGGTACTGGGCCAGCAAGAAGCAGGGTGCGCCTTCAGTGCCGGATCCAGTCTTTTCCGCCCAACGGCCAAGCCCGTGTTCGTCGGCTTTCAAATCTATCGCGTCGCCTGCCTCGACTGCGGCTACGTTGGGACCTCTCTCAGCGAAGACGAACGCTCCGCGCTGGAAACGAAGCTACGTGCCGCGCCGCGCGTGCGCTCCTGAGCAGTCACAGCCCCCTCAACTTCCGTTGCGTGACCCCGCGCGACTTCGTCGTGACCATGTACCGCGTCGGCGGCATCGTCGCCGCCGCCGCCATCCTCATCGGCGTCCACCTTGAGCATTTCTTCAGGCCGATTCGGATCATGCTGAAGCGCCGGCAGCGTCTCGACCAGGCGCCCGCACCGCCGATGAATGAACAATTTCGCCTTCACGCCCCCCTCAGGATCACCGAACCCCTGCAACACCTCCGCCCAACCGTCGGACTGTGTTCGGAGGTGACAGGGGGACTCACGTGAACGCCCTGGTTCATCCCAGACCAAGCGTTTGGCTTAGGAGTTCAGAGCCGCACTGCCTCGGCTGCTGCGCCGACACGGGCATCTCGATAGTGCGCCGCGGGAAACCATTTGCTTCCGGCGGGTCGCTGCCTAACATCGGGCATGGACATCAGGATTCGGAAAGCCGTTTTAGCCGATGCGCCGGTGATTGCCGATTTCAATGTGCAGCTTGCACGGGAAAGCGAGGGTTTGACGTTGGAGGCTGCCCGCGTTGAGAGCCGGGGTTGCGGCGGTGCTCCAAGACCCAGCCAAAGGCACTTATTACGTGGCCGAAATCGCCGGGGCCGTGGCGGGCCAGTTGATGATCACTTACGAGTGGAGCGATTGGCGCAACGCCAACATGTGGTGGATCCAGAGCGTTTACGTAATGCCGGAATTCCGGCGCGCCGGGGTGTTTCGCGCCCTATTCAACCACCTGCAAGACCTGGCTCGCGCGCGCACGGATGTCTGCAGCCTGCGGCTGTATGTCCATGCGGAGAATACGCGGGCGGCTCAATCCTACGAACGCCTGGGGATGACCCGCACCCAGTACGAAGTGTTCGAGGTGGACGTGCGAAGGGATGGTGAACGGCCATGAGATCGTCTCTTGCGCCCCAGCTAATCCTCATGAAGGCTCAAAGGTGCGCTGTCTGGCTGGTGATGCTGCTGTGCCTGGGGGCGGTTTGCGGGCGCGGCCAGAGTGCAGTGCCGGCGCGGGAGCTGGTGCAATCGCGTGTGGCGCAGGAATACCCCGGTCTGTTTGAGCTCTACCAGCATCTGCACGCCCACCCCGAGTTGTCCTTCCAGGAAACGCAGAGCGCGGCGCGCGTGGCCGAAGAGCTGCGGAAGGCCGGCTGCGAAGTCACCACCGGCGTCGGTAAGGGCGGAGTCGTGGGGGTGCTGCGCAACGGGGCAGGGCCCACGGTGCTGCTACGCGCAGACATGGACGCGCTTCCCGTTAAAGAGCAAACGGGGCTGCCTTACGCCAGCACGGTGACCGGCAAAGACGCCCAGGGCAACGAGGTCCCGGTGATGCACGCCTGCGGCCACGACATCCACATGACCTGGCTGGTGGGCGCGGCGCGCGTGCTGGCGCAACTGAAAGACCAGTGGCGCGGCACGGTGGTGTTCATCGGCCAGCCCGCCGAAGAGGCGGTCGGCGGCGCCTCGGGCATGCTGGCAGACGGGTTGTACCAGCGATTCCCGCGTCCGGCCTACTGCCTGGCCTTGCACGATGATGCTGAGCTTGCGGCGGGAACCGTGGGTTACCTGCCGGGTTATTCCTGCGCCAATATCAATTCGGTGGACATCACCGTGCATGGCGTCGGCGGACACGGCGCCTACCCCCACAAGACGAAAGACCCCGTGGTTCTGGCCGCGCAGATCATTCTCGCCCTGCAAACCATCGTCAGCCGCGAGGTGCAGCCCGGCGACCCGGCGGTGGTCACGGTCGGCACCATCCACGGCGGCACCCGGCGCAACATCATCCCCGACCAGGTGAAGCTCCAGATCACCGTGCGCTCGTACACCGAGGAGGCGCGGCGGCAGACCCTTGAGGCCATCAAGCGCATCGCGCGCGGGCAAGCGTTGGCGGCCGGGTTGCCGGAAGACCGCCTGCCCGAAGTCAAAGTGACTGAGGAATACACCCCCGCCCTTTACAATGATCAGAAGCTGACCGAGCGGCTGGTGGGCGCACTCAGTGGCTGGCTCGGCCAAACCAACCTAGTCCTCAAGAAGCCTTCGATGGGCGGTGAAGACTTCTCCGAGTTTGGCCGCACCGAACCGAAGATCCCCATCTGCATGATGAACGTCGGCGGAGTCAGCGCGGCGGCTGTCAAAGACAGCCAGCAAACCGGCAAGCCTTTGCCCTCGCTCCACTCGCCCTTCTGGGCGCCCGTGCCCGAGCCGTCCATCCAGACCGGCGTTACCACGTTCGTCGCTTGCGTGCTGGAGCTTCTGGCGCAGCCGGCAAAGTGAAGGCGTATGAAAATAGTTGATGTTCCGCAGAGTGGATCGCGGGGCAACGTCGTTGCCAGCCGGAACCGCTTTGGCCAGTTCCAGTGCGAACGGGTGCCGCGCGATCAGCCCGGCACTGCCGCGCAGCACGGCATGTGGGGCGTCATGAAGCGGTTGTCGCGGCTGTGGAACGAGTTGGCGGAGGAGCAGCGCGAGGCCTGGCGGAGGCTGGCCGAGAAGGTCCACAGCCGGCCCAAGCTGGGCCAATCCGGCCCGCTGGATGGGTGCCAGCTCTTTAAGAAGCTCAACAGCGTGCTGGCAACTTGCGGTCGGGACTTGCTGTTGGACCCGCCGCCGCTGCCGCGATTCGGCCCAAACCCGGTGATAGGTTTCGAAGCCCGCAGGGATGCTGGCAAGCTTGTCTTCAAGCTGCAGGTTACCCGCAGGGCACGGTGGGAGGCACGGTCTCCGCTGGAGGACATCATGGTGTTTGGCTGGACGCCCTGCAACGCGGGGACATCGAAGAACGGCCTCTATGCCTTCTTGGGGCTCCTGCCGGCGCCGGCGGAGTGGGAGAGCGACATCACGGCGATGTATTTGGCGAAGCTGAAGCAGTGGCGGAAGCTGACGGAAAAGCGGTACCACCTGCCGTTGGAAGGCTCGCGGGTGTTTATCCGGGTGTGGCAGCAAGTGAACGGCTGGGAGAACAAGTTGGGCATGTTCCAAGCCAGTGCCCTGGCTCCCGCCAATGCGCCCAGCGCGCCCCGAGGAGCGCCGGCGGGCCGGCGAGAATAGCCAATAGCAATAGAGGAACAATAGAGGAACAATAGAGGAGCAATAGAGACCGCACAGGCATCAGCACCAACCTTCCCCGCCAGCGTCAGGCTCCCACGGCGCCAACGGGTCAGGAGGCCATCTGAATGCGAGCTGGCGACGCTCGCGCAGGTTGCGGCGCGGAGTGAAAGTAGGTATTTAGGAGGCCGGGCATGAAGAAAATCTTGGCCAACGTGTGGTGGATCCTGGTGGCGCTTGCCGGGGCGTGGGCCTATGCGACGCTGGCGTGGCATCGGGGCGAGGCGCTGAATTCGGCTTACATCCTTATCGCGGCACTGTGCAGCTACGCCATCGGCTACCGGTTCTACTCGAAGTGGCTGGCGGTGCGGGTGCTGATGCTCGAGGACCGGCGGGCGACGCCCTGCGAGGTGCATGACGACGGGAAGGATTTCGTGAAGACGAACAAGTGGATCGTCTTCGGGCACCATTTCGCGGCCATTTCGGGGCC
This sequence comes from uncultured Verrucomicrobiae bacterium, assembly GCA_963822005.1. GTDB lineage: Bacteria > Verrucomicrobiota > Verrucomicrobiia > Limisphaerales > UBA8199 > PALSA-1440. The sequence goes on along the minus strand of CAWGGD010000032.1, from coordinate 55,657 downwards.
AGGTCCGCTGGTCGGGCCGGTGCTGGCGGCGCAATTCGGCTATTTGCCGGGGACGCTTTGGATTCTCATCGGGGTGGTCCTGGGCGGGGCAGTGCAGGATTTCGTCATCCTGTTCTGTTCGATGCGGCGCGACGGCAAGTCGCTGGCGCAGATGATCAAGGAGGAATTGGGCACGGCGGCCGGGGCGGTGGCGGCGGTGGCGGTGGTGGCGATCCTGATCATCCTGCTGGCTGTGCTGGCCCTGGTGGTGGTCAATGCGCTGGGGGAGAGTCCTTGGGGCATCTTCACGGTGGGCGCGACGATCCCGATTGCGATGTTCATGGGCGGCTACCTGCGGTTCTGGCGGGTGGGGCGGGTCCGGGAGGTGACGGTTATCGGTGTCGTGCTGCTGTTGCTGGCGGTGTGGGGCGGGCAATATGTTTATCACCAGCCGGCGCTGGCCCGGCTCTTCAGCCTGGGGAAGGAGTCCATCGCGTGGAGCGTCATTCTGTATGGGCTGGCGGCGAGCGTGCTGCCGGTCTGGCTGCTGCTGGCGCCGCGCGATTACCTGAGCACGTTCATGAAGCTGGGCACGATCTTCGCCCTGGCGTTCGGGGTGTTGGTGGTCTTGCCGGACCTCAAGATGCCGGCGATAACCCGATTTACGGAGGGCACGGGGCCGGTGGTGCCGGGGGCGGTGTTCCCGTTTTGCTTCATCACGATTGCGTGCGGCGCGATCTCCGGCTTTCACACGCTGGTGGCGAGCGGCATTACGCCGAAAATCATCACCCGTGAGAGCTACGCTCGGCCGGTGGGCTACGGCGCCATGTGCCTGGAATCCCTGGTCGCTATCATGGCCATGATCGCGGCCTGCACGTTGGAGCCGGGTGTGTACCTGAGCATGAACGTGGATGTAGGCAACCTGCCGGTCGCGGAGAAGGTGCTGGCCACGGCGGCTAAGGTCACCGGGGAAGGTTTCCCCGTGACGGCCGAGCAGATGACGAGCCTGGCCGCGGCAGTGGGCGAGCCCAGCCTCGTCGGCAAGACCGGCGGCGCCGTGACGCTGGCCGTGGGCATGGCCCGCATCTTCTCGCATGTGACCCAAGGCCGCTGGCTCGACCTCTGGTACCACTTCGCGATCATGTTTGAGGCGCTGTTCATCCTGACGACGATTGACGCCGGCACGCGCGTGGGCCGCTACCTCTTGCAGGACGCCTTGGGCCACGTCTGGAAACCGCTGCGGCAGACCGGGCATTTTGGCGCGAACGTGCTGGCCAGTGGCGGCATGGTGCTGGGCTGGGGCTTCTTTCTCATCATGGGGGTGCGCGACCCGGAGGGCGGCGTCAAGGCGCTGTGGCCGATCTTCGGCATCTCCAATCAAATGCTTGCCGGCATCGCCCTCTGCCTGGCCACGACGGTGATTCTGAAGATCACCCTGCAAGATCGAGCGGGCGGGGCGCCGGCGCCGCGGTCTCCGGCGCTGGCGCTGATCACTCTGCTGCCGCTGGTGTGGCTGCTCAGCGTAACCTTCACCGCGGGCGTGCAGAAGATCGGACACGCCAAACCAGGCATCGGCTTTCTGGCGGCCAACCGGGTATTGCAGGAGCAAGCGCCGAAACTGCAAGCGGCGCTGACCGCCGCCCAAGCCGGCGGGGACGCAGCCACCATCGCCAAGGCGAAGAAGGACCTCCGGCTCAACCGCGTCAAGCGGTTCAACAACAGCGTGGATGCGGCGGCGACCGGCCTTTTTATGCTGCTTGTCACCGCTATCGTCATGCTCAGCGTGCGCGAGTGGCTGCTGCTGCTGGGGCGGCGCAAGCCGGCGGTGTTATGCGAGACGGAGCCGGTCTGGCTCCAGGATTACGCCATCAATGAGGCCCGGCCGCTTCGCCTGGCCGGCGTGGCGACGCTGGCGTTTGCGCTCGCAAAGGAGCTTTCGGGCGAGGCGGAGATGGAGCGCGCCGGCCAGGTTGCAAGCCGCTGCGAGTGTGGGCATAACGAAAACGACCGCCTGGCGGAACGGCGCGGAGTCCAGGCTCGCAGAACGAGCACGCAGGTTTACCTTGAGGTCACGGAGAGAAGGTTCAAGAGTGTGAGACGGTGCTGTTGAGTCAGGAAACTTGATACCCATGCAGCGAATTGGCTTATTTGGCGGTTCATTTGATCCGGTCCACCTGGGGCACCTGCTGGTGGCGCAGGCGGCGCGAGAGGAGCTGGACCTGGCGCGGCTATTCTTCATCCCGGCGGCGCAATCGCCGTTCAAGCCGGACAGGCAGCCGACGCCGGCGCCAGAGCGGCTGCGCCTGCTGCGGCTGGGGCTGGCAGGCAAGAGCTGGTGTGAGGTTGACGAGCGGGAAGTCAGCCGCGGCGGCGTATCCTACACCATTGACACCGTGCGCGACTACGCGCGGCGCTTCCCGGCGGCGCAACGGTTCTACTTGATCGGCGCCGACCATCTGCCGCAACTGCCGAAGTGGCGCGCGGCCGAGGAGCTGGCGCGGCTGGTCGAGTTTGTGGCCATATCCCGGCCCGGTCAGATGGAGACACCATTTCCCCCGCCGTTCCGCGGGCGCTGGCTGGCGGGGTTTCCACTGGGCATTTCCTCATCGCAGATTCGCACGCGGGTGAAGGCCCGCCGGCCGATTGGCCACCTGGTGCCGGCCGCGGTGGCCGAGGCGATCACCAACAATCGGCTTTATCTTTGAGGCGGCCCAAGCGATTATTGGCAACAGATGGATTCGAGAAAACTGGCGCTGCTCTGCCGCGAGCTGGCAGACAATAAAAAGGCGGAAGACATTGTTATCCTGGAGGTGCGTGAGTTATCGTCGGTCACGGACTACTTCGTGATTGCCGCGGGCACCAGCGAGCCGCACCTGCGGGCGATCGTGGACGAGATTGCCGATCGCCTGCGCGAAGAGTATGGCCTGCGGCCCAAGGCGATTGACGGGACCTCCCGCGCCGCCTGGGTGGTGCTCGATTACTTCGACGTCATCGTCCACGTCATGCGCGCGGACGTGCGGCAGCGATATGACCTGGAAACGCTTTGGGGGGATGCCCCTCGACTCAGGCCGCGCAGACGCGCCCCGGCCAGAGCGTGACGCGTAGCGGAGGGTTACCAACCGCGGAAGCGTGGCCCGACCCGCCAGCAGCAGGGCAAGTCGGAAAGGGTCTCTGGGCTACTCCGCCTTGGGCGGCGTTTCCGCTGAGGCTTGAACCATTTCGTCCAACAGCTTTCGGAAATCTTCCAGCCCCGGCGCGGGGATAATGATCGTATCCCGCCGACCACCGACATCCTCGGTGATGCGCAGAAAGCGTCCGCGCAGGTTTTCCTTCAGGGCGAGGACGAAGGTCTTCCGCTCGATTTGAATCTTGGACGACTTTATGGTCTCTTCGTTGACCGGCGGCTTGGGAGTTCCATGAGGACGATCACCGTGACCACGGTTGCCATAAGGCGCTGGGCGTTCATTCGAAATCATAGTCTTTCCCGATCCGGGTGCCTCGTAGGGCATCCACATATAACAAACTGACTAACTCTAAGAATAAGGTTAACCACAATATGGTATTGTCAACCGGTAAACCTAGCGCATCGTGAATTTGACCGCACTCACAAAGCGCGTGGTACCCGAAGGATTGGCAGCTCGCCACAAATAGATCGCTAGCCCGCCGATCAGCAGAAAGTTTACCCCCTGGCTCACGCCGTGCCAAGCCCTAAAAGAGCGCTCGGCGGCGACACGGGTTTCGGGCGGCGTATTGAGCCCATACTTGGTGGCATGCAGGCCTTTCATCCGGGGCTGGAGCCAGTAGCCGCCGACGAGGGCCGCCACCGCCAACCCCACCAGCAAACCAACCTGCCATTTCGGCGGGCTCTTGCCGAGGTAAAGCCATTCCGCCAGCAAATGCAGGACGGCCAGCATCGCGCAGGCGAAGTGGAAGTAAAAGTAGCGCGCGATGAGGACTTGTGCGATGGCCCCCGAGAAATAAGGGAAGTTGTTGGGGCCCAGCAAGTTTCTCATCTCCGCGGAAAAGGGAGCTGGGCCGGCGCCGAAGGTGAAGAAAATCGCGGCGCCAAACCAGACCGCCGCATTCAGTATCCCCACGAATCTCAAGAACCCAATCACCGGGCCACGATAAGCAAGCAGGCAAAGGATGCCAAGTCTGGAATGAGCATGCGGAATGGGGTGAGGGCGACGGGCAATCAGTGATCAGCGGTCAGAGTCACAGAATATTGGCAGCCAACTCCGCCAGTTCGGACCGCTCGCCTTTCTGCAATTCGATGTGCGCGGCGATCGGTTCCGTGCGGAACCGGCTGACGACGTAATTAAAGCCGTTGGACGAGGAGTCCACGTAAGGGTTGTCAATCTGGTAGGGGTCGCCGGTGAAGACAATCTTCGTGCCGTGACCAACGCGGGTGATGATGGTCTTGGTTTCGAGGGGCGTCAGGTTCTGGGCCTCGTCAATGACCATGAACTGGTTGGCGATGCTGCGGCCGCGAATATAACTCAAAGCCTCGATGACGATGCTGCCGGAGCGCATGAGATCGCCGCTGCGGCGGTGTTCGTGCCCCATGTTCAGGTCCGCCAGCATCTCCAGGGCGTCGTGAATGGGCTGCATCCACGGCGCCAGCTTCTCTTCCAGCGAGCCGGGCAGGAAACCGAGTTCCTTGCCCATCGAGATGGTGGGCCGCGCCACGACCAGGCGGCGGAACTCGCGGTCATTAGCGGTGCGCTTAAGTCCGGCGGCCATGGCCAGCAGCGTCTTGCCCGTGCCGGCCTTGCCCATCAGGGTGACCAGCTTGACCCGGTCGTCGAGCAACGCGTCGAAGGCGAAATGCTGCTCGCGATTGCGCGGTTTGATGCCCCAGACGCCTTCGCGGCAGTCGAGGATGGGAACCAGCTTGGTGCCGGTGTGGTCCACCTTGGCCAGGGCAGTGCGCTTGGGGTTGGTGTCCTCGATCAGCGTGCAGTATTCGTTCGGGAAATACTGCTGGCCGCCGTTCAACTCGAGTTCGCCGTTGACGCGAAGCGAGGCGATCCTGGCCGCGGGCACGGTGAGTTCAATCATCCCGGTGTAGAGATCTTTGAGCAGGATACGGTCGTTCTCGTAATCCTCCGCCAGCAGCCCGAGCGCGTCGGCCTTGATGCGCAGGTTGATGTCCTTGCTCACCAGGACGGTTTGGCTCCTGGGCTGGGTCTTTTGAATCCGGAAGGCCAGAGAAAGGATGCGGTCATCAACCGAGTTGGTATTGAAAACCGCGTGGCCGTTGCGGGCGGCGGCGCCTTTCTGAAAGATGATGCGGAGGTGGCCGCCGTTCGGGAGGGGGACCCCCTCGCTTAAGCGGCCCGCCCCGCGAAAGCCGTCCAGCAGCCGGGAGACAGACCGGGCATTCTGGCCGAGTTCGGTGGACTCGCGCTTAAAGCGGTCAATTTCCTCGATGACCTCGATCGGCAGGAGGACATGGTTATCCTCGAACTTAAGCAGCGATTGGGGGTCATGGAGCAGGACGTTGGTATCAAGAATGTAGTTCTTCTTCACGGGCGAATGTCTTGAATTGGGTGCGCGTCATCCGGCGGTACCACTGCTTGAGGTGACTGTGCGCGGGGGGCAGCCGATAGCGGCCCGAATAAAGGAAATTGGCCAGGATGCCGTAGAGATCGAAATCCACAAACCGGGGCCGCTCGTCCAGCAGGAACGGCTTGTAGATCAGCATTTCTTCGAACGGGATCAGCTGCTGCTCGAGCTGGCCCAGCAATCCCTTCTGCTGCGCCCGCCACTGTTCAATACATCCGTGGCCGAACTTGCGCTCTTTGTGGCGCAGAAACGCCAGCTGGTCGCTGGGCGGAACCACCTCTTGCCAGTAGATGTCGTTGAGCTTGAAGCCGATGCCTTCCACCTGGCTTTCGATGCATTGCCAGATAATAAATTGCACCCCCTCCAGCGCCCAGGGGAACAGGCCGAGCTGGCATTTGGCGTCGAGGTATTTCGCGATGACCTGGGTATCGGCGCCGACCTCGAAGATGACGGATTTGCCGTCCCGAATGATCGGCACGTCGTAGTAGCGCTTTCGGGTCAGGCGCCAAACCAGGGAACGGTCGCCGCTGGGAATGTTGGTGATTTGGAAGCGGGCGCCGGAGAACTCGAGGATGCGGCGCTGGACAAGGCAAAAAGGGCTCCAGGGAAACTGAATGAGTTCAATCATGTCGTGCGGTATAGGTGCGCTACCCGAGGAACTGTACGCCGGGAGGCGGGGGCTGACAAGCGGTTTGTGCAGCGCCAAGGCGTGACCGGCGAGAAGTCGTCCAGGCAAAGACAGCCCACGGGGTCACCTTCCGCGTTCCACGCCGCACACTTGGCCAACACCCGCTTTACAGCCAGCGTGCCGGGGCATACACTAACTGCATGTCATCGGATCACGACCCAACTGAGTTCGTTGATGGCGATTTCCAAGTGCACAAGTCGCCCTTCTCCGCACCCCTACCCGGCGTGGGGCAACCGCAGCGAGCGCCGACCCGCGAAGAGGTGGACTCGATGGTCGCGGAGCGGCAACAGCGACTAGCGGAGCTAAAGCGAGCGCAGGAAGAGCTCGAGCGCCAGCGGGCGGCGCTGGAGGAGACGCGGCGGCGCCAGATGGAGTTCCAGACCGGCCGCCAGGAAATGATTCAGCACCTGACACGCGGGGTAGGTTTGCTCGCCGAGGCCGAGTTCAGCGCGCGGCGGGACGCCGAACAGATGACCAAAACGTTGCTGGACCTGCGCGACGCGCTCGCGAAGATTGAAGCCATTCACGAGGAGGGCTGGACCCAGGATAATTTCAGCCTGGAGCTGACGCGCGCATTGACGGCGCTGGAGAACGCGCGGATGGAGTGGAATACCGCGCGACTGAAGTTCCCGATTCTGTCCGGCCCAGCCCAGGACGGTAGCGCCAGCACCTCGACCCCCGCGACTTCGCCCTCATCTCTGCTGGCGGCGCATAGCTTCGGCGAGCTTTGCCGGCTTGGCCTGGCTTTGACCTGGCCGCTGGCAGCCGTGGCGCTGGTCGCCCTGGCCGCGCTCCTGGTGTTCCTCCTGCGCCGCTGAATCGGCTGCCGTCATGGCGTGGTTTACTAAGAATCCGGACCCGATTTCCGACCGCGCGCGGGCGCTCAACGACGAGATCGCCAAGCTGGAATCACAAATCCAGGAACTTGATGCGCAATTGCAGCGCGACCAATCGCAACCTCGCTTGCGCTCCACCGCTTTGCCGCGCGGCGCCACGGTCAGCCACGCGACGCCTCCGCCTTCGCCGCCACCCCCACCAGCCGTCCACGAGCCGGTTTTCGAAGAAGTTGGCCCGGAGTTGCTGGAAGAGCGGAGCGAAGCGGCCACCACGCCAGAGCACTACAACGAACTGGGCGTGCGCAAGTACGACCTGCCCGCGTTGTGGCGGCGCCTCCGAGAGCACCTTCGCGGGCCGTCCGCGACCAACCCACGGCTGGTGAGTTACCTGGCGGCGGGCGGCATCCAGGGACTTCGGCCGCTGCGCTATGAAAAGCGGGTGGCACGCAATCGCTTCATCTTCTTCGTGGTCTTCCTCTTTCTGGCCTTGCTGGGCACGCTCCTGGTCTTTCTCAAGGGGCAACGTTGAAGCAGGCCGCGCGCCGCTACTTGCCGGCAGCTTCAGGATCGAAGCTCTCCGTGCTCAAGCCACCGCGCCGGGTATCATTTGAGTTCGCAGCGCGCCGGGTTATGTTAACTGCCTAGCGGAATGACTATGAGAAGCTCTGCTGCGAAAGGTGTTTGCGGGATGCCAATCCCGACTCCCGCGGGTGAGTTCACCGCGTATTACTCCGCGCGAGGTCTGTGCCGTTTGGAATTTCCGGCAGTGACGAAGCGGCGAAAGGGCAAAGCGAATTGGGCCCGATCGCCGGTGCAAATCCGCCGGTGGCACGCTGTCGTCAGCAAGGCGCTGAGGCTGGCACTCGCCGGCCGGCCACCCAGGAGCTTGCCCCCGCTGGATCTATCCACCGGCACGGATTTTCAACGGGGAGTATGGCGCACCCTGCGCAAGATTGCCTGGGGCCAAACCCGGAGTTATGCGCAAGTGGCACAGGCAATTGGCAAACCGAAGGCCGTTCGTGCCGTGGGGGGAGCGTGCGGCGCGAACCCGATTCCCGTCCTGGTGCCTTGCCATCGTGTTCTGGCGGCCGATCACAAGTTGGGAGGCTTTTCTGGGGGGCTGGCTTGGAAGCGCAGGCTGCTGGGCTGTGAAGGCGCCAGGGCCGATTAACTCCAGCTACTCCCTGGCCTGCCCGCCCTGGGTCCGCACGGCATTCTCGGAAGGTGCCGTTGGCTTTGGCCCGTGACTGATCTTGCCTCGAATGGTGAGCATTAACAGCCCCCCGACCACGCCAAATGGCGCCATGAAATAAAAATAGTTGCCCAAGCTCCGGTCGAGGAGGTTGCCCAGAAAGTAGCCGGCCAGGCTGCCGCCGAAGTACTGGAAGGAGTCAATCAACCCCAACGCAAATCCTGCCATGCGCCGCCCGCCGATGTCCATCGGCGCGGCTGAGCCCAGGATCGAGTGCGTCGAGTTGGCGGTAAAGGAGATGAGCACCAGGAACAGGATGGCGGCATTGGCGGTGTGGAATTGGGCCGCCAGGAGAATAATGGCCGTTTCCAGGAAGTAGAGCACCGCGGCCACGGGCGCCCGGCGCCCCTTGAAGAGCGTGTCTGATACGTAACCGGCGATCAGCGAGCCCGCCGAGGCCACAAAGGGGATCAGGAACGCGAGAAACTGGAAGCGAGCCGAGTCCAGATCCACATGGTAAAGGTCCTGCATGTAGCGGGGGAACCATTGGTCCACTGCTTGCCGCACCGCGCCGGTGCAGGCATAGGCGCAGGCCGTGATCCATACCGCTGGATTGCTGAGGATAGCCCGAATGACTTGCGAGAATTGGGCGGTCACCCCCCCGTCGGCTGGGCCGGTGTCATCGGCGATCACCCCCGGGAATCCGGCCTCCTCCGGCGTCTCTTTAACGGTGAGGGCCATGCCGACGGCGGCCCCGGCGCAGATTAGCGAGGGTGTCCAGAACAGCCAACGCCAGTGAAGCGGCGGCACGTGGATCAGTCCGAGGATGGTGAAGCCGGCCAGCAGCGCTGGCCCAAGCGTGAAGATGCCCAGGCGGCCCAGGTTGATCATGAAGCCGAAGATGCCCGAGAAGCGCCCGCGTTCCCGGTGGGCGAACCAGGCTGTATTGATTTTCACCATGCCGGGCGCGCCAAACGCTTGCAAATAGCCGTCCACGCCGCGAATGGCGATGAACAGGCCGAGCATCCCCATGAACGAGGCGGCCCCAAAAAGCAGGTTCATCACAATCGTGCCCGCCGCGCCAATCAGCATGGCGCGCTTGCCGCCGATGCGGTCGGTGAGCAGCCCGTTGATGATCTGGCCACAGGCGTAGGCGAAAAGCGCTGTCGTAATGATGTAACCCATTTGGCCCCGGCTGAACCCAAACTCCTCGCTAATTGACTTGTTCGCGATCGAGAAGTTGTAGCGGCACATGTAGAACGAGGTGTACAACAACCCGAGGAATGCCCAGTTTAGGCCGCGCCGCGCGCGAAAGCCGCGGGGGTGGTGGATGGCCAATGACGGCCGGGAGGCGGTTCCACTCATGGCGCATTCAGCCAGCGCCGTTCAAGCGCGCGACAGCAAGCGACCGCATAACGCTTATTCCGGAACCAGGTCAATCTCCGTTTTCTCCTCTTTTTCTGCGATGTATTTCCGGGTGGCGGCCGGAAGCTCGTGCCAGATCTTCAGGGCGAGAAAGCCGCCCAGGAGGGCAAAGGGCATCAGAAAACAGGGCCACCAGAGCCAGCTATGAGTAGTCAAATAGCCCAGGCTAACCGACTGCACACCGGTGCCCAGATAGACAAAGCCGTCCACAATTCCCGAACAGGTGGCCGTGGCTTTTCGGCCCCCGAAATCGGCCGCGGCCGTGCCTGACATCAGGGAATGAACCCCAATCACCGCCGTGGTGATAAGCAGGGCGGCAACGCCGACCACCAAGGGCGAAGAGAACAGATAGACCGCCATCAGGATCGTCATCAGGAACATGAACCCGCAGAGAATGACCACTGGCGGACCCCGGCGGGATTGATAGAACTTGTCGGAAATGATGCCGCCGGCAAAGCCGCCGACAATCCCAAAGAAACAGAGCAGCAAGCCCCAGTTCTTCAGGATGAACTCCGCGCCCGTCTGCTTCACTTGATCGGCAAAGATGAAGTACCAGGTCATGACGCCATTGCGCAGCGCGCCAGAAGTCAGCTCGATGGTGGCAATCATGAGCATTAAGGGGCTGCCAAAAACCTTCTTGAGCAAATCCAACGTTGTCAGTTCCACGTGCATCTGCCCGGAAGACGCGTCATGGGTGTCAAAGTGCGGGAAGCCGGCTTCTTCCGGAGTGTCTTTGATCAGCCACCAGTCCAGCAACGTCCACACCAGCAGGATCGCCGCCGGGATGAAAAACACCGCCCAGGTGGCGTTGACCGGCGCGGCCTCGGGCACGAACAGGCGCTGAATCAAGGCATGGAGCCAGCTCAGCTCGCCTTTCGGGTTGGCCTTCGCCATATCCACAATGGCCTTGCCCCAGTCGAAGGCAAAATAGACCCCAAACGAGATCAGTGTTCCGAAAATAGCCCCGAACACCCCGCGCTCGCGCACGTGGAACCAGTAGGCTTTGACTTTGATGATCGAGACGGCCCCGTAGCTTTGAAAATACATGTTGAGGGCATAGACCACGGAGAAGGCGACGACGAGCTTCACCTTGAGCTGGTTGGTGACGACCAGGTAGGTCAGCACCCCCAGCACAACATTGGCCAAGGAGGCGCCCACCGCCGCGATAAGCATGCCCCGTCGGCCGCCGATCTTGTCCACCAGCGGACCATTGATGAGAAACGACAGGCCATATACCAGCGTGCCGACGCCGAAGATCCAGCCAAAATCCTGGTTGGACATTAGCGACCCGAGGGCGTTCTTGGAAACGGTCAGGTTGTACCGCGCCATGTACAGGAACGCGTAGGTCATTCCCAGCGGGAACCAGTTGATCAGGCGCCGGACCATGAACCATGAACCGTGCCTCAGGGGGTTGTTGTAGAAATAGAGGCTAATTACCAGGGCCAGGCACAGAACGACGAGCGTCAAGGACATGGAAGGTTCCTGGGTTAACAATGAAAACGTGCCGGCGGAGTCCCGCTCACGGCCCTAATGGACCTGACCCCCGAGAATCGTTAGGTTGACTCATGCAAGCTTCGTGTGCTGCGCCGATTAGCAACACCAGACCGGGGCCGAGCTAATCAGACCGTTGCGCCAAGGTCAAAAACATTCGGTAACCCACCTGGGTCTGAGGGGTGCGACCTGCACCGATTAGTCAGTCTCGATTGGCCAGTTGACGAAACCCTTCCCTTCAAACAGGTTAGCACCGACAAACTGGAACAACTATGAGTGATTTACCCGAATATGTAGGCAGTCTGCCGAATATCTGCGGCGCTGAATCCCAAATCGAGTCCGCCTGGACCGCCCGCCGCGGCCAGCCGATCTTCCTGCCGGAGAGCGGGATTAGCTTCGGCGGCATCAAGAGCGCGTTTGCCATCGCGCTGCACATGCAGCAACCGCTGATCCCCGCCGGGGGCAATGATCTCACCAGGGTTGAGATCATCAGCAACCTGAAGCACATGATGGATAACCCGGGCATCGGCGACAACCACAACGCCCCGGTTTTCCACTGGTGCTACAAGCGCATGGGCGAGTTCATCCCGCAGCTGGTGGATGAAGGAAAGCAGCCGCGGGTGATGTTGGAATACTCTGGAGTGCTCCTGCACGGTCTTCGCCAGATGGGACTGAATGATGTGTTCGATAATCTGAAGCGGATTACCTGCGATCACCGGTATCGGCGAGCGGTGGAATGGCTGGGTTGCACGTGGGGACACGCCGTGGCGCCGTCCACACCCGTCCAGGATTTCCGGCTCCATGTCATTGCTTGGCAACATCACTTCGCGGCCATCTTTGGCCTCGAAGCGCTGGGCCGCGTGCGCGGGTTCTCGCCCGCCGAAATGGCCCTTCCCAACCATCCGGACACCGCTTACGAGTTCGTGAAGACGCTCAAGGACTGCGGCTACCAGTGGGTGCTCGTCCAGGAACACACGGTCGAGCGTCCCGAGAACGGCCACGGCCCCGAGCGCAAACACCTGCCCCACTGCCTTGTCTGCCGCAACTCCCGGGGCCAGGAGGCCAGCATCATCGCCGTCATCAAGACGCAGGGCAGCGACACCAAGCTGGTGGCGCAAATGCAGCCCTATTACGAGGCCAAAGGCCTCGCGCGCTGGGACCTGGCCGGCAGACAAGTCCCGCCGCTGGTGACACAGATTGCCGACGGTGAGAACGGCGGCGTGATGATGAACGAGTTCCCGTCGAAGTATCTCGAGGTCATGCGCGAGTGCTCCGGCTCAGCCACCCCGGCTATGAACGCCACCGAATACCTCGAACACCTCCTGGCCCTCGGCGTGCAGGAGCAGGACCTACCGACGGTGCAGCCAATTTGCCAGAAGCCCATTTGGGACCGCTTCCAGCCGGGCGACGGCCCCGACCGCCTGGCGCGAGTCGTCGAGCAGCTCAAGAAGGAAGACCACCGCTTCCACATGGAGGGCGGCAGTTGGACGAACAACATCTCCTGGGTGCGGGGCTACGAATCACTGCTCGGCCCGATGGAGAAGTGCAGTTCCCTCTTCTACGAGAAGGTTCTCAAGCGGGGCCTGGCGACGAGCGATGGCCGATTCCGCAACGCGCTGTTCCACCTCCTGTGCTCGCAAACCAGTTGCTACCGTTACTGGGGCCAGGGCATCTGGACGGACTACGGCCGCGAACTCTGCCGCCGGCTCGAGGCCATCCTGACCCACGACGTCTAACGATTGACTCTGCCTCCGCGGTAAATCACAACCCCAGCTTCCGAAACCGGCGCTTCACTTCCTTGAAATGGAAGTCGAGCGAGCAGAGCCTCTCCAGCTCGCCCGTTTTGAAATGCCGGGCCACCTCGGGGTCGGATTTGAGCTGGGTGAGGAAATCGGCGTCCGTCGCGGCCCGCGTGCTTGGCCTGCCAGGTCTTCATCGCGTTTCGCTGGACCAGTTCGTAGGCCCGCTCGCGGGCGAGCCCTTTCTTGATGAGAGCCAGCAGGACGGTCTGCGAGTTCCACATCCCGAGGGACAGCGCCAGGTTGCGCTTCATGTTCTCGGGATAGACAATTAGCCCCTGCACCAGCTTCGTCAGCGTGACGAGCATGTAATCGAGCAGCGTGCAGGAGTCGGGGAAGATGATCCGCTCCACCGAGCTGTGGCTGATGTCGCGCTCGTGCCAGAGCGCGACGTTTTCCAGCGCGGCGACGGCGTTGCCGCGCAGCACGCGCGCCAGCCCGCTGAGCCGCTCGCTGGTGATGGGGTTGCGCTTGTGCGGCATGGCGCTGGACCCCTTCTGGCCTTTGGCAAAGAACTCCTCCGCCTCCAATACCTCGGTGCGCTGCAGGTGGCGGAACTCGGTGGCCCAGCGCTCGACGCTCGCGCCGACCAGGGCCAGCGCGCTCATAAACTCAGCGTGCAGGTCGCGCTGAACCACCTGCGTGGCAATCGGCGCGGGGCGCAGGCCGAGCTTCCTGCACACGAACGCTTCGATTCGCGGCGAGAGATGGGCGCTGGTGCCAACGGCGCCGGAGAGCTTTCCTACGGCAGCCGCTGTCCGCGCGGCTTCGAGCCGCTGCAGCGCGCGGCCAAATTCGTCGTGCATCAACGCCAGCTTCAGACCGAAGGTCGTCGGCTCGGCGTGGATGCCGTGGCTGCGCCCAATCATCGGCGTGAACTTGTGCTTCCTGGCCCGGGCGGCGACGGCCTTCCGCAGCACCCGGACGTCATCGATGAGCACGTCGGCGGACTGCACCATCTGCACGGCGAAGGCGGTATCGCCCACATCGCTGCTGGTCAGGCCGTAGTGCAGCCAACGGCTGGCGGGGGCGCCAATGTTCTCGGCGACGTTAGTCGTGAAGGCGATGACGTCGTGGTTGAGTGTGCGCTCCAGCTCCTTGCAGCGGTCCAGGCTGAACGCCGCGCGCCGCTTGATCTGCACAAAATCCTTCTTCGGCACCAGCCTGTCGGCGCAAAGCGCTTCACTGGCGAGCAACTCGATTTGGAGCCAAATCTCCAGCTTGCGTTGTTCGCTCCAGATTTCCCGCATCACCGGCCGCGAGTAGCGTTGAATCATGGCCGCACTCTAAGAAGCTCGGCGACGGATGTCGAGGCGGGTTGAGAAGGGGGAGGGGTTACAGGGTTTACAGGGGTTGCTTGGTTGCCAGCGTGGGAAGCCACCCATTTAACCCATGCAACCATGTAACTTATTTAACCAGCAAGGCGTCACCGCCGCACCATCTTCTCCCGTGCCGTCTCCAGAATCCGGCGCTCGCGCTCGGTGAGGCTCTGGATGCCTTGCGCCGAAATCTTGTCCAGGATCGGATCGACCGCTTTGCTTAGGAACTCCTCGGGCGGCAAATCCTCATCCGCGCCGCCCTCGTCTTGTCCCCAGAGCCCGGAGGTCCGGCGCGGGACCTTCGCCACCGGGCGCAGCGGCGGCTTCCGGATGCGCGGCAGCCGCGGCCAGTGCCAGTGCCAGTGAAGGGCATAGCGCACGAAAACGACGCCCGTGATCATGCCCCCCAGGTGGGCGGCGTGAGCGATATTGTCTGCCGGGAACATGATCCCGAACCCGGCCAGCAACCCGCTGAACAGCAGCAGATACTTAGCCCGCATGTTCACCGGGATGATGAAGAAGAGCAGCAGCATCAGTGGGCGTTCCGGATACAGCGTCGCAAAGGCCGCCACCAATCCGAACGCTCCAGCCGACGCCCCGACCACCGGCGCCGCAAACACGCCGTTCAGCAGCACCCCGAGCAACGTCTGCAACAGCCCGCCGACCACCCCGCTCGCAAAATACAGCGCCAGAAAACTCTTTCGACCCAGCGTGTCCTCGAGTTCCCGGCCAAACACGTAGATCGCCCAGCAGTTCAGCAACAGATGCAGCCAGCCCCCGTGCATGAACTGGTAGCTCAGCAACTGCCACACACACCCGTGCCGCAACCCCTCAACGCTCAAGGCAAACCAGGCATAAGTCGGGAAGCTTGAGTAATAGGTGAGGACGTTCTGCAGGATGAACGCGACCACGTTCACCGCCAACAGCACCGTCGTCGCCGACCACGCCAATCTGAACGACGGGCGACGCATATAGTAGCGATCCTCAAGCATATCGTCTCATCCTGAACCTAGTCGCAGCGAGATGGTTTTTCAAACTGGCTCTTGACCGTGCCAGCGGTAGTGGGGCGAGCGTCTCGCCCTCGAACACGTCGCCAGGGCCGAGCCAGGCCTCCGTGGTAGGCGAGACGCCTGCCCCACTACTCCGCCCTCCGTACCTGGATGCCCCTCGCCTCGACCCTCAATTGGCCGCCCGTCTCGCTCACCACCACTGTCCGCATGCCGGGCCGGAGACTCGTGATTCGTTCGTGTCCGGCGCTGCCGACGATCAGGAGAGCCGTGGAAAGCGCATCCGACTCCGTGGCCGAGGGCAGCACCACCGCCGCCAGCACCGTGCCCAAAGCCGGCTCGCCTGTGCGCGGGTCAATAATGTGCCCAAGAGTCCTGCCTTCCACTTGGAACGAATTGCCCCATACCCCCGAGACGGACAAAGCCTCCTCTTTCAGCGCCACTGTGGCCAGCAGGGTCGGCGGCGTGTCGGGTGAGGGGGAAGGGGTTTCAATCGCGATCTTCCAGCTTTCCTCTCCCGGCGGTCGTCCGATCGCCTGGACCGTGCTGGTGCCGCCATGAACCAGAGCGCTGGTGACGCCCGCCTCGCGCAGCACTTCCGCCGAGCGCTCCACCGCGTAACCCTTCCCGATCGCCCCCAGATTCAGCATCACCCCCTCACGGGCAAACCGAACGGTAAAGTCGTCCGGGTTCAACTCCACCAGCCCCATCCCCACTTTCGCCCGAGCCGCTGCCACCTCTTCGGCACGCGGCAATCGCCCGTTGCCGCCCATGTAGCCCCAGCACCGGACCAGTGGGGCAATCGTGACATCAAACGCGCCGCTGCTTTCTGCGTGCAGCTTCTGCGCCTGCTGCAACAGCGCGAATAAGCCCGGCGTGACCCGCACCGGCTCGCGCCCGGCGCGGGCGTTCAGGTGCGCGACTTCGCTGCTGGCGCGAAACAGGCTAAGCTGGGCCTCCAGTTCCTCGACCACCCGCAGGGCCTCCTCGCCCGCCGCCCGCAACGCCGTGGCATTCTCCCCGTGCAACACGATCTCGAAGCGCGTCGCCATCGCATGGCAGGCAACAGTGACCGGAGGCATGGGGAGGCGGATGCTGGGGTGGTGGAGTAATGGACTAGTGGATTAGTGTTTCCACCACTCCACCACTCCATTACTCCAGCACTCAGTTTGTGTTCCGCCTACGACTGCGGCAGGGTGCCGTAGGTGAGCGGCTTTACCTCCGTGCCGCCGTCGGTCGTAATCTTGCGCGTCTTCTCGTCGAACAGGCAGGAGACCTTGAGCCGATCGGATATCTCAGCCAGCGAAATGACCGTTTGCACCCGAATGGCCAGTTCGATGTCCCCGTTCGGCTGCTTGCCGGAACGGATGGAGTCGAACCAGTTCTTCTCATGCACCCGAATCTCCTCCGGCTGCAGGTTGGCGAAGTTCTCGGGGTCAATCTCGTCGCCGAACTCCCGCTGCGGCAGGAGGTTGACCTTGCCGCCGGTGGCATCAATGTCGAGGTTGGCTTTGTGGCCGAAGAGGCTTGTGCCGGGCGTCGATCCGTTCACCGTGCAGCACGTCACCGTGAGCACAAACCCGCTGGGGAACTCGGCCAGCAATTGCGCGTGCTCGGGAATCTCCCGCTCGGGGGTGCCCGGCACGTTCTTGTCAATGTGGACATTGTGGGTGCCGATCGAGACCACCCGCACCGGGAACTCGGGGTTGCCGGTGGCCAGCATGACCGGGTGCACCTTATGCGGCGCCAGGTCGCCCAGCGGCCCGGCGCAATACCGGTAATACTTGCGCCAGCGGTGGAATTGTTCCGCGCTGAACGGATCGCGTTGCTTGACGGGCCCCAGCCAGCGCTCCCAGTCAATGTTCTCCGGCTTGGTTTCGTTCTCGATCATGTAATTCCACTCACCGTTGAGGCTGTTGCGCGAATACCAGGCCTGCCCCCAGACCAGCGTCCCGATCTTGCCGGCTTTGATCAGCTCCGCGCACTTGTGGTAGCCGCCGGCCGAGCAGCCCTGCGACCCCACCGTGAAGACCTTCTTGCTGGCCTTCACCTTGTCATAGACCTGGAACGCCTCCCCCAGGTACCGCGTCAGCGGCTTCTCGCAATACACGTGTCGGCCCGAGTCAATCGAATCCATCGTGATCTGCGCGTGCCACGGGTCGTGCGTCGCAATCAGCACCGCGTCAATGTCCTTGCGCTCCAGCATCTTGCGGTAATCATCATAGACGTCCCCATCCTTGAGGTTCGCCTTGGCCTTGGCGAAGTCCCGGCGCTTGTTGTACACATCGGACGCGGCCGTGATCACAGTGTTGTTCTCATTGGCCTTCTCCTGGATCCCCACCAGGTGGTTCTGCCCGATGCCGAAGCCCACGCCCACGATGGCCACCTGGATGCGGTTATTCGCCCCGGCGACGTTCGCCGAAGGCGCCTGGTTCTGCCCATAAACCGGCGTTCTTAACAGCGGCGTCGCGGCCACCGCGGCAGCGGCGGTAGCGGTTTTCTTGAGAAAATCCCGGCGCGGAAGCGCAGCGGAGGGGGGAGTAGTGTTATGTTCCATAAATCAATTTGATAGTGCTTGCTTTGTCACAGCAATAATTCGACGCAGACTAACGCGAAAGAAATTCGGGGTCAATACCGCAAACCGGTTGTTTCCTCCTCGACGCCCCTCGCTGCAGCCTGCGTTGGTGGTGCCTGCCAGCGCCGCGGCGGCAAGCCCGCCGTTGGGGGTTAGGAGCGCGGCGTATGGGCCAGGCACCCATACCGGTCTCTATTGCTCCTCTATTGTTCCTCTATTGTTCCTCTATTGCTACGCTGCTTCTCCCCCCACCTTCCCGTCCACGATCTGGCCGTCCACCAGCTCCACCACCTTGGGCGCACGGGCCGCCACACGGGCGTCGTGGGTGGCCATGATGAGCGTCGTTTGCTTCTCGTCGCGCAGCGCGCACAGCAGATCAATGATCTCTCCCCCCGTATGCGAGTCGAGGTTGCCCGTCGGTTCATCGGCCAGGATCAGGTCCGGCTGGTTGATCATCGCCCGGGCGATGGCCACGCGCTGCTGTTCGCCGCCCGAAAGCTCGTAGGGCTTGTGCTCGACGCGCTCGCCGAGGCCCACGCGCGCCAGCAGCTCGCGCCCGCGGGCCTCCGCTTCCGCCGCCGGCGTGCGCGCCATCCGCGCCGGCAGACAGACATTCTCCAGCGCATCGAGCTCCGGCAAGCAGGTAATACGCCTGGAAGATGAAGCCCACCTCCTTGCTGCGCAGCCGCGCCAGCTCCCCGCGGCCGAGCGTGGCCAGGTTCCGGCCGGCCAACTGGATTTCGCCCTGGTTGGGCGTGTCCAGGCCCCCCAGCAGATGGAGCAGCGTGCTCTTGCCCGCGCCCGACGCGCCCCGCAGCGCCAGGAATTCGCCGCGCCGCAATTCCAGGTCCACGCCGCGCAGCACCTCCAGCGAGCGCTGGCCGAGCGTGTAGGTCTTGTGGAGGCCCCGGGCGGAGAGCAGCACGTCACTCATAGCGCAACGCCTCCACCGGTTTGAGCCGGCCCGCCCGCCACGCCGGAATCACGCCGCCCAGGATGCACACCACCCACGCGCTGCCGCAGATCAGCAGGATGTCCCGCGCAAAGATCAGCGCCGGCAGCTCGGTAAAGCCGTAGATCGAGGCCGGGAAACAGCTCGAAGCCCGTCATGCGGTTCATGAAGTGCAGGAACTCGTTCCGGTAGGCCAGCGCCAGCATGCCCAGCCCGTAGCCGGCCAGGTCCCCGACCGCCCCGACCAGCGCGGCCTGGCTCAGAAACACCAGGCTCACCTGCCGGTCGGTGGCCCCCAGCGCCTTGAGCATCCCGATCTCGCGCGTCTTCTGCACCACGAACGTGATCAGCGCGCTCAGGATGCACAGCGCCGCCACGATCATGATGAAGAACAGCAGGTAGAACATGACGTTCTTCTCCACGATCAACGCGTTGAGCAGGTTCGCGTTCTCCTGCATCCAGCTCCGGAGCGCATATTGGGGCCCCAGGGCCTGGGCCAGCTCCGCCTCCACCGCCGGCGCCTGGTAAGGGTCGTGCAGCATCACCAGCAACCCGTGCACGCCGTCGTCCAGGTCATACAAATCCTGCGCGTCGCGCAGCGAGATCACGACCACCGACAGGTTGTATTCGTAGTAGCCGACATCGAAGATCCCGCGCACCTCGTACTCCGGCAGCACGGGGACGGTCCCCCCATCCTTCTTGCTGCTCTCGCGCCACTTCTTCAGGGCGCTTGGGCGACCCGATCTCGACCCGGTCGCCGACCTGCAGGCCCATGTTGTGCGCGAATTCGGTCCCGACCAGCAGCCCCCGGTCGCTCACGTCGAACTTCCCCTCCACGATGCTCTTGGGCAGGACGCTCATGTTCGTCTCGATCTGCGGATCGATGCCGCGAATCCACGGCGCGCCCACCCGCGACTGGCCGCTCGGCGGCTTGCTCTCCACCAGCACGGGGCCCAGGACGAACGGCGCCACGGCCTTGACATTCCGGTTGGAGGACACCAGCCGCGCCACGGCGGCGTAATTGGTCATCGTCTCAGCCCGAGACATGATCTTGAGGTGCGTGTTGAAGCCGAGGATCTTGTCGCGCAGTTGCGCGTCGAACCCGCTCATGACGCTGATGACGATGATCAGCACCGCGACGCCCAGCGTGACCCCCAGCACGGAAATCAACGTGATCACCGAGACGAAGGTCCGCTTGGGCCGCAGGTACCGCAGCGCCAGCAGCAGCTCGAACGGCAACCGGGACATGGGCGCGAAGCTAGACGGCGCCATGCCCCCTGTCAACGAATCGTGCTCGCCCTGTCGCTCGCCCTTGACACCGCCCGCATTTGTCCTCAGTCTCGGGCGCAGTGAGCAGAGCACAGTTCATCGTCTTAAACACCGTGGGCGGCCTTTGCGGCCTGCTCATTGTTGGCGACCTGGTGTTGGGCCTCCTCAATGGCCGCCTCAACCAGGCCGTCGCGGCCAACCAGAATCAATTCGGCCAGGCCCAGCAGGTCCAGGCTACGGCCCAGAACCTGGTGCTGCGCATCGCGCAAGCCGGGCAGACTGATCCCGTTTTGCGCGAACTGCCCGCCAAACACGGCTTCAACCTCAACCTCAAGACCAACACCCCGGCCCGGCCCTCGCCATGAACCCGGACAAGCAGAAGACTCTTGCCGAACTCTCCCGCCGGAGCCCCTTTGGGATTTGCCTGGTCGTGTTCCTGCTCCTGGCCTGCGACTACGGCTTCCGGCTGGTGGGTCTGTGGAATCAGCGCGAACAGCTTCAGCGGGCCTTGCTCACACAGGCACAGAACGTCGGCGCTTTGTCTCAGGCCCAGCAAATCGAGCGCCGGCTCGAATCCCTCTCGCTTGACCTGTTGCAGGTCGCCACGACCAACGCCGCCGCCAGGGAGATCGTCCGCGAATTCAACATCCAGTGGACCCCTAGCCCGGCCGCCCCCGTTTCCCCGCCCGCCGCCACCAATCAGCCGAAATGAGCAGGGTTAACCTCACTCGCTTCCGCCTCGCGCCTCTGGCGCGCCGCGCGTGGTTGGTCCTCGTGCTGGTCTCCGTTGCCGCCAGCGGTTTCGCGGCGGAGACCGTTGCGCCCGCAGTGCCCACGCAGAAAGGCGACGAAACCAATGCCCAGGACACCCTGCGCGCCTACTTGCAGCTCCAGGAACAGCTCCACGCTACCCAGCTCGCCATCGAACGCGGCCGGAAAGAAGCTGATGCCGCCGCCGCGGAGAACGCCAAGGCCTTCGCGGCCCGCCTCCAGAACATCGAACAAACCCTGAGCCTGCAGCGGGCGCAGGAACTCGAGGTGATGCGCAGCTCCAACAAGGCCATGCTCGTCGTCGCCGGCCTTTTCGCCGGCCTTGGCTTCCTCGCCATGATCTTCATGGCCTACTTCCAATGGCGCACCATCAATCGGCTGGCGGAAATCTCCGCCGCGTTGCCCGTCGCCCACGCCTACGGCCGGGTGCCGCCGATCGCCGCGCTGGGCGCCGGCGATGCCCATTTGGCCGGCGACGCTGCCGAGCAATCCGGCCAGCGGCTGCTGGGCGCGCTCGAGCAGCTCGAAAAGCGGATTCACCAGCTCGAGCACACCTCCCCGCCGCCGCCGGAAGCCCCCTTGCTGGCCCAAGTCGCCTCAGACACGGCTGCCTCGCCCAATAATGGCACTCCGCCGGCAGAACCGTCAGATGCGGCTACCGCTCCGGAGGCCGCGCGCATCACCGTCCTGCTCGGCAAAGGCCAATCCCTCCTCAACCTTGACCAGCCCGACGACGCGCTGGCCTGTTTTGACCAGGTCCTGGCGCTCGATGCCAACCACGCGGAGGCCCTGGTCAAGAAGGGCGCGGCCCTGGAACGGCTGCGGAAACTCGACGAAGCCATCGCCTGCTACGATCAAGCCATCGCGGCCGACAACTCCCTGACGGTGGCCTATCTTTACAAAGGCGGCCTCTTCAATCGGATGGAACGCTTCGGCGAAGCCCTGGAGTGCTACGAGCAGGCTCTGCGCACCCAGGAGAATCGCCGCGGCTGAACGCTCGGAACTACCAGAGAAACGACTTCTGCTCGCCGAGCAAACGGTCCCCTTCCCACAACGTCGCCCGCCACGCCGTCACCCGGCCGAAGTCCTTGTACGCCTCACCCAGGAGGTCGAACTTCGCCCAGTGGCTGAACCACCCACCGGGCGTGACCGGCTTCTCCAGCGTCCGTGCTTTGGGAAAGTCACCCCGGGCGACGCCTCGCAGTTCCACCCGCAACAGCAGCGGAGTCGCCGCCGCGCCCTTGGCTTTCCACTCGACGTTAAACCGCATCCCCGAGCACTCGTTCGTGTACTGGCGCAGGTGGGCCTGGTAGTTATCGCGTTCATAGAGGCTGGGCGTGAGCGAGTTGCGCCCCTTCAAATCCAGGAATTGCGGCAGCACCTTGATCACCTTGCCGGTCGCCGCCGGAGCTGACCAGGCCACCGCCAGCCAACTGACCAGTATCACCCACATGAACGACCGTCGCATGGTTGAGGAATAGCCGTTCCCCGCGCCGAACTCAACCCCCATTCTCACGCTCTGAGCGCAGGCACTCGCCTTGGCGTGCACACCCACTACGGCAGCAGCTCCAACCGGTAGAATCGCATGGCCGGGCCCAGCACATCGGTGACGATTGCTGCACCACCGCTGCCGGTACGATCGCCCAGCGCATTCCAGGACGCGGCGAGGCTGTCCCGGTAATGCAGGCGGTAACTCCTTCCGTTCCAGCCGGTCCAGGCTAACGCCACCTGCGTGCGGCCTGGGGCAAGGACGCGAATCGAATCCAGCACTGGCGGTGGTTCCGGATAGAGCAAATAAAGGCGCCGCAGCGCGCGGAATTGCGCAAGGTCGGTCTGCCAGCCGGCGATAATCACGTTAATGTCCGCCGTCTTGATCGTGGTGTTGAGGCCCGGTACGCCCATGAGGTTTGCGGCGTAGTAGGTGATGGTGACTTGAGTCGGATACAGCCGATGGACGGTTTGCAGCATGCACAGGCCGGTTCGGATCGGGTCGAAGGTGTCACGATTGGTGACCACCACCTGCACGCCGCCGCAGCTCTGGTTCGCCCACACCGAGTTGGTCGGTGTGAAGGTGACGGGGTCGAAGCAGACGCCTGGCAACCCGTTGGTGCGCAGGCAGACTGCCCAGGCAGAGCCGTTGACGAACGGTGCGCCGACCTGCTCGAAGGGTTTATCGGTACCGCGCCCGACGCTCAAGTTGCTGCCCTCGAAGATGCAAGTGCCGGGATAAACCGTGGCGGTGTTGGTCGTGCGCATGTTCGGCGACGGCGCCACGAACACGCGGCCGGTCTCGAGCCACCACTGGCCGCGGCTCCAGCTCGGCATCGTGAGTATATGCAGCTCAACCTTGGGTGACATCCACTCGCCGTTCCACATCCAGGCGATTTCTCCCGCCGTCAAGCCGTGCCGCGTGGCAACGCCGAAAGCCGCGCCCGGTCCCAGCCGCCCGATCACGCCATAATCCACCGTGTTGGGAGCGCCCTCGACCCGCATCCCACCGATGGGGTTGGGGCGGTCAATTACATAAAACGGCTTGCCGTTGCGGGCCGCCGCCTCCATGCAATAGGTCATCGTCCACACGAACGTGTAGAACCTGACCCCCACATCCTGGAGGTCGAACACGAGCAAATCCACGTTCGTCAACTGGGCGTCGGTGGGCGCGTTGCGGATGCCATAGACGGCATAGACGGGAATGCCGGTCTGCGGGTCAACATAGTCACCGCCGGTCTGGCCCGGCGGCAGCGTGCCGCGCAGACCATGCTCCGGTGCGAAGAAAGCGGTGATGCTCACCCCATTCGTATAGAGCAGGTAGTCGGCATCGGGGTGTCCCGCCTCATCGCAGCCCGAGGGGTTGGTGATCAAACCCACACGTTTGCCTTGCGCCGCGGTGGTTAAGGCGTTGAGTTGCTGCTGGACGGCGGTCGCGCCATGCAGTGCTGCCGGTAGCGTTAGCAACAGCAGCCCAATTACTCCCGTCTTGAAGTCCACTGCCGGCGTCGGAGTGGCCATTTCCAAGAGCGGCGGGCCGGGGCCCTCCAACGATGTTTAGCGCAGCCTGCCATGTGTTGGCCCACAATACGCCCCTGCCCGTAGCGGGCAATGAGAATCAGCGAAGCACCGCGGGTTGCTGCACCCGCCCGGAAAACCCACCAGGCTGGTTGCGGGCACTTCGGCTCATCCAAATCCTTGTAAGGCTATGGATTACATGCCCGTCCGTAATGAGCCCGATAGACGAAAACTTCGGCTTCTGCTAACTCTGCCCTGTGTACAAATGGGATGCTGTATGGACCACAGCAGGAAAACGAGTCAATAAGCTTTTATGAGAACGCTGTTGCGCAACGTTCCCACGGGGCTCTATGTCACAATCCGCGGATCAGTGGACCGCGAACCCGGACGAAGCCTTTGACTTCAAGACCATGAGCCAGGCCATCCGCTTCGTCGAGAAGGCGGGCCTGCGCAAGATGGAATTGGCGTTCGTCTCCCCGCATTTCTGCCGCTTCACCGAGGTGCCGCTGGAGCTGCTCTGCTGGGGGCCTTCGGTCAGCCGGCGTCTTGAGAAGGCGGCCTGAGTCGCGCCGGAGGCCAGTGCCGTTACTGCGGTAGTGCCAGGCAGCCCGGCACGGCTCCGCCTCAGCCGGCGCTTGCCAGCCGCTTGAAACAGGTTAATCTGGCACCATGAAGTTCAAGCGTTCGGCCGGAGTCCTCCTGCTGCTCCTGGCCGGTACCGTCATCCACCTGTCCGGCCAGCCCACCGACGCCGAACGCAAACAGTTCGACGCTGTCAAGGCCAGGGCCGAAAAGGGTGACGCGGAGGCCCAGTTGAGCCTGGCTTCCCTCTATGCCAACGGCGACGGCGTGGCCAGAAGCCCGACCCGCTCCGTCAAGTGGCTCCGCAAAGCCGCCGAACAGGGCTTGGCCCGCGCGCAGTGCCTCCTGGGCTTGAAGTATGCCACTGGCGAGGGCGTCAAGCTGGACAAGTTCGAGGGCGTCCAATGGCTGCGCCGGGCTGCCGACCAGGACCTGGCCGAAGCCCAATTCGACCTGGGCATGTGCTATGCCAAAGGCGAAGGCGTCGAGCGCAACGCCCTCGTGGCCGCCGAGTGGTATCGCAAGGCCGCTGACCAGGGCCTGCCGGAGGCCGAGGCCGAGCTCGGCAACAGCTACCTCGAAGGCCAGGGTGTGCCCCGCGACCCTCCGGAAGGCGTCAACTGGACCCGGAGAGCGGCTGAGCAGGGATTCGCCCGGGCCCAAAACACCCTCGGGCTGTGCTACGCCAAAGGCACTGGCGTGTCCAAGGACTACGTGCAGGCCTACCGATGGCTGAACCTCGCCGCGGCCCAAGGCGGGGCGCTGGCCGACGATGCCAGAGTCAGCCTCGCCGCCGCCGAACGCTATCTGACGCCCGAGCAAGTCGCGGAGGCCCAGCGCCTGGCCCGCGAGTTCAAGCCACGCAAAGGCCCGGCACCCGAGGCGGATCCTAGTCCCGGCGGCAGCCAGACCAACCAGCCCGGCACCGCCACTATCGCCGCCGCCTCCCGGACCGGCCTCGTGCATGTGATCACGGAAGACGCCGCCGGCGAGATCTTTGTTGACGGCGCTTTCGTCGGCAACACCCCCGCCCGGGTGAAGCTCACTGAAGGTGCGCACCTGGTCGAAGTCAAGAAGCCGGGCTTCAAGGGCTACCGGAAGGAGATCAGGATCACCGAAGGCTCGGAACTCACCCTGCGGGTAGCCATCGAAAAGCAGTGATCCCCCGGTCGGCGCCCAGGTTTGCATTAGACATGTGAAGATCTCCATCGTCACGCCCAGCTTCCGCGGCTCGGACTGGCTCAAACTCTGCGTGGCGTCGGTCGCCGACCAAGCCGGCGTGGAGGTCGAACACATCGTCCAGGACGCCCAATCCGACGACGGGACGCAGGCATGGCTGGCGCGGGACCAACGCGTCCAGGCTTACTTCGAAAAGGACCAGGGCATGTACGATGCCGTGAACCGGGGTTGGCGGCGATCGAAGGGCGAAATCCTGGCGTATCTCAACTGCGATGAGCAATACCTCCCCGGCGGATTGCGCGCCGTCGAGGAGTTCTTCCGCCGGCATCCCCGGACCGATGTGCTGTTCGCCGATACGGTCGTGGTGGACAAGCAGGGTCAGTTCATCTGCTACCGCAGGTCGCTGGTGCCCTGGAAAAACACGATGTGGATCATCAGCCCGGTAATCACCAGTTCGATCTTCATCCACCGCCGCGTGCTGGACCAGCACGGCCTGTTCTTTGATACGCGCTGGCGTGTCCTGGGCGACAAGGTGTGGACGCTGGAGATGGTGCGCCGCGGGCTGAACCTGGCGGTCTTGCGTCACTTCACTTCTTCTTTCGCTGACACCGGGGAGAACCTGTGTCTGAAGCCGAATGCGCTTCGCGAGGGGGACCTGGTGATGGAGATGGCTCCCGCCTGGGTCCGGCGCTGGCGACTCCCGCTGATCCAACTCCACCGCCTGCGGTTGCTTTGCCGGGGTGTCCATTGGCAGCGGCCGTTCACCTACTCGATCTACACCCTGGCCCAGCCCGACCGACGCTCCGATTTCCACGTCTCCAAACCCACCGCGGTCTGGTGGACCCGCCACTGAGGCCCCAATGAGCACCAGGCCCCCTGCGGTCGTCCGATCCTGCCCCACCGAGAGGAACCGGGTGGGTCATAATTGTCGTTGACCGGACAGCCCTTTCTGCACCACAAAGAAACCGCATGTCAGCGAGCAGGCCCATCAAAATCTGGCTGGAGCGCGCGGGGAGAATGCCCGCCTGGGCATCAGTTCCGATTGGCTTGGGGCTGCTTCTCGCCGTGGGCTTGCTGGATTGGGTGACCGGGACGCAAATTGCCCTGTCCCTGCTTTATGTGGTTCCGATCACGTGGATGACGTGGCAGGGGGGGCGGTGGCTGGGGCTGGGCATGGCCCTGGCCAGCGGCGGTTGCTGGTTGGGGGCGGAATTGATGGGCCATGTCGGTTACTCGAACCCGCTGGTTCCCTACTGGAACGGCCTGGCCCGCACGCTGTTGTTCGGTCTGATCTCCGCGCTGGAGTCCGAGCTGATCGAACGGAAGCGGGTGGAGCGAGGCCGGCAGCGCGCTAAGGAAGAACTGCAGAAACAGACCAATATCCTGCAATCCATCCTCAACAGTATGGGGGACGGGGTCGTGGTCGCGGACGCGCGGGGCCGCCTGTTGCATATCAATCCCGCCGCCAAAGCCATGCTCCGAATTCCTTCGACCGGCACCGATGTCGTGGCTTGGCTCGAATCCCAAGAGAACTTCCTGCCCAATTCCCCGACCGAACCGGCGAGCAACGGGAACCCATTGTTGTGTGCTTTGCGCGGCCAGGCGGTGGACGGCGCGGAGATGTTCCTGCACCCCGCGAACGTCTCGGCGGGCATCTGGCTGTCGGTGAACGGCCGACCGCTGGTGGACCACACTGGGAACATCGCCGGCGGAGTCATCGTGTTCAGTGACATCAGCGCTCGCAAGGACCTTGAGCGACAAGTGGCCGCCGTCAGTGACCGTGAGCAACGGCACCTCGGCGAGGACTTGCACGACGGCTTGTGCCAGCACCTGGTCAGCGTGGCGTTCGCCGCGCGGAACTTGGCGGCCAAACTGGAGGAACACTCCCGGCGCGAGGCGGAAGAAGCGACTCAGATTGCCGAGCTGTTGGGCGAATCCATCGCCCAGGCCCGGGCGGTGGCGCGGGGGCTCTATCTGGTGCCGGCGGAGGCGGGCGGCTTGCGCGCGGCGCTGGAGGAGTTCGTGCTGCAGGTGCAGGCGCGACACCGGGTTTCGTGCCAGTTTGTCGAGCAGGTTGCCATTCCGATCGTTGGCGAGATGATGGTCACGAATCTATTCCGCATTGCCCAGGAAGCGGTCAACAATGCCGTCAAACACGCCCGCGCGGCCCAGATTACGGTGACACTCTCCGCCGACCAGCAACAGGTCCTGCTCCGGATTGAGGATGACGGGGCGGGCTTTCAGCCGGGCGCGGAACCCAGCCGCGGGATGGGGTTGCATCTCATGAACCACCGCGCCCGCATACTCGGAGCCGCCTTGCACATCGGACCGCGCCCGGGCGGCGGCACGGTCCTAAGCTGTTTGGTTCGCCGCGAAAGTCTCACCGAACAAAACGCTCATGTCGCAGCCGGCTGAACAACCGAAGGCCAAGGTGTTCCTGGTGGATGATCACCCGCTGGTGCGGGAGCACCTGACCGCCATGCTGCAAGCGCAGGCGGATTTGGCGGTGTGCGGGGAGGCCGCCGATGCGCCGACAGCCCTGTCCCTGGTGGCGCGGCTGTCGCCGGACCTGGTGATCCTAGACCTTTCGCTCAAGCGGTCCAGCGGTCTGGAGCTGATCAAACAGTTGAAGGAGCTGTGGCCCAAGCTGCCGGTGCTGGTCCTGTCCATGCACGACGAAATGCTCTACGCGGAGCGCTCGTTGCGGGCCGGCGCGCTAGGGTATATCACCAAGGAGGAAGCGACCGCGAACGTCCTCTCAGCGGTCCGCCGCGTGTTGAGTGGGCAGGTGTACTTGAGCGAACGGATGGCCGGGCGCATGATGCGCAAGATGGTGGGGGAGAAGCTCGAGGAAACCGGGTCGCCGCTGGAGGTGCTTACCGACCGCGAACTGGAGGTCTTCCAGATGCTGGGCCGGGGGCTTGGAACGCGACAGATCGCCGCGGAATTACGCGTGGGGATCAAGACCGTCGAGTCCTACCGGGCACGGATCAAGGAGAAGTTGCAGTTGGCGGATGGCAACCAGTTGCTGCAGCACGCCATCCAATGGGTCCAGAGTGGCGCGCGCCAGTAACCGATGCTTTCCGGGCTTGATAGTCGCCGAGCGGGAAGGATAGGCTCTTCGGTAGAGGCCGTTTGTTGGCCGCCCTTACGCCGTGAAAGCGAACCATTCCTGCCAACTGTTCATCGAGTGCTGGCTCGCTTTTGATCACCGCGCCAGCTACTCTACCTATGCTCCTGTCGAAATCTCCGTTCCTCCCCAACCCCAGCCTGGCCGTGGACTTCCTGCGGCACCAACGATACGGGCGAATTCAACGAAGAGAGGAGGCAGGGCGCAGGCGCCAGTGGTTTCTGCTCTGTGGGCTGGCCGGCAAAGAGTGGCGGTTGAATCCACAGCCCGCCCACCTGGGGAAGCTCTTGCCACCCAATGATCGCTTCTGGGCGGACCCGTTCCTGTGGAAACGCGGCGACCAGTGGTTCATCTATTGCGAAGAGTGGCTCGAGGGCAAACCGCACGGACACATCGCGGTCATGCAGGTTTCGCCGGCAGGCCAAGCGCTTTCTCCCGCCAAGCCAGTCCTGGTGAAAAATCATCATCTTGCTTATCCCTTCCTCTTTGAACATGAGGGGGCACTGCACATGCTGCCCGACGGGGGCAGGGGGGGAGCCATCGAGGTTTATCAATGCGAGGAGTTTCCCGAACGCTGGCGCAAGCGGGCAACGCTGATGCGGAACCTCCTATCGGCGGACGCTACCCTGCTGGAATATCAGGCAAAATGGTGGCTGTTTGTGACGATCAAGCGGGGCCTATTCACGTTGAGCCGCGACCTCTTTATCTTCTGGGCGGACACACCGCTCACCGACCAATGGCGCCCGCATCCAGCGAATCCGGTGGTGCGGGGGCTTAAGCACGCGCGGCCGGCGGGCCGCCTTTTTGAATTGGGCGGGAAGCTCTTCCGCCCCTCGCAAGACTGCCTCGTCGGCTACGGGCACGGCCTCAGAATCAACGAGATTCTTCGGTTGGATGCGAAGCATTACCAGGAGCGCCTCGTAACGGAGGTCAGCCCCGACTGGGAAGACAATATCCGCGCCAATCATCACATTGACTGGCATGACGGCGTGGTCGTGATGGATGCGCAACGGCTATTGCCTAACCTCACCCTCTCTGCTTGAACAGGCAGGGGCTCGCGGTGTGCTAACGGAACAAGGCGGCGAGTTTCGGCCTTGTTCTGACCACTCTCAGCTCGTTGGGACAACCCCCTGGGCCTGCATCAAGGTCCGTAAACTCGCTCGCAGGTAACCCCTCGACCTCGTTGGCGAGGAATTGCCTTTGTGAGGGATTCCCTTACAACAGAAACGGGGATTGTCCGTCTACAATCCTCGCCCCCGGAGGACTAGTCTAACCTAGTTCTCCACAGGCTGGTGATCGGCTCTGACGAGCCGGTAGTCCGCAGGGACGGCTTGAGTTCCGTGGGGCGAAGATGACCGAGCAGATGTTACAAAAGGCTGAAAGACCCCAGGCGCGGGTGTTCCTGGTGGATGATCATGCGCTGGTACGGGAACACCTGACCGCGCTCCTTCAAGCGGAGCCAGATTTGGCCGTGTGCGGGGAGGCGGAAGACGCGCCGACCGCCCTCGCGCTGATCCGCCAGCAGAAGCCGAACCTTGTCATCCTGGACTTGTCCCTGAAGCAGTCCAACGGTCTGGATCTGCTAAAGGACTTGAAGGAGTTGCAGCCGCATGTGGTGGTGCTGGTGTTATCCATGCACGACTCGACCTTTTATGCCGAGCGGGCCTTGCAGGCCGGCGCGCTGGGCTACATCACCAAAGAGGAGGCGACGACTAATATCCTCCCGGCCATCCGGCGAGTGTTGCGTGGGCAGCCTTATCTGAGCGACCGAATGGCCACCCAGATGATCAAGAAACCAGCGAGGGCCGGACGAACGGTAGCCGAGGAGGTGCCAGCATGAATTCGAAGGCAAAGCCCGTTCCGATTTGGCTGATGGCGGCGGCCTGCCTGATCGTCAGTCGCGCCGTCACGCGCGCTTACGATTGGCTGCCGCCGACGAACAAGATCGTCGTGCTGGCGGTCGGGGCGCATCCGGACGACGAGGGAATTTTCTTTGGCGGCGCTCTGCCTTACTACAGCTCGGTGCTGAATCTGCCGACGATGGTGCTCTGCATGACCGCCGGTCGGCGCAGCGTTCGGGACGACGAAATGCGGTGCGCGACCTGGGCCTACGGCGTACGCTATGAGCCGGTGTTCGGACACTTCATGGATGTCAATTCCGGCCTCACAACCAACTCCCCCTACGGCACCAACACGATCAACATCACCTGGGATTATTGGGCGGACGGCGTTTATCAGGGGGACGGCAGCGATGTCGAAGCCGGGAAGACCCGCGCCATCAACTTTGTTGCCGAGCAGATCCGCCGTTACCGGCCTGACGTGATTATCACCCACGATGTGGATGGCGAGACCGGCCATGACAATCATAAGGCGACCTCCTATGCGGCGACACGGGCTTTCTTTGTCGCGGCCGACCCAAACGCCACAGCCACCAATTTGGTGGAGCTGCCCCCTTGGCAGGCCCAGAAGTTCTACGTTCATCTCTATCCCACCAACCGCCTTTTCCACGAATTCTGGGAAACTCCCTACCCTGCGCTGACCAACCAGACGCCGCACCAAGCGGTGAACCTTGGCCTGACTTGTCATGCGTCCCAAGGGCCTAGCCGCTGGATTTGCGCCAGCGTCTATCCCCCCGGAGGCATGTACGGCTTATCGCCCTCCGAATGGTGGGGGCTTTATGCCTCCACCGTGGGGCCGGATACGGTTCTCAATAGCAATCTGGTCGTGAATGGCTATACCGTCCCGTCCGGCGTGGCCGCGGGCGATTTCCTGGAGCACCTTCCCGTCTCCGAACTCTACTTTACGGCCATTCCGCATTCTGCAACTGTTCCCGCCGGCTCCTCTCTAACGCTCTCCGCGGCGGCGATGACAAGGGAACCACCGCTCAACTACCAGTGGCAGTTCAACGGCGTGAGCATCGCCGGCGCTACCGCCACGAGCCTGACTTTCGGCAACCTACAGCCGGCCGACGCAGGCAGCTACACGGTGGTGGTAACCAATATCGAGACCGCAATCACCAGCCCAGTAGCGACCTTGACCGTGCTCCTCCCGCCGGCGATCACTTCCTCCCCGCAGACTCGCACCAACCTCGCGGGCACCGTGGCTAAGTTCAGTGCCGCGGCCAATGGCTCCGGCCCTTTGAGTTATCAATGGTACCGCAACGGAGTGAGGTTGCAGGAAGGTGGCAATATCCGGGGCGCCGCCACAGATACCTTGCAGATTCTCAATGTGCAACCGACCGACGCCGGCAACCTGGTACTGGCAGTCACTAACGTTGCCGGCGTCGCGGCCGCCACCGCAGGAACCCTGATCGTCCTGGTGCCGCCGCCCTGTGTGCCGGCTCCCGCAGGCCTGGTCGGCTGGTGGCCGGGCGAAGAGAATGCCGACGACCTCGCCGGCGTCAACAGCGGCCTCTTGCAGGGCGGAGCGACCGCCCGCGTTCCGGGCAGGGTCGGACAGGCCTTCAGTTTCGATGGAACCAGTGGCAGTGTTCGGATCCCCGACTCGCCGGAACTCAGACCGGCCGAGCTTACGGTCGAAGCCTGGGTGCTTTTCAGCGCGCTGGACTCTCCCGGCGCCGGCGGTTCACCGCCGGGCCAGCAATACCTTGTCTTCAAGCAGAATTCCCGCATCAATACCTTCGAGGGTTACAGCCTGGGTAAATCGCGCACTGCCAACGGCGACGTCTTCTCGTTCGTTGTTGCCTCCGCGTCCGGCCAGGCCCTCAGCCTCCGGTCCACCACCCTCGTGACCACCGGCGTCTGGTACCACGTCGCCGGCGAGCGCGGTTCCAACTTCACCCGCCTTTACGTGAATGGGCAACTGGAGAGCCAGACCAATGTGAGTTTTCCCCAGGATTACGGCACCAACGCCCTTTTCTTCGGTTCCTCGGGACAGTCCTATTGGGATCATAAGCTCAACGGCCTGCTGGATGAGGTCGCCCTTTACAACCTGGCCCTGTCTGGAGAGGAAGTCGCTGCCCTCTATGCCGCCGGTGCGGCCGGCAAGTGTCAGGAAGCCGCGGTCGCCATCTACCCGCAGAATCTGACGACGCTGACCGGTTCCAACGCGACTTTCACCGCTGCGGCGTCGGGTCCAGCCCTCAGCTACCAATGGTTCTTTAACGAGACCAACGCCTTGCCGGGGGCCACCAACAGCGTGCTGACGCTTCCCAACCTCAGCCTCTCTCAATCGGGCAGTTATTCAATTCTCGTCAGCAACTTCGCCGGCGAGGTGCTCAGCCAACCGGCCGTGCTGGAAGTGGCCCCGGTCCGGGGCATAGTCATGCCGATCAAGTTGTCCGGAGCGACCGGCAGCTCGTGGCGCGTTGATTACGTCAACGACCTTGGCCCCGCCAACACGTGGGTGCCGCTGGCCATGGTTACCCTGACCAACACCACCCAAGTCTATTTCGATAGTTCGGCGCTGAGTCAGCGGCACCGATTTTACCGCGTGGTTCCCCTGCCGTAGCCGCCCCCGCTTTCCGCAGTGCCCGAGGATTTGGGGCCAAGCCGCCCTCGGCATTTGGCCACAGGAGCATGCCGGACGAAATGTCGGTGCGGTCACCTCCATTCTCCTCACCTTGAACTTGCCTTCCGCCGCCCGCGACCTACACTGCCTCATCGAAGCAACGCATGGCCAAAATGACTCCAGGCAATTCTCCTCCGGCTCAGGCGCGCCCAATTTCGTTGCTCTCGGTGATCATCCCCGCGCGCGACGAAGAGGGCTGCATCTGCTCGACGGTCGAGCATCTGCACCTCGAGCTGCGGTTGCACGAAATTCCGCATGAGATTGTGGTGGTGGACGATGGCAGCACCGATGCCACGTGGAAGCTGCTCGGGGACCTGCAAGCCCGGCTGCCGGAACTGGCCCCGGTGAAAAACGAAGGGTTGCACGGTTTCGGCCGCGCCGTCATCTGCGGGCTCGACCACATGAGGGGCGATGCGGCGGTTATCATGATGGCGGATGAATCGGACGATTGCCGGGACGTGGTCCGTTATTGGCAGGAGTTGAATCGAGGCTGGGACTGCGTGTTCGGCAGCCGCTTCCTGAAAGGGGGCGGGGTGATTGATTACCCGAAGATCAAGCTCTTCATCAACCGCCTGGCGAATTTCTTCCTGAAAACCCTTTTTGCCATCCGCCTCAACGACACCACCAACGCCTTCAAGGCCTACCGGCGCGAGGCCATCGATGGCTGCCGGCCCCTCATCGCGCCGCACTTCAATCTGACGGTCGAGCTGCCGCTCAAGGCGATTGTCCGGGGGTTCTCCTGGACCGTCATCCCCATCACCTGGCGCAACCGCCGCACCGGCGAGGCCAAGCTCAAGATCCGGGAAATGGGCAGCCGCTACCTCTTCATCTGCCTCTACGTTTGGCTGGAGAAGTACTTCAGCCGCGGGGATTACAGGAAACCGAAGAAGGAATAACTATGCACGATAGGCCTGAGAATATTGCGAAAACGACCGTGGTGGTCGTGGGAATGGGCTACTGGGGCAAGAACCTGGTTCGAAACTTCCATGAACTGGGCGCGTTAGCTGCGGTCTGCGATTCGAACCAGTCTGTCGAGGCGAGCTGCAAGCGCGAATATGGGAACGTGCGGTTCTGCCGCGAATTCAGCTCGCTCCTTGCCGACCCGACCATCACGGCGGTTGCTCTGGCCACGCCGGCGGTGACCCACTACGAGATGGCCAAGGCGGCCCTGGAAGCCGGCAAAGACGTCTTTGTGGAGAAGCCACTCGCGATTGAGGTCGGGCAGGGCCGGGAACTGGTCGAGCTGGCCGAAGCAGCAGCAGCGCATCCTGATGGTGGGGCACATCCTGCGGTATCATCCGGCGATTGTGAAGCTGCAGGAGCTGATTCGAGGCGGCGCGCTGGGGCAAATCCAGTACTTCTACTCCAACCGGCTGAACATTGGGAAAATCCGCACCGAGGAGAACATCCTCTGGAGCTTCGCCCCGCATGACATCTCGGTGATGCTTGCCCTGCTCGAACGAGGCCCCCAACCGCGTGTCCTGTCAGGGCGGAGCCTACCTGAACCGCAACGTCTTCGACGTCACGCTCAGCCAGTTTGAATTCCCCAGCGGGGTCCATGCCCACATCTTTGTCAGCTGGCTGCATCCGTTCAAGGAGCAGCGGCTGGTGGTGTCGGCTCGGAGAAGATGGCGGTGTTCGACGACACGGCCGAACACAAGCTGGTGCTTTATCCCGCACAAGGTGGAATGGAAGAGACCGTGTTCCGACCGCCGTCAAGGCCAAAGGCGAGATCGTCGCCTTGGAGAACCAGGAACCGCTCGAAGGCCGAATGCCAGCACTTTCTGGATTGCGTCGGCCTCGCGCACCGCGCCGCTGACCGACGGGGAGGAAGGGCTGCGGGTGCTCGAGGTGTTGGATGCCTGCCAGCAGTCGCTGCATGCAGGGGGGGCTGGTGGTTGACACCGCGCGCCGCGGAACTTCGCAGGC
This sequence comes from uncultured Verrucomicrobiae bacterium, assembly GCA_963822005.1. GTDB lineage: Bacteria > Verrucomicrobiota > Verrucomicrobiia > Limisphaerales > UBA8199 > PALSA-1440. Next base: position 20,430 of record CAWGGD010000032.1, on the reverse strand, counting down.
CAAGGCCCCGCCTTACTTCGCCCACGAATCGGCCTATGTGGACGACGGCGCCGAGGTCGGCGCCGGCACCAAGATCTGGCATTTCTCCCACGTCATGAAGGGCGCCCGCATCGGCGAACGATGCGTCATCGGGCAGAATGTCAATGTGGATGGCGGCACGGTGATCGGGAACAACGTCAAGATCCAGAACAACGTCTCGGTCTACACCGGCGTGGTGATCGAGGACGACGTCTTCCTCGGCCCGTCCTGCGTGTTGACCAATGTCACCAATCCCCGCGGTCCAGGTGAACCGGCACGCGCTCTACGAAACCACGACCCTGAAGCGCGGCTGCACCCTCGGCGCCAACGCCACGATCGTCTGCGGGGTGACATCGGGCGCTATGCCTTTGTCGCCGCCGGTTCGGTCGTGACCAAGGACGTGCCGGACTATGCGCTGGTCCTCGGGAATCCGGCCCGGCAGGGGGTGGATGAGCCGGCACGGGCACCGGCTCCGGAATCCCGATGCGGCGGGATGATGCGCTGTCCGGAAAGCGGCTTCCGTTACCAGGAAACGCAGCCCGGGGTGTCTTGCGCTGCCTGGACCTGGACTGAGGAGGCCCCGCTTGCCCGCGGAGCTCAGCAAGAGGTTCCAAGTCCTACAAAGCAACTGAAAGAAAGGAAGTGAACATGATGAATGTTCCGTTGCTGGATCTCAAGGCGCAGTATGCGGCGATCAGAGCCGAAATCGACGCGGCATTGCCGAGGTGATGGAGTCCCAGCACTTCATTCTCGGACCGCAGGTGCAGAAGTGCGAGGAGGCCATCGCCAAGTACTCCAGGATGCGCCGCACGGCGTGGGCGTCTCGTCCGGAACCGACGCCCTGCTGATCTGCCTGATGGCGGAGGGCATCGGGCCGGGCGACGAGGTCATCACCACGCCCTACACTTTCTTTGCGACGGCCGGCTCCATTGCCCGCGTGGGAGCCAACCCGGTGTTTGTGGATATCGACCCGGTGCACCTACAACCTGGATCCGGCGCAGATCGAGCCGCAGATCACGGCGCGGACGCGGGCCATCATCCCGGTGCATCTCTACGGTCAGATGGCCGACATGGATGCCGTGATGCAGGTGGCCGAGAAGCACGGGCTGGTCGTCATCGAAGATGCGGCGCAGGCCATCGGCGCCGAATACACAGGGCCGGCGGGCCGGGTCGATCGGCCATTACGGCTGCTTTTCGTTCTTTCCCGTCCAAGAACCTCGGCGCCGCCGGCGACGGCGGCATGGTGGTGACCAACAGGATGCGCGCGCGAGCGGAGAATCTCGCGGCTGCGGGCTCATGGCTCGAAGCCCAAGTATTACCACAAGGTCATCGGCGGCAACTTCCGCCTGGACGCGCTCCAGGCCGCGGTCGTCGCCGCCAAACTGCGGCACCTGGACGGCTGGACGGCCGCTCGTCAGCGCAACGCCGAGCGGTATGACCACTCTTCGCGGAGTCAGGCCTGAAGGTGGCCGACAGCTCTGAGCAGCCATAAGGGGACGGATCGTCATGCGATGTCTCCTTCCCAAAGTGGCTGGCCGAGCGACACATCTTCAACCAATATGTGATCCGGACTGCGCGAGCGGGACCGCCTGAGAACTGCGCTCGAGGAAAAAGGCGTTGGCACGGAGATCTACTATCCGGTGCCGATGCACCTCCAGGAGTGCTTTGCCTACCTGGGCTCATAGGGCCGGCGCGTTTCCCGAGAGCGAGGGCGCGGCCAGGGAAACCCTGGCCCTGCCGATCTATCCGGAACTCACCGAGGCGCAAGCGCGCTATGTCGTGGACTGCATCTCGGAGTTCTTCGACGGCGCCGCTTGAGGCGTAGCCGCATAAAAGGGAATCGTCGCTCACGCCGGTGATCAGTTTCCCGCATAGACGAATCCTAGCTGAAGTACCGTAAGCACCTCTCCTCTCTGGTTGAGCCTACGCGCATTCACTTCCGCATATCGCGCGCAGCCCATTCCATTGTCATCGCCAGGCCGTTGTCGAGTGAGACGCTCGGCGACCAGCGAACCATCCGGCGTATCTTCTCAATGCTCAACACGCGCCTTCGGATGTTGTCAATATCCCGGCGATCGAGGGGTTGGATCCTCGATCCTCGATTGCCGGCAATCGCAATTATCTTTTTCGCCAACTCCAGGACGGGGGTCTCAATGCTGGTCGCAACGTTGAACACCTCCCCCTCCGCCCGTGTGCGCGTCGCCACTGCAATGGTGGCGCCCACCGCGTCGCTGGCAAAAGTGAAGTCGCGAGTCTGCAGTCCGTCACCGTGAATCAGAAGGTCCTCACCCCGCAGGGCGTTTGTCACGAAGCGCCCTATCACGCCGCAGTAGGGGTTCTTCTCGCTTTGGTTGACACCATAGACGTTTGAGTATCTCACCACACTGCACGGAACCCCGTACGATTTCATAGAAACAATTGCAATAGTTCTCAGCCGTATATTTACTGGTCGCGTAGGGTGACAACATGGCGACTCCGTTCTGTTCGGTCAAAGGCAGAACATCTGGATTTCCGTAAACGGAGGCGGTGGACGAATACACCAAGCGCTTCAGCTTGGGATGCTCAACCCGCCGCACGCCAAGGAGCAAATTGAGCGTGCCGCGAGCATTGACCTCGAAATCCTCCAGAGGATTTCGAGTGGATACGATGATGTTCCGCGCCGCCAGATGGAAAATGTAGTCGAAGTTCGTTGCCAGCACCTTGTTCACCAACTCATCATTAACGACCGATCCCTCAATAAAGTCCAGGCTGATTCCCTCGAGGTGAGACAGACTCCCCGTAAAAAGGTCATCCAGGACCCGTAACCCCGGCACCGTTCTTCACCAGGGCAAAACACAGGGAGGAGCCGACAAAGCCTGCCCCGCCCGTGACCAGCACCCTCGTGTTTTCCAATTCCTGGCAACAGATGTTTTCGCAATGGAAGTTGGTATTCATAGTTTACCTTTTATGCTAACGGGACCGCGCTATTATCGTTTCACACCCAACCTGAGCAAGAGAATTGGACGCAATATTCTCCACCAGTCTCCCCACTTCATCTTGGTGGACTCGCTTCGCTTCGGGGAATAACGGATTGTTATGGGCGCCTCAACAACCCGGCACTTCTTCCTTGCACACTGGTAGAGCATGTACACCTCCAATTCATAACGATTCAGCCATTCCTGCCATAGGTTGATGCCTCGCTCCCGAAACAGCCCGCTGGGAAAAGCCCGCATGCCATTGGTGGTGTCGGACAGCTTTGTGCCCGTGGCGAGCAGGAAAAGAAAAGGGTGCAGCCGTGTGAGCAGTCGCCTGTGCAGAGGCGCACTCACCACGTTGCCCCCAGCCACCCAGCGACTGCCCTGAACCAAATCAGCGCGGCCCTGCACCAGCGGTAGCAGGAGAGCCTCCAGGTCGGCAGCGTTGTGCTGGTCATCACCGGACATCACAGCGGCAAACTCATAGCCGTTCGCCAACGCGTAGTCAATCCCCTTGCGAATCGCGGCTCCCACCCCCATGTTCGCTCGTTGTGAGATAACGACAGCCCCCGCAGTTCGCGCGCGTTCGGCAGTGTCATCGGTGGAGCAGTCATCTACCACACATGGCGCAAGCTGGACCCCAAGCACGGCCTCCTTTGCGCGGATACTTTGGACGACGCGCTCTATCTTGCCTGATTCATTCCAGGCGGGCACAATGATCAAACATCTTTGTATCTTCATGAGTTCTGATCTTTCTGACTCATCTTTTCATATCTTAAGATGAACCCGTCAGCGTTGAAGGAACCAACGTCCGCCACCGGGAGCTACTCTTCCTGATAGTACGAGATGGCCGGGTGCTCTTCGGCCAGCTTGCTTACGGCGTAGGTCCAACGGGCTTCGCCAACCTTGCCCATGACGGTCTTGTCGGTCTCCTCGGAGCGGAAAGCGTGGGTGCCGAACACCTCGCTGTTGGAGAAGCAGACGACCCGATCCAGGCGATTGAGATTGGCGGCGGCTTCCAGAACATTGGCTGAGCCGATCATGTTGACACGCATGGTCTTGACCAGGCTCTTGATGACCGTATCAATGCCGGCGATGGCGGCGCAGTGCACGACGATGTCGGCCCCTTCATAGCGCTGCTAACTAACGGCCTCATAATCCAGAATACCACCCTCAACGAGGTTGAGATTGGGATGATCCTTGGAATCCCGATTCTCAATGGAATTGCGGGCTAGATCATCGAAAACGACAATCTTGTTTTTGGCCACGAGACGGCCAGCCAGCGTCGAGCCGACAGAACCCGGCCCCACCGGTAATGATAATGGTTTTTTCTTCAATCATGCTAATCGTCGCCTACCATGCGGACGCCTTGTTCTGAACCTTTAAGGTCTGGCCCAAATGTATCAGGATTTCCCGGTGGCCGCCTTCGGCCGCGTAGAGCAGAGCCGTCTTGTGGAATCGATCGCGCCTCTTGATAAAAGTCCCCCCCTCCACCAGCAATTGCACCGTTTGAAGGTCGCCAGCCCGCGTCGCGTAAATCAGAGCCGTTCGTCCGTCACTGTCTTTCGCGTCAACCTCGGCGCCACGTTCTAGCAGGAACGCGACGCACTGGCGCCGCCCGGCGTCAAGAGGCGAAGTTGCCCCGAATATCGTTTGGAGCAGGGGCGTCAACCCATTCGTGCCCCGGCAATTCACATTTGCCCCCTCAGCAATCCCCGCCTTCACCAGCAGTAGGTCCCCTTGTCGCGCACCCTGAAATAGTTTCCCAACGGCCCCTTGCGCCGGCGGGCTCGGCGTCAAATTCTCAGCCCCCCAGCCGAAGCCTGTCACGGCTATTGCCAGTGCCGCCACGCCACCTCTAACCCAAGCGCTCAACTGACGCCATCCATGGCCCAGGTTGCTTTCTACTTTCACGCTTATCTTTTAGCGGAAGCCCAATCGTCCTGCAAGCCCCAATTAGGCCGTCGCCGCAAGCTGCACGGCAGTTGAGCTTCAAAACCCAGCAACACAGGAATCTGCAGGGCTGGCTGGGAGAATGGGAACGGGGCTGGCCCAGGCTCGGTGACGTCAGCCTGTGTGACATCGCGCTTTCAGCTACCGAGGCTGGCAAATTCATTTAGCCTGTAACCCCGGGCCACGGTTCTATCAGCCCTATCCGCCCTTTTCCAACTCCAAACGCAATTGCTGTACCGCCCGCTTCACACGCTCAAAATCCAGACCCACTTCCTTGCACACTTCTACCACCAGTTCCTCGGGAATCGTGTTCTCCCGGAGAATTCTATCCAAGGCTTTCGCCCGCGTCATCAAGCCCTCCCGGATCATGCTGCTAAACAGGTCGTCCTTTTCGGAAAAGTCGAACAATTCCATGAAAATCCAGTTCTTAAGAAATGACAGTTTGCAGTCGAACCGCCATGGCGACGCCACGTTGGCCGGTTTCCGCCATTTCAATTCCGTTTCGATCACCCGGTGAAGTTCCGGTTCGTTAAACTCAATGTAATCAAAGAAATCCACCCGAGTCTGGTCGGAATAGAACACTTTCTGAAGGACCGGCCACGGCAAGTATTGGTACAAGAAAGCCCGCCCCTCGGCATAAACACACCGCGGACTCTTGAAATACAGAGGATTTCGCAGAATCTCCCAGAGGAGGCCCGTCAGAAGCGAAAGATGGTTTCTCTTGTCCCAGCGCTTTCCCATCCCCACAAGGGCGTTCTTGAAATGGGGTTCCTCGACGCCCCCGCTCCCTGTTACGATCAGCGAAACGCCCCGCGCCTTCGCCGCCTTGCGCAGCCCAATCTCAATTCCTCCGTTGCAAATCGCGCACGTGAGCAAGATAAACGACAGACAGGGCTTCCGAATCCATGCCTCAAAATTGTTCTTCAGGCACTTGGGCAGTAGACAACTCCGATCGACAACTAACTCCACGCCAAGCGCATCGGTCATGTTCTTCAGATTCTTCCGCGCGGTCTCGGGCACCAGGCCATTGTCGAAGAAGAACCCAAGCACCTTCAATTTCGCCACCCGCACAAGATAATGCAGAACGTAGGCGCTGTCACGACCGCCACTGATCCCAACGACCGCGTCGTAAGGCTGTCTCTTCGCGCGCTGCTGATCGAGTATCTCCTTCAGCGTCTGCTCGCCATGGTATTGTTTTTTCTTATGCCCGGCACAGTAGGTGCAGACCCCTTGGCCGTTGAATTCAATTCCCGGATAGGTGTCAATCAGTATACACTCGCTGCATCGCTTCATAAAAGACCTCTTGAATGGAGCCGAAAGCCTTCCTTGCTCCGTAAACCGTACATGAGGGTTCCGTCAGTCTCGTTGCTTGCCCGGATTTGCCCTCTTCTGCCGTGCGCGGGGGGGGGCAGCGTTGATTGTAGATTCCGTTTACGCTTTGCCATCGCTACGGTCAGTATGTGCGTTGGTGCCCCGATGGCAAGCCACAAATAGCCACAAATAGCCACCCAGGAACGTGTCAACCTGTGGAAGCTCCTGGGGAGGGAGGATCTGACTGACAGATGAGGGCCGGAATGCTGGCCAGTTTGACCGACTGTCATTTGGGCAATACGCCCTCAAGGTGCGCCCACACCGTGCGCAGTTTGCCAATTCCAGTTGCACCCGATTAGGAAATCTGGTGCAATCCGCGCATGACAATTAAAACTTGGGCGGGGCAGCCAGAGAAACGTGCCCAACTCCCAGCTCTCGTGCTGCTTGCGGTTGCCATCCCTTGGGGCCTTTTCCACATTGCACACCTTCTGCATATCCACTCAGCCCCGGACAATGTGATCTCCACACACGATCTCTACTACGGCTATTACTCAATTTGGTTCGTTCTGAGCCACCGGGATTGCGCCGACATCGCCCTGCGCGAGTCCCTCTACTTTCCCCACACTTGGTTCGTGTTCACCCCACTTTTCATCTTGGGTTGGCCAACCGCCAGGATACTGATGTGGGTGATCAACTTGGCCGCTGTATTCTACATCCCGTGGCGGCTTAGTGAGCTGACCGGTCTCCAGGGAGTTCGGCGGTGGTTGTTGCTGGCTTTCTTCCTAGGTTGGACGGGCACCGGCAATGTCATTGGCCTTGGGAACCTGGCATTGGTCTGCTTGGCCGCTGTTCTGGCTGCTTACCCGTTCTCTTCTTCCAAAAGTGGGGTGTTTCTAACGCTCGCCGCGATGAAACAGTCCCTTCTTTTCCCGCTGTATTTCCACCTATTGCTCAAACGGTCCAAGGTCCTGATTGTGCCCTTTGCCACTTTTGCCTTGTGCGGACTGGCGGTTCTATGGTGGGCCCGGCTGAGCTTCATCGAGGGGCTTAAACTTCCCAAATACTGGGCCGACAGCGCGAACTCATGGACGAACATTGACAGGTACCTGGGCTACGGCGGCTTTTGACACTTTTCATTAAGGACCCCGCAGCAGTGTCGGTCCTCAAGTGGGTCATCTGGTTCGCGCTGTTCGGCATCACCGCCCGGTGGATTAAGGATCCCGTCGCCCAACTGGCTGCCTGGCTCCTGTTAGCTTTGCTGCCGGTGTATCACTATGGCTATGACATGATCGTCGCCGTTGCCGCTTTGGCGGTGTTCCTCAAGCGGTGCCATCTGGTTTGGCCCACACTGATGACATTCTCCCTGAGTTGGGGCGCGTTTGGGAAGCTCGGCCCCCTCATGCCCGCAGGCCCGTTACGAACTCTCTGCGAGAGGCTCAATGAGGTTTATTATCCCCTCCTTATCCTCATCTTCCTCGGCGGGCTGCTGTGGCTGGAGACGCGACGCCAGCCTGAGCACGGGCATGGCGAGCGTAAGGTCGACGATATCGTTCCGAACCGTTCGGGAATTACGAGTGTCCCCTCGGGGAAATAGTCGTTCTCGTGCCGGGCATGGCCCTGGGCACCCTTTGGCTCGTTCTGTTCTTAACCGGGCAAGGGCTCCTGGCTTTCTTCCTGCTACATGCAGTTTGTGCCGGCAGGCCTGGCCCTTTTCGTTGTTTACTGCGATCTGACTCCGCTGAGCACGGGTCGGCACCCGGCGCTCAGGCTAATCTTTCTGGCTACTCTGGGTGCCGCGATGGCTGTGGGGCTACCTCTTCGACTTGCGTTGACCGCAGCCACAGCGAACATCGTGTCGCGCGAGCAAATCCAGCGTATCGTCCGCGCCCATATTCGAGCTGACAATAGGGGCAAGGATGAGTTTATCACTTTAGACGACCGTGACTTGCTCAAGCATCCCTCCGAGGTCATCTCCTGGCGCTGCCTGACGGCAGCGCCAGGAGCGGATGCTTCCGCAATCCACGGACGACTGGGCGCTCAGGTTGCACTCCTGCAGAGCCCTATCCTCCCAGCCGCAGGGTCACTCTACCCAGGAAAAGAGCTTTTTCGCAACCTTCCCGTTGACAAACCACATACCCGTTCTTTGCGGCATTGCGGCGAATAGCTTCGGCGCACGGCGGCATGGGTTCGATTGCAACAACCTTGCCTTCCGTTACGACCATCTGTGCACCCACCAGCGTAAAGGCCCCGATATGAGCGCCCACGTCCAGAAACGTCATCCGCGGCGAAAGGAGTGCCTGCAATTGCCACAGCAGGCTTTCATCCGGATGCGTGCGGTAAAACAACAGGGCAGCATTGTTCGTGTGCGGCAGGGTGATTCGCAAATTCCGCCACCAATCATTGAGGATAATCGGAGCGCCGGGAGCGAACTTCCAATGCCATCGTCCGGGCCTTCTCCTGGACGGTCATCCCCATCACCTGGCGCAACCGTCGCACTGGCGAGGCCAAGCTCAAGATCCGGGAGATGGGCAGCCGTTACCTGTTCATCTGCCTTTACGTTTGGCTCGAGAAATACTTCAGCCGCGGGGATTACAGGAAATCTAAGTAACCCGCCGAAACAGGCCTGTGCCCACCAGTTCCTGCTCCTCCAGCACCTCGGCGAGCTTGAAGCCGCTCGTCGCAAGCAACCTCTCGACTTCCGGGAGTTGCACGCGCCATTTGTGCCATTCCATCAGTATCGTATCCACCTGCTCGAGGAATGGCTGCTCGACCCGGAAGAAATCCATTTCTGAACCTTCAATATCGACCTTCAAGAGCTGGCAACGCGCGCTGCCGAACTTCTGGCGCCAAAGCTCTCCGACATCGAGGCACGGCACGACCGTGCGCTTCCAGGGACCGCGCAGGGACGGGTTCGGGGCCGTCGAAGAGCAGTAGTTGGACCAATAGAGGTAAAAATCGGCCCGCCCACTCTCCGAGCGCGCCCCCGCGATGCCGTGAACAGCAAAGACCTCATGCCAGTGATTCGCGCGCGCATGCCAGTTGGCTTCCTTGACCACCTCTGGATTGGCGTCAATCATCAGCCCTTGCAGGGGGCGTGCCCCCGATAACTCGGCCAGCCAGCAGGCGAAGTAACCCACATTGCAGCCCAAATCTACGAAGCGCTCCACTTGCGTTGGAAGTTTGGACCGCGGATACATCGCTCCGCTTTCCAGCATTTGTCGGCTCAGCAGGATGCTTTCCGCCCAACGGGCCCGGTAGGCGATGCCGCTCGGCAGCTGCTTGACGATGGGGAAAAAGCGCAAGTAAAGGTTGACCACCTTGTAAAGGCGCAGAAATCGTGCGGCCTTTCGCAGCCGCGTGAACTTGGACAATTGCCGAATCAGTTTCTCCAGTTGTGCCATAGGCTTTGCCGCCGGACTACGTCCGTGGAAAATGCTAAGGGGCTCCCAAGGCCGGCACAAGTCGGAATCAGTTGCACTTGCGATCAGGCGGGTCTGCCAAGGCGTTCCCCGTCGTGAATTGCCCCGTTCAGCCGATGGCACTGGTGCCCCGGTTGGCCGCGACCGGCACTACGCCCGCCTTTATGGCAAACCGCTAGCCTTTGTGCGCCACCAGCACGCGACCATAGACATGGCGATCAAAATGACCATCCACGTCTTCTGCGCGGAAGACAGGAAACACATCCTGTCCTTGCGCCAGCTTCATTTGGAACCCCCACTCGCGTAAAAGCCGGAGACTCTCGTGCGAGTCATAACCAAAGCGCTCGTGCGTAATGTCCGGATGGTAAAGTTTCATGACCAGCGTGCCGACGCCGCCACCGCGAAGAGTGTTTTCCCCGCCGCGTAAGACGGACAGTTCATTGCCACTGGCATCAAGCTTCAGCACGTCAGCTCTCGTGAGGTTGGCAAACTGCATGAAATCGTCCAGGGTCCAGCACCGTGCTTCGAAGGCGACCCGGGCGGCGTCCGTCGCAATCCACCCGCCACTCCGCTCCGGATCGGACACGAAACCGATGGTGCCGGTGGAGTCACACAACGCTCCGTCGTAAACCTTCACGTTGTACATCGCGTTCAGTGCGGCATTGCGGCGAATAGCTTCGGCGCACGGCGACATGGGTTCGATCGCAACAACCTTGCCTTCCGTTCCGACCATGTGGGCCCCGACCAGCGTAAAGGCCCCGATATGAGCGCCCACGTCCAGAAACGTCATCCGCGGCGAAAGCAGCGCCTGCAATTGCCACAGCAGGCTTTCATCCGAATGCGTGCGGTAAAACAACAGGGCGGCATTGTTCGTGTGCGGCAGGGCGATGCGCAAATTCCGCCACCAATCATTGAGGATAATCGGAGTGCCGGGAGCGAACTTCCAATGCCATCGCCACAACACTCTTCTGGAGATGGCCCGGACCGGGTGGCGGCGAACTTCAGGTCGGCGCAAACCCCGGCGAATGCTATCAACGTATTGCCGAATTCCCATAACAAGTAAACGCTCCTGCAAGGACGAATGATTTGTTCAAGGCCCCTGGGTTGCTCATCTCCCCTTCGGTAAGGGCTGTGGGTGCGGTTTCAGGTTCACGCTTTCTCGGTGGCTTCACGTGGCCATATCCTCCGCCGGCAGAAGCCTCTGCGCGTCCAGCGCGACCATGCCGTCATGCCAGTCAATGTGCTGGTTGGCGCAAACAAAGGACTCATCTGCCGGCCCCCCGCGCCTTGGCCAGGATGGCTTGGTAGAACTCCCGGAACGGGGCGCCGGCGCGGCCAGGATCACAATTCTTCTCCGCCCAGGCCTTAGCCCGGATGCCCAGCGCCCGCCGCCGTTGGGGATCGGCCGCGAGCGTGGCGATCGCCCGCCCGAGCGGCTCCGCCGCGGGCGGGGCCAGCAGTGCGGCATCGGCTTCTCTTAACTCCTCGGCAAGGCTGACAGTCGTCGAAGTCAGCACCGGCAAGCCGACCGTCATCGCCTCCGCCAGGGCAATGCTGAAGGCTTCCCGGCGGGAAGGTGACACGAACATATCGGCCATTCGCAGCAGTGACCATTTCTTCGCGCCATAAACCGGGCCGATAAAGTGGATCCGGTTTCCGCACCCAAACCGCTCGGCCAAGTGTTCGAGTTTCGTCTTACCACCCTCCCAATCCGGGCCGGCCATCACCAGGCGGAACCGCTCGGGTGGGAGGCGGGAAAAGGCCTCGACCAGCAGATCCAAGCCCTTGACCCATACGTCCAAACGGCCCATGAAAGCCAGGAGGAAGGTATCTTGGGGTATGCCGTAATCGCTCCTTGATCCAGCAGGCAACTCCGCCGGATCTGGTGCCTGCACCACATTCCCCTGGATCAACCTTAGCCCACGGTAACCCGGCAAGAGAAGCCTCAGCCGCCGGTCGGCGGCCGCGGTTAGAAGATGCAGCCCCGCGGCCTTTCGCGGGCCTCGATGCACGAAGTTCAGGTAAACGAATTTCTTGAGCCAGCGCCAGGCGGTCTGGTAGCCCAATTGGCCGTGTGAGGTGAAAACGTAAGGGACACCGGCCCGACGCAAGTCGCCCAGCAGCGCCGCCTGCCTCCGATTTACGCTGTGCAGATTAGCCACGCTGTTGCCGGGTGTGATCGCAAGTCGTTCGGCAATGCCCGCCCAGCGCAGCGCCCAGAGCGACTCGACCTCAACGAGCGGAAACTCGCGCGTCGGCTCCCCCGGCCCTGCCTCTCCCTCCGGCGCAATGCCTACCGCATTGAGCCCCGCGGCCCTTTGGCAGGCGATGAAGCAGCGAATGGCGTTCGAATGCCCGCCGGATATCCTCACTGAGTAGGGGAATACATGTACTACGTTCATGCAACCATGCAGAATCTTGCGCCAATGCCGAGCCCCGCCACCGCGCATGTGGCGACAGGTTCCCCTGCTGCCAAACGCTGGGCAGTACTGACCGGGATCCGGACGATACAGGCAAGCAGCGACCGTCTGCAATAATATATCGCTGTTGTCCGTCCGTCACCCGCGTTGCTGTTATCAACTTCCTTGCCGTTTCGCGGCAAACCACAGCGTGAGCAGCGGCGGCGTCGCCGGGCGCCCCCGCCGTGCGAGCACGAAAGGCTCAGGTTAGGCCCTTTCGCCAGCTCGTGGCAGGGCGAGCGTCTCCTCGTAGACGGCCTGGATTTCATCGCCGATCCGGTTCCACGTATAGAATTCGGTGACGTGGGCGCGGGCATGTGCTCCCATTTTCTGCAAATCGTCGCGGTGCGTCGCGGCCCATGCGAGAGCCCGCGCGATGTCACTGACCATCTGGTCATGGTTGCTTAGCTCGATCTTCAACCCGGCGGAATCCGGTACCATCTCGTAGCTTGAGCCGAACCTCATGCACAGAATCGGCAAGCCCATGGCCATTGCCTCCAAGGTTGTCAGCAGAGGGCCGTCCCGCAGCGTCGGCAGCAAATAGAGGCTGGAAGTGCGAAACAGATCCCACACGTCTGCTCTGGTCGGTAAGTGTCCCACGAAGTCAACGTGCGGGGCGATGCCCAACTTCCCAGCCAGATCCTGCAGCACGGGCTTGTAGGGACCCCCTCCGGTAACGATGAGCCTTCCGGCAGTTGCACCCTGCCGGAGATAGGCAGCGAATCCCTCCAGCGCCAAATCGTAGCCCTTCCAGTGCACCAGACGGCCTCCCATGACCAAGCGCATCTCCCCCCCTTGCGGCACGCTCGACGGCGTCCGCTGCAGATCGCTGTCGGACATGCCGATATGGATGATGCAGCTGGCCTTGCCTCGGTGCTTGCTCGGAATGCCAGCCCTGGCGTCCTTGCTGTAGGCAAGGATCCGCTTCGCCCGAGCCCGCGTAAGCGCGACCAAAGGGTCCACCGCGACGAGCAGCCGCTGCAGCCTTGACCTGACCCAGTCATGGCGCCTGGCGTACGCCGGCAGACCCAGGTCAATCTGGCGCGGAATTTGGTTGCTGCTCCCGCCTATCGGCCCCCAGATAAAGGGCGTAGGCAGGACGAACAGCCCGCTGGGCATCCAGTCATTGCCCCAGGTGACATGGTGCGCCAAGTCGAAATGGTGCTTCCGATGCAGAGACGGAGCAACAAACATGAGGGCCACCTGCCAGGCGTAGTAATAAGAAATCAGCCCGTAGTAACCGGCTGCCCTCTTCCACCAGCGGAAGATTATCGGGAGGTCGAGGTAATGAAAATGAAGGTTGGCCACTGGATGCCGCGCCAGTTCGGACTCAATCCGGGATCGGTTGTTGGCGCGGGTGACCACGTGCACCTCGTTTCCGTGCCGCGCCGCTTGGACGGCCCAGTTCCATCCAATGCCCAGCTCGGAGCCGGCGTTTGGCTCGCAGCCATATGCCGATATGATGACCTTAGGCGGGTTCTGCATACTTTGATGGGTCGGGTGCCGTGCAAGACAATCGGCCTGTCCGGTAACGGGCTGACACCCGCGCGACGACTGCGCTTAGGGCTCGGTCGGCCCACTCTTCTGGCGTCCCGGCGGGATCGATCCACACGATGCGGGAGTGTTCGCGGCAAGAACCTCGCGAGGAGCCCGCTGGGTGGTTGAATGCGTTGGGTCCCAGTTCCGGCTTTCGCTGGCGGCTGGCCTCGATCCCGGCGTCCAGGCAGATCACTACGTCCGGTTTGGGAAGGACGAACCCCAAAGCGCTCCTGATCCACTGCGGCAAGGTGGTCTCCACGCAGAGCGGGGCGACCATGAAGTCGTGGAAATCGCCATCGAATATCCAGGCGCACGGTCGCTTCACGAGCGTCGGATAGATCGTGATCCAGTAGCCCAGCGAGCAGTCAAAAGTGTAGTACGCGAGCCTGAGGAGTGACTTCAAGCCCCCCAACAGCCCGCGCGGCTGGGCATCCCTCACCCCTGCCTCAGCGTTCAGACCGCCCGGGCAAGGTCCCCTGCCAGGCAAGAGCCCCGGGCGCAGGTGCCGGAGGTGCACGTGTCCATGCACAGCGGCCCCCAGCACCGGTTGGATCCTGGCGATTAAGCTTCTTCTCCCGGTGTCATCCGTCCCCAGCACCGCCAGCATAATACCTGGGGGGCGAAAAAGGCGCCTTAGTCGGCGTCCCAAACCGACAATCTTCGTCGCGAGAACCCGTAAAGGTTGCTGGCAAAAGGCCCGCCAGCACAGAGCCCAGCGCATGCGGTGGGCGGCAGTTCGCATGAGGGCGGGGCTGCCGGGGCGAGCGAGATATTGCCCGAATGCGGCGACGGCACCGGACCCAAAAAGGTCCCCGAGCCGCTTCTCGTAGAACACCGGATTCTTTGCGTACTCGGCTGCGGCTAACTGGTCATAGTCCTTCCGGCTGGCACTGTTGGTTAGCAGCTCCTTTAACAGCGCGATGATACTGGCTTCGCCCTCGGGAGCAACGGGTATGCCGTGCCAGCTTGGCGCTCTCTCGAGCAGGTCGCTGGCATCGTAGAACGGCACCCCGCGGTGGGTCAGGCCCGGAAACACGTCTATTTTCACGCCCCACCACACTCCGGAGCTCCGACCGCAGAAGGAGGTAATGAGCGCTTCGGCGCGATAGCCGCTGATGCACACGCCACCATGGCGCGGGGCGGCCTGGCACATCATTCGGAAAGCGGTCTCCAAGTCTTCAGCCTTAACGAGGAGATCCAAATCGGTGCCGCCGAGGCCGTGCGGGAGACAACGGTAGTTCCGTAGCACGCAGTAACGCACGCGGCCCTCGCTCAAACGCCCCAGCACCTCCCGCACAAAGGGCATCGCCGGCTCAGGACCAGGCGCTGCATCGCCCCTAGTATTGGGGGGTTCCAACTCGCGCATACATACCACGGCTATCGGTCAGGCAATTTGTGGCGGCCACGGTATCAGGCTCGGCAGGAATGTCAAATGGGGACCTTTCGCCTTTCGAAACTGGACTCCAAACAGCTTTGGAATTGGCGCCTGCTTCCCGCAGAATTCGCAATAGGGCGATTGGGCACCCATGCGAACCATCACCCCAAGACAAACCGGGCCGATGCTAGGGCAACGGTAGAACATGGCTGGAGCTTCTGGAGTTTGCCTGGGGTGCCCGGCGGCCCACTGCAGGACAGCCTCCGGCTTTTCTACCATACTGGACTGAAACCATCCTTGGTTGCTCGCGGCTGAAGCCGTTATTCGTCAGAAGCGAATTCTCACCTTCTCGATCCGGGCTGCGGGCACGACCCGCTTCCGGGTTTACGCCCGCGATAATGGATTGGAGCCGGGTACCATTGCCGAGTTCTTCTCGCCGCAATCCAGGATCCTGCCGGCGGAGCTCCCGCCACTTGCGCCGAAGGTGATCTATGACGTCGGCGCCAACATCGGCATTGCCTCCCTGCGCTTTGCCACGCGCTAGCCAAAGGCCCGGTATTATGCCTTCGAGCCGCTGCCCGTGAAGAAGCTCCTGAGGACAAGTCGGATGGAGACGAGAATAGGCGCCACACGCGGGAGCCGCCGCAGTGGAGGATCCGCAGCGGGAGCAGGCTGTAACCGGCCCGCTTGCTGCTCAGAACAGCGTGTAGATAAGCGGCGCGCTGATCTTCGCCGCGACAATGGCGAGCCCCACAAAGAGCAGGGCGATCACCGCGAGGCTCATTCCCATTGCCCGGTTCGCAATTCCGAACTTCGCCAAATCCACCAACATTCGGATGACCCACTTAAGCAACAACATAAAGCGATTCTCCGCACTGCCTTAGTCCAAGCCGAACTCCTCCTGCCAGTTCTCCGTCTCGACCCACTCCGGCTGGTCCTTCTTCTGCAGGATGAAATCCTCCAGCGCCAGCACGTCAATCCCGGTGCGCATGAAACAGGCATAGGCATCCTCGGGCGTGCACACAATCGGCTCGCTGCGCACGTTGAAACTCGTGTTGACCAGGACGGCGCACCCGGTCAGCCGCTTGAATTCAGTCAGGAGGCTATGCAGGCGCGGATTCCTCTCCCGATCCACGGTTTGGATTCGCGCCGAGTAATCGACGTGCGTGATCGCCGGCAGGTCCGAGCGCGGCCGGTTCACCCATTCGGTGAGCGACAAGTTGTGCTCATCGCCCCGCAGCGGCACGCGGCGCTCTTTCTTTACCCCAGCCACCAGCAACATGTAGGGGGATTCGCGCACTAACTCGAAGTAATCCTCCACATCCTCCCGCAGGACGATAGGCGCGAATGGCCGGAAGCTTTCACGGAATTTGGTCGAGAGGTTCAGATAAGATTGCATCTTCTGGCTCCGCGCATCGGCCAGGATAGACCGGTAACCCAGAGCGCGGGGGCCGAACTCCATTCTCCCCTCCAGCAGGCCCACCACCCGTTCCTCGGCCAGCGCTTTCGCCAGGAAAGACTGGCGTTCCGCCCCATGCATCTCGGTGTAGGGAATCCGATTGGCGTCCAGGATAGGACTTGATCTGCTCGTGGGAGTATGCCGGGCCAAGCGCCGCGCCGCGCATGGAGTCTTTGCCCGGAACGATTTTGCGCTCATGCCCCAACACCTGGTGCCAGACATAAAGCGCCGCACCGACCGCGCCGCCGGCATCCCCGGAGGCCGGCTGGATCCACAGATCGTCAAAAATTCCCTCGCGCGAGAATCTTCCCGTTGGCCACGCAATTGAGCGCGACCCCTCCCGCCAGGCAAAGCTGGCGACTTGCCCGTCACCGCGCGCGCATACCGCGCCATCTTGAGCATGATCTCCTCGGTCACCACCTGGATCGAGGCCGCCAGGTCCATCTCCCGCTGCGTGATCTCCGATTCCGGCCGCCGGGGCGGCCCGCCGAACAGGCGATCAAACTGCCCGTTGGTCATCGTCAGCCCGTCGAGATAGCCGAAGTAATCCATGTTCAGCCAGATCGAGCCGTCCTCGCGAATCCGGACCAGATGCCTCTTGATCTCATCGACGTACCTCGGCGTGCCATAGGGAGCCAAGCCCATGAGCTTGTATTCGCCGGAGTTGACCTTGAAACCGGTGAAATAGGTGAAGGCGCTGTAGAGCAGGCCCAAGCGAGTGGGGAAAGCGCTGCTCGGCGAGCATGCGCATCTGGTTGCCTTCGCCAACCGAAATGCTCGAACAGGTCCACTCGCCTACGCCGTCCGCGGTCAGAACGGCCGCTTCCTCGAAGGGAGAAGGGAAAAAAGCGCTGGCGGCATGAGAGACATGGTGCTCCGGGAAATAGAATCGGCCTGCCTTGATCCCCGCCCGGTGGAGCACCCTCTCGATGCTCAGCGCCACCCAGCCTTTCTCCTTCACCCACGCCGGCACCGCCATCGAAAACGTCTTGAACCCCGACGGCGCCGTTTCACAAAAGGTCGTCAACAGACGGGTGAATTTCGTGATGGGCTTGTCGTAAAAGGCGACTGCATCGACCTGGCCGCCCCGGCCGATGCCCGCGGCTTCCAGGCAGTAGCGGATCGCGTTGACTGGCACGCGCGAGTCATGTTTCTTGCGGCTAAACCGTTCCTCCTGCGCGGCAGCGATGATCTCGCCGTCGCGGACGATCGCCGCCGCACTGTCATGGTAAAGGGCGCTGACTCCGAGGATGGTTCATGGGCGTGCCAATGCTTTGCTGATACGCGAACTGTTCGTGCGCAGCCGGTCTGCCAGGTAATCGGCATAAAGCCGATGCCCTAACCGGTCGAAGTGGGCCCCGTCGTGATAGACCTTGTTTGCGGGCTTCACGCCTTTGAAAATGGGGCCCGCGCACTTCACCGACACGCCGAGCTGCCCCAGCCGCTCGGCTATTTGCGCGGCCATCTGCTGGGCGGGCACGTCGTCGGCCAGGCCCAACGTCGCGCTCGGACTGGGCAGCATTTCCATAAACACCTCTGCGCCATGCTGCTGGAGAAGGCGGGCCAGCTCCGCGTAGGCTTCGATGCCCAGGCGGCGTTGCTCTTCCGTCTGCGAGGAGGGCGAGGGCCCAAGACGTCTTGCGCGGTACCGCCAGCACAGGTCGTAAAGAACCCGCTCCAGGGCCAGCCGCGGCGGGCGAGCGGCCGGGTAGTAGGGCATGCGCTCCAGCCCGTAGAGCGGCCTCTGGCAGTTCCACACCGGCCCGCAGATGACCGCGACATCGGCGTCAAAGGTGCCGAACTTCTTGACGTAGCCCAGTTCATGAAACGGCCCCCAGCCGTTGACCCCCATGTTCAGCACCTCAAAGACCTGCGCGCCGGCGGCCGCGTTGAGAGTGCTCTGCAACAGGCTCGAGTACAGCTCCTCATTAGCTACCCATGTTCCCGCCAGTGTCGAGTCGCCCAGCAACAGGATGCGGAAATGCCCCGGCGCCTTGCGCGGCAGAACGTCAGGGGACCGCATGCCGCAGTTGTTAATGGTGATGATCCGTCCCGGGTGCCTGGCGCGCTGGTGCGGCTTGGGGTAATAGCCGACCGCCGTGTCTTCCAGGTACAACGAGGGTGTGCCCAGCCCATACAAGCGGAGGCCCACCTCCGCCACGGCCAGGAAGACGACTGCCGACGCCACCAGCGGAAGGAGCGCGAACCGTCGCCCCGACCAGCCGCTCTGTGCAAAACATGTTTCGCACATAGCGAGCCCGGCGCGTTTCCAGATCGCTCGGCAGCCAGAACGTCGGCGCTTCGGCACTGCGGAGCTGCAGCGGGTCGTTTCCCATCAGGCGGTTCATCAGCCGAACCCAGGTCATCACGACGAAAAACGCCGGGGCCAGCAATAGTATCGCAATGGCGTTCCCCACCCAGCGCGCCAGTGCCCCCGTCATCCTGTCAATCCAGCGCCGGCCCACCGGGCTGAGACTCCGTATGACCCAGAATAGCGCCGTTATACCGGCCACCACGCCTGCCATGACAAACGCCTTTGCCACTATCAGCACCGCAATCACCACCGCCGGAATTAGGAATTCCGGTGCCCACAAGCCCCGTCCGCGTGTCGCGCTGCTTGCCTCAGCCTGAAACGCGTGCCAGGGCCGATTTTTTGGTGTGCTGTTCGTAGCCACAGAGGCTGTATCATGACACAAGGACCTGTGAAAACAACAATAATATGTATGCCGATTGATTGACTTCAGCCTGCGGTGGGATAGAATCGCGGGACATGAGCTTGCCGAACCAGGCGTGCCTAGCGGTGCCCGGCGGTGGAGTATAGCACGGGAATTCACAACCGACGCGATTCTGTTCCCGATGAACTCCACGACGCCATTCTTGCGCCACATGTGCGAGCACCTCGGCCTCTTTCGGTGTCCCGCCTGTGCCGGCGAGTTGAGCGTCCAAGGCAAGGTTTTATGCCCTTCCTGTGGCCGTCAGTTTCCCGCGCAGGACGGAATACCCCTGCTGTTCGTCCCCAACGAGTGGGACGGAAAAACCGACGTCACGGATGAGATGAAAGCGTTCTATGAAGAAACGCCTTTCCCTAATTATGAGAATGTTGATGACACCGGCAACCTGATTGATAAGGCGGAACGAGGGCTGTTCGCACGAATGCTCGACCGCCAAACACCACTGGGGACCAAAGTCTTGGAGGTCGGGTGCGGAACAGGCCAACTCTCCAATTATCTCGGGATCGCCCGCCGCACCGTTTTCGGAGCGGACCTCTGCCTCAACTCGCTCAGGCTGGCGAATGGTTTTCGGGCCAGGAACAGTCTGGAGCGGGTGGGTTTTTACCAGATGAATCTCTTCCGCCCGATCTTCAAGGAAGAGAGCTTTGACTTGGTGATCTGTAACGGTGTCTTGCACCACACGAGCGATCCGTATGGGGGGTTCCGGTCCATTGCGAGACTGGTGAAGAAAAGCGGCTATATCCTCATTGGTCTGTACATGCATGGGGCTGTTCTTGTTACTGATGCCAGGCGCCTGCTTTTCTCCCTGTTTGGAAACCGGCTGATGTTTCTCCATCCTACCTCAGACGCATAGACGTAGATGCCGTGAAACGACGAACCTGGTTCATGGACCAATACAAAAATCCGCACGAATCCAAGCATACTATGGGCGAAGTGATAAAATGGTTCGAGGCGGCCGGCTTTAATTCCAAAGCGGCATCCCGAGTCCCACCTTGGAGCCATACGATGTCACGTTTCGCCTGTTTGCGCGACATGATAAAGGAGGCTGGCTCAGCCATGGCCTCGCACAACTGACCCTCGCCTTCACCGGAAGCGCGGAAGGGGGGTTCTTTATCCTGATCGGCAAGAGAAACTGACCCGATCTTGTTCCCGACTCAAGAGGCCTCTGTTTGTAGAAATGTCCTACAAACTTGACCCGTTCCAAGTTGGAC
>CAWGGD010000031.1:0-170986 GCA_963822005.1 uncultured Verrucomicrobiae bacterium | reverse complement strand
CATGGGCGTGAACTGATGGGGTGAAAGTCCCCTATGTGTGAACACGGTTGTCGGGCCTCTCTCACGAGGGGCACGATGGCCCGAACATTAGACCGAAGCAACTGCGGAATCGCGAGGTTCCGTGGGAAGGAAGCCAGAGGTCAAAGCGGATGAGCCGACGAACAGAAAGACCATATAAGGTTGACGGAGCGGACGAGCTGGCACACACAGCGCAGTCCGGTGTTCAGCTCCGGAGATAAATGGTCCGGTTGTGCCGCGAGAGTTCACGTTCTTACTCAGGGAGACCTGCAATCGCGTCCCGTCGGAAACGGCGGGAGCGAGGGTCAGCAATGGCCCCCGAGCGTTGGCAGGAGTCAGCAGAGGCCGTAGTACCGAGAGCAACGAGCCGGGTAACACCGGAGGGCCTCACAACTCGGGAAGGGCTGAACTTGGCAGGCAGAACACGACCATCGGTGGTCTTGTTCCCGGGGCGATGAAGCCGATTGGCTGAGCACTGGGCAGCGATCACCGTGGCAGAGAAAGAGTGGCTGCTCTATCCGTCAGGACTGCCAGGAACCGCCGGACGCGGACCCGCATGTCCGGTGGTGTGGGAGGCGGGGGGAGCAATCCCCCCGCCGACCCGATTGCGCCTGACATGGGCGTGAACTGATGGGGTGAAAGTCCCCTATGTGTGAGCACGGTTGTCGGGCCTCTCATAACGAGGGGCACGATGGCCCAAACATTAGACCGAGGCAACTGCGGAATCGCGAGGTTTCGTGGGAAGGAAGCCAGGGGTCAAAGCGGATGAGCCGACGAACAGAAAGACCATATCAGGTTGACGGAGCGGACAAGCTGGCACCACACAGCGCTGTCCGGTGTTCAGTTCCGGAGATAAATGGTCCGGTTGTGCCGCGAGAGTTCACGTCCTTACTCAGGGAGGCCTGTAACCCGAGCCCGCCGGCAACGGCGGGCGCGGTGGCCAGCAATGGCCATCGTGCGGGAACAGGAGTCAGCCGAAGCCATAGTACCGAGAGCAACGAGCCGGAAACGAAGATACCGGACGGTCTCACAACTCGGGAAGGGCTGAACTGGTTAGCAGAGGTTCGACTGCGGCAGCCTTGCCGGGGACGATGAAGCCGACTGGCCGAGTCCCCGCGCAGCGGCTGTTGCAGCTAGAGCATGGAGCCTCTTCGACCGATCTATTGGAACGTATCCTCTGCCCGGAAAACCTGCGACAGGCATGGCTCCGGGTGAAGGCCAACGGTGGGGCCGCTGGCACCGATGGGATGACCATCGCCCAGTTCCCCGCCTTTGCCCGGCAATACTGGCCGGAGATACGATCACGCCTCTTAGCAGGCACTTACCACCCGGCGCCGGTGCGGCGGGTGTTCATCCCCAAGCCCAACGGGGACCTGCGTCCCCTGGGCATCCCGACGGTCCTGGACCGTGTTATCCAACAGGCCATCGCGCAGGTACTAACCCCGCTCTTTGACCCGCACTTCAGCACGCACAGCTATGGGTTCCGCCACGGTAAGCGAGCCCATCAGGCGGTGCGCAGCGTGCAAGCGGCGGCGCAGGCGGGCTACGGCTACGCGGTGGACTGTGACCTCAAGTCGTTCTTCGACACCGTGAAGTTCGACCGGTTGATGCGACTGCTGGCCCGACGCGTTAGCGACCCACGGGTGCTCCGGCTGATCGGAGCCTACCTGCGCGCCGGGGTCAAGCTGCCGGAGGGCGGCGTGGAAGCCACGACGCAGGGCGTGCCCCAAGGCGGACCGCTCTCGCCGTTGCTGGCCAACATCATGTTGGACCCGCTGGACAAGGAACTGGAAGGCCGGGGCCTGCGCTTTGCGCGCTACGCCGACGACTTCCTGATTCTGGTCAAGAGCCTGCGAGCGGCTCAACGGGTCATGCGGAGCATCACTCGGTTTGTGGAAGCCCGGCTCCAGCTGGTGGTCAACCACCAGAAGAGCCGGGCGGCGGCCTTGTCGGCCTGCGCCTTCCTCGGCTTTCAAATACGCCGGGGCAGGATTGTGTGGACTGACAAGGCCCGGACCCGGTTCAAGGAACGGATCCAGGCCATCACCAGTCGCAGCCGTGGCGTCTCGACCTATTGCATGTTGAGCGAACTGCGGCGCTACGTGGTGGGATGGCTGAACTACTTCGGTATCAGCCAGGCCTATCGAGAGATACCGGCAATGGACCAATGGCTGCGGCGGCGGGTGCGCCTGTACTACTGGAAACAGTGGAAGTGCCCCCGCGCCCGGCGGCGGAACCTCATCCGGCTGGGCATCCACCCGGCGGAGGTGTACAAAGCCACGCGCAGTCATCGCGGATATTGGTGGATGGCCGGCACCAGCCTTGTGCAGCGCGCGCTGGACAATCGCTGGCTGACGGAACGGGGAGTGCCCAGCTTAAGGCAACAGTGGATCGAGATGCATTACGGCAAGCAGAATGAACAGTTCAATCCTGCCGCCGTTAATCTAACCGGAACCGCCTAGTGCGGACCCGCTTGCTAGGTGGTGTGGGAGGCGGGAGGTCAATCCTCCCGCCGACCCGATTAGCAGTCTTTTTGTCCCAGTAATCTCTTCGCCTCGGCCAACGCTTCCACTCTTTCTGTTGCACAGTGATTAACGGGTGCCCCCTTCATGGCCTGCTCAGCCGGAAGAACTGCGCTCTGTCCGTCGCAGGAACAGTTACCCGTCTGTTCGTGCCGTCATCGGCAATAGCGGTTGTGTTCGATACCCAGCCCAACCCTGCGCCCAGCGCCGCGGCCTGCTCCAACGTGAAACCGTCCGTGTCTGCCGTTGGCCAAGACGCCACTGCGTCGGAGCCGGAGCGAGCCAGCGAGAGCGGGGGAACCGTTCCGAGGTAAGCTCGAGCAATCCGAGCGCAGCTTTTCCCGCCCGCGCTCGTGAATGCTCCGCCCGCATAAAGGTCGTTGCCCGACACCGCCAGCGCGTAAACCATGGGAGGGGAGCCGCCCGCCATTCCCGAACCCAGCGCCGTCCAGTTAGTACCGTTCCATTTGGCAATGGCAGCGGCCGGATTACCGCCCGCATACTGGAATGAGCCGCCGGCATACAGATCACCAGCCGACACCACCAGCGCATTTGCACCCAAATTAACCGTCAGCCCCGAACCCAGATTCGTCCAAGTCCCCCCGCTCCACTTGGCGATGTTGGTTGCCGCGACCGCCACCCCGCTGCCGTTGGTCGCCCACGTGAACAAACCGCCCGCATACAGATCGCCCCCCGAGACGGCTATCGCACGGACGTACCGAAGCACGCCGCCGCCCACTCCGGAACCCAGCGCGGACCACGCGCTTCCGTCCCATCTGGCAATGCCGTTGACCGGGGTGCTGCCCGCCCTTGTGAAACTGCCACCCGCATAGAGGTCGTTGCCCGACACCGCCAGCGCATCTACGAGACCGCCGGTAGAGTTCGTCAGACCTGGACCCAGTGCCGACCAAGAGTAGCCGTTCCACTTGGCAATGTGATTGACCGTACTGATGGCCGTCGTGAAGCCGCCGCCGACGTAAAGGTTAGTGCCCGACACCGCCAGCGCATACACTTCGCCATTAAGACCGCCGCTCAGGCCCGACCAATAGGTGCCATCCCATCTGGCGACGTAAGAATCGTACCGGTCGCCCACCATCGTGAAACTGCCCCCTGCATAAAGGTTGGTGCCAGACACCGCCAGCGCTCTCACGGCGCCGTTCATGGCCGCACCCACCGCCGTCCAACTGCTCCCGTCCCACCTGGCGACATAGTTGCTGCCGCTCGCATTCGTGAAAACCCCGCCCGCGTAGATGTTGCTACCGGACACCGCCAACGCCAAGACGGTGCCGTTCATACCCGAACCGACCGGGGTCCAGTTGGCATCGCTGAGTGTCCCCGCAGTGGCCGGAGGGGACGTCGCAGCAACTGCCAGGGCCACAGCCAAAACCAACCGCATAGCTATTAGATCGAACTCCGCTTGTTCAGTTTCCATAAGAGCTAACGTCTCAACTCACCGATGGCGGCCCCTCCGTGACTGCCGACTTGCCAAGAACCGCCACGGGGCCGCCATTCGGTGCAGTGCCCTCGGCGCTCCCTTAATGGTCAAAGGGGCAATCACGACGCTGAATCATTTCAAAGTGGTGACGCTTGCACAAGACGCTGTTCACAATAGCACCTCTAGCGCAACCATCCCGTTTGCACGGGCGCGACGAGTCTTCGGTGCCAAGTCGGTCGTAGAACTCCCGATCCAGCCGTTGCTGCATGTCCTCCACAGGTGGTGCATCAGCCGCACGAACCATCTGGTCCGCGGACAATCCATCTGGATACTCCCCACGGTCAAAGCTCGCTAATGCCGTGCCTACGGCCAGTTCCGGCAATGCCAGTGCGCGGACCAAATCTCTGTGTCTTTCCGTCTCAAACACGTACCCCCCTCTGCCTCGCTGTCTGCGAAGGATGCTCTCAACCTCTTGCTGGCTACCTGCCCCGAATGCCGCACACAACCGCTCGGCATTACCCCCCGCTGGGCCTGACGGCTCCTTCGCCGAGCCAAAGTCAAAGTAGCTTGGGCATGAATTGTACCAGTCGACGAGCTCGCCATTGTGATAGAGGAAATACCCGAGGACATCGTCGTCGTGAATAATCACGGCCAAGGCTGAACAGCGCAACTCACCCGACAGCCGGGAGGTCAGTTCTTGAATCGCCTCGCTGTCTTGGTCGTCGCAAACAGAATCGCAGGCAACCGTAAAGTGGCCGATATTGGGCGCGACAATGGCCCTGCGACCGCGCATCGCCTGCGCAACCCTCGCTTGGCTCGGGCCTTTCAGTGTGATGTTCCCGTAGAATGCGCCCATACAAGTCGTGTGTGTCGTTGCGCCGAACGATTCAGCTCACCGATGGCGGCCCCTCCGTGGCTCCCGAATTGCCAACCGGCGTCGCGGGGCCGCCATTCGGTGAAGCGCCGCCGTTCTTTTCTGTCTCCTCATCTTGAGTCTCCAAGACGTCCTGGACCACAGTCTCAACAATGCCTCGCACCGGCTTAGTACAACCTTTGAAAAGTATTTTCTTGAGGGCAGGCTCTCCACCAACACGGAGGGGCTGCGCGATCAGGGCGTGAATAAAAGACTGTGTAGCCAGATCTACACCAGTAAAGTCGAGCTCGACTATTCCAGCGCCTTGCACGGCAGGTAGTACGTGCTTCTCACGGATCTGGGCTGCCACGTCCTTATCCTCTGCGAAGCTTCCGACTGCCTTCCCGATTGCGATGGTTTTCATGTGAATCTTATGCTCTTGAAGAACTCGCGTTTGCGCTTCTTGACATCCAAGCTGTACACCTTGCGGATAAGGTCCAAAAGGACGCCGAACGACCGCTCCTCGGAAACCGAGATGTCAATGCCGACTACTGTCCCTCTCCATTCCGGCAGATCAGCCACTAGCTTGTGACGGTCGGAGCGAGGTTCTGCATAGAGCATCGTCCTTTGACCAAGTGGCGTCTTGAGAAGTTTGTACATCGCGGTGCCGCTGTAAAGCAGCAGGAAGTTGTGTGAGAGTTTGGCAATGCTTTTCACAAAGAACAAACCTGCACCAGCGTTCGCCTGGTTTCCACCGATCCGTGAAGTCGTGCCTGTTACACCTGGAGTCAATGCCAAGCAAAGGGCCTCGCTAGGGCTGCGAACAGGATGGGATCGATGAATACTTCGGAAAACACCAACGCCGGAATCCGCTACTCCGATTGAAACTCTATTCTGGTCACGAAAGCACTGAGCGCAAAGGAATGCCCCGCACTCAGACTGTGCATGCTCGATCACATTTCTCACCAACTCGCTAATGACGTAGCGGATAGGATCGGCAAGCTGCGGCTCGGTATGAAGAAGGGGCACCAGGTCAGAAATCACCCGCTTGAGGTCGGCTGAATTCTTGACCTGCGTAACGGGAATGAAGCGGCCGGCTTCCTCGTGCTCAACGATCTTCCTCGGGGGCTCAAATCCAAGGAAATCAAAGAGCTTCATGCGAACTAGGTACGGAAGCGACGCGACGTCTGCCACCTCTCCGTTGATCGTCTGTCCGTTGTGTCGCTTCGTGGCGGCAGCGCAAGCCGCCATCGCCAACGCCGCTGGATGGAGGTGGATATAACGATCGTGAGACGAAATTGATAAAGCATTTTCCCCGTTGGGTGAGTAGCCTCTCAGAAATCCGTCAAAATTCTGGAGGTGCGCGCTATTGGGAAGGTGCAGTTTCATGGCGAACGCTCGTGCTGAGGCGCGGCGGGGCAAGGGCGTCCAGCATGCAACAGAACGGTCAGCCCGCCGTCGCCTCCGGCACGCTTGTTGGATGGACCTCTCACTCTGTGCCTCGCCAGACTAGACCGTGGTAGGACTTACTAACGCAGAACCTTAAAGCGTATAGCCCCGCTGCCGACAACCAGAAAATGACAACCCAGCTACGAACGGAGACCTGTGCGAACCAAGGCACCTCGCCTGTTGGCCAGTTGATGATGTAACCCTCCTCAGTGATTGAGGCCACCTCGTTGCTGTGAACCCCATACCGATAAAATGTGTCTACGTCGTCCAGAAGTAAGGCCAAGCCGACTCCGAAGAACAGGAGGCTTATCGCGAGCAAGAGCTTCTTCACGGCGCACCTGTAGGCATTGACAGGGCGTTTTGACCTGATATTTCCATATTAGCTGGTTTTTCGGTCAAAAGGTCCGAGAACAATATCAGATGCCGAAACGCTCTCATGCCGATAATGGTAGGCCGTTGCCATGAACACTCAAGGGCAAAATCCCCGACTCCTGGACCAGGTGCGGCAGGTCATGCGGCTGCACCATTACTCGCTGCACACCGAACGGAGTTACCTTGATTGGATCTAGCGATTCATCCATTTCCACCATGTGTCCACCGCGATGATCTACACGCACATACTCCAACAGGGAGGGCAGGGTGTCCCCAGCCCGTTGGACGATCTCTAATGAGCGTGAACTATACGCCCGCGCTGCGGCAGGGGGCAGCGGGATGAAAAGCCCGCTGGAATGGGTATTGCCCCGGTGTTGGAAGGTTCGGGTGAAGATCACGGACGGGGCCTCCCGCCTTGCGGGATGGCGAACTCCATGAAGCTGCTCCGGCGCCAAGCCCAAGATAGATGGCATCCGCCATGTTATTGGTTCCCGTTCACTTCAGTTCGCCGTAGCCGATCTGGATGGGGAGCCACGCGTCCCGCGTGCCGCATTCGATAAAACCGCTGCGTGCCGTCGCCGCCGGATCGCTGAGCAGCCGCAGCGCGCCATTCCCGGCGTTGGTGGCCACGACGCTCCAGTTGGTGGCGGTCAGCGAGTCCTTGGATTCCAGAGCGTAAGTCCGCCGGTTCAAGGTCTGGAGCAGCGCGCTGAACCGGTCGCCCTGTCGAACCGGGCTGAGCAGTTGCGGCACAGGCAAGTTGCCGGCCCGCAACGCCAGCGAATGGTAGCCCCCGGCGGCCAGGCCGATCACATCGCTCAAACCGGGTGGCGAGCTGCACTGGCCATTCCAGTTGGCGCCCCAGGACGCCAGCGTGCCGTCACGCTTGAGGGCGAGGCTGTGGGCGCCGCCGCCGGACACGGCGATCACGTCGCTCAATCCGGCCGGGAGGATGGTTTGGCCTTCCGAATTGTCGCCCCACGCCACCACGGTGCCGTCGGCGCGCAGCGCCAGGCTGTGATACTCGCCGGCGGCGATGGCCACCGCGTTGGTCAGTCCTGCGGGCACGACCGACTGTCCGGCGAAGTTGCCCAGCGCATCGCTGTTTTCACCCCAGGCGACCACCGTGCCGTCGGCGCGCAGCGCCAGGCTGTGGTTGCCCCCGGCGGCAACGGCGACGATGTTGCTCAGGCCACCGGGCACGCTGGTCTGACCCCAACTGTTGTCGCCCCAGGCGGCTACGGTCCCGTCGCGGCGCAGCGCCAGGCTGTGCCAGGTGCCAGCGCTGATCCCGATCACTCCCGCCAGGCCCGCCGGGACGTTGGTCTGGGCGTAATCGTTGGCGCCCCACACTGCCACGGTGCCGTCGGCCTGAAGGGCCAGGCTATGATAGCCCCCGGCGGCGATGGCCAACGCCGGCGGGAGTGTTGGCGGCACGTCGCATTGGCCATCGGAGGTGTTACCCCAGGCCAGCACCACACCATCGGCCCGCAAGGCCAGGCTGTGCCACGCGCCCGCGGCGACGGCGATCACGTCGCGCGCCTCGGCCGAGAAGTTGAGCTGGCCCCACGTGTCGTCGCCCCAGGCCTCAAGGGCAACGAGCCTGAGCACGGCCTCGGTGCTGAGGGCCGCGCCGAGGACATTCGTCACCAGGACCGAATAAGGGCCGCCGTCGGAGCGCTGGGCCGAGGCCAGGGTGAACGACGACCCGGTGGCGCCGGCGATGGCGCTCCCGTTAAACCGCCATTGGTAACTGAGCGGCGGCGTGCCCGAGGCA
This sequence comes from uncultured Verrucomicrobiae bacterium, assembly GCA_963822005.1. Taxonomy (GTDB): domain Bacteria; phylum Verrucomicrobiota; class Verrucomicrobiia; order Limisphaerales; family UBA8199; genus PALSA-1440. Next base: position 162,560 of record CAWGGD010000031.1, on the reverse strand, counting down.
ACCACGCTGAATGTCACGCCTTGCCCCACAATGACGGTCTGACTTTGTGGCTGGGTGATGATGGACGGAGGCGCGTTCACCACGAGCAGGGCATCAACACTGGCGACCCTGCCCAGCGAGTTAGTGATGACGACCGAGTAGCTCCCGGCGTCAGCGCCGCGCACGTTCGTCCGCGTGTAACTCCGGCTGGTGGCGCCGGGGATTTCAGCCTGGTTGAACCGCCATTGGTAAGCGAGTGGCATCAGCCCGGAGGCGGCGACGCTAAAGGTCACATCGCTGCCCGGATTCACCGCCTGACTCTGCGGCTGCACGACAATAGACGGCGGCAGATTGACGACTAGCGCACCCTCGCGAATCGTATTGTTGGCGGTGTCCGCGACATAGAGAAAGCCGGTGCTGTCCAGCGCGAGACCCACGGGATCATTGAACTGCGCGTTGCCGCCCACACCGTCGCTGCTGCCACCGACACCCGCGATCCCGCCCACCGTGCTCACCACCCAGTTGGTCCCGACACGCGAAAGCTTCCGGACCGTGTGGTTGCCCGAGTCCAGCACATACACATTGGTTAGGGCATCCACCGCAATCCCCGCCGGACAGAAGAATCGCGCTTGGGTGTTCGTTCCGTCCGCACTGCCCCACACCCCAGGCAGGCCCGCCAGCGTGCTTACTACTCCACCCGGCGTCACCTTCCGTATCGTGTGGTTGAAACAATCGGCCACATACACACTGCCCGCACTGTCCACCGCCACGCCCGCCGGACCGTAGAAGCGCGCGCTGTTGGTGCCCTCATTGCCCGGCCTGCCATCCACACAGCCGGAACTGCCCGGCGCGCCCGCCAGCGTGCTGACCTCGCCTCCCGCCGTGATCTTCCGAATCGTGTGGTTCCAGGTGTCGGCCACATAGACCGTGCCCGCGCTCTCCACCGCCACGCCTTGCGGCTCGTTAAACCGCGCCGCGCTCCCCAAGCCGTCGGCAATGCCATTGCTCCCCGCCGACCCTGCCACCGTGCTCACCGCACCCGCGGCGGTGATCTTCCGAATCGTGTGGTTCACTGTGTCCGCCACATACACATTCCCCGCGCTGTCCACCGTGACGCCCTGCGGACCGTAAAACTGCGCGTTGGTCCCTGTCCCGTTCGTGCTGCCGTAGCTCGCCCGCCCATCCCGCCAGCGTGCCCACCGCCCCTCCGGCTGTGATCTTCCGAATCGTGTGGTTGGCGGTGTCGGCCACATACACGTTGCCCCCGCTGTCCACTGCGGCTCCCCGCGGCCAATAGAAACGCGCCGCACCGCCGGTCGCATCCGCGCTGCCGGTCGAGGCTGACCCCGCCAGCGTGGTCGTCACCCAGTTGGTCCCGGCGGCCAGCCAGTTGCCGAATCGTGCCGTTGCCCGCATCGGCCACATACACCGTCACGCTGTTCGTCCCGCTCACCGCCACTCCCGCCGGCCCCCAGAACCGCGCCGCGCTGTTCGTCCCGTCGGCGCTGCCGTAACTCCCCGCCGAGCCCGCCAGCGTGCTTACCACTCCGGCCGGGGTCATCTTCCGCACGGTCTGGTTGAAGTAGTCCGCCACATAGACATTGCCCAGACCATCTGCTGCCACGCCTGCCGGGCCGTAAAACCGCGCATTGGGGCCCGTGCCGTTCACGCTGCCGTAGTTGCCGGCCAGCCCCGCCGGCGTGCTAGCGACTCCACCCGGCGTGATCTTCCGCACCGTCTGGTTCCCGGTGTCGGCCACATACACATTGCCCGCGCCGTCCACCGCCACACCCTGCGGCTGGTAAAACCGCGCCCCGCTTCCCGTGCCATCGGCGCTGCCATAGTTCCCCGCCGAGCCCGCCAGCGTGCTCACCACGCCGCTGGCGGTGATCTTCCGAATCGTATGGTTCCACGTATCGGCCACATACACATTGCCGGCGCTGTCCATCGCCACCCCTTCCGGCTGGTAGAACCGGGCGCTGCTGCCCGCGCCGTCGGCACTGCCGTTGGCCCCCGCTGACCCCGCCAACGTGCTCACCACTCCCGCCGCCGTGATCTTGCGGATCGTGTGGTTGCCCGTATCCGCCACATACACATTGCCGGCACTGTCCGCCGCCACGCCTTGCGGTTGGTTGAACTGTGCGGCGGTGCCCGTGCCGTCGGCGCTGCCGCTGAAGCCGGCCGACCCTGCCAGCGTGCTGACCGCTCCCGCCGGGGTGATCTTGCGGATCGTGTGGCTGGCCACGTCCGCCACATAGACCGTGCCCGCGCCATCCACCGCCACACTGGCAGGGTTGTTAAACCGAGCATTGCTGCCGGTGCCATCGGCGCTGCCTTGTCCCGCCCATCCCGCCACGGTGCCGAAAGTAAACGGCTGAGCAGGCGCCCCGGTTGCGTTCGCCAGAACCAAAGCGCCGGCGACCGCCACGCGGAACAAGACTTTGCTCATGGCACCGAAGTTAAGGCCCCTTGCCCAGCGGAAGCAAGCCAAGGGGAGCGGACAGAGTTCGAGGCAGGCGCAATGGCCCCGCGATCGGGAAGGGCAGGGGATCAGTGGACCGCAAGGGCATGCGTTTGAATGTCCGAAAAGCCCCGGGCGTCTTGAGTAAGGGTAATCGGCGCAGGTCGGCGAGGTGCCCGGGGGTAGGGGGAATGGAAACGCGTAGCAATAGAGGAACAATAGAGGAACAATAGAGGAAGCAATAGAGAGACGATAGGCAGCCGGGAGGGCGGATGACGCCGGCCCCAGGCTTGGGGGCTGGAGAGGCCACTGCAACGGCCCGGCGGTGTGCCCATCGGCGCTTGTTTCCGGCGGGGTGCTGGTTTACTGCTTAGCGCATGGACATTGCCCGAGACGCCCGGATTTACGTGGCCGGCCACCGCGGCCTGGTTGGCAGCGCCATTTGGCGTGAATTGCAGCGGCAAGGTTTCACCCGCCTGCTCGGGCGCACGCGCGCCGAACTGGACCTGCTGGATGCCACCGCCGTCCGCGAGTTCTACGCCCGGGAGAAGCCCGAGTACGTCGTGGACGCCGCGGCCAGAGTGGGCGGCATCCTGGCCAACGACCAGCAACCGGCGGAGTTTCTGTTCCAGAACCTGCAGATACAGAACCACCTCATTCACGGCGCTTACCAGGCCGGCGTTCGCAAGCTGCTGTTCCTGGGCAGCTCCTGCATCTACCCGCGACTGGCGCCCCAGCCGCTCAAGGAGGAGTACCTGCTGGCCGGGCCGCTCGAACCCACCAACCAATGGTACGCCGTCGCCAAAATCGCCGGGATCAAGATGTGCCAGGCCTACCGCCGGCAGCATGGCTGCGACTTCATCAGCGCCATGCCCACCAATATGTATGGCCCGAATGACAACTACGATCCGCAGACGTCGCACGTCCTGCCGGCGCTCATCCGGCGGTTCCATGAAGCCAAGGTAAGCAACGCCCCGACCGTTACTTGCTGGGGCACCGGCTCGCCGTTGCGCGAGTTCCTCTATGCCGATGACCTCGCCCGGGCATGCGTGTTCCTGCTGGCGCATTACAGCGAGGAGCAGTTCATCAACGTCGGCTATGGCAGCGAGGTGTCGGTGCGGGAGCTGACCGAAGCCGTGAAGCGGATCATCTGCTACGCGGGCGGCATCACCTGGGACACGACCAAACCGGACGGGGCGCCGCGCAAGTTAATGGACAGCTCGCGCCTATTCGCCCTGGGCTGGCGCCCGCAGGTTGACTTGGAGGCCGGCATCCGGCTGGCCTACGCCGACTTCCTGGCCAGGTTCGGCTGAGGCCGACAGCCAGACGGAGCCGGGCCTACCAGTGTCAGACAAGCGTGTCATCATCATCGGCGGGGGCCTGGTTGGCCTGGCCACGGCACACAAGCTGGCGGCGCGCTGTCCGGCGGCGCGCGTGACAGTGCTTGAGAAGGAGGACAAGGTCTGCGCTCACCAGAGCGGGCACAACAGCGGTGTCCTGCACGCCGGCCTATACTATAAGCCCGGCTCGCTCAAAGCGCGGCTGGCGGTGTCGGGGATTCGGCAAATGGTGGCGTTTTGCCAGGAGCATGGCGTGCCGCACGAAATCTGCGGCAAACTGGTCGTCGCCACGGACCCAACCGAAGTGTCCCGGCTGCGCAGCCTCCACGAACGCGGAACCCAAAACGGCCTGGAAAGCTTGCGCCTGCTCAATTACGAGCAGATGCGCCAGATCGAGCCGCACGTGGGCGGGCTGGCGGCCCTGCGCGTGCCCCAGGAAGGGATCGTGGACTACGCCAAAGTGTGCGAAGCACTGCAGCGGGAGATCGAAGCCCAAGGAGGATCCGTCGTGCTCGGGGCGAAGGTCACAGCGCTGCAACTGCGGAATGGCGAGTGGCGCATTGGCAGCACCGCGGGCGATCACACGGCGGATTTTGTGATCAACTGTGCCGGCCTTCATTGCGACCGGGTAAGCCTGCTGGCCGGCGAGAAACGGGAAGTGCGCATCGTGCCGTTCCGCGGCGAGTACTATCAGATCCGGCCCGAGCGCCAGCACCTGGTGCGTCATCTGATCTACCCGGTTCCCGACCCTCAGTTTCCGTTTCTGGGGGTCCACTTCACCCGACTGATTCATGGCGGCATCGAGGCCGGCCCGAACGCCGTGCTGGCCCTAGCCCGCGAGGGCTACCGGAAGACCGACGTGAGGCTGGCCGACCTGTGGGATGCGCTCACTTTCCCGGGTCTGTGGCGCTTCCTGGCGAAGCACAAGCGCATGAGTTGGGAAGAGTTGCGCCGCTCCTTCAGCAAGCAACTGTTCTGCGCGTCCCTGCAGAAACTGGTTCCCGAGATTCGGCAGGCCGACCTTGTGCGGGGGGGCGCCGGCGTGCGTGCGCAGGCCATGTCGCCGGACGGCAACCTGGTCCAGGATTTCTGCCTGTTACACCGTCCCCGGGCGCTGCATGTCCTGAATGCGCCAAGCCCCGCAGCCACCGCGGCGCTGGCGATCGGGGAGGAAATCTCGAACCTCGTGGCCCGGGAATTGTGATTAGATTTCCAGCACCTGCTGGTATTCCGGCACCAGGACTTCTGCGGCGGGTTTCATGCCGCGCAGGGTCTCGGCGAAAGCCAGGGCCTGAGCCTCCTCGCCGTGGACAACGGCGATCTTGCGGATATCGCCGCCGATGGCCTCAACGTAGCGGCGCAACTCGTGCTTGTCCGCATGGCCGGAGAAAGAATCCAGCGATGCGATCCGGGCGCGGACCTCGTGCGGCTCGCCGAAGATGTTCACCGGGTTCCGGCCGGACATGATCTGGGCGCCCAGGGTATGCTCAGCACAATAGCCGACGAATAGAACCAGGTTTTCCGGCTTGCCGATGTGGTTCGCCAAGTGATGGCGGATGCGCCCGGCTTCGGCCATGCCCGAGGCGCTGATGATGATGGCCGGTTCCTTCAGGTCGTTCAGCTTCATGGAGTGTGCGACCTCGCGGATGTAGGTGAGGTTCTCCATGCCGAACGGATTTTCCTTCTCGCGCAGGAACTTGTAGATGGCCTCGTTGAAGCATTCGGGATGCAGGCGATAGACTTCGGTGGCGTTCACGCTCAGGGGGCTGTCCACGAAGATGGGAACGCGAGGCAACTGCCCGGCCAGCGTCAACTGGTGCAGCGTATAGACAATCTGCTGGGTCCGCCCGACGGAGAACGAGGGGATAATAACCTTGCCCTGGCGGTCGAGGGTTTCGCGCACCATTTGGCCGACCTCGGCGTTGGCGCTGGCTTTGGCAGAATGCTCGCGAGCGCCATAGGTGCTCTCCACCTGCAGGTAATCCACGTTCTCAACCGGCTGCGGGTCCCTGAGGATGTCGTCGCCGCCACGCCCGATGTCACCGCTGAACAGATAACGGAACTTGCGCCCGTACTCGCGAACGTCGAGGACGACCTGCGCGGCGCCGAGGATGTGGCCCGCGTCACGGAAGGTGACGGTGACGCCGTCGGTGACCGGGAAAGGGCGGTCGTAGTTGAGGCTGACAAACTGCTCGATGGCCTGGTCAGCATCCCGGGCGGTGTAAAGCGGCTCGACGGGGCCGAGGCCCTGTTTGGCGCGCTTCTTGGAAACGAAGGCAGCGTCATCGCGCTGGATTTCGGCCGAATCCTCAAGCATGATGCTGGCCAGGTCGCGCGTGGCGAAGGTGCAGTAGATGTTGCCTGCGAAGCCCTGGCGGCAGAGGTTGGGCAGATTGCCACAGTGATCAATGTGCGCGTGGCTGAGGACGACCGCATCGATCTGCTTCGGGTCGAAGGGGAAATTGCGGTTGCGCTCGATGGATTCTCCGCGGCGTCCTTGAAACAGGCCGCACTCGAGCAACAGCCGTTGGCCGTTAAGCTCGAAGAGATACGATGACCCGGTCGTCGTGCGCGTGGCGCCGAGGAAGTGGATTCGCATGGGGGAAGAGGTTGCTGCGCCCGCCGGGAAAGTCGAGTGAAAGGTGCTGCCCGCGCGCGAGGGCACGCCCTCCGCTGCTCGCGCAACACCGCTCAGGTATGTCGGAAGGTGATCCGCGCCTTGCCCAAATCGTAGGGCGACATTTCGATGTTGACCTTATCGCCGACGCTGATGCGGATGAAGTTCTTGCGCATCTTGCCGGAGATATGGGCTAGCACCTCGTGGCCATTGGGCAGGGCCACGCGGAACATCGTGCCCGGCAGCACCTGCGTTACGGCGCCGGTCAACTCAATTGGTTCTTCTTTCGGCACGCGTGCTTATCCTGATCGGTAGATTCTTCTTACTGCTCACGTCAGCCAAAATCACTCGCCACTCACCGCTTCAGCGGCGGCCTGGCTTTTCAGGGACCCGAACCTTGGGGCTTTCGGCCCCCAAAATCAAGTGACTTTTGCAGTGAAAAACGTATTGGACAAGCGAGGCGGAACAGGTACAGTGGCGCCCATTGATATGAACAAATCGCCTTTGACTACGATTCTGCTGGGGGTGCTGACCCTCAGCGCGCTGGCTTCGGTCCTGTTGTGTTGGTTTTACATTTCCAATACCCGTGAGCTGCGCGCGCTACAGACCCAGGCCAGCTTCATTAACAACAACCGCACGATCATCAACGCGCTGGCGACGGACACGTTGGAATACAGCAAGTCTCATCCGGCTATTGACCCGCTGCTGGAATCCCTTGGCTTCAAGCCGGGCAGAACCAACCCAGCCACCGGCAGCAAACCCGCAACCAAGTAGGCATATGGACACCCTGGAAAACAAAACCTCTCCGCAGCCCAACGCGAACGACCTGCAGGCGCAGTATGACGCCTTGCGCCACCTGGTCGTGTCGATGCTCATACTGGTCGTTGTGATCAGCGGCACGCTCAACATCTATTTGCTGCGACAGTGGCGGTCCACCAGCAAGGATCTGGCGGGCATTCGCCCGCAAGCCAGCCAGATGATCGCGGAGTACCAGAAGGTCAGCGGGCCGTTGATGAACGATTTTCTCAAGAAGATCACCGAATACGGCCGGACACATCCGGACTTTGCACCGATCCTGGCGAAGTATGGTCTCAAACCTGCCGCGGCCACCAATTTGCCGCCGGCGACGCCTGCCGCGGCCGTTCCCAAGAAGTAGGGGGGCGCTCAGGGCGCGTCGGTTTCCAGGCCAGCAGTTAGACGGCTCCCGCAAGCGAAGCAGAATCTCGATTGCGGGGGGCACGCTTGGCCGCAACTGGGACAGTCCAGATGCGCCGCGGCATGCCGCTTGTGAATGATCAGGTTGCGGATGTAGGGGATCCAGGTGAACGCGTAGGCAAAGATGAAGACCGAGTCCTGGTCGTGGAAAACCGCGTAGCTGAGCAGGAACAGAGAGCCCACCAGACTGAGCCACCAAAAGGCCGCCGGCACCACGACCTGCCGGTGCTTTTCGGTGGCATACCATTGGACGAAGAAGCGGGAGAAGAAGATGAAATTACCGAGCCAGCCGACGACTTTCCAGACGCTCCACTCGATGCCAAACAGCTTGCCGTCGTGCCAAACCACGTTGGTCAACCAATCCATAACGCGGACAGCTTAGTGGATCCTCGCCGTAGCGGAAGCAGGAACTGAGGAGTTTCAGGACGGACCGCAGGAAAGGGGGGCGCTGGCTATGTGCTACGGCTTTGCTAGCCAGGTACTCCCATGATGGTTCAGTCGGGCTGTGGCACCCGCCGCGGCGGTGGGCTGATCCAGCCAGCAAAAAGCCCGCGGGCTCTTACCGCGGGCTTTACGGAAAGAGGCGATCGGCTAAGCCCCGTTATCGCCGATGGCTTCGACAGGGCAGCCCTCTTTGGCTTCTTTGCAGCGGGCCTCTTCCTCCGGCGACGCCGGCTGCTTGGAGAGGTAAGAGTAACCGCCGTCTTCGTTACGCATGAAGTTGTCGGGCGCAGTTTCGCGGCACAGGTCGCAGTCAATGCATTGATTATCAACGTAGTACTTGCCCGGCACGTTCTCAGGATACTTGTTTGCAGCGTCAGCCATAAGAGTTCTTATATTGGTACCGCAATATGGCTGCCCCCCACGTCAATGGCAAGCCCATTCGGAGTTTTTTGTCGGCGGCGCGGCCGGGCTTTTTCCATCGCCCGGGTCGCTGCCCATAAGCGGCTGCTCAATACTTCTTGGTGAATTTCTTGCGGGACTCCTCCTCCGCCGGAGCAGCGGGCGATGCCGCCTCCGCTGCGGCTGGCGCGGGGGCGGGTGCCGATCCGGTCAGGGGCGAATCGTGGCTCGGCTGCGATTCGGGTTTCGATGAGGGGCTGTCCACGGCTTCCACAAAGGCCATCCGCAGCGACATGAGGCTTTGTTTGAGTAGGGCGGCCTCTTCCTGGTTGAGATTTCCCTTGGTCTTGAATTCCAACATCTCCAACTGGTCAATGAACAGTCTGGCGGCTTCGAGGTCGCAGAGGATCTTGCCGGTTTCGGGGTGGGGGGTCTTGCCCAAGAGCATCATGGCCATGCTGGACTGCTGGATAACCATGTGCGCGAAGAGGGCGGACCTCATTTCTTCGGGGCCGCCGCTGAGGGGGAAGGTTTCAGAGCCGTGCGGATCATTCATGACGCATTATCTTCGCGCTTGGCGTGGATTTCGGCCAGTAAAAAATGGATGAAGCTGTAGAGCGGGGGCAGGCTCCGAGAAGACAGGGTGGCGGGGTCATTACGGGGATTTGGCGTGGCGCTTCATGTCGGCAAGGTAGAAGACCTGGCGGTTTATGCAAGGTGCAGATATATGCAGATAGACGCTTGCCAAAGCCGGCCACACTCGGCATTCTGCTTCGTACTATGAAAAACCGAATTGGGGTTATTGTTTTGGTTCTGGTTCTTGTGTGTGTGGGACTGGGCATTGCGCTGATGGCGATCAAGAGACAAGCGGGCGAGCAGCAGCGCGATTACGTTGAGAAGAATAACGTGCTGTCGAATAGCCTGGTGCAGACCAGCGAGCAGCTTGAGCGGCAGAAACAGGTGAATGCCGAGCTGGAAAGCGACCGGGACAAGCAAAAGAAGGCCTTCGAGGCGTTGACGAGCAACCATACGCAGGTCTTGGGGACCCTCGTCCAGGTTTCCAATACTCTGGTCAAGACCGAAATCGCGCTCAAGACCAGCCAGGAGGAAACAGCCAAACGCGACGCCAAGATTGCCGACCTGGAAGCGCAGAACCAGGCGCTCGACAAGCAGGCTACTGATCTCAGCATTGCCATCACGAATCTGACCACGCAAATCGAAGACACGAAGCGGAAGCTGGCGGCGTCCGAGGGCGAGAAGGGGTTTCTCGAGAAAGAGCTCAAGCGGCTGATGGCCGAGAAGGCGGAACTGGAAAGGCAGTTCAACGACCTGGCGGTGTTGCGGGCGCAGGTTTCCAAGTTGAAAGAGGAGCTTTCGGTTGCGCGGCGGCTGGAGTGGATTCGCCAGGGGCTGTTTTCCAGCACTGAGCAGCGGGGCGCGCAGAAGCTGATGCAAGGAGCGGCTGCGTCGCAGGTCAAGCCGCCTAAGCGCACCTACGATCTGAACGTGGAGGTGAACGCCGACGGTTCCGTCAGAGTCATTCCTTCCTTGACCAACCGTCCCGCGGCGACCAATGCGCCGCCTAAATGACGCCGGCCGGGCTGCTCATTGATTCGCAGGGGCGCATCCTGCGCGACCTGCGAGTGAGCATCACGGACCGCTGCAATTCTCGCTGCCTCTATTGCCTGCCCGAAAGCGAGGCGGGGCAGAATTTCTGCCGCAGCCAGGGGGCGCACCTCCCCACGGCGGCGCCTATTCTGCCGCAATGGCTGCCGAAGGATCAGATTCTTTCTTTCGAGGAGATTGAGCGTGTGGTGCGGCTCGGCGTCAGCCTTGGCATTCAGAAGGTCCGGTTGACCGGTGGCGAGCCGCTGTTGCGCCGCAATGTCGAAGAGCTGGTGGGGCGCCTGGCGAGGATTACCGGTCTGACCGACCTGGCGATGACTACCAACGGCCTGCTGTTCCGGCAGCAGGCGGCGGCGCTGCGGGCCGCCGGGCTTCACCGCGTCAGTTTCAGCCTGGATTCGCTTGCGCGCGACAACTTCAGGCAGATAACGGGCCGGGATGACCTGGACGAGGTGCTGGCCAGCATCAGCCTCGCGCAGGAACTAGGGCTGCAGCCGGTGAAGGTCAACGCCGTGATTATCCGCGGCTTTAATGAGGATGAAATCGAAGCGCTGGCTGGCTTCGCGAGTGAGCGTGGACTAAGCTTGCGCTTCATCGAGTTCATGCCGCTGGATTCCGCGCGCGCCTGGCTGGAGGAGAGGGTCGTGCCCGGCCACGAGGTGCTCGCCCGTCTGCAGGCCCGATTCGACCTGCGGCCGGTGGTTTCCGACAACCCTTCGGCCACCGCCAAGCGGTGGGGGTTCGCGGATGGGCGAGGGGAGGTCGGCATCATCGCGCCAGTCACCAAGCCTCTGTGCGGCCAGTGCAATCGCATTCGGCTGACGGCGGACGGCAAGATCCGCACGTGCCTGTTCAGCGTCGGCGAGCATGATCTGCGCTCGCGGCTGCGCGACGGCACATCAGACGAGGCGATAGCCGAATGGCTCAAGGGTGTGGTTTGGCATAAGGAAGCCCGCCACCACATCGGCGAGCCGGAGTTTGTGGCTCCGCCCCGCTCAATGAGCCGTATTGGAGGGTAGGGAGGGCAGCTTCTGCGGTGCTTGACCCGAGTGCATCGGCCTACTAATAACATAGTGAATATGCCGACTTACGAGTATGTCTGCGAGAAGTGCGGACACCGATTTGAGAAGATTCAGCCGATTTCGGCCAAGCCATTGAGTGTCTGTCCGGAGGACCTATGCGCGCGGAAGCGCTGGGGCAAGGGCAAGGTCCGGCGCGCGATAAGCGCAGGGGGGGCTTGATTTTCAAAGGCAGCGGCTTCTACACGACCGATTACCGCAGCGAGAAATACAAAGAAGCGGCCAAGAAAGAGGCCGCGCCCGCCAGCGCTTCCGGCGCCGCCGACAAGCCGGCGGCGAACGGAGAAAGCAAGCCTGCGCCAGCCAAACCGGCCCCTAAGCCAGCCAAAGCCGCAGCAGACAAGAGTTAGCGCGTTGGGGACACGCCGGCAGCAGGCGGGATTGCACGGTGCAGTTCCTCCGATGAAACGGCTTGGGAGGGCTGGGGTCTCGGGAGATACGGCCTGACGGTTTCGAATGAACAGGATTTTCAGAGCGACGGGAAGGCAGCGAATGCTGCTAGCGGTGGCTGTGGCCGTTATGGCAAGCGCCCTGCGGGCCGCAGCAGGCGTGCAGGCGCCAACGGCTGACCTCCTGTCCGCGCGCAGCGTGTCCGGCCAGTTCATTGCGTTTGCCGGGCGGTCCGCGGCAGCCCCCCCGGCGCTGTTGTCACTGGCAACGAGCCAGAACTTTGTGCAGTTGGAACCGACGCTCGTGACCGTGTCCTGCGAGCGGATCAAGCAGTTGCTGCTGCGGGAGCTGGGCTCGACGGCACCTTGGCGCGGCACGATTTACGTGGTCCTGTATCCGGCCAGAGCCGCGAGCGACACGGTGACGATTACCTCGGAGCGATTCAAGAGCGGCTGGCAATACCGGGTGGACCTCCCGGACCTCGTAGATCGGTCGCGCTACGTGCGGGCGATCGTGCAGGTGTTGATGCTCGAGATGGCGAACCGGACGGTGCCGGCGCGGCCGGCGGAGATTCCGGTGTGGCTAATCGAGGGTTTCGGCCAACTGCTGCTGGCCTCGAGTGAAGTTGAGATCATCCTGCCGCCGCCGCGGGCAACCCCCAGCGGCCTGAATATCAGCAGGACCCAGGTGGCGACGCGGAAGGAGACGCTGCAGCAACAGGCGCAGAAGAAACTGCGCGGGCACCCGCCCTTGACCTTTGAAGGGCTGAGCTGGCCGACGGAGCAGGACCTGAGCGCCGACGCGGGCGAGCTTTATCGTGGCAGCGCGCAATTGTTCGTGGGCGAGCTGCTGCGGCTGCCAGATGGGCGGGCGTGTCTGCAGGCGATGCTGGCGCAGTTGCCGCAGCACTACAACTGGCAATTTGCCTTTCTGGGGGCCTTTCGCGCCCATTTCGAGCGGCCGCTGGATGTCGAGAAGTGGTGGTCGCTGGCGCTGACGCAGGCAAGCGGGCGCGAGGCGGCGCAGACGTGGCCATTGGAGGCAAGCTGGCAGAAACTGGACCAGGCAATCCACTCCTCGGTGCAAGTCCGCACGGGCACCAACGATCTGCCGCTGCGCGCCGACGCGAGCCTGCAGCAGGTCGTTCGCGAGTGGGACGCGAGGCGGCAGACCGAGGCGTTGAACAACACGCTGCACGAGCTGGGGCTGCTCCGGCTGCGCATCGCCCAGGAGTACATCGGGTTGGTGCAGGACTACAGCCAGACGATCGAGACGTATTTGAAGCAGCGCGAGCGCGGCGGTGCGGGGTTCCTCTCGACCAGACGGGCGGGGCAGAAGCGGGCGGTCGAGGCCGCTATTCAACAATTGGACGTGTTGGATGCCCGGCGGGAGAGGATGCGACCGACGCCAAGGCCAGCTAGCGCAAGCCCATCGCCGGTCTTGCCCATCTCCTCACCGTAAGGCTCACTTCGGGTTTCGAGGCTCCACCCGCTGGTGCCTGCGCGATCCTATCTTTCGGGGAAGACCATTTCTTCGACGAACGTGTCCTGGAAGCGGGCATCTTCGTTCAGGGAGACATGCTTAACGGCGGAAAGAATCCCCGGATACGCGCCGTGGTGGTCGGTCAGCCCAAAGAGGGCGAGCTTGGCGCCCAGCAAGGCGGTGTTGCCGGCTGGGCGCACCTTGTCCGCCGGGAAGTCCAGCAAGCCGATGCGCCGGGCGCTGGCGTAGTTGATGTAATTGCCAAAGGCGCCGGCCAGGAAGACCTGGTCGAGGTCGTCTTGCTTCGCGCCCCATTGCTCGAGCAGGATGCGGAGGCCGGCGGCAATCGCTCCTTTGGCCAACTGCAATTCACGCACGTCCCACTGGTTCAGGGAAACAGGTCCAGCCAGAGAGAGCGATTCGCCGTTGGCCAGCCGGCCCTTGGGTGAAACCCAACCCAAGTCCAGCCCCGCGGCGATCGCATCCACGAGGCCACTGCCGCAAATGCCGCGCGGGGCGACGTTGCCCAGGACGTGGCATTCGAGCCGGCCATCCCGCAGGCGAACTTCAGAAATGGCGCCGGTGGCCGCTCTCATGCCCATGGAAATGCGGGCGCCTTCGAAGGCCGGCCCGGCGGCGGTGGAGGCGCACAACATGCGCTCGCGGTTGCCGACGACGATTTCGCCGTTGGTTCCGAGGTCAATCAGCGCGGCGAGCCGTTCACTTTGGTGCAGGTTCGTGGCCAGCAGGCCCGCGAGGATGTCGCTGCCGACGAAGCTCCCCAGGCACGGCAGGAAGCGCACCTTGGGGTTGCCCGGCAGTTTCCATCCCAGTTGCGCCGCCTCGAACACCTGCAATCCGGGCGACACGGGCTCGAAGGGATAATGCGAAAGCGGTTCGAGGCTGATGCCGCAGAACAGATGGTGCATCACGGTGTTGCCGACGAGGACGACACTCTCGACCTCGCACGCCGTGGACGAGGCGGCGGCGAGCAGTTCCTTCGTCAGGCGGCCAATTTGCTTGCGGACCAAAGTTTGCAGGGTTTGCTGGCCACCGCGCGCCACGGCCGCTTCCACGCGGCTCATAATGTCGGCCCCGCACTTCGCCTGCGCGTTCAACTCGGCGCGAACGGCGGCGACATGGCCGGTCTGCAAGTCGAGCAACTGGGCCACGATGGTGGTCGTGCCCAGGTCAATCGCAATGCCCAATCCCTTCCGGGGAGTGAAGGCGAACACCGATTCGTCGGTGAGAATGGCGGCTTCCCATTGGGCCAGCTCGATCTTCAAGTCGCTCTCAATCTGGCCGCGGCAGGCCAGCCGCCAGCCTTGGGCCAACTCCGCGCGGGTGAGCCTCTGGGTGTCGGCCTCGGTGATTGGCATCGCGCCGGCCAGCACCTTGATTTTGCAGCCTTTGCACCGGCCGCGCCCGCCGCAGGGGAACTCGACGCCGTGGGCGAACAGCACGTCCTGTAAGGGCGTTCCGCGTTTGACGCGCAGCACCTTGCCCAGGGGCAACAGTTCGAGATGGACAGAATCACTCATGGAGCGTTGATGGTTAGTCATCGTTTCACATTCGCCGGTGGCAGGATAGAGGCCGCGCCGGCTGCGTTCGAGAAGATTCAGTCTAACCGCAGAGCGAGGCGGGCGGCCCGGCCGCAACCAAGGGTCAAACGAGGTAAAGCAGGTTAGATCAGGCGTTGGCGGGCTAGCACTTCATGCCTGCACGAGCCGCTGACGCCAGCGCGAAGTGAGCGGGACAGGAGGCGTCGTTGTACTGCGACTGATTATCCCTTGATTAACCCTTGATTGGCCCCTGATTATCGCTTCCACCGCCTCCCCGCACTTCCAATTTATGTGTACCTCCAATTCCAGCCCGTTGTCAAATGAATTCCCCTCCTGTGTTGTAATGCGTCACGGCGCAGCGAGGGTGCGGCCGCGCTGCCCCGGGGGTGGCAGCGAGGAAGCAACGTTCCGCGCGGGACGAGTTGCGCGAGGCTTACTGTTCTACGGCGCGGTAGAAGCGGGCGGATCGGGTTGCGGTGTTGGGATCAGTGAATTCCACCTCGCCTTGGGCGTCGGCGGTGCAGGTGCCCAGCGACACCCAATTCACCATGTCCGTGGACACTTCAATCAGGTAAGAGCTGCTGTTATTGCCCACGAACCGCAGCCGCGTGCTGCCGTCCGGATTCAGGTCAACCTGGAGTTGCAGTTGCAGCGCATGGCGCCACGCATTGCGATAGTGCTCGATGGCGTTGGCGTAGTGCCCCATATCCGCCTCACGATCACCCTTGGCCACCAGCGCATAGTCCTGCGCCACCTTCTTGGGATTCAGACCCGCGCTGGCCGCCTCCTGGATGCTGATGATCGCCAGCAACCGGTCGCACTTCACGATGCGGTCAATGAATCCTTGCAGCACCGCAGGCGCAACCGGGCACCCCCTTGCTTCCATGATTTCCGCCAGTTTGTTCGCCGCCAGCTTCTCTTCGTTCATGGCGGTATTGCCGCCCCGGGCGTGCAGGTGGGTTTGGTCAATCCAATAGGCCGGAGTGAGCGAGTCGCGCAGGTGCTGTATGGCGTCGTCGAACTTCTGGGCGAACGGTTCGGTGAGAGTAACGCTGGCTCTGAGCGCCACCAATTCGGCCAGGACGTTGGATTTGACGCCTTGCGCCCCCAGCACGGTCACCGTGAAGGCGCACTGACTGGCGTTGCTGCAGGCATCCGTGGCCGTTGCCTGCACCGGCGTAATGCCGATCGGAAAGACGCTGCCGGAAGCCGGTGTGACGGCTAGGCTCACTGAAGAACACGTGTCGCCGGCCGTGACCACAAAGGAGGCCACCGCTCCATGCTCATCCTGGAATTCAACGGTCTTGGAGGCCGGACACACGATGGCCGGCGGGGTGGTGTCCACGACCGTGACGGTCTGGCTGCACGCGGCTGTGTTGGAAGCGCTGTCAACAGCTACCCAGGTCCGGGTGGCGGTGAAGGTGCCGCCGCACCGGGCATTGGTTACCGTCGAGGCGACGCCGATGAATAGGTTGGTGGCGCTGCAGGCGTCGAAGGCGGATGGAGGATCGAAGCTCCAGGCGGTGGCGCACTCGACCAGCTTGTTGCTGGCGCAGAGGATTACCGGCGGTGTCCGGTCTTGCACGATCACCAGGGCGCTGCAAGAGTTGGAAGCGCCATGGTTATCAGACACGGTCAGGCTGACGAGATTGGTCCCCAGCGGATAGGGTCCGGCCGGCACCTGGCTGATGGTAATGGGGTCGCCATCCGGATCAAAGGAGCCGTTGTTGACTGAGGCATCGGCCACGCAATTGGTGCCGGCTGCCACGACTGCATCGGCGCATAGCGCCACCGGGATGCGGTTGAGCGAGCATTTGCCCGAACTGGCGGCGGCGTAGATGGCTTGGAGTTCTGCTGCGGTGAGTTCACGGTTATAAACTGCGACTTCGTCAATCGCGCCGTAGAAGCTGTTGTCCACCTGTCCGTAAGGATTCCACCACGCTCCGATGTAAGCCGGCGCGCCAAACGTATAACCACCGGAGTTATAGGTCGGCGCGACATACTGGACCCCGTCCACATAAAACAAGACCGCCGTGCCCCGCTTGGTCACCGCAACATGGTGCCAGTTGGTGTCCGTGATTCGAGCCGTTGAGGACACCTGATTGATCTGCGACTTGGCCAGCGTAAGCCGGCTATCGGATTGCTGGACGAAGAAGTTGTAACCGCCGCCGCCAGGACCGCACGCGAAGATCGTCCCGTTGCCATTGCCATTGAACGAGGCTAATGTCGCGCTGGTCCGCTTGATCCAGGCCTCAATCGTGAAATCCTGCAACTGCAGGCTGCTGTTCGTGCCGACACGCACTCCATCCCGGTTGCCGTCAAGCACGAAACAAGTGCCCGCCTTGCCCGGACCATAGGCGGTGTTGCCGGCCAGTGTCCCGCCGTTGGCTCCAACTTCGTCCAGCGTGTTGCTTTCGCTCCGCCACCAACTGACCAGACCCGCTGGCGGCGGGGCACAGTTGGTCGAGGCAGGGATTACAGTCAGCGCCGCATTGGAGCTGATGACCGAGCCGAAGGTGTTGGTCACCCGCACCGAATAACTGCCCGCCTGCGCGGGCTGCACATTGGCCAGGATCAGCGCGGTCGCCGTCGCCCCGGCAATATTGGTTCCGTTGAAACGCCACTGGTAGCTCAAGGGCGGGGCGCCTGCGGCGGTCACGGTGAAGGTCGCGTTGGAACCAGCTAGAACCGACTGACTGACTGGCTGTGCAATGATTGCCGGCGCCAAACCCAGCGGACACTTGCCCAAGCTGCCAGCCTGGTAAATGGCCTGAATTTCGGCAGCCCCAAGGGCGCGGCTGTAGATGCTTAACTCGTCAATGAGGGTTTTGCTGTAGTAGTTCCAGCCGCTTATCGGATCAACTTGTGCTCCGATGTGCAACGGCCGGGTCGAGGGATAGAGATCGATCGTCGCACCCCCTTCGCGGTAGATGACTGGTTGCTGCAACCCGTCAATGTAGCAGGTCGGATCCACATCCCCTTGACGCGCCACCACCGCGCAATGATGCCAGTTGGTGTCGGCGATGCCGGCGGTTTGCCGGTTGACCCCCGCACACCAGAAAGCAAACCGGTAACCGTAATGCGCCGGGGCCAAGACTACCCCGTAGTTCTGAGCGCCGCCGGTCCAATCTCCGCCTTTTTCGATGATCACCTCACCGTAGGGCCGATCCAACTGCTTGCGCTTGACCCAAAACTCGATCGTCAGCGCGTTAGTCAGCCGCAGCGACGGCGAGTCCGGCACCTCCACGTAGCTGTTGATCCCGTCGAAGCTCAAGGCCTGCCCCACCTCGCCGACGGCGAAAGTCACACCGTTCAACAGTGTGCCATGGTTGCCGTCTACCGTATCACTGGCATTGCCCTCTCCACGCCACCAACTCACCAGGTTATTAGGCGCAGGGACACAAAGGGGAGGTGGCGCGCACTTGCCCGCGCTGCCGGCGGCGTAGATGGCTTGGAGTTCTGCCGCGGTGAGTTCACGGTTATAAACTGCGAGTTCGTCAATCGCGCCGTAGAAGCTGTTGTCCACCTGTCCGTAGGGATTCCACCAGGCTCCGATGTAGGCCGGGGCGCTGAAGCTGAAGGGGCCCGCCGTGTATGCCGGCGCCGCATACGATACCCCATCCACGTAGAACACTACTTGCGTCCCTTTCCGGGTCACCGCCACATGATGCCAATTCGTGTCCGCCACTTGAGCTGCGGAAGACACCTGAATATCACTGGGCTTCCCAAACTCCAGATGGTTGTCGGTCTGCCGTATCCCAAACCTGCATCCTCCCGGATAGGTGCCGACGACGAAGATTTCGCCGTTCCCATTGCCATCGAACGATGCCTGCGTGGCGCTGGAACGTTTGATCCAACCTTCAATGCTGAGATCCTGCAACCGCAGGTTGCTGTTCGTGCCGACATACACACCATCCCGGTTGCCATCGAACACAAAGCACTGGCCCGCTACGCCCGCGCCGTAGGCGGCGTTGCCCGCCAGCGTTCCGCTGTTGCCTCCAATCTCGTCCAGCGCGTTGCTTTCGCTCCGCCACCAACTGACGAGACCTGCTAGAGGCGGGGTACAGTTGGTCGAGGAAGAGATTACAGCCAGCACCGCATTGGAGCCGGTGATCGAACCGAAGGCGTTGGTCACACGTACCGAGTAGCTGCCTGCCTGGGCGGGCTGCACATTGGACAGGATCAGCGAGGCAGCCGTCGCCCCGGCAAGGTTGGTCCCATTGAACCGCCACTGGTAACGCAGTTGCGGCGTGCCTGCCGCAGTAATACTGAAGGTGGCCGTCGAACCGGCCAGCATCACCTGGCTGGCCGGTTGAACCAGGATGGCCGGGGGCTCCTGGCATTGGCCGCTGACACCCGCGTTGTAGCTGGCTTGGATTTCAGCACCGGATAACGCCCGGTTGAAGCAACTGACTTCGTCAATGAGGCCATTGAAGAACTGGCTCACACCATTGCAGCTCCCGGCCGCGGGGTTGTAAAACCCGCCGATATAGAATGGGCAGCCCGGGTCCACCGGCGAGACACCCGGCGTGCGCTGCGCGTTCAAGACCCCGTTGATATACAGTCGAAGGACCGCTCCATCCCAGGTGCCAACCAGATGAGTAAACTGGCCGATCGGTATCTGGTTGGTGCTCACGACCCCCTGGAACGTGTCGTGGCTGGTCGCGAATGCGTAAGCGATGCGCACCCCCGACGTGCCTGCGCGGGCGACCAACTGCCAACCATAGGCCTGACCGAAGATGACATCCTGGTTTATGAAATCGCTCACCTGAACCAGCGGCTTGACCCAGGCTTCGACCGAGCAGTTGGACGTAATCAAGCTCGGCGAGTACGGAATCTGGACGCATTGATTGCTCCCACTGAAGCTGAAGGCTTGGCCCACCATTCCCGGAGTGAAGGACGCCCCGTTCAACAACGAGCCGTGATTGCCATCCACACTGTCACTGGCGTCGCCCTCCGCGCGCCACCAACTGACGATGCCCGGGGGCACGGGGGAACAGACGGGCCGGGGAAGCACCACCAAGACCGCGTTGCTACTCACCGCTGAGCCGCCCAGGTTGGTCACGGCGACAGAATAACTCCCGGCGTTGGTGAGTTGGACGTTGCTCAACGTGAGCGAGGCGGTGGTTCTCCCGATCAGGCCAACGCCATTCAGCCGCCACTGGTAGCTCAGCGGCGGGTCGCCCGCGGCGGTGACGCTGAAGCCCACGGTATCACCGACAAAGACCGTTTGGCTGGCAGGCTGAGAAGTGATTGCCGGCGGAACGACCGGCCCGCACTTGCCCGCGCTGCCGGCGTTGAAAAGAGATTCAACCTCCGCACCGGTCAACGCCCGCTTAAAGTAACTGACTTCGTCAATCAGGCCGTTGAAGAACTGGCCCACATAATTGCAACTGCCGGCCGTGGTATTGAGAGACCCGCCGATGTAGAATGGGCAGCCCGGGTCCACGGGCAAGACACCCGGCGTGCTCTGCGCGTTCAAGCCGCCGTTGACGTACAGGCGAACCGTGATCCCATCCCAGGTGCCAACCAGATGAGTAAACTGGCCGATGGGAATGTCGTTAGTGCTGACGACGCCATGGAACGTCACGTGGTCCGTCGCGAACACGAAGGCAATCCGAACGCCCGAAGTGCCGGTGCGGGCGATCAACTGCCAACCGTAGCTCTGTCCCACGATGAAATCCTGATTGATCACATCGCTCACTTGGGCCAGCGGCTTGACCCAAGCTTCGACCGAGAAGTTGGAAGCAACCAGGCTCGGAGAGTATGGGATCTGAACGCATTGATTGCTGCCGTTAAAGGCAAAGGCCTGGCCCACCCTTCCCGGAGCGAAGGACGCTGCATTCAATAATACGCCGTGATTGCCATCAACAGTGTCACTGGCGTTGCCCTCGGCGCGCCACCAACTGACCAGGCCCGACGGCGGCGGGGTGCAGTTGGTGGGCTGGGCGGCAGCGGTCAGAACGAGGGCAGTCGAAAGAACTGTGGCGAGGAAATGTTCCAGTCTTAGAACCCGGCGTTGTGATAGCATTCTAGGTTTCATAATGCACATCTCCGGCGGCGCGCTCCAAACCGCCATTATCGAAAGAGTAGGCGAGACACGGCGCGCGTGTCAATAGCAAAGAAACGGTTATTCGGGGAAGGGGCCGGGTCCTGCTGGGCTGGCCTGACGCGGGCGAGGCGGTTGTTCAATCAGCCGTGGCGTCGAGCCAATCCGGGTTCTTCTCCGCGTGCTCGGCGATTTCGGACCAGATGGTCTCCAGCGCGGTCTGCGGTTTCCAACCCCAGGCTTCGGCGGCCCGACTGGAGTCGAGGACGAGCCAGGGGACATCAAAAGGCCGGTTCGTGGCGTCGGCGGCGACCGAGTGAGGGCCGAACCGTCTGCGCGCACCAGGTCGCTCAACTGCCGCAGCGAGGCGCTTTGGCCCAAGCCGCCGCTGACGTTGAGGATGCGCGGCGCCTCCGGGCGCGGGTGCTGGATTTGTTGGGCGACCAGCGGCACCAGGTCGCGGGCATGGAGGCAGTCGCGCACCTGGTGGCCGGAGCCGTTGAAGCCGATGTACTTGAGGGGGCGCTTCTGGCACCAGGAGTGGATCCAGTAAGAGAAGATGCCCTGGTCAATCTTGCCAAACTGGCCCGCGCCGGCCAGCACACCGCAGCGGAGGATGGACACGGGCAAATTGAAAGACTCGGCGTATTCGCAGGCCAGGAGTTCCGAGGCGCGCTTGGAACTGCCGTAGAGGGATAACGGGGGCTCGGTGGAGAAAGCTTCGGTGATGCCGTTTGGGCTGAGACCGGGGATGAGGGGGGCCTGTTGTGTGTTGCGTGTTGCGTGTTGCGTGGGGAGCGGGACGAAGCGGTCACCCTGGGTTTCGACGGGAATGGCGGCGAGGGCGCGGATCGAATAGACGCGGCTGGTGCTGAGGATGGTGAAACCGCAGCGCCAGTGCTTTGCCAATTCCAGCATGTTGATGGTGCCGACGAGGTTGTGCTCGATTAACTGGCGGCTGCTGGTCTTGCCGTCCACGCCGGCGAGGACGCTGGGGTTGGCGGCGGCCTCGATGATCCAGTCGCAGGGGGGCAGGGTCTCGAGGTCGCTGGGGTTGCGGACGTCGCCGTGGTAGAGCCGGAGGCCGGATTGGCGCAGGGCGCGGCGGTTGGTTTCGCTGCCGGCGCGGACAAGGTTGTCCAGGCCGACGATTTCCCAGTCGGGCCAGCCTTCGCGCAGGCCGCGGGCCAGGGTGCTGCCGACGAAACCACAGATGCCGGTGATCAGAATGCGCATGGAAACACAGAGCGAATTGAACCACGGATTGCACGGATTCCACGGATGAAGAGGTAAGAAATGTGCGGTTCTGGCAAATCCGTGTAATCCGTGTAATCCGTGGCTGAGTTTCTGACTGTCTGCGACTTCATTTGGCAGCCAGTCGTTCGCGCCAGGAGGCGACGATCTCGTCGAAGATTTGCGGCAGGCTGCGGGTCAATTGCCAGTTGGGGTAGTGCGCCTTCATCTTGCGCAGGTCGCTGTAGTAGCAGATGTGGTCGCCGCTGCGGGCCTGGTCCAGGTAGGTGTGGATTTGCTTCTTGCCGGTGCAGGCCTGGGCCATCTCGAAGGCTTCCAGGATGGAACAGGAGTTGTCCTTGCCGCCGCCGAGGTTATAGACCTCGCCGGCGCGGGGCGCCTGGTAGAACTCGAACATGAAACCCGCCACGTCCACGGAGTGGATGTTGTCGCGCACCTGCTTGCCTTTGTAGCCGTAGATCTTGTACTCGCGGCCTTCGAGGTTGCACTTGATCAGGTAGCTAAGGAAGCCGTGCAGCTCGACGCCGGAATGGTTCGGGCCGGTGAGGCACCCGCCGCGCAGGCAACAGGTGGGCAGGCCGAAGTAGCGGCCGTATTCCTGCACCATGATGTCGGCGGCGACTTTGGAAGCGCCGAACAGGGAGTGCTTGGACTGGTCAATGGAGAAGGTCTCGGGGATGCCGTGGGCAAACTCCGGGTCGGCGTAGTCCCAGCGCCGGTCCAGTTCCTTGAGGGGGATGGTATTGGGCCGGTCGCCATAGACCTTGTTGGTGGACATGTGAATGAAGGGCGACTCGGGGCAATGGCGGCGGGCCGCTTCGAGCAGGTTCAGCGTGCCGACGGCGTTCACGTCGAAGTCGTCGAAGGGAATGCTGGCGGCGAGGTCGTGCGAGGGCTGGGCGGCGGTGTGAATGATGACGGCGGGCTTGAGGGTTTCGATCAGGCTTAGGGCGGCGGGGCGGTCGCGGATATCGAGTTCATGGTGGGTGAAGCCGGGGAGCGCGCGCTGCAATCGCTGCTGGTTCCAGCGGGTGTTGCCTTGCGGGCCGAAGAAGGCCTCGCGCTGGTTGTTATCCACGCCATGGACGGCAAAGCCCCGCGCATGGAAGAAGGCCGCGACTTCGGAGCCGATCAAGCCGGACGAGCCGGTTACAAGACAAGTCTTACTCATGCTGCACACATCAGAGGAACCACGAAATACACGAACCGCACGAAAGACCAGCACAAAAAGCGCTGGTCACCAGAACAAGTATTCGGGATTTGGCGGGTCGTAGGGGTGATCGGACAGATCCGCCGGCAGACTGTAAAACTCCGTGTGGGTGTCGCCAAAGAGCATCACCTCGACACGCCGGCCGGCCTTCCTGTGCCAATCGCTGCGCGCATCCATGATGGCGCGGTTGGCGTGCCGTGGCCAGTCGCCCTGAATGATCTTGGTGGCGGGCTTACGGGCAATGTCCGCACCTTTAATGGGCTCGTTGGCAGGGTAGAACTTGCCCCCGCTGCCGGTGATGTGCTGGACACGAAACGTGTCAATGCGCCATTGCACCAGGTAACTGTTGCCCCACGCGGCCCAACAGTTGGGCACTGAGGTCCAGGCGTCTCCTTTGTCGGTTGGGCAGTGAAAGACATTGATGTTGCGGGCGTAGACGTTCAGCGGGCGGTTGGTCTCCCATTCCGCGCCCCCGTATTCCCAAGCCGCTCCGGCGACGTAGGGGGTGGCCGGCCGCTGGCCGCCAGCCGCCGCCCAACCGTCATGGACTGGATACAGGTCGTTGGCGTCGTGTGAGTAGAGTTGGAAGGCTATACCGATTTGGTGCTGGTTGCTGGTGCATTGGACCCGCTGAGCCTTGACCCTGGCACCCGACAATGCTGGCAGGAGCAAGGCCGCCAGAATCGCGATAATGGCAATGACGACCAGCAATTCGATCAGGGTGAAGCCGCCTACCTTCTGCACCCTTCGGGTTGCCAGAACCAGTTTTGGTGCTCCTGGTCCAATCACGCTGGAATCATTGGGGAATACCGCCGACCCGTCAAGCCCGAATTTCAGGAGATGCTAGGAAACCCCAATCCTCAGCAAGTAGCTCGGGAGCATTACTTGGTGGTGAAAGCGGCGGCGAGACATCGAGGACGACTGGTGAGGCCGGGAGCGCCAAGCCGGATAAATCCGGCGCTCCGTTCGCTAAGGATTGGGGCTAGGCAAATGCCTGGGGCAGGCGGCGGAGGTCCTTGAAGGCGAGGTAGTTGGAATCGGACAGGGGCAGTTTGGGCGGAGCCTTGCGCACGCCGCCATACCGGCGGACTTGGAGGAACTCCGCATAGCCGTAATCCCGGAGCAGGGAAACGAGGCGGTTGGGATCGAGGTTCCGGTGCCGCAAGCACTGGCGATTCACCTCAAAATGGACGATGGGGGCGTTGGTCTGCGCGAGTGTCTTCCGCCCGCCCTGCAAGACTTCATACTCGAAGCCCTCGACATCGGTCTTAATGAAAGAGAGCTGGTCCAAACCCTCTGCGGCGCAGACTTCATCTATGGTCGTTATGGTGCATTCGTGCGCCACAGCGTCCGCCCTGCCCAGATCGCATGAGCTGGCGTGCCCGAGCGAGAGCTGCTTGAAGGTGTGGAGCCGGATGGTCCCGGCCAGCGCGCCCAAACCGGAGTTGTAGGTTTTGACCTTGGAGCCGCAGCCGTTCAACTCCACGGCATCCTGGGTGAGTCTGAAGCTCGCGGGCAACGGTTCGAAAGCATAAGTGCGAGCGCCCCGCAAGGCGAACAAGCAGGTGTAGAACCCGAAACTGGCGCCTACGTCAAAGCAAACATCCCCCGGCCGGATCAACCGCTTGAAAACCGCGGTGAGCGCCGGTTCATATTCCCCAAACAGGTACGCGTGCTTGAACATGTAATCCGGCCGCGTTCGCAACACCACGCCCTCCGTCGTCCGCACCAATTCCCCCTCCGGGATATTCCGATCCTTAAGCAGGGTGGCAATCCAGCCCTTGCCCATCTCGATGGGATACAACCGCGCGAGGGGACGCAGGAATTTGGACACACGCATCATATCAAGAATGGCGGGGAGTCTAGCCCAGGCGCACCCTGTTGCAACTGGATTTCCCCCCACGGGCGCGAAGCGCCCCGCGAATGAAGCGTAAGGGCGTGCTCCTGAGTCCAGGGCCTTGGACAAAGCCGGAGTGGGAGCGCCGAATTCATTCGGCTTAAGGCTTGCCCGCTGGTGGACAGGCCCGAAATCCGGACGCGCAAAGCCGAATGAATTCGGCGCTCCGACTTTGTCCACGGCCCTGCTCCTCAGTTCGGATGTCACGGAGCCCAGTTTGACTTCCGACGGAGGACTAAATAGACTGGAGTCCTATGAACAATTCAGGGGCCACCGCCTCCGCCCAGCCTGCCATCAAGCGCGGGGAGATCGCCATCCTGCTCTCGACGCGGGGCCGGCCGGACATGCTGCTGGAGGTGTTCGAATCGTTGCGGGCGACGACCGTCGGCAAGGACAAGGTGTCGCTATGGCTGTATGTGGACGAGGATGACCGGGTGACGCGGCAGGCCATAGATGCCGGCAAGTTCCCGGAGCTGGGATTTCCTGTGCACTGGAATATCGGGCCGCGAACGCCGGATTGGGGCCAGACCTACCAGGTGCTCTGGACGAAACTGGGCCGCTCGGCGGAGGTCTATATGATCGCCAACGACGACGTGCGGTTCGAGACCCGGGGGTGGGACGATATTCTGCGGGCCGAAGTGGCCAAGTATCCGGACGGGATTCTGCTGGCGTGCCCGTATGATCCGGTGGCGCCGGCCATCGCGACCTTTCCGATTCTCGGCTGGGGCTGGCTGAACACCATGGGGCGGGTCTATGCGGGCTACTTTCATTACTGGTATGACGACAAGTGGGTGGACCAGATTGGCCGGATGGTGGATCGCTACATCAACATCCCCATGTTGCTTTCCCCGATCCGCGGCAAAGGCCGTACCCAGCGGATGCGCTGCCTGCCGTTCTGGACGAGATTCTTCCAACTAACCCTGATCGAGAGAC
Organism: uncultured Verrucomicrobiae bacterium; assembly: GCA_963822005.1. Taxonomy (GTDB): domain Bacteria; phylum Verrucomicrobiota; class Verrucomicrobiia; order Limisphaerales; family UBA8199; genus PALSA-1440. The sequence continues at coordinate 136,623 of CAWGGD010000031.1, read as the reverse complement.
AAGAAACCGCCACCAAACTGATCAACGCCATGTATCCGAAAGATGAGAAAGCCCGCGCGGCCGCCCTGGCCAAGATGAAACAGGTAGCCGACGGCTTCAAGAAGGAAGAAGAGAGCTTCTCAGACGTGTATTCCACGTTCCAGGAGGAACGGCACACGGCGATGTCGCCCGAGGAACGGGACCGCTTCAGCGCGCTCTACTTCAAGCAAGAGGCGCATGCGGTCGGCCGGCTGATCGGCATCGCCCAGGACTTCATGGACAAGAAGGACTACGCCGAGGCGCTCAAGTACCTGGAGGCGACGCAACTGGCGGATATCCGGGCGCGCCCGGCGCAGGAGATGATGGTCCAATGCCTGCGCGCCCTCGGCCGGCCGGCGGACGCAGAGCGGGTAGCGAAAGAGGCCGTGCTGGCCTGGCCCAGGATGAGCGCGCTGCGGCGGTTCTTCCGCTTCCTGGGGATGGTAGCCAACGAGGCCAAGGGGCTGTTGGTCGGCCTCACCTCCGGGGGCAAGCGAGATCCGAACAAGAAGCTGGGATAAGAACCGATGGCCGCACCAGGATAGGTCCAGCGGCCCGCCTATTTCTTCCCAGCTCTCTTTCGTTTCAGGGGGCGCCAGCCCGGCCCTCCGTTGCGATCGGCTCACGGATACTGAGAACAGCGTCGATCTTCCCGTTCTTACCGTTCAAAAACCCTATCCTTATCAAGTCCCCACAGAGCAATAAGTTCTTCCAGCTTTTGGGGGCCCTCAATCTGCAACTGCTCATGAATGACCTGCCTTTTCCATCCTTCCGATGCATTCTCTGGGGGTTTAACAATGGAAAGCTTCCCTCCTGCGTTCTGAATGGCCATCACCCACCTTAGCCAGCCACGTAATGCATGATTTGCCTTGCCCTTATAGTGATTGAGAACCTCCTGCGTCACCGGTCCTTGCTTTAATATCCCCAGCGCCTTCTTAAAGGTATGCCTGTCCCCTTCAATGAAAATAGCGCCCTGCTTCGGGCCTATATGCGCCGTGATTGCCTCACTGTTTTCCAACAATTCTTGCACTCTCTTACTCCCGGGCAAATTATTCCATAACATATTCCCCATGGCTCGATACTCCATGATGACATTCTCGGCAATAAACAGGAACGGAGCAGGCATCGTGCCCCCCCACCTTGCCAGTTCGGAACCATTCAGAACGGGACCAAAATAACAAACAGGCACATGATACGTGATGCCGTTAGAACCATTCGCCAGGTCCTTCTTGACGACAGCTTGATAAAAACTTGAGCTTCCGGAGAACGTGACCACGACTGTCCTGCCTTCCTCCTTCAGACGGCGGATAACAGGGGAAGTCTCCAGAGCACTCTTGATTTTGCTCGAGATCTCATCAATTGTCCCGGCAGGGTCGAAATCAACAACCAGCAGGCCATAGCTGTTTTTTTTCGCCATGTCGACCAAGGGGCCCAGCTTAAAATCATGAAACCCCGATGTCGGCGAAATATAGATGATGACCGGCTTCCCCGGGGCAGGTTCAAGCATTGTGTGAATACCCATCATGCTCTCGTACGCCGCACGGAGACCCGCAAATTTTCCGTCAGGATTTCTCTTTTGAAGGTACTCGTTAACCCGGTGAGCCACGAAGAATGCCTGACCATCTCTGACATCGACATCATTCTGCTTTTGGATGGCGAATTGTTTTTCCAGTATCTCCAGATAGGTGATCGTCCATAACGGCTTGCCTATCTCTGTCGAAGGTCCGCCCTTGCCCTTCTGTTGAATCTCCGCTCTCAACAAGGCCCGCTGTTCTTTGAGAAGCCGCAGGATCTCTTCCCGGTACGGTTTGACCAGCTCATTGAAATCACTGGCCATCGAGAAGCCCATCTTCTCGGTCACTGGAGGAAGCTGAGCTTTTCGCCCATCGGGGGCCGCACCCGCAGAGATCTCTCCCGCGGAGACACTCGACGGCAATCCCCGATAGGCCAAGACCAGACTCGTTGCCAATACCGAAAGCCTGCGCACACTGATAGCCCTTTCTGATAGGAATTTGCTTTTCTCGGGCCAGCCTGTGTTAGACGCTCCGCGGGCGAAAGTCCGAATGAATGACGGATTCCAGTTTCATGCGGCAAGGCTACTTTGGCTCGCGGCTTACAGCAAGGCCGCTGTCAGGCCGAGCGGCTAGGCCTGCTCGAGGAGATAGCCATACTGAGCCTGTTTGTCTCGAGCACGCCAGCCTCGATGAACTGCAGAATTTCGGCGAAATCCTTGGCGCGGCCGGTGTTGAGTGCCAGGGCCGCCAGGTGTTCCGCGGTCATAACGCGGGTTTTGACGCCTTCGACGGTTGTGTCAATCAGTAATCCCCGTCAGTGGTTCTGTTACAAGCCTGTGGGGTGATCCAGAAAAGTCCAAGGCACATTGAAGCGGCTGGAGAGATGGGCTGCCAGCGCCTGGACGCCAAAGGTTTCCGTCGCGTAATGGCCGCCATAGAGAACGTTCAACCCTAATTCCTCGGCCAGGCCGTAAGTCCAATGCGGCCCTTCACCAGTGACGAACGTATCCACGCCTTCTTCGGCCGCCTTCTTCAAATCGCCCCCCGCGCCGCCGCTGACGACGCCGATGCGGCGGCAGGTCTGCGGCCCGGCGGGTATCAGCCGCGGTTTCACCCCCGTGGCGCGCTGCAGACGTGCGGCCAGGTCCGCGCGTGAGATTCCTGCCTGGGCCTGAAAGCCGAGGAACAGCCCGTGGTCCAAGAAGAACGGGCGCAGCTTCTTCAAGCCCAGGGCCGCGCAGAGCCGGGCGTTGTTGCCCAGGCGTGGGTGAGCGTCCAGCGGCAGATGCGAGCTGTAAACCGCGAGGTTGTGCTCGATCAGGCAGCGGATCAACTCGCGGCGTTTGCCCGTCCACGGGTGCGCCGGCCCCCAGAAAAGCCCGTGATGCACGAGCAGCAGGTCGGCCTGGGCGGCGGCCGCCAGGCGGACGGTTGCCAGCGTTGCGTCCACAGCGGCGGCGATCCGCGTGACGACGCCACGATTCTCGACTTGCAGACCGTTGGCGGCCCGCTCGTAATCCTGCACGCGGTCGGTGCGGAGCAAGCGGTCGCAGTGGCGGACGATTGCCGTGAGGGAAACTTTTGACATGGGGCGATGAAAACAAAACCGCACTCGGCGGCCAAGGCAGAACTGAGTTTAAGGCGAGCGCACGCGGTAGAAGCGCCGCGGGAAACTGGTGGCCTGCGAGTCGGTGAATTGATAGTGGCCAGGCGAGACTTCCGTGGCGCTGCCCAGCACCATCCAACCGCCGGGCGGCGAGGCCGGATTCATTGCCGCCAGGACGGTGGAGCCGAACTCGGGCAGGTTGGTAAAGGTGATCTGACAGGCGCCGTTCGAGAGCCTGACGACGCTGATCACGCGGATTGACGGCGTGGCCGCCGTGTCGAGGCGCAAAAGGCTCGAGTTGCCGGGGATGCCGTTAACGAACACTGTCGCCAGCGCCCAGCCGGGGGCCAGACCAGTCACCGCCGTCGAAGAGAACGAGCTGGCAGACCAGTTGGTCGAGTGGAGGAACAGGGTCTGCTCGTTGTCGAGGCGACGCAGTTGGACCACCGGACAATCCGTTGATGATTCCTGACCGCCATTGCCGCCCGAGCCTCCGGAAACTCCCCGGAACCGTGATCCAGTCAGTTTCAGGCTCCTGTTGATGGCCAGCGGCGAGGTGGACGTGGCAATCTGCGGCTGCCAGGAGGCATCGAAGCCCAGACCGACATCGTACAGTTCTGCACTGGCCAGGAAATAGGGGTAGGTGTCAATCCCGCCCCCCGCGACCAGGACCTTGCCGTTGGGCAGCAAAGTCGCCGTGTGGCTCTCACGTGCGCTGTTGAGCGAGCCCATTGCGGTCCACGTCCCGGTGGCTGGATCGTACAGCTCGGCGCTGGCCAGGTAGCTGCCGTTCTCCCCGCCCGCGACCAGGACCTTGCCATTGGGCAGCAAGGTCGCCGTGTGGCACTCGCGTGCGCTGTTGAGCGAGCCGGTTTCAGTCCATGTCCCGGTGGCTGGATCGTACAGCTCGGCGCTGGCCAGGTAGCTGCCGCTATTTCCGCCCGCGACCAGGACCTTGCCGTTGGGGAGCAACGTCGCGGTGTGACAGTAGCGCGCGGTGTTGAGCGAACCGGTCGTGGTCCACGCCCCCGTGGCCGGATCGTACAGCTCGGCGCCGGCCATCGCGCCACTGCTGGTGTTAGTGCCCCCCGCGACCAGCACCTTGCCATTGGGCAGCAACGTCGCGGTGTGACAGTTGCGCGCGGCGTGCAGCGAGCCGGTCGGGGTCCAAGCCCCGCTGGCCGGATCGTACAGCCCGGCGTCGGCAAGATAGACGCCGCTAAGACCCCCTGCGACCAGCACTTTGCCGCTGGGCAGCAGCGTCGCTGTGTGACCGTAGATGCCGGTGGACAGAGAGCGGACCGTTGTCCAAGCCCCGCTGGCCGGATCGTACAGCTCCGAGCTGGCCAGATAGCCCCCGCTGCCCGCGCCCCCGGTGACCAGGACCTTGCCGTTAGGAAGCAACTGCGCGGTGGGATGACAGCGTGGGGTGTTGAGTGAGCCGGTCGGTGTCCAGATCCCCGTAGCTGGATCGTACAGCACGGCGCCAGCCAGCGGACCGCCGTTACCCCATCCCCCCGCTACCAGGACCTGGCCATCCGGCAGCAATGTCGCCACCTGCAAGAAGCGTGCGGTGTTCAGCGGGCCGGTCGTGGTCCACGTCCCGCTGGTCGCATCATACAGCTCCGCTCTGCCCTGACCGGTCATCTGGTCCATTCCTGTAACCAGCACCTGGCCATTGGGCAGCATCGTCGCCGTGTGACAGTAGCGTTTGGTGTTGAGCGAACCGGTCGCCATCCATGCCCCGCTGGCTGCATCGTAAACCTCCGCGCTTGCCAGGGTGCCACCGCTGCCGTCATCCCCGCTTACGACCAGAACCGTGCCGCTGGGCAGCAAGGTCGCCGTGTGGCTCTCACGTGCGCTGGTGAGCGAGCCGGTCGTGGTCCATGTCCCTGTGGCCGGATCGTACAGTTCGGCGCTGGCCAGGTAGTTGGTGCCATCCCGGCCCCCCGCGACCAGGACCTGGCCGTTGGGCAGCAACGTCGCGGTGTGACAGTAGCGCGCGGTCTGCAGCGAGCCGGTCGTGGTCCATGTCCCTGTGGCCGGGTCGTACAGCTCCGCAATGGGCACCGGGCTGGAACTGCCCCAATAGCCCCCTGCAACCAGCACTTTGCCGTTCGGCAACAGCGTCGCCGTGTGATGAGCGCGGGGAAGAGTGTGCAACGAACCGGTCAAGGTCCACCTCCCGCTGGCCGGATCGTACAGCTCCGCGCTGCCTAGAAAGAAGCCGCTGGTCTGGCCGCCTACGACCAACACCTTACCGTTCGCCAGCAAGGTCGCCGTGTGGTAAAGCCGCGCATTATTCAGCGAGTTGGTCGTGGCCCAGACCCCGGTGGCCGGATCGTATAGTTGGGCGCCGGCAAGAGACCCGCCGCTGTTTCCGCCTCCGGCGACCAGAACCTTGCCGTTGGGCAACAGCGTCGCCGTGTGCGCATAGCGGGCCTGCAAACCACCTGTCGTCGTCCAGCTTCCCGTGGCCGGGTCATACAGCTCGGCGCTGCCCCAGATGGAAAAGAAGAAGGAACCCCCTGCGACCAAGACCTCGCCATTGGGCAACAGCGTCGCCGTATGATTAATGCGTCCGGTGCTCGGCGAGCCAGTATTGGACCAGCCCGCAGCCTCCGCTGGCTGACTGAGGGATGCCCCGACCACCAGAGCGGCCAAGGCCAGTGTGAGGGGAAGGAGGGTGTTGTTGGAGTGTTTCATCAGTAAAACGCTGTGTAGTTGCCCTGGTGCTGCCATTGCAGCTTCGGCGTCGTGGCCGTCTGCACACGGCCGTCGGCGTAGGCGCGGTTGATGGACTGACTGTTCTGGCCGAAGACCTGGTAGCCGCCCATCCGCGCACCGCTGCCCGTCTGCAGAGGATGCCCACCGTACCCATGCGTAGGCTCGTGGTCCGAGCCAGGGGTGCAGAGCAGGTCGGTGAGAATGGGTTGGCTGACCGCCTGAGGATCGTCGAGCCGGCGAGGCCAACCTTCAGTGGTTCGAGTCTGTGTGCCGCTAAACGTCGGGCTGGGGAAGAGCGGTGAACCGACTGGCCTGCGGGTGATTGGGCGGGGCACCCACCAGGAGTGTGACAGCAATAAGACATTGCCGCCGGTGTACATCGCAAAGTAGAGCCCCAAATCGTTCACCGAGCTGATCCCACGGTGATAGGTCTTGCTGAACCAGGCGTTGGCCTCCTGCGGCTCGTCTGGCCGTGTCGGGCAGAACCACATCGGCACGGTCATGCCGCACGCCGCCATGTTCGTGCCGAATTCGTAACTCACGTCCCAGGGATTCATGCCGCTCCCGTTCTGCGCGAAGGCCGGCAGCCGGCCGCGAGCATCGTCGCCCACGTACAGATTCACTGCGACGCCCCACTGGCGATAGTTGGACACACAGTTAATGACCCGCGCCTTGAACTTGGCCTTAGCCAGCGCCGGCAGCAGCAGCGCCGCCAGGATGGCGATGATGGCAATCACAACGAGCAACTCAATGAGCGTGAACGCGCGGGGCGACTGATAGGGAATTGCCTTCACTGCACTGGTCAATGTACTGGGCGCTGCGCGGGTGAGACGAGACCGACTCCGGTCGTCTTCGTGCGTGTTCGTTCGCGTCTCTATATCCATAACTACCTACGACTCACCGGAAGTAGGGGAAATCTTTCAGACTTTCTTCAAGAAAGTTTCTGGGCGAGGCCATCATCGGAGACGAAGGATGGTTCGCGCCTGGAGCGCTAGCAGGGGGTATTGGGGGCAACTAACCCAAGGCGCTGCGCCGGGCGTGAAGCAGGCCCCGGGCGGCTCCAAATGGGCGCCTCATTGGCCCGCGGCCAGGTAATGGATCAGGCGCAGAAGGCAGAAGGTCAGGAACCCGAGGCCAATCAGCAGGCCGCTGAAACCGACCACGCGGCTCCAAAACTGGCGGGCTTCTTCCCGGTGCAATTCGCTGGTGGCGAATTGGAAGGAAAGAAGGGCGCTCAGCAATTCTTCGGCGGAGTGGAAACGCCGGACCGGCCGGGTGCGACAGGCACGGAGCACGATCTTGTTAAAGCGGATCAAATCGCGGTCTTCAGCGCTGTGCCCCAGTTCGGCGGGCAATTCGGGATAGTCGTGGCGGTCTTTGCCGGTGCTCATCTGGTAGAGGACCTTGCCCAGGGAATAGATGTCGGCCTGCGGGGTGCCGGCACCTTCGGGCGGGATGAAGCCGTCGGTGCCGATATAGGAGCGAGCCTCGGAGACCGCCGTCACCAGGCCAATGTCGGCCAGCTTGGGAAAGCCGTTTACGAAGATGATATTGGAGGGTTTGATGTCGCGATGAGTCAACCCGTGCCGATGCAGAAAGCCCAACGCCGAAGCGATCGCCGCGCCGTTGCGGACGCATTCGCCGATGGGCAACCGGCGCCGCTGCGACAAGTCGTACGCCAGCGTGCGGGGCGCGTAGCGTTCCGGCATGACGATTTGGCCGGACTCGACGTCGTCGGCCAGCTCCATGACGCAATAGAAACCACCGGCTGCCTCGACCGTGCCCACCTGCAGGATGTCCATCAACCCGTCGTGCAGCCGGGAAACCGGCTCGAACTTCATCACCCCGGTGAACTCGTGCGTGAAAGGCTGGCGGGGTTGGAGGGCGTCTTGCTGCACGATCTTGACGGCCCGATAGGTCGCCCAGGGCGTTTCTGGCCAGCCACACCTGACCGCTGCCGCCCTCGCCGATGAGCCGCAGGAGCTGGTGCTCCGGAATCACCGGCGGGGCCGCCGCCTTGGCCGCCCCGTTTCCCGCCGCGCTGTCGAGAGGCTCAGTCATGAGTAATCACGGTTGGCTGTCACCTTGCCTCCCACTCCTTCTCGAGCCGGCGCACTTCCTTCCGAAGCAAGCGCGTAATGCGATGCTTGGCCAGATAAACGCGGGTCGCGCTCACCCCCAGCGTTTGGCAGATTCGCGTTACCGGCCATTCTTTGACCACGTAGAAGTCGAACAGTTGATACTGCTCTTCCTTGACGCGGCTTTTGACGCGCTGCTTTGCCGCTTGGATCAAATGCGACTGCCATTCTTGCTCCCAGTCCTGGGTGGCAGCATCGTCCACTGGGGCGGGAATGTCCTCCAGCGGCTGATACTTCCGGGCCGCGCCGCCCGCCTCCCCCTGCGACACGCCAGTTCGCTTTTCCAGTTGGTCGGCGATACGCCAGCGGGTCAGGTTACGCAGCCAGCCTTTGAAGGAGCCCAGGCGGCGGTCACGCTTGAATTTCTGGATGTTCTTGGCGACGCAAATGATGGTTTCCTGGACCACCTCCTCCGCTTCGACATGCGTCAGGCCGGCTTTGAGTGCGACGGAGTAAATCAGGCGCCAATAGGTGTCAAAAAACACCCGCCAGCTCTCCTCATCCCCCCAGTCTTGCAACCGGCTCAGGAGGCTGTAGCGGGTCGGAATGAGTTCGTCAGGGGTAGTTGTTGTCGCTGGATCCATTCTCATGCGCGCTGGTGAACGGATGAACTTCCGCCAGGTCCGCCGGCTTATTGTTCAGCGCCGAACGGCAGGTACCACCACCATTGCGTCCGGCCCCCAGAAGAGCCCGTGATGCACCCGCAGCAAGTCGGCCGTGGCTGCCGCGGCCAGGCGGACGGTTGCCAGCGTCGCGTCCACGGCTGCGGCAATCCGTGTGACCCCGCCGCGATTCTCGACCTGCAGACCGTTAGCGGCCCGCTCGTAATCCTGCACGCGGGTCGTGCCGAGCAAGCGGTCGCAGTAGCGGACGACTGCCGTGAGGGAAACTTTTGACATGGGGCGATGAAAACAGAACCTGGCGCGCCTGCAAAGGGGGAAGTGATGCGTGAAACGTGAAACGTGATGCGTGATGATCGCTCTGGACCATGAACGTGCCTGTACACCGCAGGCTTCAGGTTTCACGCATCACATCTCACGCCCCGCCGCCCCCGGCAAAATATTTTCAAGACGCCTATTGAATTCCCCCGGCGGAGTTCTATAGTGCGCATCGTTCTGAAGTAATGGAAATGAGCAACTCGACCGACGGCACCGGGCCTTGGGACGTGCAGACGGCGCGCAACCTGTACAACATCCATCGCTGGGGCGCGAAGTACTTCGACATCAACGAAGCGGGGCACGTCGTCGCCAAACCGCTGCAGGATGCAGGCGCCACCGTGGACCTGACTGACGTCATTGAGGAAGCGAAGGGGCGCGGGCTGAAGTTTCCGCTGCTGATCCGATTCCAGGACATCCTGCGCCACCGGGTGGAGTCCATCAACCTGGCCTTCCGCAACTCCATCGCCGAGTTCAATTACCAGGGCAAGTATCGCGGCGTGTTCCCGATCAAGGTGAACCAGTTGCGCGAGGTGGTGGAGGAAATTCTCGATGCCGGCAAGCCGTTTGATTTCGGCCTCGAAGTCGGCAGCAAGCCGGAGCTGTTCGCCGGCCTCGCGCTGCAAGGCCAGCTGGGCAGTCTGATCGTCTGCAACGGTTACAAGGACGCCAGCTTCATCCGGATGGCGCTGCTCGGCACCAAGCTGGGCAAGAAGGTCATCATGGTGGTCGAGAAGCTGGAAGAACTGCGCCAGATCATCACGCTGTCCAAGCAGTTCGGCGTGGAACCGCTGATTGGCATTCGCGCGCGGCTGCTCAGCCAAGGGCGCCGGCAAATGGGCGGAGAGCGGCGGCGAGAACGCCAAGTTCGGTTTGAGCACGGCGGAGATTGCTGGCGGCGACGGAAATGCTCAAGGCGGAGAACCTTAGCCATTGCTTCAAGCTGCTGCATTTCCATATCGGCTCGCAGGTGCCGGACATTTTGACGGTGAAGAAGGCGGTGCAGGAGGCGGCGCGCTTCTACGCCAAGCTCCACAAGATGGGCTTTCAGCTCGAATTCCTCGACGTGGGCGGCGGGCTGGGCGTGGATTACGACGGAAGCCGTTCGGCGTTCGACAGCTCCACCAATTATACGCTCCAGGAGTATGCCAACGACATCATCTATTACGTCGCCGACGTTTGCAACGCGGAGAAGGTGCCGCACCCGGACATCATCAGTGAAAGCGGCCGCGCGATCGTGGCCCATCACAGCGTGTTGATCGTGGAGGTGTTCGGCGCGATTGAGAAAGTTCGGCTGGCCGGACAGATCCAATATGGCGACAACGAGCACCCGCTGGTGAACGAGCTGCTCGATATCCGGAAGAACCTGCCGAAGTTGAACAAGCTGGAGGCGTATCACGACGCGCTGGAGCGGAAGGAGGACGCGCAGAACATGTTCACGCTCGGCATGATGGATTTGCCGGACAAGGCCAAGATCGAGAATCTCTATTGGGAGATCAGCCGGGAGGTCGTCGAGAGTTTCAAAGGTCAGAGCTATATGCCGGAGGAAATTCGCAAGCTCGAAGACAGCCTGGGCGACCAATACCTCTGCAATTTCTCCGTGTTCCAATCGCTGCTCGACCATTGGGCGCTGGACCAATTGTTCCCGATCATGCCGGTCAGCCGGCTGAACGAGCGCCCGACGCGGGAAGCGACGCTGGTGGACATCACCTGCGATTCCGACGGCCAGGTCAACAAGTTCATTGACCTGCGCGACGTGCGCGACACGCTGCCGCTGCACCGGCTCAACACCAACGGCAACGGGCAGATCGAGCCCTACTATCTCGGCTTCTTCCTGATGGGCGCGTATCAGGACATCATGGGCGACCTGCACAACCTCTTTGGGCGTGTCAACGAGGTCCATGTGTTCCTCGAGCCGGACGAGCCGGCGGGCTATTACGTGGAGGAGATCATCGAAGGCAGCACGATCGTCCAGTGCCTCGCGTCGGTGCAGTACGACGAGAACGAGTTGAAGCGGCAGATGAAGGCCCAGATGGACGAGGCGATCAAGTCCGACCGGATGAAGCCTTCCGAAGCGATGCGGTTGCTGGATGATTACGAACGCGGGCTGAAGCAGTACACCTACCTGAGCTTTTGATCGGGGTGTGCCGCGTGTTGGGGCCGTCCAGCAGCAAGGACCAATGACAAATGAGGACAGCAGCCCGAATGAGGAATAGCCGGCACGTCCTGGGCGCCCGGTTCAGTGGCCCCGTTCCGTGCCCTATTCATCCTTCATCCTTCATCCTTCTTCCTTCCCCCAATGCCTGACGCCGCCCCCAACGCCGAACTGTTGCGGTCGCTCGGCCGGCTGGTGCGCGGGCTATCGGCCCTGTTCTGGGGGCTGCCGATCGCGCTGATCGTGTGTTTCCACACGGCGAAGGCCGACTCGCTGAAGGTGTTTGGCATCGTGCCGCCGCTGGTGACGACGGGCCTGCTGGCGTTCGGCCTGTGGCAACTGGGCGATTTCCAGAAGCAGGAGCGCGTGTGGCGCGCGGCGCTCGACCGCGCCCGGCTCCTTAGCCTGATTAACTTCGGCCTCAGCCCGTTCCTTTACTGGTGGAACAAGGTGCCGGCCAACCTGTTCTTCCTGGCCATGGTGGTGCTGCTGGCCCTTTCCGCCTTACTCTTCCTGGGCAGCGTCAACCTGGTTTTGCGGCGCCTGGGGGCCATGTTGCCTGACGAGGCGTTGCGGCTGGAGACCCGGCAATTCACTACGCTGAACTTCATGCTGCTCAGCGCCACGTTCGTGCTGGCATTGGTTTATCTCGGGGCCGGCCAGTTCCAGGCGCTGTCCTTCTGGCTGGGCGCGGTGGTGAGCGTGATGGAGCACGGCAACCTTTGGTTTCTGATCGCGCTGGTTCTGCTGCCCCTGGCCATGACCATGGCGCTGCTCTGGAAGACCAAGGAGGTCATCCTGGACAACGTGTTCGGCGCCAGCCGCTGAACCGTAGCGACTCGGCTGGAGGTGGGGAGCGCACGCGTCCCGCGTGCTGCCAACGGCGTCCCGCCGTTGGCCTCGTCCTCGCATTCATCCATCACCGTTTGACCGTTGAATCAGGCAAAGGGAAGTTTGCGGCGGGACGCCTCAAACCACACGCCAGAGGCATGTGCTCCCCCCCTCCCTCTGCATAGATTCGGCTGAGTCACTCGACCAGCCGGTACCAATTGTCCCGCTGGCGCGGCTCGTAGCCGAGTTCTGAGATGAGCCGGCGCATGTCGGCGACGGTCATGCGAAAGGTCGTGCCGGCCTGCGACACCACGTTCTCCTCGATCATGATGCTGCCCAGGTCGTTCGCCCCGAACTTCAGGGCGACCTGGCCGATTTCCTGGCCCTGAGTGACCCAGGAGCTTTGCACGCTGGGGAAGTTGTCGAGGTAGATGCGGGCGAGCGCCTGCGTGCGCAAGATACTCGTGCGCCCCCGACCGTCGGCGCGCGCAGCTTCGTGTGCTCGGCCTGGAACGTCCAGCAAATGAACGCGGTGAAGCCTTTGGACTTGTCCTGCTGGACGCGCACGCGTTCGAGATGCTCGATCCGATCCTCGATTGTCTCGACGTGGCCGAACATCATGGTGGCCGATGAATTCAAGCCAAGCCGGTGGGCCACATCCATCACTTCCAGCCAGTCATCGCTCATCGCCTTGAGCGGCGAGACTTGCTGCCGCACGCGGTCCACGAGGATTTCGGCGCCGCCGCCCGGGATCGAGCCCAGGCCCGCCGCCTTGAAGTCCGCAACCAGCGTGTCCAGCGGCTCGTTGAACACCTCGCGGAAGTGGACAAACTCACTCGGGCTGAAGCCGTGGATGTTGACCTGGGGAAACTTGGCCTTCATGTGCGCCAGCAGGTCCAGATACCACTGCTTGCTGAGCTTGGGGTGGTGGCCGCCTTGCAGCAGAATCTGCGTCCCGCCCAGCGCGATCGTCTCCTCGATCTTCCGGTCCAGTTCGTCCAGGGCGATGACGTAGGCGTCGGCATCCTTCTCCGTGCGGTAGAAGGCGCAGAACTTGCAATAGACGTTGCAGACGTTGGTGTAGTTGATGTTCCGATCAACGATGTAGGTGACGATTTCGTTCCCGCGCCCGTCGTAAGCGTCGGCTCGGGCGAGCTGGCGCCGCCGGTCGGCCAGCGCGCCCAGCTCTTCGAGCGGCAGACGCATACAGCCGCAGCGCCTCAGCCTGGTTGATGCGCTGCCCATCCCAGACCTTCTGCAGCAAGCCGTCCAATGACGCGTCGTAAATCACCCGCGGAACCTAATCGAGGTGGGGGCGTCAGACAAGCGAAGGACGAGTGACGTTGGTCACCGCCTGCGCCAGGAGTGTCAATTGTGATGGGTGACACTTGTTTGTTTGCCCCCTGCGATTGGACCCGCAGCGAGGAGCCGGCCGGAGCTGGCGCGACTCGGCGGAATACGCTTTACGGGGCGCGGCGAAGCCACCTCAAACCACCTGGAAGCTCTTTCGAAGCCCATCCAAAGCTGTTCCGAAGAGGCCACCGGGCTCCGCAGCGACTCGGCTTACACTTCCTGCTCACTGACCCGCGGGCAAAACGCAACGGAACCCTATGGAGTCGCCGACGGTGATCGTCTGGAAGACGTCGTTACCGCCGCGGCACGCCGTTCGGCAGTAGGGAGCGTAGCTGTCAAAACCCTCCCCAACAGCCCCCCGGAGCACACGATAGAGCCTGAAGACGGACCCCGCGGATCTGTGCTAGGTGAAGGACCGTAGTAAGTGCCCGAGTGCCAATCCCAGCACCACTCCATCACGTTGCCGGCCATGTCATACAGCCCATACCCATTGGCGGCAAAACTGCCCACCGGACTGGTGTAGGGCCAGAGCCCATCGTTGTCATACGTCGGGTGGTAGCCACGCGTGGATTCACGTCGTAGAGGTAAACGGCCATGCTGAAGTAGTTCGCCCGGCTGTGGGTGATGGTGTTCGCATCCGCCCACGGGAAACGTTGCCCGTCGCCCCGCCGCGCGCCGCCTTTTCCCACTCCGCCTCGGTCGGCAACCGATACCCCGCATTCCATTTCACCCAACTATTGTCCACGTTCATCTCCCCGCTCCGATAAACGGTCGTCTGCGCCGCGCCGGTATAATAGGCCGGGGTGCGGCCTTCTTTCTCGCTGCGCGCATTGCACCACTTCACCGCGTCATACCAGGTGACGGTGCGCCGGTGTTGGTCCTTTGCTATTTCACCCCGCCATGCCAGCACCCGATTCAAAGCTGTAGCCGTGATTGGTTGCCCACTGATATACCTTGTCCCACAGGGTCTTCGTCACCTCGTACCGGTCCATGCAAAACGCAGTCACATAATTTGTGTGAACGGTAACTCGTTGCCCCAACCTTCGCCGAAGGTGTCCCCCATACTGAACGACCCAGCGGGAATCATCACCATGTTCGTGGCCATCGCGACCCCCCGTACGCGGTAAAACATCGGCACGCTTACCCGGATCATCCCGTTCGAGTCCGCCCTGAGCGAATCCATCCCCGCCCAATTATTTGTCCACGGCCCCATTGCCGACGAAGCCCATTCCACACTCGTCAACGTGCTCGGCAGCAAGTTGCTACAGATCAGTCCTCCGTTCTGGCTGAACGAAGTAATCACCGGCGACTGTCCAAACGCGGCCACACAAACGCTAAGGGCCATTACCCCCCAACACTCTTTCATCATGGCCGCTCGAAAGTTCACGGACGGACGGGCCCTGCCTCCCTTCCGGCGGCGCAAACGGTCGAGGATCGTCGCTCGCGTGTCCCATCAAGCATGCCGGTTCTTTGGGAAAACAGTAAGATAACTTGGCTTCCGTCCGCACTAAGCACGTCAATACACTCAAATGGAGGCGGACTAGCTCCCAATTGGGATTTCACCAAGTCCCAACAGACCCTTTGCCAAAACGAGAAATTGACGTACACCACCACACCCAACCGCGAGCGGCGGAGCGATACTTCCTCGCTTTAGCAGCTATAGCATTCAGAACCCAACAGTGCCCGCCCATTAACACTTCTTCCAGTGAAACTGAATCCCAGGGTTGCGGAGATTTACCTGCCAGAAGCTCAGACTCTGCTTTCTTAATTCGTCTTGCCGTCTGCAGCCTGGCGGCACAGCTTCGGTAATTTCCACGTATTCCTGGCCCCTACAAAATTCGGAACCCTCTCCCTGCACAAACGCGCTGCTTTCTTTGCCCATGCGCCGACACCAATGCTCAAACACCCATCTGTCGCGAGCCGGTTTGCCGGCGTTGGAACAGAAGCGCCTGTCCTCTCGGAAGTCACCCAATAACCCGCCAATCTCAATCACGGCTTGAGTGTATGATGTCCTGCAGGATTTACAACAAGATAATCTCCCACGTCGGCTCGAACCAGCGGCAGCCCACACTATTGACACACCATCATCAGAGTCGAAGTGCGCGAATCAGTTGCACCGGCGTCACGACCTGAACGCCAAAGGGTTTTTCCAGCGCGAGCAGGTTGCGGTTTTGTGTGACCAGGAACGCCGCGTGCGCCGCCGCGGCCACGAACACCCTGTCGCCCGCATCGCGGGCGAGCAGGTGTTACGAACTTTTCTCCCGTCGTAGATTGTCCTGAACTGGGGTCGTAGCGATTTCAGCGTTTGTTCCGCACTGCCGGCGTAGTTTGGTGCCAAATTATGGCGCTCTGATTGAAGGTTTCGACGCGGCTGGTGCTTTTGCAGGTTTTCCAGGAGTGGCGATTTTGCACGGCGCTGCCGTCGTAGCGCTATGACCGGAATGGGCGGATAAAAGTTGCGTCCGGGAGGAGGTTGGGTTTTCCCACGCTGGTGTCGTAGCGCGAGGTGGATGAGGTGGTGTTCCGCACGGCCATCGTAGGGAGGGTGCGTTTGGGTTCTTTCCACACCGGCGTCGCCGACGGTCGGTTGCGGGTGCTTGCGGGGGTGAGAACCGAACTGGCGTTGCAGGGTTCCGACGCCCCGACTCGTCGCCGAGATTACAACACCTCGATGGGATGCACGGTCAGCCAGATGTCCAATTGCTTGAACCGGCTCTTGAGCCGTGCTTTGTAGGCAGTAAAGAAGTCGCGATTGGATTTGGTATCCTGGGTGTCCACAAATACTCGCACCAATTCATCGCGATAGGTCGTGCCCTCATAACGCCAGCGGCCTTGCAGGACTTGCGTTTCCCACGTCGCCGCGCCACAGCGATCCTCCAAATCATGGATCGTTTCGGCGATCAGTTCGGTGGGAACGACCTGGCCGTCGTTAAACCGCCGCGGGAGCAGCATCTCGAAGCGACACAAGGCGGTCATAAGTGGCGGGGCCTTCCACCGTGAATTGAATTCCCTCCGCCGCCAACGCGGCCAGGGCCTCCTCCGGGACAGCCACCTCGCCGGTGGACCAGGTCTTGCCCGGAAAACGTCCCACCAGGAACCCAATGGCTCGCTTCTTCGCTTCGGTGTCCGAAAAGCGGATGATGATCATGGCGGCAAGATACGGTCGTGGCCCGCGCGTGGCAAGCGGCAACTCACGTGCGCGCCGGTCGGCTGCTTGGCGCTACCGAGGTCAGTGAACGGAAAGGGAACCAGAAGGGTTATGATAAGTTGAGCAGTTGGCCTAGCGCCGAAGGGAATTCAGGCGGCCTGTTGGAGGCGCGACTGGCGCGCCCGCGCCTTCTGCCAGTTGAACGGCGTCAGTTGGGCGATTTCCCGATTGGTGGTGTGCGGCAGCCGTTCCAGCGCGTCCTTGAGATAGACGTAGGGCTCGACGCCGTGCAGCCGACAGTTCTTGATGAGCGTGTAGATCACGGCGCTGCGCTGGCCGGCTTCTTCGGAACCGAAGAACAGCCAGTTCTTCTTACCCAGGCCCTATTTCTTTGGCGCAAGTTCCAACCGAACTGGCATCGACGCTGGGCGCGCAGTTCCCGAACGACTTGCTCAACCGCAGCGTCATCGTCCGGTGCGGGCTTGGGCTGGGCACGGCTGCGCTCCAGCAGGGCGGCGCATTGTTCTGGCGTGAGAGGCTGGTGCTTGCGCAGGACGATGGAGCCTTTGTAAAACTGGACGTCCAGCGTGTCGCCGGGCTGGAGTTGGGCGTTCTTGCGCAACTCCGGCGGGAGCACGATCTTGCCGTCGTCAGTCAGAACTGCGTTCATGTGAGGAAGGCAGGGTCTCTGAATGCAGTCAAGGCGTTACGGATTCAATTCCGATCGTGCTTTGTCCCAAACTGGGGCGTAGCGGTTTGAAGGTTTGTGCCGAACCGCTATCGTGTTTTGCAACCAAACGACTGCGCTCTGGTCATAGCGTTGCGATAAGGTTGCTCGGATTTCGATTCGCAGGGGGGTCTGAGCTTGTTTCCCGCACTGCCATCGTACGGAGGCGATTTGACCTGTTTTGCGGTCAGCGTGCCGAACTGGCGTCGCAAGGTTATGACGCCAGCGGGGCATGGATCAGTCTCACGCCCCAACCACCTGGAGGTCCAAACCCTACGGTTCGATCACCTCTCAACCGCGAATGTGGCGGAACTCGCCGGCGTTGAACGTAGCGACAGCCCATCGCCGATGCAGGGCTGTCGCGGCGACAATCAGGTCTGTACGGGCCAATCATTTGGCCCATCTCCGAAACTTGCGCCCAAAGGCGGGCCTGCACCAGGGAACTGTCGAGAATCAACCCCACGGATTCTTGAGCGACTTGAGGGCTTTGCGGCCTTTGCGGATGGCGGCAGCAAACGAGCGCCGGTCAGTCGCACCGAGTTCGACCTCCGCAAGGTCATCCGCCAATTCGTGGCCGGTGCTCGCGCGCTCGACCGGAGGAACCAGGTAAGCGCAGGGTAAGCCCTTCTTCACGATGATCTTGCCCAACGCTTGTGCAGTTGCTCCTTTGTAAATCCATTAAATCTCCGTTCTCCCTCCATTCTACATCCGATAAATAGTAGGAGGTAAAACGGAGATAGAACGGAGGTTTAACGGAGGAAGGACGGAGGTATAAAGTCCGAAAGGCAGTGGAGGAATGAGGCACAAGAGCACTCAAGATGGAAGGTTGGAGGCTCCAGGATGGATCCGGCAGACTCCGAGAGACTCGAAACGGGCACCGAGCACCTCGCCATTCGGGTGCCAGGGCCAATTTCAGGCGGCGAGAGCCTTACTGACGTAAAGCATCCCCTTCCGGCGGGAGCCCAGGTCGGCTCCGGCACCGGTTCGTAGGACAAGAAAGTGGGTCCGGGGGTTTAGGCGCCGGGGACGATCGCGCTGGTCACCTTCGGCACGTCCATCCACCCGTCCACCTGCTGCCGCGTCCGAATGAAGATCGCCATCCCCACCGTCGGCTTACCGTAGCGCGCCTCATACAGCACCGTAATGTCGCTCCACCCATCCTCCGCCGCCGGCAGCAACCCCAAGAACCGATAGTGCGACGCACACCGCACGCCCGCACTCACCGGCCCTGACCCCTCCACCAGCGTGCATTCCCCCGGCGGGCTCGGCACCCGCAGCTTGACCCTGATCCGGCCGCCGGTGTTGGTCACCACCACCTCCCCCACCGGGTTGGGACCCAGACTCGGCACCGGCCGCGGCGGCAGGTCAAACCGGCTCAAGCCCAGGTGCGCCCGCGCGGCATTGATTTTGACGAAGTAGTTATACCCATTGAGCCCCGTCCGGTCCTGGAGCGCGGCCAGGTGCCAGGCACTGCGCTGCTCGGGCAGCAGGACACGCCACCGGCGGGACACCGCCCCGAACTCGCTGCGGTTGTTCTGCTGGGCAGGCGTGCGTGGGTTGGTGGGCGGGACGTATTGGCGGACCAGGGGGCCGTAGCGGGCGCTGTTGACATAGACCACCGCACCGACACGACCGGATTGGGGAGGACCGATGATTTTGCTCATAACGACTGCGTGGCTTGGCCGGTTGGCCGTCACTCACCCCGCCCGCGGGTGGACGGGTGTTGAACCACGACCGCACCGGACCGGCTTGCATTATAAACTGTAGTGTCGAGGGCGAGCGTGGGCAAGTCCAAAGCCGAAGGCCGTTTTGGAGGTCAGGGGGTATGCCTGAAGCCGCTCGGGAAGGTGGGACGCGTCCCTCCCGGTCGTGCAGCAGGCTTCAGGCAGACGCGCTGGGTTTGGAGCGCCTGACCGAAGTGGCACCGCCCTTTGTAGCCGAGTAGGGCTGAGGTCCGATGACCGAGGGTTGAACATAGGCATCACCGGTCGGTTTGCGAGGACGCTCGCTCTCCCGACGGACTGCTTTCCAGGCCGCCTCTTAGGCTTTGAGCAGCGCCTCGGCGTGTCTGCGGGCGGCGTCGGTCTGGCCGCCCAGCATGCGGGCCAGCTCGGTGACGCGTTCTTTGGGGTCGAGGAGGGTGATCTCGGAGATGGTGCGGCCCGCTTTGACCTGCTTGGTGACGACGTAATGCGCGGAGGCGGGGGCGGCGACCTGGGGCAGATGGGTGATGCAGAGCACCTGCCGCTTTGCGGGCGATCTGGCGCATCTTTTCGCCGACGGCGTTGGCGGTTTCGCCGCCGACGTTGGCGTCCACTTCGTCGAAGACCAGCACGGGGATCTGGTCCTCGGCGGCCAGCACGGTCTTGAGCGCCAACATCACGCGGGCCAGTTCGCCGGAGGAGGCGATGGCGCGCAGCGGGCGGGCGGGCTCGCCGGGGTTGGGGGCGAATTGGAATTCGATGGTGTCGAGGCCGTGGGGCGTGAAGCGTGAAGCGTGAGGCGTGAAGTCGGACTGGGCGAGGGTGGTGAGGGCGATGTCGAACTGGCTTTGCTTGAAGCCGAGGTCGGCGAGTTGCTTGCTGACGGCCTTGCTGAGCTGGGGGATGACTTTGCGGCGTTTGGCGGAGAGGGCCTGGCCGGCGCGCCAGAGTTCGGCGTCGAGCTTCTGGAGCTCGGCGTTGAGGCGGGCCAGTTCGGCGTCGCGCTGCTCGCAGGCTTTGGAGTTTGCGCCGGGCTTCCTCGCCGAAGGCGATGACTTCGGCCAGGGTCGCGCCGTATTTGCGCTTGAGGGAGTGGATGAGGTTCAGGCGCTCCTCGAGTTGCTGGAGGCGGGCGGGGTCGAGGTCGACCTTGTCGGCGTAGCGGGAAAGCTCGGCCTGCAGTTCGCGCAGGGCGGCGACGGCCTGCTCGTGCAGGGTCAGGAGCGGAGCGCGCGGAGGCGTCCACGCGCTGCAATTCCTGCAAGGTGCGGCCGACGATGCCGGCCTGGGTGAGGAGGGAGGTTTCGTTTTCGCTCAGCAGGTCGAGCGCGGCCTGGCTGAGCTGGAGCAGCCTGGCGGCGTTGCTGGCGCGGCGGTGGTCCTGCTCGACCTGCGCTTCCTCGTCCGGCTGGAGGCGGGCGGCGGAGATCTCGTCGGCCTGAAAGCGGAGCAGGTCGAGCTGCTGGGCGTAGGTCTTCTCGTCCACGATCAGCGCGGCCTTCTCCGCTTCCAGGGCGGCGCGGCGGCGGACGAGTTCGGCGAAGGCCTCGCGGTCGGCGTCCAGGCCGCCGAAGGCATCGAGGATGGCGAGCTGCCGGGCCGGGTGGAGCAGGGACTGGTGATCGTGCGGGCCGTGGATGTCCACCAGCCATTCGCCGAGGGTGGCGAGGATGGCCAGCGTGGTGGGCGAGCCGTTGATGAACTGGCGGTTGGCGCCGGCGGCTGGTGAAGGTGCGCTTGAGGACGAGCTGGTGGTCCTCGCAGGGCTCCAGGCCGTTCTCCTCCAGGAAGGACGGGCAGCGGCGCGTCGAGCCGCGGCGACGTCGAACACCGCCTCGACCGAGCAGCTGTCGCTGCCGCTGCGGATGAGGGTGCGGTCGGCGCGTTCGCCGAGGACGAGGTTGAGCGCGCCGATGAGGATGGACTTGCCCGCGCCGGTTTCGCCGGTGATGACGTTGTAGCCGGGCTGGCAGTTCCAGCGTCAGGTCGGCCACCAGGGCGAGGTTTTTGATGCGCAGCGTCGTCAGCATGGCACGGTTGCGGCGGTGAATTTGACGGGAATGGCGGCGAGGGGCAAAGGAAAAGTTACCGGAAAAGTCACGTGCGCGATGGTGGAGTGGATGCGCGGGCAGGTTGCGGCAGGGAGCGGGTTGGTTAAGGTAAGTGCCGTAATGGCATTTGCGTTCACCTTTCTCGGCTCGGGCACCTCGCAGGGCGTGCCGATCATCGGCAAGGAGTATCCGCCGGCGTTCCTGGCCAATCCGAAGAACCATCGGACGCGGCCCTCGATCTACGTGGCGACCGAGCAGGTCAAGCTGGTGGTGGACACGACGCCGGAGTTCCGCCTGCAGATGCTGCGCGAGAAGATCCGCTGGCTGGACGCGGTGCTGTTCACGCACTCCCACGCCGATCACATCATGGGCCTGGACGACTGCCGGCGCTTCTGCGATCTGCGCGGCGGCAAGGCGCTGCCGGTCTATGCGAACGCCGCAACGATGAAGGATCTGAAGCGCGTGTTCGGCTACGCCTTCCACGACGGGCCGTGGCCGAAGGGCTATTTCATTCCGGAACCGCACGTGGTCGACGGGCCCTTTCACGCTGGGCGATCTGGAGGTGATTCCGCTGCCGCTGCCGCACGGCCGGCGGAGACCTGGGGCTTTCTGTTCGTCCAGGACGGGCGGAAGCGGCTGGCCTACCTGAGCGACTGCAAGGAAGTGCCGCCGGACGCGCTGGAGCAGGTTCGCGGGGTGGAAGTGGCGGTGCTGGACGCGCTGCGCCGCAAGCCGCATCCGACGCACATGTGCCTGGACGAAGCGCTGACGGCGGCGCGGCGCATCGGCGCGGGCCGGACCTACTTCACGCACCTGACGCACGATTACGACCATGACGCGGCGCAGGCGGAACTTCCGCCGGGAGTGGAGCTGGCGTATGATGGGTTGCGGGTGGAGGGTAGGGGCGTGAAACGTGAAACGTGAAACGTGAAAGCGTGAACGAGCAAGCGGTGGTGCGTGATGGGTGTTGGGCCGCTTGAACCGATTCACCGCAGAGGTGAGCATGTCAGAGCTGAACGTGAAGAGATACTGGTTAACCTTGGCGATGCTGGCCTGCGGGTGGGCTTCGGCTGCCGGCGCGGCGAATCCGGGCGACGAAGTGATCGTCGTGTACAATACCCGCGTGCCGGAATCCAAAGGCGTTGCCGATTACTATGCCGAACGGCGGCACGTGCCGACCAACCAGATTTTCGGTTTCGCGCTTTCGACCAATGAAGGCATGTCGCGGGTGGAGTTCCGGGATGAGTTGCAGAAGCCCCTGGCGGAAGCGATCAAGAAACAGAAGCTGTGGCAGATCGGTCCGAATATCATCCACGCGACGACCAACCACCCCAAGCGGGTGGAGTGGAGGCCGGTCGAATCCAAGATCCGCTACGCCGTGCTTGTGCTATGGTGTGCCGCTGCGGATCGAACGGGAGCCGAACTTCAAGGAGGAGGGCATGGAGAATCTGCGGCCGGAACTGCGCCGGGACGAGGCGGCGGTGGACACCGAACTGGCCCTGCTGCCGCTGATCGAAGAGAGGCTGCCGCTGGCTGGCCCGTTGCGCAACGCGGTCTATACGACGACGAACAGCGCGATGCTGCATCCGACCAATGGAGTGTTGCTGGTGACACGGCTGGACGGGCCGACGCCCGGGATTGCGCGCGGGCTGGTGGACAAGGCGCTCCAGGCTGAAGCGGACGGCCTCTGGGGGCGCGCCTACTTTGACCTGCGCAACATAACCGATCCGGGTTACAAGATGGGGGACGACTGGATTCGCGGCGCGGCGGAAATTTGCCGCCGGCTGGGCTTCGAAACGGTGGTGGACGAGAATCCCGGGACATTTCCGGCCGGCTTCCCGATGAGCCAAATCGCCTTTTACGTGGGCTGGTATGACGGGAATGCGTCCGGACCGTTCGCGCAGCCGAAGGTCGAGTTTATGCCCGGCGCATTTGCGTACCATATTCATTCCTTCAGCGCGGCGACGCTGCGCAGCACCAATCAGAACTGGGTGGGCCCGTTGCTGGCCAAGGGCGCCACGATCACGATGGGGTGCGTGACCGAGCCCTACCTGGCCGGGACGCCGGACCTGGGGGTGTTCACCGCGCGGCTGGTTTTTCATGGGTTCACGTTTCGGCGAAGCGGCTTATGCGGCACAACCGGTGCTGTCCTGGCAAACGACGGTGGTGGGGGATCCGCTTTACCGGCCCTTTGGGAATGACGCCGACCGGCTGCACCGGGAACTCTATGCGCGGGGCAGCCAGCTCATCGAATGGTCATGGCTGCGGCTGGCCAATCTTAACCTGGTAGCCGGCAAGCCCCTGGCGGACGTGGTAGCCATGCTGGAGCAGGTTGCCAGCGCGAAGCCCAGCGCGGTGCTCTCGGAGAAGCTCGCCGACCTCTATGCGGCGCAGGGGAAGCCCTCCTCGGCCGTGCATGCCTATGCGCAGGCGCTCGGACTTGATCCCTCGCCGCTGCAGCGAGTGCGGCTCCTGCTAACGCTGGCCGAGAAGCTGACCGCCTTGGATCGCCAGCCGGAAGCCTACGAGGATTACCAGAAACTGCTGCGCGAGTTCCCGGATTACCCGGACAAGCTCACCCTCTACCGAAAAGTTCTGCCCCTGGCTCAGAAGCTGGACAAGAAGGCCGACGCGGAAAAGTACGAGGCCGAGATCAACCGCCTCTCTCCACCGCCGCCGCCGAAACCTCCCCCGAAAACTTAAAGCGCGACGAGAGGGCATTCACGGAGACGCTTGAGCCCGGCAGTGGGGCGGTTGGGGAACAAACGGCGCTTCGGCTATCGGCGTTTACAACGCGCGGGTTATGTTCTTAAATGGGAGACATGTGTGACGAACCAGGACGGTGCCTGAGGCTGAGCGCAAGCCCAGGGGGACCTCATTATTCTCGTTGGTGGTGCATGGCTGCCCAGACGCAGTCTCTGCCGCTTCCTGTCCCTTCTTCCGCTTCGTTTCCTTGCACCCATGAGCAGCGCAATTGACAGCCTGGGAATTATCGCCGGCAATCGTTCGTTGCCGCTGACTTTGGCCGGGGAAGCCAGGCGCCAAGGGGTGAAGCGGCTCGTGGCGGTAGCGTTCGAGGGCGAGACCGAACCGGCGCTCGCTTCCCTGGTGGACGAAATCGTCTGGCTGAAGGTGGGCCAGCTTTCCAGGATGATCGCCGCGTTTACCGACCGCGGCGTCAAGCAGTGCGTCATGGTCGGTCAGATTGCGCCCAAGAACCTCTTCGAGGTCCGCCCCGACCTCCGGGCCATGGCTCTGCTGTTGCGGTTGCGGGAACGCAACGCGCACACGGTTTTTGGCGCGGTTGCCGACGAACTGAAGCAGGAGGGCGTTGAGCTCATCGAGGCCACGCCGTGGCTGAAGCCGTTGATGCCGCCCGCCGGTTTCCACCTCGGACCGAAGCTGTCGGCGGCGCAGCGGGCAGACGTGGAATTCGGTCTGCGCATCGCGAAGGAGGTCTCCCGTCTCGAAATCGGCCAAACTGTAGTGGTTAAAGAGGGCACCGTCCTGGCAGTTGAGGCATTTGAAGGGACGGACAAGTGCCTGGCCCGCGGCGGCGAGCTGGCTGGCCCGAAAGGCGGCGCGGTGGCGGTCAAAGTGGCGAGGGAGAAGCATGATTTTCGCTTCGACATCCCGTGCCTCGGCGCGAAAACGCTCGAAACCTGCGGCGCCGCGCGGATTGCCGCGCTCGCGTTCGAGGCCGGCAAGTCATTGGTGCTGGAACAAGAAACTTGCGCCCGGCTGGCCAAGCAGAACAAGATTGCCGTAACGGCCGTTGGCTGACGCCCGGCGCGCACCTTGCATGAACCAGAGAACTTAACGCGGCAACCCTTTCAACCGCCCCAACTGTTTTAACGACTCCGCCAAGCACATGCTCACCTCTCACGAACTGCTCGGTTTCATGTCGCCGGCCCTGGCACTCGAAATCCTCACTTACGCTCACGAGACGGACAAGCCGCTCTACCGCGCCACCCTCAGCGCCGTGGCGGAAGCCCGGAAGCTGCGGCCCGTATTCCTGGAACGCCAGCCCCGCGCGCAGCAGCACGCCGCCATGCTGGCCACGCTGGCCCGCCCGGCGTCGGAGATGATTACCGGCAACCTGATCCGCACCTGGCTGCTTAAGAAGCACAAACAGATGCTCGTGGACTTCCTGGATGCCCTCGGCATTCCGCACCAGGAGGGCGTGGTCGAGGAGTTGCCGGCGGCAATGGACGACGCCAAGGTCCGCGCGGCAGTTGACGGCTTGCTCGGGAAATACCCGCCGGAGGCGGTCGCCGTCTATTTGCACGCCTTCAGCGGGATGAATGAAGCGGAGTGGCCAGCCCTGAAGACCCTGCTGGATTCCGACCCGCGGCTCCAGCTCGGCGCGAGCTGGCTGATCGTACGGCCGCGCCCGCCGGGGCGCTGGGCACTACCACTGTAGCGCAGAGTTGGACTCTGCTGTATCGCGGATTTGCAATCCGCCGGGCTTGGCAAGCTCGCAGCCCATCGGCAATTGGAACGCGCTGCCGAATACAATTCGGCGAAACAGCAGATTACAAATCTGCGCTACGCGACTTGCTCGCCGATAGTGGTCCGGTGGCAGGGTCGAGATGGGCCATGCGCATCTACGCACGAAGATTCTTCTAGCGCACCGCCAGGACTTTAGTATGCTTCAGCACTCCTGTAACAACACATAACATGGAACCAAAAGCTGACATTGCTGTCATCGGCCTGGCCGTCATGGGCCAGAACCTCATCCTGAACATGAACGACCACGGCTTCACCGTGGCCGCCTACAACCGCACCGTCTCGAAGGTGGACGATTTCCTCAACAACGAAGCCAAGGGCACCAACATCCTCGGCGCCCACTCGCATCGCAGGAGATGGTCGGCGCTGCTCAAGAAGCCCCGCCGGGTCATGCTCATGGTCAAGGCCGGCAAGGCCGTGGACGAATTCATCGAGCAGCTGCTCCCGCATCTCGAAGCCGGGCGACATCATCATTGACGGCGGCAACTCGCTCTTCGAGGACACCATCCGCCGCACCAAGTACGTCGAGTCCAAGGGCCTGCTCTACATCGGCACCGGCGTCTCCGGCGGCGAGGAAGGCGCCCGCCGCGGCCCGAGCATCATGCCCGGCGGCTCGCCCGGCCGCCTGGCCGCACGTGAAGCCCATCTTCCAGGCCATCGCCGCCAAGGTCGCCGACGGCTCGCCGTGCTGCGACTGGGTCGGCGAAGGCGGCGCCGGCCATTACGTGAAGATGACCCACAACGGCATCGAATACGGCGACATGCAGCTCATCTGCGAGGCCTACCAGCTGATGAAGGACGGCCTCGGCATGACGCCCGACGAGATGCACGAGGTCTTCGCCGAGTGGAACAAGGGCGAGCTGGACTCCTACCTCATCGAGATCACCCGCGACATCCTCGGCTACAAGGACGACGACGGCACGCCGCTCGTGGACAAGATCCTCGACACCGCCGGCCAGAAAGGCACCGGCAAGTGGACGGTCATCTCCTCGCAGGAAATGGGCATCCCGATCACCCTGATCGCCGAGGCGGTCTATTCGCGCTGCGTGTCGGCCATGAAAGACGAGCGCGTGGAAGCCGCCAAGGTCTTCAAGCCGTCGAACCCGAAGTTCGCCGGCGACCGCGCCCAGTGGGTCGACGACATCCGCAAGGCGCTCTACGCCTCGAAGATCATCAGCTACACGCAGGGCTACATGCTGATGCGCGCCGCGGCCAAGCAATACGGCTGGAACCTCAACTACGGCGGCATCGCGCTGATGTGGCGCGGCGGCTGCATCATCCGCAGCGCGTTCCTGGGCGAGATCAAGAAGGCCTTCGACAAGAACCCGAACCTGGACAACCTGCTGCTCGATCCGTTCTTCAAGAAGGCGATCAAGAGCTGCACCCGCTCCTGGCGCAAGGTGGTCAGCACCGCCGTCAAGAAGGGCATCCCCGTGCCGGCGTTCAGCACCGCCCTGGCGTTCTTCGACGGCATCCGCAGCGAGCGCCTGCCGGCCAACCTGCTCCAGGCCCAGCGCGACTACTTCGGCGCCCACACCTACGAGCGCGTGGACAAGCCGCGCGGCGAGTTCTTCCACACCAACTGGACCGGACGCGGCGGCACCACGGCGGCGAGCACCTACACGGTTTAGGGGATTTACGAATGGCGATTGACGCCCCCCGCTACACGCGGGGCCGTCAGTCGCAAGCTCACGCCTCACCGTTTTCGTGCAAGCCGCCGGCTGGAGCGCGGACATTCTTGTCCGCCTCGCAACTGCCATCGGGCAAGAACGTTCGCGCTCCGGATCCGTCTTGTGTTAATCCTGGTATCCGTGTTCGTAACTCTGCCCCTCGCCCTCCGGCCCCCGCACCTTCGCGCCTTCGCTGTTACTCCCCTTTGCCGGCCGGCCCGCTTACCCGCCGGAACTTGATCTCGCGGAGCGCCGCGGAAGTTTGCCAGGCCGCCAGCCCGAACGGCTGCGACAGCTCGATGTCCCCGGGCCGCACGGAAATTCTCCGGTCGCGCGGTCTGCACGTCCACCAGCTTCTCCTTGTCAATCCATCCCTCGATTTCTTCTCCGTCACGCGCAGCCGGATGCGATACCAGCGGCCCGACTCGAAGTTGATGAACTTGGTGGTCTCGTTCTCCGACGCGTCCATGCCGTCGAGGCTGGAGATGCCGACCAGCGAGCCGCCCCAGCCGCCGACAATCAGACTACAGCAGTTGGTCCCGACCGGCACGGTCAGCCCGCAGAAGAAGTCCGAGCCCATGAGCCGCATGGCGTCAAACGCCACCTCGTAGTTCACCCGGGGAAACTCGTTGGTCCAGTTGATCCCGGTAAAGGGGTCGCCCATGCCCAGGACGATCACGCCGGCCTGGCAATGCACCTCGCCGCGGCCCGCGAAGGGCGTTTCCCGCCAGCCCGCCAGGCTCTGGCCGTCGAACATCGGCTGCCAGCCCTCGCCCTCAAACGGCGCCGGCGGCTGGGCCGCGCCAGGCGGCAAGGTTACCTTGGACTCCGCACTTGCCGCGGGCGGCGTCGGAACCGGGTCCGGATGCGGCACCGCCGAAGATGCCGGTTTACCAGGAGGTTCTGACGCACAGCCGGCTGCCAGTGCCAGCCCGGCGAAAAGCGCTAATGTCCGTGCAGACTTGCGGTTCAGGTTGTTCATGTTGTTCGTGTTCTTTGCGGCGCCTACACTTTAGCTTGTGGCGTATCAGAATTACGCATACATTTGTCAACCAAAGCGGCAGAGCACAGCCGCACTCCAAGACCCTGATGCGCTCTCCAATGCGCCGAAGGTCGCGAAGCGTTTTGGAGTGCGGCTGTGCTCTGCCGGGTTTTTAGTCTGCTGGAACAGTATCGGCAATTCTGAAACACTATACTAGCTTTCCGCGCTGCGCTGGGCCAGTATTCATTTCGATCCATGACCATGCCAGCCTTTCTTCGCGCCCAGCCCGACGGTGTCCTGCTGTCGGTGAAGCTCCAGCCGCGCGCTTCCGCCAACGAGATCGGCGAGGCGCTGGGCAACGAACTCCGGGTCAAAGTCACCGCGCCGCCGGTGGACGCCGCGGCCAACGAGGCCTTGCTCAAGCTGCTGGCGCAGCAACTGCACTGCCCGCGCAACCGGGTGGACATTGTCCGCGGCCACACCTCGCGCCACAAGGTGATCAAGCTGTACGGCCTGGCGGCGCCAGAGGTGCTCGCGAAGCTGGGGCAGGCCTGATCCCACTACCGCCTTGGCGCAGCCGCCGCCGCTTGCCAGACTGGCGGGGTTGAAAGCGTTCATCACATGGATGGAGAGCACGGGGCCCTGGGCGCCGTGGTTCTTCCTCGGCCTGTTCGTCGCCGCGTCGTTGCTGATGATCTGGCGGCTGGAAGCGATGACCGCGAGCGGCGTCGAGGGGACGGTGCTGGGGACGCTGGTGATGCCCTACTGCTCCGGCATGGGCAACCTGATCTTCGCCTTCGTGCTCGGCGCCAACGGCGGGCCGGGCGCCGAGGTGGTGACGAATTCGCTGGTCAACAACGTCACGAACATGACGCTGCTGATTGGGCTGCCGACCATCGTCTGGGGCATGAACGTGCTGCCCGCCGGCAAGTCGAAAGGGAGGAACCCCAAGCAGAAGGAGCGGCAGATCAACCGGCTGTCGCTGCTGCTGACGCTCACGGCGGTTCTGTTCTTCACCGGCGCCGTCTGGGCCCTGGCGCGCAAAGGCAAACTCGACTCCGGCGACGGCCTCGTCCTCGTCGGCCTGTTCCTGTTCTGGCAATGCTTCCACGTCTTCGACGTGCTCAAGAGCAACGTCCGCCAGAACAAGTCCTTTAGCTGGATGCTGCCCTTCGACCTGGCCGTGCTGGCCATCGGCGCTTACGCCATTTACCTCAGCACGGACTGGCTGGTGGACTGGGTCTCCCACATTCATGCCGGCTTCATCAGCGCCAAACATCTCGGCTGGCTGAGTGGCTGGCTGATGGTGCTGCCCAACGCGCTGCTCGCCTTCTACTACGCCTGGCGGGGGAATCCGGAAGTGGTCTATACCTCACAGGTCGGCGACGGCCACATCAGCATTCCGCTGTGCGTCGGGATCTACGCCCTCTATCGCCCGATCCAGGTACCCGCCTTCTTCCAGGCCGGCATTGTCATCCTGCTGGCAACGGCTGCCCTGCACTTTCTGCTGGTCGCCATCTTCGGGCGCCTGCCCCGGTTGATGGGCTGGGTCCTAACGGGCGCTTACCTCGTGTTCCTCTACAAGGGGCTGGGAAACTGACCTGTGAACTACGATGGGAGGCCCAAAGGGTCGGCGCGGAACTTGTCGCTCAGCTCCACAAAGGGCACTTGGGCCCCGAGCCACAGCGGGTCCTGTGTGATGCTGTCCATCGATTGGACAGTGTTGTTGCAGATGAGGTAAAGCCCCTGCCCGACCACCATGAACGATTCAAAGGCCGGACCCACGCCGTGGCGAGCGAACTCGAAGTCGCCCACGTTGTATTCCCTGTTTAGCAGGCCCTGGCGCAGCGCGCCGACATCGGTGAGGAAGTTCTTCTGGAACCCCTCCTTGCGCGGGCCGATATAGGCCAGGAGCCGGCCTTTGTGGCCAGCCAATGAGACGACCGCCCACTCGTCGAAGACGACTTTCTTATACCGGGCATTCATCTGCTCGGCGCACGATTCAATGAGTTTGGTTGCCTGGTCCAGTGTCATAACGGAACGCTTATTTTGCCGCGCCGAAGCAGAGCAAGTCCAGGGCCATGCCACAAGCCAATTTACGTTCATCCCATCACAGCGGATGGGTGGTGATATTCGTGAACCGCATCCAATCATTGAGCCCGCCCATGTCGCCCACATGCCAGGTCCTGCTGGCATCGTCTCTGAGCTGGTTGATCTCGCCGTGGCCGTCCGCAAAACAGATGCCATAGCCGAACCTATGCGCGCGCGACGGCAGGTCCAGGAATCGTTTCAAGCCCCCAACATCCACGATAAACATGCCGTCATTAATGCTGTCCTGGTCTTCATCCACCAGCAGCCAGGTCTGCTTTGGCAGCTTGATTTCGGTCTCTTTGATATAAACTGGATGGTTCGGGTCCCGAGGGCCGGTCGGACTGGTCACAACCCAATCCGGGTTTGCGCCAAAGCTTCTGCCAGCCATGAACGAGTTCATCGAAATGCTGCGCAGAATGGGCTTCCCTTTGTATCCCGCGGGGACTCCAGCAGCGTCCGCGACACGACGATCGGTCGGGCAGTGGTAGAGACCAAGCGCTTTGGTGTAAGGCCAGAGCAGTCCCATCTGAATGCCCGCCGGGTCGGCCCCCCCGTAAACGTTGCCACCATTGAGACCTCCTGTCTCTGCAGTGCCTCCGCACCAGGTGGCGGTGAATCCGCCGTAGGGGGGATAAGCTGAGACTATCCTGCCGCCGTTATCGTCGGCGTACATCTTGCATGCGGACGCCAACTGCCGGAGATTGTTCAGACACTGGATAGCCTGGGCATTGGGCCGGATGTGGGCCGAGGCCGGCACGAGCAGAGCGGCCAGGAGCGCGAGCACCGCGATCACCACCAGCAGTTCTATGAGTGTGAATGCACTCGGAGGCCGCGCGCCCGTTTCGGGCGACCGCGGGTCGCGAGTGAGAGCAAAAGTCGTTCTGGCAAGCATGTCTTTAACTCCAAGGTTCAGAGGCCCACAATTCGATAGAATCTGTGCGTGGCGGCCGGGGCGAGGTCCTGGCAGTAGCCCTGGTTGCCGAGGATCGTCACACTGCCGCCTAGTTCCTGCCAATTGGACTCGTCGGGGCTGTTCTTGAACTGCACGCGGTAACTCCTGCCCGGCACTGCTTGCCAGGTAATCCAGGGACTTTGGCCCGGTGTGCTGCCCGGATAGATCGCCGCGCAGAACAGGGGTATCGGGGCTGAGGAGTAGAGGCTGTAAGTCAGCACATCGCTGCCGTGGTTGAAGTCCGCCCCGGCGAGGTCAGAAGCCCAGGTCTGGAAGACGAGGGTTTGGCCGTCGGCGCTGAAGATCGGACAGAGCGAACGATTGTCTGCGGCGAAGTTTCCGAACCGGCTCACGCTCAGCAGCGTAGTCATGCCGGTTTGCCGGTCAAAGAGCAGGATGTCCGGCATGCCGTTGGTGTCGCCGGGGACGAGGTTGGTGGCGGCGCTGCGATAAGCCACAAACCGGCCATCGGCGCTGATGTCCGGGGAGTCGGATGAGCCACGGGCCGGCGCGGCTGAGTCGCAACTGCGGCTGACCAGCAGGTTGGTTCCGCCCAGGCAGTCGTAGAGATAAACCTGGTTGGTCTGGCTCACCGTCGCGGCATGGACGAGGAAGCGATTGTCGGCGCTGAAGCGCAGACCCAGGCGGGATGCCGGCGAACTTGAGCTGACCGTCCCGTTCGTCCCCGCAGCCCGGTCCGCCACGAACAACCCCATGGCAGTGGAACCAGCCCGATACGCAATCCGGTTCCCGTCGGGGCTGATGGCGACCGTCGTGATCCCGCTCGTGCTGTTGGTGTAAACCCTCGTGGCCGACCCTGAAGCCCACACATAGAGTTTGCCGCTGATGCTCCCAACCATGTCAACAAACGCCACGAACCGCCCATCCGGGGTCATCGCCGCGCAGCACAAGCCGTTGGTGGTGAGGGCGTGGTTCGTGCCGGCTTGTAGGTCGCGCACGAACAGATTCTCGGTGCCGGTGAACGAGCCGGCAGCCAGGTTGCCGGCCTTGCTCCGGAACAGAACGTATCTGCCGCCGGAACTGATTTCTGGTGAGTAGGACTCTTTGTTGCCGGGCCCAGTGCCGCTGCTGTTGACGCTTGCGAGGGTAGTCACCCCGGTTTGCAGGTTGCGGACGAAGACATCCGATGCCCGGTTGGTGTCGCCCGCCACGAGGTTGTCGGCATGGCTGGTGAAGGCGACATAACGGCCATCGGCACTCATCGCCGGCCCAAAGGAAAGGCTGTCCCCGCTGAGCCCGTTGGTCCCGGCGCTCACGAGGATGTTGGTGCCATTCACCTGGTCGCGCACGAAGACATCCCGGCAGTCGTTGGTGTCGTTGGCCACGAGGTTGCGCGCCTCACTCGCGAAGACGACGTAGCGCCCGTCGGCGCTGACACAGAAAGTCGAGAGCTGGCTTGGTCCGTTGGGTGAAAGTGAGGCGAGGCTGGGATCACGGACCGAGATGAGTTCCACCGTGCCCGCGGCCAGGTCGCGCACGAAGACATCCGAGTCGCGGTTGCGGTCGTTGGGAACCAGATTTCCATCGGCGCACTCGAAGGCCACGAAGCGGCCATCCGCGCTGAGCCGAGGCATCGCGAGGGGGCTGATGAGCGAGCCGATGCCGTTGGCGTCGGCATCCAGCAACGTGGTGACGCCGGCCTGCAAGTCGCGCAGGTAAAGGTGGCAGTCGCCCGACCAGCGCGTTGGTGGTCAGGTTGGTGGCGGTGCTGCTGAAGACCACCAACTGTCGGGTGGGGTCAATCATCGGCCAATCACAGGTGCAGTTCGTGACCACTCGGTTGCCCAGGTCTCCGCTCACCAGGGTCGTGGCGCCCGTCGCCGCATCCCAAAGCAGGATGCAGGTGGTCGCGCCCGATGTGCCGTTGGTGCTGGCAACGAAAACAATCCGCTGCCCGTCCGGGGTCAGGGCCAGGTTGCGAATGTCCAGCCCGACTGCCGGCTGGATGGCGGCGTTCGTGTGAACCAGGTCCGTGGCGCCGCTGTCGAGGCTGTAGCGGAGAATAAGTCCCGGATACAAGGGGCTGGAGCCGGACGCCGGGCTGACCTCATACGCCACAAACCTGCCGTCGGCGCTGATGGCGTGGTTGTAACAGACCACCTTGGAGGCTTGCAGCACGGCCAGCGCCGCCGCTCCCGCGCCCGTGCTCGCCCAGATCGTTGTGCCGCCAACCAGATCACGAACATAGACGTCCTGGGTATTCGGGACGCCAGCCCCCAGGTTGGTGGCAGTGCTGTAGAAAGCAACGTAGCGGCCATCCGGCGTGATGTCTGGGGATTCCGAACTGCCTTTGCCGGAGACCGGCATTGCCCCAACACTGGCGAGTGTGGTTACGCCGGCCTGCAAATCACGAACGAAAACATCAGGGATGCCATTGGTGTCCCCAGCCACAAGGTTGGTGGCCGCGCTGACGAAGGCCACGTAGCGGCCATTGGGAGTCATCGCTGCGCTGCGTGACGCACCGTCGCCTAAGCCGCCGTTGGTGCTGACGCTCACTGGGATGGTGGTCCCTTCTGCCAGGTCACGAACGAACACATCGGTGGCGCTATTCGTGTCCCTCGGCACCAGGTCGGTGGCGCTGCTCTCAAACACGGCATAGCGGCCATTGGTCGAGAGGCCCACCGGCAGGGAATCGCCATTGCCGCCGCCCGTCCCGGCCAGATTGACGCTGACCAAGGCGGTCGTTCCGTTGGTGCGGTCGCGCAGGAAGACATTGAGGGCGGGCGGATTGCGCGGCGGCACGGCGGTGTTGCTGCTCATCAACACCAGGTTGGCGGCCGTGCTGGCGAACAACACATAGCGTCCCTCCGCACTGATAACGGGTGCTCCGGAATCCCCGCCGCCCCCAGCGGCGGCGCCCTGCAAAGCATCAAGGGCGGAAAGCAGTTGAAACGTTTGGGCTGATGCAGGCACTGACACACCGGCAAGCAGCAGCAGCACCAGTCCCGCACCGAGCATATTGAGATTCCAAGTCTTCATGGCCTTTCCCATTATAGGACAAAGGGATTGTGTCACGATTTTCATGCCTGCTTATTACTCGCCGGCAGAGGGAGGATTCTTTCACACTATTCTCGAGGGCGGGCTATTTAGGACTCAGATTCGCCGATCGGTAACCGGCCCCGCCGCCCCCGGCTGGGGCGCTTTGCAAGGCATCAAGGGTGGAGAGCATTTGGACGGTCTGGGCCGATGCCGGCGCTGACGCGCCCGCAAGAAGCAGGAGCAGGGCTGCGCAGGGCCTGTTCAAGTTCCAAGTCCTCATAGACGCGATACTAATTGGGAGCGGGGGTCGGCGTCAAGCTTCACTAATGTCCGGCTGGTCGGCGCCAAACCCGAAATCCGGAGACCGGGAAGCGAGAGGAATCCAAAGAGCGAAGTCCGAAGCCCCGAATCGGGGCGGTCGGATTTGCTAAGGGACGGCGCGCTGGGGGCGTTCGGCCCGGGCCACACGCTCCAGGTCCGCGTAAAGCTGGCGGGCCTGGGCGACGCGCTGGAGGAGCAAGTTGCCTTGCAGGGCGAGCTGTTTGCGATTGCGGTCGTTCTCCAATCTGCCTGCGGCGTCGTCGCGGCGCGCATCGGCCACGATCTGCTCGATCTCCGCCAGGTTCGCCTTGCGCCGTTCAAACAACGCGTCCAGCCCGTCGAACTTCCAAAATCGGACTCCTTCGCGGATGACGTAAACCGGGGTCGTGTGAGCGCTAGTGCCGTCGCCGGCCTGCGCGCGGGCCGCGAGCCAGCAGCCGTGCCCCGCCGGCACAGTGAAGTCGAGTTCAACGTCCGGCCGACCAGCATCTCTGGATTCCGCCAAGCGAATAACTTCGCCGTGTCGCACGATTTCAAGCTTCACTGGGGCCATGCGTTTGGGATCGCCCCAGGCACGGGCGCGCACGCGGAGTTGGCGGTCGGCCTTGAGCCGGAGTTCGTCGCCGGGGAAGGCGTCATCCACACGGAAGTCCAGCATGGGGCCGCTGGTGGTGAAGGTGCGGCCTCTGCCGAAGGCTTCGAACCAGGCGTCGGCCGAAAACGGCTTGTGGTTCAGGTAGGCATAGGTGCGCACCTCGCCGATGGTGCCGCCCCACGGCACATCCGAGCCGGAGGAGGCGGTCAGCTTGCAGCCGAGGTTCAGGAACTCGTAGTAAAGGTCGGTGCCGAGCCGGTTGAACTGCAGAATCTCCGCAAAATCCACCTTCTGCCGCGGCACGTTCATACTCATGTCTCGGTGAACATGAAACAGGTCGGAATTAACGTGCGCGTAACCGGTCAGACCGCCCTGGGCATGAACGGCATCGAAGACTTCGTCGTAGAGGTAGTAGCGGTCGGTGTTGCGGATCATGCTGGTGATGTTCATGGCGAGGGTGTGGCCGATCTGGTCATGGGTGCGGGGACACTCCTGGCCGGGAACCAGAACGAACTCACCGTCCGCGACGCGGTATTTCGGTCCGAAGCCGCGCTGCTCGAAGTAGGTGCGATAGATGTCGCCCATCTTGACGACGTTGGCGAGGTGGACGTCCTCGGCCTGTACCCAGGCCATCAGGTGGCGGGCATCTTTATCGGAACGGATCCGGCAATGGACGTGGTCGTCGCCGGACCACCAGCCGCGCTCACGCATGTCCACCCAGCGGCGGGGACGGAAGGTTCGCGCGATCGTCTGGCCGGAGGGGATGGTGACGTCCTCGAAAACGACCTCGTGCTCGACGCCACGGCGCACGGCGATCCGCCAGTCGCCGGGGGGCAGGGTCATATCGAACGGACCGGGCACACACCAGAAAGAATCGGCCAGCAGGCCGGGCAAATTGGCGTTGCGCGCGCCGCTGGCTTTGCCCTGTTTGTCAAACTGCGGGGCGAACTCGATGCCGTTGCCGGGTTGGCGCACGATGCCGTCGGTGCGCCACAGCAGCCGCACCATGGCGGGCACGGGTCTGCCGGTATCGTCGGAAAGCACGGCAAGCTTCAGCCGCCCCGGCGGGGGCGTAAGGATATCGAGGGCAACTCGCGATGCCGGGCGCCCGGGCCGCCGAAACTCCACGCCCAGGGTCGTGCGGCCGAGGGGCAGGTGTTCAAGCCCCAGCGCCGCGTAGTTCGTCCCGCTCGCCGCCAGATCCAACGTGGCCAGGCTCGATTCACCCGGCGGCAGCGACAGGTCAAAAGCCGTGGTGGCGCAACCCAATCCCTCGCCGTCTGACACCACCTCGAACAGCAACGCGCCTGTGTCTCCGGGCATTTCGAACGGGCCGGCCGGTGTCAGCCGGGGGCGCGGTCCTGTTAGGTCCACGCGGATCAGCCGTGGGCAGGCTCTGACATGTTCGAGCAACTGGCCAACGGCTGCCGTGCCGCGCCCGGTGGCAGCGCGACGCGCTTCGTCATTGTCAGCTTTCTCGAGTTGCTGCTGGGCTTCACGCAGTTCGCGATTGATCGCCTCCAGGCCGGCGCGCTTCTGCTCGCCGAAGAGATACCAGTGGTTGCGCGCAATCCGCCCTGTGAACTCCACCACACCCGGCGGCCAGGGCGCAGGCGTTTCGGCAGACCATGCCGGGGCGAGGGGGAGTAACGCGAGCATGAACGCGAAGAGGAACTTCGCGCGCTTGAGAGTCGGGTGCAATGTTTTCATAACGCAGGGCGGTTGGTTGACGGTGCGAGGTCCTGGCGGGAACCGGGTTGCTCCGGCACGGCTGTGACGGGTCCGCGGCGGTGCTCCGTCTGTGCAGCGGACTTTGTTGATGGCGGTTGCAGGCATTTGAATGTGATTCGACGTGGTTGGCCGGCTCTTCCGGGCAGCAACTCGGCATCCGCCGGAAGTCCCGTTGCCAGGCGGCACCCGTCGCGACCTTCCGCCCGCGGTGTCGCCAGCATTTGTGCCGCCGGCCAGAGTTTGTCTTGGACCACAATCTCATCGCCGGCCCGCAAGTCTGCCGGCGTGGTGCCGAAGAAAAACAGCCGGAGCCGATGATGGGCCGGACCCACCCGGCTGGTGCCGAGGAGGTCAATTTCCGAGTCGTACAGCGGCGCCAGCGGCAGCTCGCGTCCGGCCACGAACAGCTTCACTTGCTTGCCCAAGCCGGCACCGATTCGCTTCAGGTAAGCTTCCTGTTCTGGCCGCGTGATGGCGCCGTTGCCGTCGGCATCCATGGCGGCGCGTTCGGATGCCGACCATTCCTCGAAGAAGGTCAGGTCGAGAATCACATCAATATGCTGCGCGCCGACCGCCAGTTGGACGGTATGCTGTACGCAGGAACCCAGCACATCATGCGCTCGGACAATGCGGGGCGAGGCGACCAGAAGGCTGGCCAGCAGACACAAGCCAGGGCAGGCTTTTCCCCGCCCGCCGGGCGAAGCTGAACAGAATTTGCTCACGCGCTGGATTTGTCCCGGGGTTTTACAGCCACTCCAGGTGCTTGGCAATGCTGGAGCGCCTAACTGCTAGTGGATTGGGGCTGCACAGTGACAGTGAGCGAGGCGGCAGCGGGAGGGGAAGGGGATCCAGACCCACGTGCCGACACCCTCGGGCGAGAGCCGTACTGGTTGGGCAGCCCAAGGCGGAGGAAGCCGCCAGCCCCGGCAATGGCGGAGTTCTCGCCCGTGGCTACTTCAGCATCGCGGCGAGCGTCGGCTCCATGGCGTCGGCCCAGCGTTGATACCCCAGCGCGTTCGGATGGAGCAAGTCAGGCATGATGGTTCTTGGAATGGAGCCGTCATCGGCGAGGAAGACTTTTCCGATGTCAAGGAACTTGACCCTCTTGCCGTCGTCCAGCTTGGAGATTGCAGTGTTGATTTCCTTGATTTGGGCGCGTTCCGGCCCATCAACGGCTCCGCGCGGGAAAATGGCCAGCAGCAGTAGTTTGCTCTGGGGCAGCTTGGTGCGGATTGCGTTCACGACGGCCGTCACGCCTTGGATCACTTCCGCGGTGGCATTGCGTGGCGAACCGTCCTTTTCCTTGCCGGTGTTATTGGTGCCGATCATCAGCACCACGGCTTTGGGCTTCAGGCCGTCGAGTTCGCCGTGCTCGATGCGCCAGAGCACATGTTGCGTGCGGTCGCCGCCGATGCCGAGATTGAGCGCATGGCGCGGCGCATAAGACTTGTTCCAGACTTCGAGGCCGCGGTTGCGCCAGCCATCGGTGATGGAGTCGCCGATGAACACGAGATCGAACTTCCCCTGCTTGGCCTCGGCCAGAAAACCTTCATGGCGCGCGACCCAATTGGTCGGCGCCGTGCGAGGAGCCGGAACGATGGCGGAATTCTCGGCCAGTGTCGTGAGGGGGAGCGATGCAGACAACAACAGGAACAAAGTTTTCTTCATGCGCGCAGCATGCCGAACCCGGAAATGAAAATCAAATCTCCCAAACGGGCTGTCTTGGCACAGTCTTTGATGCAAGGTTAGGGTTGCGGGAGAATCCATGTGAAATCGGGAAAGGGATGCCCTAGCCTGTGGGCAGATGAAGCGAGTGGTGTTTAAGGGACTGGCGCTGCGCAGCAACCGTTTTGCGGGCTGGGCGCCCGGAGTCCGGCGCGTGCTATTCGGATTGTTCGTGGCGCAGTTCACGGTGGTCTGGGCGCGGCTGTGGGTGCCTTGGCCGTTGTTCGGCCATGCCCGCTGGCCGGAAGGGCTGCTGCTCGTGTTGACGGCGGCAGCGATGATCGCCTCGTTGACGCGCCAGTTGCCGGGCCAGAATGTGATGCTGGCGGCGAGCATCATCGCGGTCGTCAGCGGCGCCGCGCAGAGCCTGGGGGCGCTGACCGGCATTCCGTTCGGGCCTTACGTCTATACGGAACACATCGGGCAGCAGTTGTTCCATCCCCTGCCGTGGGCGGTGCCGCTGATGTGGGTTACGGCCATCCTCGTCGCGCGCGGGGTTGCGCGGCTCATGTTGCGTCCCTGGCGCAAGACCCAGACCTATGGTTTCCGGCTGATCGGCCTGACGATCCTGTTGGTGGTGCTGCTGGATGTGGGGTTGGAGGTCTTTGCGACGCGGGTAGAGCAGTATTGGTTCTGGCAACCGACGAAGGTCCAGTTCGACTGGTATGGCGTGCCAGGGATCAATTTCCTGGGTTGGGCAGTTACAGCGCTCCTGATTCTGGCGTTCGCCACGCCTGCGCTGATCAACAAGAAGCCAAGGCCCCAGCCGCCGCCGGACTACTCGCCTTTGACGGTGTGGCTGCTGTTGAACCTGCTTTTCGCGACGGGAGCGGCGGCGCATCAACTCTGGCCGGCCGTGGGCTTGAATGGTTTGATCAGCGCTGCGGTGACCGTGTTTGCCGTGCGTGGGGCGCGGTGGTAACGGCTGGACAAGCCGGGATGGTTTTCACATTCTGATCGGGTGCCCTGTCGGGCCTTGAACGATTTGCGCTTGTTGTATGGATGATCCTCTGCCGGTCCTGGAATCCCCACCGGATGCACCGCCGCCGCCCGCGATGTCATTCGCGGCGCGCCTGCTGAATGTGTTTGCGATCCCGGGGGAAGTTTTCGCCAGCGTCAAAGCCGGGCGGATTTGCGCGTGGAATTGGCTGGTGCCCGCCTTGCTGTTGGCGGTGGTGGCGGTGTTAACGGCAGTCGTGGTGGTGTCGCAGCCGGCGATTCAGCGGCAGATGCGCGAGCTGACGGAACGGCAGGGGAAGCTGCTGCAGGAGCAGGTCAAGGCCGGCAAGGTGAAGCAGGCGGAGGCAGACCGCGCCGTGGCCTTAACCCGGGCAATCACGGCGCCGGCATCGCTCAAGGTTCTGGCCAGCTTGGCGGCGGGTGTGGTGGGCGTGGTGCGGGTGTTCTGGTGGGGTTTTGTGCTCTGGCTGCTGGGACGAATGTTCCTCAAGGTCCGCGTTGCTTATCCCAAGGCGCTAGAGGTGGCGGGGCTGGGGCTGATGATCAGCGTGCTGGGGGGAGTGGTGACGCTGCTGCTGATGGTGAACCTGCCGAAGCTGTTTGCCACGACCGACCTGGCGCTGGCGGTGAGCGACTTCGACGCAAGCCGGAAGAGC
Organism: uncultured Verrucomicrobiae bacterium; assembly: GCA_963822005.1. Lineage (GTDB taxonomy): Bacteria > Verrucomicrobiota > Verrucomicrobiia > Limisphaerales > UBA8199 > PALSA-1440. The sequence continues at coordinate 96,525 of CAWGGD010000031.1, read as the reverse complement.
CCGTTGCTGCTGGGCGCGGCGAATGTCTTTTCTTTCTGGTTGATTGGGGTGCTGTCAGCCGGGCTGGCGAAGCTGGCCGGCGTGCCATTCATGCGTGCGGCGTGGTTCGTTTTTGCTTATTGGGTGATCCAGGAATCGTTGTTCGTCCTCATGGGCGGGGCGCTGGGGCAGTTTGCACGGTAGCCGGTCTGAATGGCTGGACAAGCGGGAGCGGTTCGGACATTCTCGGCGTGCAGCCAGTGGGCTGCGTGCAAACCCGAATTCATCTTATGGAACAGCCTCAATTGACGCCGGAACCGCCGCCGGAAGCTTCGCCGCCGCCCGCCATGTCGCTCGGGGGCCGGTTGCTGAACGTGTTCGCCACGCCGGGGGATGTGTTTCAGGAAGTGAAGACCGCAGGGGCCTCGACGGCCAACTGGCTGGCACCGGCGCTGATTCTCATCGCGGTGAGCTGGGTGGCGGCCGGGCTGATCTTTTCGCAGGACTCAATCAAGCATCAATTGGGCGAAATCACCGAGCGGGCCATCCAGAAGCAGATTGAGAAAACCCAGATGAGCGAGCAACAGGCGGAGCAGGCGCGCGCCATAGGCGAGAAGTGGGCGGTCATCAGCGCTAAGATCGGCGCCGCCCTGGTGCCGGTGCTCGCCGGGTTCGCGACGCCCTTCTTCTGGGGGCTGATCGTGTGGCTGGTGGGGGCCAAGCTGTTGAAGGGAGGTTTTCCGTATATGAAGGCGGTGGAAGTCGTGGGGCTGGCGAATATGGTGAGCGTGCTGGATGTCATCGTGAAAACGCTGTTGATCGTGGGCCTGGGCAATCTCTACGCCGCGCCCAGCCTGGTACTGCTGGTGCAGGAATTCGATCCGCAGAACACGGTCCACTCGCTGCTGGCGCTGGTGAACGTGATGACGTTCTGGCTGCTGGCGGTGCGCGCACTCGGTTTGGCCCGGCTGAGTGGGGCGTCGTTGGGCAAAGCCGCCGCCTGGGTTTTCGGCATTTGGGCGGCTTACACCGGCTTTTTTGTCGGCCTCGGAGTCCTCGCCAAGGCCGCGTTCAAGAGAATTGGCGGCTGAGGCGGCCAGCGGGGACAACCGAGCACCGCCAGCCGGCGCCGGGCAACAGCCAAAGCGGTGAAACAAAACCCTTCCAACCCTGTCTGAATAAGTAACTGAAATGGCAAAGTCTAAGAAGCGTAAAAAGGTCCTGATCTTCTCGGTCATCGCGGTGGTGCTGCTGGGTTTGACGGCGGTGGTGATCTTCAAGAAGCGGGAGATCGTGATTACGGTGCAGACCGAGAAGGTCGCGCGGCGCAACCTGACCGAACTCGTCCTGGCCAACGGCAGAATCCAGCCGGTGCTGCAAGTCAAGATCAGCGCCGAGGTCAGCGGCGAGATCATTGACCTGCCGGTGAAGGAAGGGCAGAAGGTCAACAAGGGTGATTTGCTGGTGAGGATCAAACCGGACTTCTACGTTGCGGCCACCAACCAGGCCAACGCGAGCTACAAGTCCACCCTGGCGGCCAAGACCATGGCGGAGGCGAATTTGCGGCGGGCCGAGGCCGAGTTCAAACGCATCCAGGATTTGTTCCGGAGCAAGCTGGTGTCAGACTCGGTGTTCGACGAAGTGCGGGCCGCCCACGACGTGGCCCGAGCGCAAGGCGAGAGCGCGGTGCATCAGGTGGAGGTCGCCCGGGCCGCGGTGGACAGCGCCAAGGAGTCGCTGGACAAGACGACGATCTTCGCGCCGCTGGCCGGGACGATCAGCAAGCTCAATTCGCGGTTGGGCGAGCGGGTGCTGGGGACGGTCCAGAACGTGGGGACCGAAATCATGACCATCGCCGACCTGAACGAGATGGAGGCGCGGGTGGACATCGGCGAGAACGACGTGGTGCGGATCGCGCCCGGCCAAAAGGCGAAGCTGGAGGTGGACGCGTTCAAAAAGCGCAAGTTTAGCGGCGCGGTCACCGAGATTGCCAATTCGTCCAAAGACGCCGGGCGGATGGGCATGGGGTCGAGCGAGGAGGCGACCAAGTTCGAAGTGCGGATCCGCATCCAGGAGAAGGAAGCGTTCCGGCCGGGGATGACGGTGACCGCCGAGATCGAGACGTGCTATCGGACCAATGTGCTGACGGTGCCGTTTGCCAGCGTCACCACGCGGCCGCCCAAGGAGAAAGGGAAGGACAAGAAGAGCGACACCAAACTCGCGGCGCGGGCTGATGCGCGCGGGACCAATTCACCCAAGGCCGGCACCAACGCGCTGGCGGCGCGGGCCGATTCTGCGGCGGCCAAAACCAATGCGCTGGCAGCCGGCACCAATGCACCGGCGAGCGACGGGACCAACGTCGCCAGGTCTGACAAGAAGTCGAAGGAGGCAGTCAAGCAGGTGGAAGTGGTGTTCCTGCTGGAGGGCGACCACGCGAAGATGGCGCCGGTGAAGATCGGCATCAGCGACGACAATTACTGGGAAGATCACCGAAGGGGTCAGCGAGGGCCAGGAAGTGGTTTCGGGCGGCTTCCGAGCCATCACCCGTGAGTTGGAGGACGGCAAAAAGATCCGCAAAGGCCCGGCGACCGGCGACAAGGCCAAAGACAAAGAACCGAAGCGGGAGGAGTGAATCTTTGTCATGCCCCTGATCCGGCTCCAGCACGTCGCGCGCCGTTACCAGATGGGTGCGGAAACGATCCACGCGTTGCGGGACGTCTCGCTGGCGATTGAGCGCGGCGAATACGTCGCGATCATGGGGCCGTCGGGTTCGGGCAAGTCCACGCTGATGAACCTGATTGGGTGCCTGGACACCCCCACGGGGGGCGAGTATGAGCTGAACGGCGTGCAGGTGAGCCGGATGGGTGACAACCAACTCGCGGAAATCCGGAACAAGGAAATCGGTTTCATCTTTCAGACCTTCAACCTGCTGCCGCGCTCGGATGCGCTGCGGAACGTCGAGCTGCCCTTGATTTATTCGGGCATGCCCGCCGAGGAACGGCGAGCGGTGGCGCTGGAGGCGTTGCGGAACGTGGGGTTGGCGGACCGGATTCATCACCGGCCCAACGAGTTGTCCGGCGGCCAGCGGCAGCGCGTGGCGGTGGCCCGCGCGCTGGTGAACCGGCCCTCGATTCTGCTGGCGGACGAGCCGACCGGCAACCTCGACACCAAGACCGGCGCGGAAATCATGGCGCTGTTTGGGGAGCTTTCACGGCAGGGCCACACCATCATCGTGGTGACACACGAGGAAGACGTGGCCAAACACGCGCGGCGCATCCTGCGCATCCGCGACGGCCTGATCGCCGGGGACGAACGGCGCGGCGAGCGGCCGGAGGCCAAAGCGGAGGAGCCGGTGGTTGCCAGGTACATGAACCTGCTCACCGAACTCGAAGAGGGCCTGGCCATTTCGTGGGGGGCGATCCGCGCCAACAAACTGCGCTCGGTCCTGACGACGCTGGGAATCGTGATCGGCATCGTGACGGTCACGCTGATGGGGACGGCGATTGAGGGGTTGAACCGCGCGTTTCTCAAAGCCATCGCGCACATCGGGGCCGATGTGCTCTATGTCCAGTGCCAGGACTGGTCCGCCCCGGATACCGAGGAAGAGTGGCGCAAAGTCCAGAAGCGGCCGCGGCTGACCATCGAGCAGGCCGGCGCCCTGGAACGGGACCTGACACGGGCCCAGGCAGTGGCGCCGCTGACCTTTGACCAGCGCCTGATCAAGTACGGCAAACGCGGCGCCAGCGCGGTCACGATCATCGGCTCAAACGAACAGCTTCTGCTCACGGGCGGCATTGCGATCGCGGAGGGGCGGTTTCTGTCGGCGGCGGATGCTGAGGGCGGGCGGCCGGTGTGCGTGATCGGTTCGACGGTGGCCACCAACCTGTTTGAACGCGAGTCGCCGCTGGGAAAGAAGGTCTTGATTGACCTGCATCCCTTTGAAGTGATCGGCGTGCTGGAGAAACAGGGAGACCTGTTTGGCCAGTTCGACAACCAGGCGATCATTCCGCTGCGGCAGTTCACGGCGGCTTTCGTGCACACGCGCGAGGTGGAACTCATCGAAATCAAGGTCAAGGACGTCGCGGATGTGGAGCGCGCCAAGGAGGAATTGCACAGTGTGATGCGGCGAATCCGGCGCCTGGCGCCGGCCGATCCGGATGATTTCGCCATTAACCAGCAGGAGCAGATCCTGGAAATGGTTCACAAGATAACGGCCATCATCGGCGGGATCGGCCTGTTCATCACCGGCCTGTCGCTCATTGTCGGCGGCATCGGCATCATGAACATCATGTTTGTGTCGGTCGCGGAGCGGACACACGAGATCGGGATCCGCAAAGCCATCGGCGCCAAGCGGCGAACCATCCTGCTGCAGTTCCTCGTCGAGGCGGCGACGATCTGCCTGATTGGGGGCGCGATCGGGCTTGGCATTGCCTGGCCGCTGACCCTGCTGATGCAGCAGTACTTTCCAGCAACCCTGTCGCCGCTGGTGGTGAGCCTGGCGCTGCTGGTCGCTTTGGTGACGGGGGTGTTGTCGGGCTTTGTCCCGGCTTGGCGGGCGGCGCGGATGAACCCGGTGGATGCGCTGCGGAGTGGGGAATGAAACGTGAAACGTGATGCGTGAAACGTGAAACGTGATGCGTGAATAGGAACGGTAGCTGTTATGAAGTACGAGATGTGGGCGAAGGCGGTGCCGGCGGAGATAACTGGGGATTCGCTCTGGAAGATGGAAGCCTATCGGTTGGCGCTCTTCGCCGCGGACCTCGGCTGGCACGATGTGACGAAGCTGGCCGGGGACAGGCGCACGCTGGATCTCTGCGGGCCAGATGTACCGTGCTCTTGGCTCGATCGAGGCGAACCTCGCGGAAGGCTATTCGCGCGGCAGCGGCAGGGACCGTGCCCGGTTTTATGAATATGCTTTGGGCTCCGCTCGGGAAAGCCGGGGTTGGTACTATAAGGGCCGGCATGTGTTGGGAGATTCCGTAAGTGAGCATCGGCTTCGACTGCTCACGCAAATCATCTGTTTGCTGTTGGCGATGGTGCCGGACCAGCGAGCGTTATGGCTCCTTTCTGAAAGAGGACAGCCCCACGTATCAGGCTACTCAGCATCAAGCTATGGAGGACAAGTCCGCTTACCCCCGAGGCGTTGTCACGGTTGCTCCAAGACGTCCCTATGCCTTAATCACGTTTCACGTTTCACGTTTCACGCATCACGTCTGCGCACGCCCCAATGCTCCCGAAAGCGCATAACCATCCTGCTCGCCGAATTCCGCGAGAGCCTCCGCATGGCGCTGAGCGCCGTGGCCGCCCACAAGCTGCGCTCGGCGCTGACCCTGCTGGGGGTGCTGGTCGGCGTGTTCTCCATCATCGCCGTGATGACGGCGATGCGGGTGATGCAGAGCGTCATCGAGTCCGAACTCAGCCAACTGGGCGACCAGACCTTCATGGTCCGGAAATTTCCGACACTGCTGTTTACCCGGCCGGAGGGCTTGGAGAAGATTCGGCGGCGAAAGAACATCACGCTCCAGCAAGGCCGGCGCTTGCAGGAGGGCGTCACGCTGGCGCGCGCGGTGGGCATCGAGACCTACTTTTGGGCGGGTCAGATTCAAACGCAATACAAGCGGACCTCGCCGAATGTGAGCCTCAGGGGCGAAACTCCGGGCAGCTTTCCCGCCCGCAATTGGATCGTGCAAGCCGGCCGGGGCATCTCCGACGCCGACGTGGACGGCGGCCGCGACGTGTGCGTGCTCGGCAACAGCCTCGCCCGCACTATTTTCCCCACCGGCTCGCCCGTTGGCGAACGGGTGAAAATTGACGGCCTGAATTACACCGTCGTAGGAGTGCTTCAGCCCAAAGGCGGGTCGCTGGGCGGCGATCAGGACAGATTCGCCATCATCCCCATTACGACCGGCCTGAACCGTTTCGGCTACATCTGGCGCAGCCTGAACATCCTGGTCCAGGCCCGCGACCGCGCGAGCTATGAGGCCTGCGTCGAGGAGGTGCGCGGCCTGCTGCGGATTATCCGCAAAGTGCCGCCGGGTGAGCCGGACAGCTTCGAGATAGCCTCCAATGACACCCTAATCGCCCAGTTCAACGCCTTTACTCTGGCGGTGCGCCTCGGGGTGGCCGTGGTCAGCTCGATTGCGCTGTTGGCCGCCGGCATCGGCATCATGAACATCATGCTCGTCTCGGTCACCGAGCGCACGCGCGAGATCGGGATCCGCCGCGCCGTCGGCGCCAAGAAGCGCAACATCATGACGCAGTTCATTATCGAGGCCATCGTGCTCTGCGAGATCGGCGGCGTCGTTGGCGTGGTGTGCGGCATCCTCGGCGGGAATACAACGGCCTGGTTCTTCAAGCTGGACCCGGTGATCCCCCTCGACTGGGTTGGCCTGGGCCTGCTCATCTGCTCGGTAGTTGGCGTTGTCTTTGGCACCTACCCGGCCTTCAAGGCAGCCAACCTGGACCCGATCGAATCGCTGCGCTACGAATAGCGGTCCCGCGCCACGCGCGGTTCGCCGTCCGCCGCCGACCTCCCTAAGCAACAGCTCAATAGGTTTGTTTCGCACCTCCCAAACGCCGTCCGCGAGCTGCCAAACGGCGTCTGGGAGGGGAAAAACGCCGTTCGGGAGGGCCAAAAAGCCCCTTTGGGGCCAGGGACTGTGGTTTTCCTCAGGAAATGGGGTTTGGGTAAGGCCGGTGCTCAGGGCCGGGGTTGATGGGAATAGGGACCGCGTAGTAGTAAACGGTCACCTCCGCGTAATGCTTCGCTTTCACAGTAACCTCGAGTGAATCCGGCGTTGGGGCCATGCCGAATGGGACATCCGGCACGAGGACATACTTGCCAGGGGGCAAGGGCACCTCAAAAGCGCCGCCAGCGTCCGTAGCAAAATGTCCTATCTCGCGGCCTGAAGGCGCTGACAAGATCGTGAACGAGGTGGCAATTGGCATCGTAATGCCCGCCATGCCATACCATACTCCCGGTTCGACCTCCACAGCGAAGCCCGGCCAGGAAACGAATGCCTGACCCCGGATGCCGGTGTTTGGCGGCGCGGCCAACAATAAGTGAACCGACGTGGCGAGTAGAAGAGCCGGAAATCCCAACCTCAATGTCTGCAGTTTAGGTCTCATAGGTTTTCCTCTCGTATGTTTCTTGGTGTGCCAATTGCCGTACGATGCTGTTGTGGAGACGCTAGCACCGCAAGGAAAACGCAGCAAGGAAAAAAGGTGTCGGCAAATTTCTCCACTCCGGGCTTGAGTTGGCGCGCGGGCGCAGAACTGGGGGGACGGTTCACCAAGCCATCAACACTTATGCCAGACCCCATCCTCGATCCCAGTTTGCCGGCGGATCACGCGCCGATCGTCGCGAGCCGAATTGCGCGGGCAGTTCCAGGCCATCGCCGACAAGATAGACGAGCTGATCATCGCCTTGAACCCGTGAGCGGGGAAGGTAGGGCTCGCAGTCTGCTGCGAGCCGCGGCACGCCCGGCGCGGCGCGCAGCGGAGTGCGCGCCCTACCGCCAGACGTCTCGGCGAAAGGTCCCCACCCTCGCCGGGAAGTTTGGGCTCGCGGGGACGCGCGCCCTTCCCGGCGTTCATTGGAGCAGCGCCTTGTAGAACCGCTGTCCAGCGGTGGCTGGCGCGTCCACAAACTCGAAGGTGCCGTTCGTGTTGACGAGGTTGGTAAAGGTCGTCCAGTTCACGAGGTTGGTCGAACGCTGGACGGCGTAGGTCAGTCCCGGCTCGCCGCTCAGCACCAGCCGCGGACAGTTGTTGGTTAGCAGGGTAATCTGCTCAAACCGCACCGGTCGGCTGAAGTCTTTCAGGATGTCCGCCAGATAGGCGTTTCGCACGCTGGCGCTGGTGATCGTCTCGAACGGGAAGCCGAAATACACGACCTTGCCCCCGCCCGCCGATCCGTCGTAGCGCACCGCCGCCGCCCCACCGCTGTAGCCCGGATAATTCAGCGCCGCCGCCGCGCCCACGCCCGTAGGCGTGACTGCGTCCGGATAACCCACCCAGTAAATGCCTTGGCTGCCATCATCGAACGCGCCGTTGGAGTTGCCGGTGAAAATCGAGCCTGTGGCGGGGGCGAAGGTATAGACGCCTGAATCGTCATTGGTATTGTTGATCAGCGAGGCGTGGAGCTGGTTGTGCAGGAAACTGCGGTCAGCGGCGCTGGGGCCGGAGGCGCGGTCGAGGTCCCAAGCGATTTCCGAGCCCGAGACGAACAGGTGGCCGCCTCCAGCAAGGAACGCGGTGACCTTGGCCTGCGCGGCGCTGTTGAAGGTCCGGTCGGCGGTGGATTGGTTGCCGCACTCCCAGACGACGATGCCGTAGTTGGTCAGGCTGACCGTGCCGTTGGTCACAGCCTGGAGCTGGCAGGAGTCGAAGCCCATCAGGCCGGCGGCGGCGATCGCTTTGCCGTGCGCGACGACGTAATCGAAGGCATTGACGGAGCGCGGCAACACGCGGTCCATGGTTCCGGAGTTGCCATTGTGGCCGGGTGGCTTGTATTGCTGCGCGGTCGGTGTCTGGCGCAGGTCAAGGGTGCGGTCGAAACGCGTGAAGCCGTTCACAAACAGAACCCGCGTGGCCAGTGGCTTGGATGCTTTCCGGCCGCCGACTGTGGCTGAGGGAAGCGACTCGCCGCCGGCGTTGGTCGAGGCCACGCGGAAATAGTAATCGGTGTCCGCCGCCAGGTCGGTGAGCAGGAGCGACGTCGTGCCGACGCCGCTCACGCCGACCGGGTTGCCGAAGCCGTAGCCATCGGCCGAGCGGTAGATCACGTAGCCGGTGGCCGGCCCGCTGTTGCCCTCGGAGACAGGCGCCGACCAGGCAAGCAGAATGCCGCTGTTGGTGGCGATGGCGCGGACATTGAATGGCGGCTCGGGCAGGAAATTCAGGGGAAGGCCATCGAATTGGTTCATGTAGCGCACCACCGCCTGATAGCACGCGCGCGCGGACCAGTTCCGGAACTTGGAGTCCCGCATCAACGCGGCGTCATACACGTTGTCGTGGAAGGCGACCTCGATGATGGTCGCGTCGAACTCGTTGTTGATGTAGTTGTTGTTAATCTCGCCGAAGGCATAGTCGCTGCGGGCGTAGATCAGGCTGTAGCGGTTATTGGTCCAGCCGACCTCGAAGGGCGGCACGGTGATGGCCTTGAAAGCGTTGTTGACATTGGTGCCGATGATCTCGGCCAGGCGGCGCTGGTTGGGGGTGTTGGAGTTGGGCGCGACGTTGGTGGACAGAGAAGGATCGTTGTAGAGCCCCACGTCACCGCGCGCCGTGGCGGTGTTGGTGTTGTCGGTCGAAGAGTTGGAATGGAAGCCGATGTAAACCCGCTTGTACATGTTGCCCGCCACCTCGCGATTCATCTCCGCCGCCAGGCGCGGGGGCGCGGTCACGTTGCCGTTCAGGTAGATGTTGGGATCCTGGCCCTGGCCCAGGGAGCGTTGGACCCAATAGCGCGAGCATTCCTCCTCGCGCGGGTAGCCGGAGACACCCCCGCCGCGGTCCACGTCACCCATGCCGTTGCCAAACCGGATGGCATCGGCGATGACCACGCTGGCACCCACGGCGCCCTCGCCCAGATCGCTGATCACTACCGAGCCGCTGGCGGCACTCGATCCGGCATTGAAGTAATACGTGCCGAGATAAACCCAGCCGTTGCCCACCATGTGATGGGGCACGCGCACCAACGATTGTCCGCCAGTGTGGTTGATGCGGTAAAGCTGGTTGGTCCGGTTACCACCGCTCAAGACCCAGGTGTAAACCGGGTAGAAACCAGCCACCGGAATGTTGGGCGTGTAGGTGGCCGTGGCGGTCTCAGTGGCTGAGAGGCTGGCGTAGCGATACGGCACCGCGCCCGGCGCGCCGAAGTAGGTCGTGGAAGTGCTATCGCTCCAGGTCCCGCTCCACGTCACCGCCGGGTTCACGTTATCGAGCACCACTTCATTGGTCTGAAAGCCGACTGGGCGGAACGGCACCACAGTCGCCCCCGCGTTGAAGCAGTAGAAAGCGAAGATGGTCATCTGGTCAATGTTGCCGTAGTCTTCGCTCATCGCGTTGAGGACGCCGCGCCCCAGGGCCCAGGCGCTGCCCGTCCAATCCCAGCCGTGCCCGGCGCTGGTGAACACGATGCGCCCCGACAACACCCCCGCCGGCTGCGTGCCCGCCGGCGCAATCGGCCCCACAGCCTTGGGACCCACTTGGGCTTGGGCGCCCGGTCCCGGGACAGTTGGCGGCGATGTGGAATCCAGGTTCGGGAGTTCCGGTGTTTGGCGGAAGGGCATATCCGGAGCGGGGCTGCCTTCCTGGGTCGCCGGCGTGCGGAAAGCACTGGCAAGCAGGAACATTGCAACAAACGAGCGGATTGCCCTGGGAATGAGCTTACGACTGGCAGGCACGAACGTAACATGCCAGAACCGCCGACCATTTCAAGCTCAAAGGGCCCTGGCGGCAGAGCATGATCGAGATCTTTTCGCTTCCACTGCCCGGGCTGGCCTGTTACAAACCCCCGCATGTCCACCAAGCTCAGTATTGGTTTCCTGGGCGCCGGCAAAATGGCCACCGCCCTGGCCCGCGGTTTTGTCCGGGCCGGTCTCGTCACGGCTGGCCAAGTGCGGGCGAGTGATCCAAGCGCAGCCGCGCGCGCTGCGTTCACCAAAGAAGTCGGCGCGAAGACAATGGCCTCCAACGTGGAGGTGGCGAAGTTCGCCGCCGTGCTGGTGCTGGCTGTCAAACCGGACCAGGTTGGCGGTGTGCTGGCCGATATTCGGGACCAGTTCACCGGTAACCATTGCCTCATCTCGATCGCTGCCGGCGTGCCGCTGGCCAAGCTGGAGGCCGGACTGAGCGCGGGCGCCCGGCTCATCCGCGTGATGCCCAACACGCCCGCGCTGGTTGGCGCCTCGGCCGCGGCCTATGCGCTGGGCAAATCAGCTCGCCCGGAAGACGGTGAGCTGGCACAGAAACTTTTCTCTGCTGTTGGCCTGGCGTTTCAGGTCAAAGAGGCCTTGCTGGACGCCGTCACCGGCTTGAGCGGCAGCGGGCCGGCCTACGTCTGCCTCTTCATCGAAGGCCTGAGCGATGGCGGCGTTGCCGCCGGTCTGCCGCGTGACATCGCTACGCGGCTCGCCGCTCAAACCGTTCTGGGCAGCGCGAAGATGGTCCTGGAAACCGGCCAGCATCCCGGTGTGCTCAAAGACATGGTCACCAGCCCCGGCGGCACGACCATTGAGGGCCTGCACGAACTCGAAAAGGGCATGTTGCGCGGCACGGTCATCAGCGCCGTGCGCGCGGCGACTGAGAAGTCGAGGAAGCTGGGGCAGGGGTGAGGCGTGAAACGTGAAACGTGATGCGTGATGCGTGAAACGTGAAGGACGGGTGCGCTCGCGCTGCCCCCACTCACGTTTCACGTTTCACGCATCACGCACCACAAGCAACTCCCTCACATCCACCGCCTCCATGCCTGCGGCGCGAATCGCCTGCATCCCCAGGTCCGTATCTTCGTAGGCGCGGCAGAACTGCGGTGCCACACCCAGGCGGCGGGCGGCTTCAAGGAAGATGTCCGGCGCCGGCTTCTGATGCACCACATCCTCGCTGGTCACAATCGCCTGGAACAAATGCCGGATGTCCAGGTGCTCGAGCACTTGCTCGATGATGCTCCTTGTCCCGCCGGAGGCCACCGCCAAGGGTAATTGGCCGTAGTTCTCGCGGGCGACACCGACGACCGTGTTGATCGGCTCCACCTGGGCAATCAGGGGTAGGTACTCGGCCTCCTTCTCCCGCGCCACGGCCAGCGGGTCGAACGGCAGGCGCTGCTCCGCGCTTAACAGCTTCAGGATCTCCCGCGCCGGCACGCCCCCCAGGGAATAAAAGCGGCTCTCGGACAGAGAGAACCTGTGGCGCTGCGCGATCACCTGCCACGCCCGCCAATGCAGCGGCATCGTGTCCGCCAGCGTTCCGTCACAGTCGAAAATGATGGCTTGAGGATGGGGTGGATGATGATTGTTCTTATGCCGGACCATAGATCAGATGAACCTCACGCAATGCGTTTCACGTTTCACGCATCACGTTTCACGTCTCACCCCCTGAGCGCCTTCAGCTTTTCCTCCAAATCGTGCGTCATCAACGGCTCGATCACCGGGTCAATGTCACCCTCCATCACAAAGGGCAGGCTATGCAGCGTCAAGCCGATGCGGTGGTCGGTCAGCCGGTTCTGCGGGAAATTGTAGGTACGAATGCGCTCGTTGCGTTCGCCGGTGCCGACCTGCTCCTTCCGCTGGTCGGAGTATTTCTTGTTCTCCTCTGCCACCTTTGCCTCCAGCAGCCGCGACCGCAGCACCGTCAGCGCCCGCGCCTTGTTCTTCTGCTGGGAGCGCTGGTCGGCGCACCGCACGATCAGCCGCGTCGGCTTATGCAGAATCTGCACCGCCGAATCGGTCGTGTTAACCCCCTGGCCGCCGGGACCGGACGCGCGGCAAACCGTGATCTCCAAATCCTCGGGCTTGATCGCTACATCCACCTCCTCCGCCTCGGGCAGCACCGCGACCGTGCAGGTGCTGGTGTGGATCCGCCCTTGGGCTTCGGTGGCCGGCACGCGCTGGACCCGGTGCACCCCGCTCTCATACTTGAGCCGCTTATACACGTCCGTGCCGGTGATTTGAAAAATGACTTCCTTGTAACCCCCGAGGTCGGACGCGCTCGAGTCCAGGTCCTCGAACTTCCACCCGCGCGCCTCCGCATACCGCGTGTACATCCGGTAAAGGTCCGCCGCGAAGAGGGCTGACTCCTGACCGCCGGCCCCCGCGCGGATTTCGATGATGGTGTTGCGCGAGTCGGCCGGGTCGGGGGGCACAATGCCCCGCTGAACCTGCTGCCCCAAACGCTGTTCCTGCGCTTCGAGCCGGCTAATTTCCTCCTTGGCCATCTGGGCCAGCTCCGATTCCGCTGGTTCGGTCTGGAGCAGCGCGCGGTTTTCGGCCAGGTCAGCCACCACTTTGAGGTAAGCCTGGCCCTGCGCTGCCAGCTCCTTGAGCCGGGCGTATTCCTTGCCCAGCTCCTGTGCGCGCTGCGGGTTGTCGAAGGCCTTGGGATCGCTCAAGGCGGCTTCAACCTCCGCCAAGCGGCGGGAGAACTTCTCGATGTGGGGACGCAGGTCCATGAGCCAAAATAAAGCCGCCCGCAAAGACACAAACCCTGCGGGCGGATAAAGGGTTGAACCGTTAGCGCTTCTTCTTCCGCGAGGCCGCGGCGGCCTGGGCGGCCTGGGTCTTGACCATGCGCTGCTGGAACTTGTCCACGCGGCCGGCGGTATCCACGAACTTCTGCTGGCCGGTGTAGAAGGGATGGCACGAGTTGCAAATCCCCACGATAATCACCGGCTTCGTGGACCGCGTCTTGATCACGTTGCCGCACGCGCAACGAATCTCCGCATCCACATACTTCGGATGTATTTTCTCTTTCATAAAAGGCCGGCCAACTTACCACCCCCGCACGTGATGACAAGCCCCAAGTAACGGGTTTTCAGGGGCAATCCCAGACCCGGATTTCATGCCGTCCCCGGTTGTGCTCCCGCCTCAAGGCGTGGGCGCGCGGGGTCGGAATGGTGTCGCGCCAAGCGTGCCTTGGCGAGGACGAGGACTATTGGAAACCTCTGTTTCCTCCGGTTCCTTTCCGAATAGACGCGGCTAAGCCATTGCCCACTGCTCGCCGAGTAGCTTCACCGCCACGGGAAGCGCCTTGGCCCGGTCGCCTTTGCAGCCGCACTCGAAGCTGACGAAGTCCTGATAGCCGATAATCTTGAGCCCCTTGAACCCGTCCACATAGTTGTCGCCCTCTGCCTCACCGGGCATCTTCCGATCCTTGCGGCCCGCCATGTGGACGTGGTGCAGGTACTTGCCCGCGGCGATGAACGCCGCCATGTCGCTGGTCTCCTCCCAGGTCATGTGCCAGAAATCGCCCATGACCGCGACGCCGGGGCTGTTCACATCACGGCAGATGGCAGCGGCATCGGCGACCTGGCGCAGGAAGTGGCACTCGCGGCGGTTGAGGGGTTCCAGGAGCACGCGTGTGCCGGCCTTGTGGGCGTAGCCGCCCAGCTCAGCCAGTTGCTTGACCAGCAGCTCGCGCGATTCCTGGTGGCCCAGCTTGGTCTGGTTATGAAACGCCGGAACCATGATCATGCCGGTCGAGCCCAGCGCGCCCGCCGCGGTGAGAATCTCCTTCATGCTCTCCATGGCCGTCGTCCGCACCTCTTCCTGCTCCGAGATGAGCACCCCTTTGAAGCCGGCGCAGACGGCGCTGACCTTGATCTTGCGCCCTGCCAAAGCCTTCTGCAGTTCCTCCACGCGTTTGGGCAGATCGCGGCCGCTCGGCTCCAGACCCTCGAACCCGAGCCCCTCCATAAAATCCAGTTTCTCCGCCAGTGTCTTGCCGGGCGGGATGCCTTCCTGGCAGGAGAGCCGCAACCGCGCCTTCTGCGACGGGTCGGGCAGGGTGAAGGCTTTGGCGGTAGGTGCGACGGCGCTCACGACGCCGGTCAGTGCGGATACAGTCAGGAATTCACGGCGGTTCAGTTTCATGGTTTGGGAGTTTACCCAGTTTATTTCAGCGCGGAAGTCCGTAATTGCAGCCAGGCGACGTCCGGGTTGTTGGGGGATTCCGCGTTGAGCGGCAAGTCGTTGTTGTAGCGGACGGGCGGCATCGTGCGCGGGTCTTTCCACCTGTGGATTTCCGAGTGGCCATCGGCAAAGGCGATGCCGCCGGCGCGGGCGTGGAAGCTGGCGGGGTAGTCAACGATCCTGGCCTGGGCATTGGTCAGGGCACATTCGACGGCAAGTCCGGCGTCATTGATGCTGTCGGGGTGCTCATCCGTAATGACCCAGAGCATGTCGGGCGTGGGTCTGGCGATGTCCGTCAGTTTGCCGTAGGTGCGCCAGGCGTCTGAGGGGTGGGTGTTCTCGCCGCCGAGCCAGGGGCCAACGACGGCGCGCAGCGGAGGGTCAAGCATCGTGCCGACGGATTGGCTCATGGCGACGCTGCGCACGCGGCTGAAGGTCTGGCCGCCTATGCTCACGGTGCTGCGGTCGGCGGGGCATTTGTAAATGCCCGGCGCTTTGCTGTAGGGTCCCAGCCGGCCGTACTTGGGGTCAATCAGAAAGGCGACGGTGTAGTTGGCGACATTGGCCCCGTTAAAATCCATGACTCCGCCAGCCCAGTTGCCGACCACCCCATTGTCTTCATTGGGCGGCAGCCAGTCGTGGTGGTCCCCGGCGTAGAGGTGCCAGGCGAGCATGAGCTGGCGGGTGTTGTTCATGCACCAGATGCCCTGGGCGCGCACCTTCGCCCCGGTCAACGCGGGCAGGAGCAGCGCGGCGAGCACGGCAACGATGGCGATAACCACCAGCAATTCGATGAGGGTGAAGCCGGACGGCGCCGGCCGGGCGCGCCACGTTGGGTGTCTGACTACCGTCGATGTTCGCATGCCGAATGATGGGTCTGGCATCAGACGCTGTTTTAGTGAACTTCTGCGTGCATAATACCCCGCCGGCGCAGCACCGCTCAAGGAGAAACCGCCCTACTGGAAGAGCGCGCGGTAGAACCGATACCGATAACTGGACGCAGTCGAGTCGGTGATTTGCGCCGGCGCGGGGCTGGTGAGTATTTGGGTCCAGTTGCTCAGGTTCGTCGAGGCTTGGATGATGTAGTTCGCATTGCTGGCGCCGTTGAGGTAGCACTGGAATTGGCCGTTGCTGTAACTGGGTTCGCTTAAAACGGGGACGACATTAATCGGCACGATTTGAATCGCGTTGAGCGGCCCGCGCGGATGGGCATCCGAGCCGTAATTACCATGGGCAGCGACAGTGAAGCTAGTGCCCCGGACATTGCGGAAGCGGCAATAATTCCCCGCCGGCGTTGAAGGGCCGCCGGTGGTCGAGTCCACCTCGGTGTACGTGCCGCTGAAATCGGTGTTGGCGGCGTCGAGGACGTATTTCTTTGCGGCGCCGCCGGGGGTGCCGGTGGCAGTGAGAGTATATTCGCCGACGCGCGTGGCGCCACCGTTGTCACCATCGGAGTAGACAATCACATCGTAGAGCAGAAATTTCACTCCGTTGACGGTGACGGTGGAGGTGGAGGTGTCGCCAGTGTCGAGGTAGCCTTGCATGAGGGCTCCGTCGGCGGAGCTTGGCATGGCGGAGAATTCGTGAGTTTCGCCGCCGATGGTGGACCAGGTGGCGGTCATGCCCGCGGTGAGCGGAACGCCGCTGCCGGTGCCGCCGGAGGTAAGATTGATCCAACCGGTCTGGGGCACAACGCCGGCGGAGCCGCAGATCGGCACGGTGTCATCGCTGCTGCCGACGTGGATGAAGTTGATACCGACCGGCACGAGCATTCCCGCGTAGCCGCTGGGCCAGGTGTAGCGTTGGGCGACGGCGACATCGAGGTCGCTCATGATGTCGGCTTTGTAGTAATCGGAACTGCCGTTGATGTTCCAGTTATCGTAGCCCTCCGGCCATTGATACATGTTGAAGCAGCGGAAAACGGGTTTGCCCGTGGCAATGGCAGCCTGGTTGTAGCGGCTGATTTCGGCATAGACCTCCTGCATCCAGCCCGGCTCGTAGTGCGAGAGCGGGCTTTCCGGATGGCCGCCTTTCCAGTAGTAGTAGCCGTTGCACTCGGTGGCGTACAGCGGGAGGTTGTAGAGACTGGCCGGGACGCCGAGGTTCACCCAGTCCTGGTAAACGTAGAAGCTGTTGTAGAGTCCATTCCCAAACTTGGCGGTGCTATGGATGGCTGCGCAGGTGTAGCCGCGCGAGGAGACGTGCAAAGCGATGCCGTCGGGGGGGCGGGGGTTGGGGCCGGTAGTGGTGATGGCGGTCAGGACCTGGTTGAGATGCTGGACCCAAGTCAGTGGGTTGGCGTCGTAATTGTAGTTGGTGCCGAGATAAGGATTTGAGCCCGCGCCAAAAGGGCCGGAGAAGCACGCCGGCGCTTCCGGCAGGACCTTGTCGTTCGGATGCGCCGCTTTAATCGCGTTATACACTTTGCGGTAACAAAGCGCGTAATTTGCGGGCGTCACGTAGGGGCATTTGCCCTGAACCGGATCGTAAGGCCATTCGCCGGAGATGTTTAGCTCATTGCCGATGGTCCAGATGGAACAGCCGAGCGAGTTGGATACAAAACTGGCGCAGCGAATCGCGAAGTCATCATACTTGTTGGTCAGGGGAATGGTGCCGCTCGGGAAATAGGCGTGGTTGATGCGGCAGATGACCGTGTGGCCCGCGTCGGACAGGAACCGGTAGTTCACGCCCCACGTATGGTTGGTGTTCGCGCCAATGGAGACGGTGACTGTGACCCAGCCCGGCCCCGCGCCGCTACTGATGTGACCGAGATACTCTGACGCGTTGGCCGGGGTCGGGTCGCCACCATCGAAGATGCCATAGAGGTAGGGAGATTCGCCCGCCCATACCAGGCCCCGCGCCAGCAAAATGCCCGCCAGAAGCGTCGGCAGCCGGCGAGTGCACGTCTTGGTCATAGTCTGCTAGCGCGTTCATACTGCGCCCGGACGCAGGAATCAATCAAATTGTTGGCCCCTGTCGTAATGCGATCAGAACTCAGGAAGAGAGGGCTGTGCGATCAAGAGTAGAACAGTGGCTTGACCCCGTGCGGTTGGACTGTAGAATCAGCGCGGTGACAATGAAGGAATTCGGGCAACAACCAGTTCCGTCCAAGCTCTCCCTGGGCCATTTTATGTCTCACGGGCGATAGCCAGGGCGTCAAGAGTCAGGCAGAACGATGACCGCTAAGAAGGATACCCAAACGACGGTTGAGCGACTCTGTCATTTCGCGCGGGCAAATCTGCTGGCGGAGGGGAAGGCTTTTGACGAGCACAGCCCGCTGGCCGAGGCCGGCATTGATTCCTTTGCGCTTGTCGAACTACTGCTTTACTCCGAGCGTGCCTTCGGCGTTAGTGTGCCGGAATCGCACTGGACCCAGGAGAACCTTCGCACCCTGGCAGCGCTGGGCCACTGCATTGCCGAATTGGCTGACGGCAACACGAGACCGGAGCAGCGTCTGTGAAGTGACCGTAGCCGATGCCTGCCTGCCCAAGCCAGCTTCGCCTCACGGGCGGCGACTACTTCATCCACGCCCTGGACCACCAGATGCGGCGGGCGGGGATGCCCGGCAACAACTGCCGCATTGTGCTTCGGCTGGAGCGCAAGCCCGACACCGCTCGGCTGCGGCAATCCCTGGCTTCTTCGCCCATCTTTGACTGGCTCGGCGGCGCCCGGATGGTTCGTCCGCTGCCCGTATTCGCTCCGCTCTGGCGGACGGCGGCGCAACCGGCGGCGATCTTTCAGGAACACTTCTGCGACGGGGCTTCCCACCTCGAGGTCGCGGGGCTGCCTGTGGCAGTCCTGGCGCACGTGTTGCGGGCCGACCGCAGCCCGGCGCTGGCGCTGGACCTGGTCTGCCACGCTGACGGCGCGGCTGACCTGGCACTAACCTGGAACCACGCCCTCATGGACGTGCATGGCGCGGAGTTGCTCCTGCGTCATCTGCACGATGGCGCCGCCGCCGAAAAGGCTGCCGCAGCGCCGCATTTTCACAACCCCGAGCAGGCGGACGTTGGTTTTTCGCGGCTGTGGCGCGGGCATTGGCGCCGGCTGATGTTCGCGCGCGGTTCGCTGGGGCTTATTAACGCGGTTTGCCACGAGCCGCTCTTCTCTCTGCTCCCGAGGGCGCGGCCCCAGGGGGCCTGTCGCAACCACTACCGCGTGATGACCTTCACCGAAACGGAGGGTGAGCGCATTGAAGCGCACTGCCAGCGTCTCAACGCCGGCTTTCGACCCAGCCTCTTCCGCTTGGCGGCAACGATTCAAGCCGTGCACGCGCTGGCGGTGCGGCGCGGCAGCGCCACCGGCGCATATCTGGTCCCGGTCCCGCATGATCTGCGGCGCCACGGCGCTGCCGGTCCGATTCTTTCCAACCAGCTATCGTTCCTGTTCTACCGGATCGAACCCGCCTTGGCCGGCAGTATGACCGGGACCATCGCCGAGCTGACCCGCCAACTGACCGAGCAGATCCGCCACCGGCACCCGGAGTCCTTCCTGGCCGCCATGGAAATGTTCAAGCTCATGCCCCCGGGTTTTTATGTTCACCGCCTCGGACGCCCCACCGGCGGCAAGTTTGCCGCTTTCTTCTTCTCTGACGGCGGGGAAACCTGCGCGGGCATGAACGATCTATTCGGCGCACCGATCATGGGAGTGACCCATCTGGCGCCCGCCGCGCGTCCGCCCGGTCTGACGGTGATCTTTTCGCGGTTCCGCCGCCGGCTCAACGCCATGCTGGCGTGGGTGGATGATTGCCTGAGCCCGGAGGAGGCGGAGAGCC
This sequence comes from uncultured Verrucomicrobiae bacterium, assembly GCA_963822005.1. Classification (GTDB taxonomy): domain Bacteria; phylum Verrucomicrobiota; class Verrucomicrobiia; order Limisphaerales; family UBA8199; genus PALSA-1440. The sequence continues at coordinate 77,145 of CAWGGD010000031.1, read as the reverse complement.
TGGCACAGTCGCTGCGGGCAGCCCTGCTGGGGGAGGCGACGCCGTGAAAGTCCTGCTGGTCTCCACCAATCGCGAACAGTCGCCCTATCCGGTGGCGCCGCTGGGGGCGCTGTGCGTGGCCGCGGCCGCCCGCGCCGCCGGGCACCAGGTGGAGTTCCTGGATTTGGGGCTGGTGTCCGCTCCGCACCGTGCCTTGCGGAAGGCGCTGGCGACCAACGAATACCACGCCGTGGCGTTCAGCATCCGCAACCTCGACAACTGTTTCGTGCTGGCGCCGCGTTCTTATTTCGACGATGTGCGCCGGCTAGCGGAAACGGCGCGCCGTTCGTTCCGAGGCCCGCTCATCCTGGGAGGCAGCGGTTTCTCCGTGGCCCCGCAGGGCTGGATGCGGCGGCTGGAGGCGGACTACGGGGTGGTGGGCGAGGGCGAACGGGTGTTCGCGCAGCTTCTGGGGCGGCTGGAGGCTGGTCTTGTCCCGGGCGAGCTCGACGGTGTGATCCGAGCCCCTGTGCCTGGGGCATCCAAGGCGGGCCACCTGCCCGAGGCAAACGGCGGGACACCGGCTCCAGCCATCGAACAACTGGACGACCTGGCCATGCCCGCCCACGAGTTGTGCCAGGTACCCGGAAATACCTGCGGCGAGGCGGATGCGTCAGTGTGCAAACCAAACGCGGGTGCCCGTTCGGGTGCCTCTACTGCAATTATCCTCAGTTGGAGGGACGGCACTACCGCCTGCGTCCGGCGGAAGCGGTGGTGGATGAGATCCAAGCGGCTAGCGCCGGGGCCGGGCTCCGGCATTTCTTTTTCGTGGACAGCGTGTTTAACGATCCGCGCGAGCATGCCTTGGCGGTGTGCGCCGCGCTGAGCCGCCGCCGGCTGCCGATTCGCTGGATGGCGTTCTGCAACCCGGTGGGGTTCGACGCCGAAATGGCGCGGGCCATGGCGCAGTCCGGGTGCGAGGGGTTGGAGTTCGGGCTCGACGCCGCCACGCCCAAGATGCTCACCACGTTGCGCAAGCCCTTTGGACAGGAGGAAATCCGGGTTGCCCTGCAGGCGGCGCACGGTGCCGGTCTGCCCTTTGCCGTCCATTTGCTATTCGGTGGTCCGGGAGAAACGTGGGCGGACGTCGAGGAGGCGCAGGCATTCTTGAACGGTTGCGCGCCGGCTAACGGCATCTTTGCCGCCTTTGGCATACGCGTTTATGAAGGCACCGCCATTGCAGCCATTGCGTCGCGGGAAGGGATGCTGAAGCAGGAATCGGACCTGTTCGAGCCGGCCTACTACGTCTCGCCCGCGCTGGCCGGGCGGGCCGAAGTTAATCTGGACCGCATCGCGCGGCAGCGTCCGGAGTGGACCTCGCCGGTGGACTGGCGGAGGCCCTTGATGCGCTGGACCCAGAAGGTGATGAATTTCCTGGACGTGCGGCCGCAGTGGAAAGACATCCGCGGCTACGGTCGCCACATGAGACGACCTCTGAAGTAAGCAGCGATTTACCCATGCATCCCAGTGCGATTTCTTGCGACGTGCTGGTCGTCGGCGGCGGCGCCGCGGGCGTGGCCGCAGCGGCAGCGGCCGGGCGTGCCGGCGCGCGGGTGGTGTTGTTGGAGCGAGATGGTTCCCTGGGCGGGTTGGCCACCGCAGCCCAGGTCGGCACCGTTTGCGGGCTGTATCTGCGGGACACGGTGAACACGCCCGCCACACTGGTTGCCGGCGGATTTGTGAGAGAATACGCCTCCCGCCTGCAGCGCGCTGCTGGCCGAGAACCGCTGCGGCTGGAGGCGGGTCTTTGGGTGTTGCCTTTCTCCCCGTCGGCCTTCGCGCAGGTGGCGGACGCGGTGGTCAGTGAGTCCGGACACGTCACCTTGGTGCTGCACGCCACGGTGGCCGAAGCTCGGGCTGAAGGTTCCCACCTGGCCGAGGTGCGAGCCTTGGTTTGGAACGAGCCCCTCGTGGTCCGCCCCCGCACGGTAGTGGATTGCAGCGGCGAGGGGACCGCCGCGGCCTTGGCCGGCACGGATATGGAAGACGGCGCTGCTGACCAGGCGCCCGCGTTGGTTTTCGCGTTGGAGGGGGTTGATCCGGCGCTGGTCGAACGCGGCCTGCTCGAGCTGCGACTCGAGGTGCGCCGCGGGGTCGAGGCGGGCCGCCTGCCAGCCCGCTGTGAGAAGTTCTCGTTGGTTCCCGGCACGGGCGCTGACGGCCGCCTGGCCCTCAAACTCAACCTGACCGCTGTCCCGTCAGACCGTCCGCTCTGGCAGCAAGTCACTGCCTGGGAACGCGAGGCGCGGACGCTGGTGGATGAACTCCAGCGCTTCGTGATCGAAAAGGTCCCGGCCTGCCGGAAGGCGCGCCTGGCCTCCGTCGCCCCGCAACTCGGCATCCGCTCCGGCCGCCGCATCCGCGGACGCGCCAGGCTCGCAGACGAAGATGTGCTGAAGGGCAGGAAATCTGCCCTCGGGGTGGCCCGCGGCTGCTGGCCCATGGAACGCTGGGGGGAGAAGCCGCAACCAGAAATGTCTTTTTTTGCCGAGCGCGACTATTACGAAATTCCTCTGGACTGTCTGCGCCCGGTGGAGTTGGATAACGTAATGGTCGCTGGCCGATGTTTTTGCGCCAACGCGGGGGCGATGACTTCAGCCCGAGTCATCGGCACCGCGCTGGCTACCGGCTGGGCCGCGGGAACCGCTGCCGCCGGTCAGGCCTTGGGCCGGCCGCTCGAGGAGGCGGTGGCGATGATTCGCGAGCAAATGAACCCATGAACGTCTTCGACACCCTTTCCCAGGCCGCGCGCCAGTGGCCCGACCGGCCGGCGATTATTGATGCCGCCGGCTCGCTGGATTACCGGTCGCTCTGGCGCGAAGTCGAGGCCCTGCGCGCCCAACTTGCCGCACTGGACGTGCGTGAAGGGCAGGGGATAGGGATACGGGCCCGCAACGGGCGCGCTTTTGTGATCGGCGCCCTCGCGGCACTGGGGGGCGGCGCGGTGGTCATGCCCATTGACCACCAGTTGAAACCGGACGAATTGGCCGACATGCTGACGCGGGCCCCCTTGCGCGCGATTCTGGACGACGGCTGCGCCAGGACGCCCGCAGGCAAGATCACCCAGACCCTGGAGTTGCCAGGCAGCCTGGGCTTGCGCTTTCTGCGACTGGACGGCCCCCAGGTTCCGCTGGCACCTGGCATCGAGAACGCGGCTTTCGTCCGGTTCACCTCCGGCACGACCGGCGCGTCCAAGGGCGTAGTGCTGACCCACCAGGGGGTGCTCGAACGCCTGCACGCCGCCAACACCGGCCTGCGCCTGACCTGTGAAGACCGAGTGCTCTGGATTCTGCCGATGGCTTACCACTTCTATGTTTCCATCCTCCTCTACCTCGAGGTGGGAGCCGCCATCGTGGTCAACGCCGATTACCTGGCCACCAGCATCCTGGACGCCGCCTCGCGCCACCAGGCCACTTTGCTTTACATCACCCCCATGCACGTGCGTCTGTTGACCTGCGAGGGGGCGGGACGCACACTGCCGCCCAGCCTCAAGCGTGTGATGTCCGTCTCCAGCCGGCTTGACCCCCAGGTGGCGCGGGATTTCCGCGCGCGCTATCACCTGCCGGTAACTCAGGGCTATGGCATTATCGAGGTGGGGCTGCCGATTATGAATATCGAAGAGGCGGCTGAGCATCCGGAAGCGGTCGGGCGACCGCTGCCCCCGTTTGAGGTGGCCATCCTGGACGAGGCTCTGGGGCCGGTGCTCAACGGCGAAACAGGACAACTCGCCCTCCGTGGTCCGGGCATGTTTGCCGGCTACCTCAGTCCCTTGCGGCCGCGCGCGGAAGTGCTGCACCAGGGCTGGTTCCTGACCGGTGACCTGGCGCACCGCGACCACGCGGGACGCGTCGTGTTGGACGGGCGGACCTCGTCCGTGATCCACGTGGCTGGCCACAAGGTCTTTCCCGAGGAAATCGCCGGCGTGTTGGATCAGCACCCGGCGGTGTTGCGCTCGCGTGTGACCGCCCGTCCCCACCCGCAACTGGGCGAAGCCGTTCATGCCGAAGTTCAATTGCGCCGCGGCAGCTCTGCCCCCGCCAGCGAGGACATTCTCTCGTTTTGCCGCCACCGCCTCTCGAACCACAAGGTGCCGACCGCTCTCGAGTTCGTGACCGAACTCAATCTGACTGCCAGCGGCAAGGTGCGCCACGGATGAGAATCCTGCTGGTCAAGCCCAAGCCGCGGCTCAAGACGATCCTCAAGCTGCAACCGATTGTTCTGCACGAGCCGCTCGAACTCGGCTACGTGGCCGCCGCCGTGCCGCCGGGGCACGAAGTGCGGATTCTGGACCTCCGCCTGTCGCGCTGGCCCGACCGGCAATTCACCCGGACCGTCCGGAATTACCAGCCGGATATCGTCGGCTTGTCGGGCTATACCCACGAGTCCACGAAGGTCAAGGAGCTGGCGCGCCAGGTGCGGCGGGCCCGGCCCGCGGCGCGCCTTGTGGTCGGTGGCCATCATGCCACCGTGCTGCCGGAAGATTACAACCTGGACTGTTTCGATGCGATTGTGCGCGGCGAGGGGTGCGCGCCCTTCCGCGCCATCGTCGAGGCCACGGCGGGCAACCGGAGCTTCACCGGCATCGAAAACGTGATGGTGCCCGGCCCTGGCTTCAGCGCCGACGAGGCGGCGCGGATGCCGCGCTACCCGGACTTGGGCACGTTGCCCATGCCGCGGCGCGACTTATGGGACCCGCGCCCTTACCGCTGCATCTGGCCCGTGGAACAACACCCGGCGGGCAAGACCATCTTCCCGGAAATAGCGCTGGTGCGCACCTCGTTCGGCTGCCTCTTGGAATGTTCGTTCTGCATGGTCCCGATGATCAGCGGACGGCGCCATATGACCCGGGACCCGGAGCAGGTCGCGGAGGAAATCGCCGCGCTCAAACAAGAGCATGTCTATTTCTGCGATGATGAGACGTTCCTCAACGAAGCCCACGCGCGACGTTTGGCGGAGGTGCTTCGCCAGCGCGGGATCAAGAAGCACTACTTCGCCTGGGCACGCTCGACCACCGTCAATCGCCGCCCGGAGTTGTTCCGCCGCTGGCGCGAGGTCGGCCTGGACGCCGTGTTCCTTGGGTTCGAGGCGATCCGCGATGCCGACCTCGAAAAGGTGGAGAAGCACTCTACCGTGGCGGACAACGAAAAGGCCCAGGCCGCGCTGCGTGAGATGGGGATCGCCGTGCATGCCGGGTTCATGGTCAACGCCAGTTTCGCCCGGGAGGACTTCGCGAGTCTGCAAGCCTACATGCTCAGAATGCCGCCCGCCCAGATCACCTGCACCGTCTATACCCCCTCGCCCGGCAGCGCCGCCTGGCATGAGGAGAAGACCCGCTACATGTGCCATCCCTTCGATCTGCATGACTGCATGCATCCGCTGACGCCTACCGCGATTCCACTGCCGCAGTTCTTTGCCGAATTTGCGAAGCTGAGCGCGATTGGCTCCTCGCGAAACCCGCTCCGCACCAGCCGGGCCCGGTTTCCCGTGCGCGAAATCTTCCGGATCCTGCTGGCCACCAGCGCCTATGCGCGCGCGCTGCGGCGGGCTTGGCGGGATTACTGACTTCCGCCGCTGCGCGTATGCCCCCAGGCGAAGCAAGCGGGATGAGCCGCTCTAACAACGGTCGCCAAGCCGCCGCCTCGTCGTCGCGCTCGGACAAGATCGTCATCATCGGTGGCGGCATCGCCGGCCTGGCGTGCGGCTGTTACCTGCAGATGAACGGGTTTGAAACGGAGATTCTCGAAGCGGGCACGGCCCTGGGCGGCTTGTGTACGGCTTGGGACCGGGGTCCGTATGTCTTCGACGGCTGCCTCCGCTGGCTGCTCGGCACTCAGCCCTCCTCGGCTTTCCACCGGATTTGGTCGGAACTGGGGGTGATGGCCAGCCGGAAATTCGTGAGTTACGACGAGATGGTGCGGATTGAGGGCCGGCAGGGCGAGGTGCTCTCCGTGCCGGCAGATTTGGACAAGCTGGCGCGGGAGTTCAAACGCGTGGCGCCTGAAGACGCCGCCCTCATTGACCGGCTCGTGCGTGCCGCGCGGCGCTCCGCCTCGCTTGAGCCGATCGAGAAGCCGTTGGAGGTGATGACGCCGCTCGAGAAAATGAAGACTGGCCTGCGCTATCTCCCGATGCTGCCGGTCGTCGCGCGCTGGAAGAATCTCCCGGTCACCACTTATCTGGCACGCTACCAGAACCCCTTCTTGCGGGAGGCCTTGCTGGCCATGGCGGGCGACCAGCGCGTTTCGGCCCTGGTGCTGGTGATGCTGTTGGCCTTCAGATCAGGGAACAATACTGGTTTTGTAATCGGCGGCTCGCGGGCTTTTGCCCAGGCCCTGGCGGAGCGCTACGCCCGCCTGGGGGGCCGCGTGCGGTTGAACGCGCGGGTGGCCTCCGTGATGGTCGAGAACGGTCAGGCTACCGGCGTGCGCGGCGCCGACCAGACAGTGGTTCCCGCTGCCGCCGTCGTTTCCTGCGCGGATGGCCACGCCACCATCTTTCAAATGCTGGAAGGCCGCTATGTTGATAAGAAAACCCTTTACCCCTATCAGACTTGTCCGGTTTTTCCGGCGCTGATCCAGGTGTCACTGGGCATCAGCACAACCTTCCCGGAGGCGCCCCACACCCTCATTCTGCTGCTTGCCCGGCCGCTGGTCGTGGATGACACAACGCCGCACGATCGTTTGGAGGCCACGGTATTCCAGGCCGATTCGGCGCTTTGCCCGGAAGGCAAGACCGTCATCACGGTCCGGTTGAGTTCCCGCTGCGAGTTCTGGACGGCCCTCCGGGACGCCGACCCCGTGCGCTACCAAACCGAAAAGGAACGTATTCTCCAGGAGGTGGTCGCTATTCTCGATACCCGGTTCCCTGGCTTGGCCCGGCACCTCGAAGCCGCCGACCTCGCGACGCCCGCCACCTTTGTGCGCTATACTGGGAATTGGCAGGGCAGTTACCAGGGCTGGCTGCCCACCCCGCGTATCCTGGGAAGGCCGTTTCAGTTTGAGTTACCGCGGCTGAAAAACTTCTACCTGGCTGGCCACTGGGTTGTGCCGGGCGGCGGCCTTCCCTCGGCCGCGCTGTCCGGCCGCTATGTCGCGCAGTTGATCTGCGCCCGCGCCGGCAGGATGTTCGCCGCAACCACAGCTTAGGCATGACCCCGCCAGCAGAGCGATCTCCCCGCCCGTTCCATTTCCAGCGGGACACGTTCGCCTTTCGCAACGAGCTGTTCTGGGAATACCGGTTTGACCCGGTGACCGGGAAAACCACCACCTTCAACAATAACCCGCGCCCCAATTATGCCCATCGCTGTTTCATCATGGTCCGGTCGGTGCGGCAATTCCATTATCATGCCCGGTTCGAGCCGGGCCTGCCGGTGGCCGACGAGCCAACGTATCGCCGGCTGGTTCGGCAAATCGTCTCGCGCACTCCGCGCTGCCCCAGCGCTGAAGTCGAACAGGTGGTCGTGCCCGGGTACGACGGGCTGCGTTCGTTCAGCCAGGCGCACGAACCCGTGTTGAAAGCCGAGTGTGGCGGCCCGTGGGCCTCCTATTTTTTACGCTCCCACTGGCGCATGGTGGCGCCGACCAAGCGCTGGCATCAGGAGCAAATGGCGCAACAACTGACACAATCCTTGCCCAAACGCCAGGCGCCGGTGGTGCATCTGTACCGTTTCCCACACGTCACGATCAACCACGGGATTGTCCTGTTCCGCGCGACCGAATCAGAACAGGACGTCCAATTCGATGCCTATGACCCGAACATTCCGGAGCATCCAGTGAAGCTCATCTACGAGCGGGCCGGCCGCACCTTTGTCCTTCCACAGACGCATTACTGGGCCGGCGGCAAGTTGAACGTGTACGAGATTTTCAGCGGCGGACTGTACCTGAGGCGGCGAGTTGGCCCACGGCATCATGGCTTACGCGGGCGCCAGAAAGCAGCGCCGAAGAAGAGCATGCCACAGAGGTTGATCCCGGCAATGTAGCCAATCTTGTAGATGCGCCCGGTGTTTTTCGCCGCGTAGATCGGTGCGTCTCGCCCCATCAGCAAAGCCGGGAGCGCCACGGGCATCAGCGCGCCGTGCACCACGCCGAGCCGAAATCCGGTAAACCGATCCGCACCATACAATCGCGGCGCCGCCCAGTCATACCCGAGGCCGAGCAGAATCCCCAACAGGACCAGCACTACCACTTTCACGAGCAGTAGCTTCAATTTGTCGGCGAGACTTGGTGCTGGGGCTTGACTCGGAGGTAGTGTTGCCATGCGTCACAGCATGTTTTGCCCTGGCTTGCTCGCGCAAGCAGAATCCTCGTGCACCCGCGGTTTGGCCGCTGCCCGAGCCGAACCCGCTTCCACCAGCGCAGCCAGCGCCAGGTGTCCTTGACCGGACGGATGTGGCTCCGCCGGCCCTTGCCGACCACCTGGATGGGCACGAATTCAATCCGATGTCCAGCCTGGACAAAGGCCAGCAGCATCTCCGACTCGATCTCGAAATGTTCCGTCTCCAGAACCAATCCCGCCCAGGACCGCAGGTTGATCAGCCGAAAACCACATTGCGAGTCAGGCAGACGCATGCCGGCAAGCTCTGAAATCCGCCGGCTCATCCAGCGATTGACTCCGCGCCGAAGCCAGGGGATGGCCTCCGCCCGGTGCATCCGATCCCCCACCACCAGCGCCGCGCCCGTCTCCCCAGCGCGGCGCAGGAACGCTGGGATATCCTCCGGCCGATGCTGTCCATCCCCATCCAGGGTCAGGACCCAATCGCACCTTCGCGCCAGTGCCGCGGCAATGCCCGCCTTGAGTGCCGCTCCTTTGCCCGGGCTCTCCGTCCGCCGGACAAGTTCCGCGCCCGCTTCTGCAGCCCGTGCCGCGGTTTCATCCTCCGAATAGTCGTCCACCACCAGCACCAGCGGCAGATACTGCCGCACTTCTCGAACCAGCCCGGCAATCCCAGCCGCCTCGTTGCGGCAGGGGATCACCACCGCGCATTCGGTAAGCCAGTTCACCGCCGCACCGTACCTCAAGCGCCGGTCGTTTGCACCAAAATCTGTCTCCCCGCGTTCTTGTGAAGGCCAGGGCTGGAAGCGTGTGCCAGAAATGTGGTTCTGAACTTCAGGGCCGATTATAGCTCACTGTGGTGCCCGCTTACCTTCTTGTTGTGTTTCACTATTCCATCCACCGAACCTTCTCTTGACAGTGCCCACAGTGCCCCGATGGTATCTCCGTAGTACCTCCGTTATACCTCAGTAGTACCTCCGTAGTACCTCCCTTAACCATAAGGAGGTACAACGGAGGTACTACGGAGGTACTAGGGAGGTACTAGGGAGGTAGTATCTGGAGTGTCTGGTGGATGTCGGGTCGCCGCCTTGAGCAGTTCAGCCTGGAGTTTGCGATCAGGTCGCGCCTTGGTCTATTATTCCAAGCCCCGTTATCTGCCTCGCCCGGGGACAAGGCAACACCTATCTTGCGATTTCTTCGCCCTCGCGAACGTCGTCCCAGCGTGAAAGGACGCCGCCCGAGCGTGGAGGAACGTCGTCCGAGAGGGCAAAATCGTCATTCGAGAGGGCGAGCACGCTGTTCCTGCGTGCCTCCAGAGCCAGGTTTTGGGGCAAAACCGCGGTTCTCCTCCGAAAATGCCGTTTTTTCCCTCCCTACCCGCCCGGATGCCCCCCAAGAGGCCCCTCTAGCGCGGTTTCTACTGTCAGGCATTGGATGCCCAAGTCGAACCCATCAAGCGGCGATTTGACGCCGCCGGAGCCCACGCCCGTGGTGGGAGCGGGGGCGCCGATCCCCGCGAAATGCCGGGCCGAACTGATCGGTTCCGACCCTGGTTCCGTCTGGTGCCTGGTGGATGCGTATTCCGGGCGAAATCGGACAGTGATTCCAATTTAATTCGGACAGCATTCCAATCCAATTCGGACACTGTTCCGATTTAATTCGGACAGGGTTCCGGGAGTTAATCGGACAGTTTTTCGGCACCGTCGGAACGGTGTCCGAAATGGGTCGGAACGGCACAGCCGGAGTGGAGTGACGCGTTGAAGCTGCCATACTGGGTTCTTTTGAAAGGATCCGATGGCACGAAAATCAATACCCATGCGTCACGTCAAAGACATACTCCGATTGAAGTTCCAGAACCACCTGTCGGTGCGCGAGATCGCCGGCAGTTGTGGCCTGCCCACCAGCACGGTGGGCGATTACTTGCACCGCGCCCAGGCCGCCGGGCTGAGCTGGCCCTTACCCGAGGGGATGAGCGACCCGCAGTTGCTGGAGCGGCTGATGAACAGCGCCGTCTTGCCGGAGGGCGCGCCGGCAAAGCCGTTGCCGGATTGGTCGGCGGTTCATGAGCAGTTGCGGCGCAAGGGCGTCACGCTCCAACTGTTGTGGCAGGAATATCGCCAGACTCATCCCGACGGTTACCAGTATAGCCGGTTTTGCGAGTTGTATGAGCGCTGGGCCAAGACGCTGGACCCGGTCTTGCGCCAAGTGCATGAACCGGGCCAGAAGCTCTTTGTGGATTGGGCCGGGCAGAAGGTGCCGATTCACCATGCCGACGGGACCGTCACGGAAGCCTCGCTGTTTGTGGCGGTGCTGGGGGCCAGCAATAAGACCTACGCCGAAGCCTTTGCCAATGAGCAGTTGGAAAACTGGATTGCCGCCCACGGTCATGCGTTTGCCTTTTATGGCGGGGTGACGCGGGCCGTCGTGCCCGATAATCCTAAAACCGCCGTCATCCACGCCTGCCGCTACGAGCCGGTGCTGCATCGTAGTTACCAGGAGATGGCTACCCATTACGGCACCGTGATCCTGCCGGCGCGAGCCGCCCGTCCGCGGGACAAAGCCAAAGTGGAAACGGGAGTGCAAATTGCCGAGCGGCAGCTCCTGGCCACCTTGCGCGACCACCGCTTCTTCAGCGTCGGCGAACTCAACCAGGCGATTAAGCCGCTGTTGGCAAAGCTCAACGCGCAACCCTTTCAGAAGCTCGAGGGTTCCCGTAACAGTTGGTTCGACTCGCAGGAGAAAGACAAGCTCTTGGCGTTGCCGGCGCAGCCCTTCGAGCTGGCCACCTGGACCAAAGCCAAGGTGAACATCGATTACCACGCGGCGGTGGACAACCATTTTTACAGTGTCCCTTACCACCTGATTCACCAGGAACTGGAGGTGCGCTCGACGGCCCAGACCGTGGAACTGTTCCATGAGGGTAAGCGCGTGGCCGCACACGTGCGCAGCTACCAATCGGGGAAGTTCACGACCCTGGAGGCCCATCGGCCCAAATCCCATCAGCGCTATCTGGAATGGACGCCCAGCCGTGTGGTTCATTGGGCGCGCAAGACCGGCCCACAGTGCGCCAAAGTGGTCGAGCAGATTCTGGCCAGCAAACCCCATCCGGAGCAGGGGTTCCGTTCCTGCTTGGGGATCATCCGCCTGGGCAAGGGCGTGGGCCAGGCGCGGTTGGAAGCCGCCTGCGGGCGGGCACTGCGCTTTGGCACCTGCTCGTATCGGAGCATCAAATCCATCCTGGAAAATGGCTTGGACCAACAGGCCGAGGAGGCGGAGCTGCCCTTGAACAGTCCGGCGCATGAAAACGTGCGTGGGCAAGTCTATTACGCCTGAACCCCAAGGAGGATTTATGCTGAACCATCAAACCCTGGAAAAGCTCTCCGCCTTGCGTCTGGAGGGCATGGCGCAAGCTCTGGAGGAACAGCGCCGCCAAACCGACATTAGCCAGTTGGAGTTCGAGGACCGGCTGGCCCTGTTGGTCGAGCGGCAATGGCTGTGGAAAGAAAACCGAGCGCTGGCCACGCGCCTGCATTACGCGCAGTTCAAGCTCGCCGCCGCTCTGGAGGACATTGATTATCGCCATCCCCGCGGACTCAAGCGGGCGCAAATCGATCAATTGCGCACCTCTCAATGGGTGCAGAAGCATCACAACTGCCTGATCACCGGGCCGACCGGTTCGGGCAAAACCTATCTGGCCTGTGCCCTGGGCCACCAAGCGTGCCGGGACGGCCACCGGGTCTGCTACTACTACGCCCCGAAACTGTTTCGCGAACTGCAAAGCGCCCAAGCCGACGGCAGCTTGATGAAGCTGCTCAAAAAGCTGGCCCGAGCGGCGTTGCTGGTCATTGACGACTTTGGCGTGGCGGCCGTCGCGGGCAAACAATACCGCGACCTGCTGGAGATCCTGGATGATCGGCACGGTCAGGGCGCCACGCTCATCACCAGCCAGTTCCCGGTCAGCCAATGGCACGAGTTGATCAACGATGCCACCGTCGCCGACGCCATCCTGGACCGCTTGGTGCATAACGCCTACCGGCTGGAGCTCAAAGGCGAGTCGCTGCGCAAAAGCAAAGCCGCTCTCAACCCGAGCGGGAAGACTCCTTCGGATTGAGCCAAGCTACGTCTCGGGTGTTCGGCCGCATTCCAGGCCACCCCCAAATGGGACCCAGGCGCACGCTGCCGACCGCTAAGGAGGTCGCAAGCTCCACGGCCCGCAGCGGCGCTACCCCATTTGGGGACGGCCTGAAATGCTAGTCTTGCAACGGCTGAGACAAAATCAGTTCGGAAGGCACGTCGCCCTTCGGGCTCCGAAAAGAAGCCTCAGCCGAAAGGAACAACTTGACCCAATTCGGACACTCCTTTAAAAGTCAGTGCAGAGCGTCGCTACGCTCCGACAACTGTCCGAATATCCCGGAACACTGTCCGAATATTTTGGAATAGCTGTCCGAATTGATCGGAATCCGCATGGATTCGCCCCGGCGGGGCCGCTTTTCTCAAGGATTCGCGTACAGATTCCTGTGCTGCCATCCGCAACGCGAGCGCATCGTGGCGCGGACACGGGCAGAAAAGCCGTCTCGCGCGGACTGACGCGCCAACCCCGGCCCCCCAAAAAAAGTCTGGTTAACCGGGCGGGCATTTCCTAGCGTCGCGCTATGGGAACGCTCTACTACGGCGACAACCTCGACATCCTCCGCCGCTACCTCAAGGACGAGACGGGGGACCTGGTCTATCTCGACCCGCCCTTCAACTCGGCCCAAAACTACAACGCCTTCTTCCACGAAAAAGACGGCACCGAGGCCGCCAGCCAGATTCGCGCCTTCGAAGACACCTGGAGCTGGAACCAGGAAAGCCAGAAAGTCGATGCGGAGCTGATTGTAAGCTGGCGGGTTTGCCCAGAGTATGCTTAACTGGAATATAGAATGCGCCACGCGGTAAACCAACGGAAGTGTCCGACGCAGAGAAGAGCCCCTTCGGAGGGCCGGCGCTATCCTCCACATTCTTCGAATGGATCGCAGTTAAGGGAAACATTCGAGGCGGTGGCCAAGGTGCTGGAGGACCTGCCGGTGGCCGACAACGCAGAGGGGGCCGTCGAGAAGATGCTGCGTGCGAACGCCATTCTCAGACACTTGCCCTGGCCGAAACCATTCGACGAAACCATTCACCGCTTCCGATGTGGGGACGCACGCGACCTGTCGTGGCTTCCAAAGGAAAGCGTCCAGCTCGTTGTGACATCACCTCCCTACTGGACGCTCAAAGAGTACGAGCCGCACACGTCTCAACTGGGAGCCATCGCGAATTACGAGGCATTCCTGTGCGAGTTGGATAAGGCTTGGGCTGAGTGCGCCCGGGTTCTGGCGCCCGGCGGCCGAATCTGCTGCGTGGTCGGTGATGTCTGCATCCCGAGGAAGAAAGCAGGACGCCACTACGTCATGCCTTTACATGCGGATATCCAAACCCGCAGCCGACGGCTCGGGTTGGACTGCCTAACGCCCATCCTCTGGCAGAAGATTGCCAACGGGGTCACGGAAGCAGAAGGCAATGGGGCGGGTTTTTACGGCAAACCCTATCAGCCCGGTGCGATCGTGAAGAACGACGTCGAGTACATCCTCTTCTTGCGCAAGGGAAGCGAGTACCGCTCTCCCTCTACCGTCCAGAGGGCGCTTTCAATGCTCACTAAGGGGGAAATGCAATGCTGGCTGCGCTCATCGTGGATAGACATTAAGGGTGAATCCACCAGAAAAGGACACCCCGCACCTTTCCCGGTTGCCTTGGCGGAGCGGCTCATAAAACTGTTTTCATTTGCGGGAGACACAGTTCTCGACCCGTTCGCTGGCACGGGCACCACCGCCGTTGCTGCGCTGAATTGTGGGCGCAGCAGCATCAGTCTCGACATTGAGCCCAAGTACGTCTCCATCGGCCAGCAGCGATTACGGGAAGCCACTTTCGTTCCTCTCGAAGCCGGGGCCGTACGAGCTAAACTCCTTTTTGAATAGCACTCAGATGCAAGAATTTGCCCTCCTAAACACTTTTCAAAAGCTCTTTGAAGGCACCAAATACAAGCATCGAGATTCCAGCTTGGGGGATCTTGTCGCCAGCCAGCTCTACGAAGATTTGGTCAGCCTGGGCAAGTCGCAAAGGCTGGCTGCTAGGGTCAAGACCCACGAACGAGTGGTCAATCTCGGTAATCGTGCGGTTGGCAGACCGAGCAGGCGGGGTGACGGAACGTTTGGCGAGTTGGTGCCGACTGCGGTTGCAATCACCGAAGCCGGTTTGCTTGTTGCGCGTGGCGAGGTTGCCAATGTTGAAATCGGCGCCGAGACCAAGATTCTGGCCAAGGCGATGATCAAGCAAATCGACCGCGTTATCGGTGACCTTGCTCGTCAGGTTGAAGAGTTCAGGAGCACGGGTGGAAATCCGATCTGCGTTGGCATCGTCGGGGTAAATTTTGCTCCGGTTTACACTTCATACGAAGGGGGCCGCGAATACCTAACTGATGGGAAGAAGCACAAACATCCCGTTCAGGAGGCAGCGGAGGCGGAGAGCCGGCTGCTGGCCAGAGCTGCGCCGAGCTTCTATGAGTTCCAGATCCTCCGTTTCCGGGCAACCAACGTATTGCCGTTCCCCTTCAAGTGGCTGGATTATGCGCAAACCGCAAAGGAATATAGCGCTCTCCTTGTCCGCCTCTCGCGCGAGTACGACCACCGTTTCCCTTAGGCTCTCCTGCTGTGCTCACAAGACCAACGCCCAGCAATACCCGAAGCTGCAACTGCGCACGGTCAAAGAGTTGATGGACGGCAAAGGCATCGAGCGCCCGAGCAACGTCGCCGCCACCGACGAGACGTTCAAGAAAGCCCCGAAAGCCAAAGCCAAAGGGCATGAGCAGACGGGCTTGGCTATCTGAGCGGCCGAGCTGACCTGCCTATTGACACGGAAGAGCGTGCCCATGCCCCGAGCCCAGGCGGGTTGTTGCGCGGAATCAATGCTGGCGTTTGCCCTCCTGTTCGATTTGCATTGCCTTCTTGGTTCTGCTCTGACACCCTTACCGTCGGATACTAATGAATCAGAAAAGTAGAATCCCTCTGAAGCTCCTGGAAACCGGCCAAGTCTGGCGGATGAAGGGTTCGCATCTCGACATTGACGGGGTGGGCAAGTACCTGGTGCATTACAAGCTCATCAAACAGGAGACCAAGCGAACGCCCATGTCGCTTTCCAGCATAAAGAACGTGGTGAAATATCTCGAAGACAACAAGGCCGTACTGCTCCAGGGATAACCAAAGCGGCTCGCTCGGTCACAGGGCGCCGCCAAACCAATCATACCCGTTTCGGCAGTCCAACCAACGCTGCCCCCAAGATTCTTCGCCTTTCCCCCGTCGGTCTCCCCCCGCACTCTCCACAGCGTACGAAGGCAGTCTTCCATCGCGCCAGGAAGTCTCCAATGGGGTGTTCACCCCATATACGCGCGCCGTGGGTAGCATCCGGGTCTCCGGCTCCGCACGGTGAAAGAACTGGTGGAACGCAAGGCCAGCGCGCGCCCGTCGAACGTTGCCGCCCGGACGAGACGCTCAAGAAGGTCCCGAAGGCGAAAGCCAAGGGGCGCAGCAGACGAGGGTGGGTCTTTACCCGCGTTGTGAAGTGCGCCGCGTGGGGTATGGTTAGGCTGACGAAGATTACCGAAGCCATAGCGGCCGAGCACACGACGTTCATGAGCATGTTTCACCAAATCGAGCTGGTGCTGCCCGGCGTGAAGTCGCAGGCGGAGATCAGCACGATTGCCGCCGTGGTGGCGGGGCTGCTGGGGGGACACGCTCAATTGGAGACCGACCTCGCGTTCGTGGCGCTGGACCATGCCCTGCTCCACAAACGCCAGCTCAAGACGATCCACCGGGAGCATCACGAATTGGACGAGCGCCTGCTACAGGTACAGCGGGCGGCCACTTGCGGGCAGGCGCGGCGCTTGCTCCGGGCGGCATTGCGCGCCTCCGCCCGGCACTTTCGCAACGAAGAACGCTACGTCTTGCCCATGCTCGAACGGGCCCTCAAGCCGGAAGACCTGGCCGCCCTGGGCAAGGCGTTCGCGAGAATCCGGGGGGGCAAAGCCAAACCGCGCGAGGAGCAGGAGCTGGGCGGCTGGTCCTGAAGCGCCCCGTGGAGAGCCGCGACACGCCCCGGCGCCCGTCTCTGCGCGGCCCGAACAACGCCGCTGCCACCGACGAGACCTTCAGGAAAGCGCCCAAGGCCAAAGCCAAAGGGCACGAGCAGACCGGGCTGGGTCTCTAAGTGCCCACGGACGGAAATACGCTGACGTAGCGCAGATTTTCAATCTACCGTATCGCCGATTTGCAATCGGCAGAGCGTCCGCGTTACAAAGCCCACCCGCATTGATTGGAAACCGGCAGGTTACAAACCTGCGATACAGCAGATTGAAAATCTGCGCTACACCCTGCCGGTTCAGAATACGTCACCGAACTTATGACCCGGAACACTAAGCGCCGGGAGCCGCCGCGTCCACGGGCTCCACCCTATCGCTGGCCTGCAGGACCTCAATGTGTTCGACCATCACTCGTGACACGAACTTGGTCTGGCGGGCAAAATGGAGGTACATCGCCATGAGGTTGACCACGGTCTCGAGCGAGGATGCCCGCGTGAACAGGACGGCCAGGAAGTTTCTCCAGTAGTAATAAGCGGTGGAGGGACGAAGGCCCAACTTGGCCACGATTTTGAGGAAGGCCAGGCCATACCTGACCTTTCGCCGCCACGGAGGCTTGAATCGAGAGCGGATCCTCAGGGCCTGGCTCACCCGCAAGCACCGGTCGAAGTAGTTCCGCCTCGAATAGGCCGACTTGAGCACGTGCAGGAGATCCCCCAGGACCTCCGCCCTGGGTCGGCGGGTGATGAAATTGAGGCCGCTGGTCGTCTGGTCCACTTCGGTCGCTTCGGCGGCCGCACTCAGCCGGCCCGTGTCTTCCAGCAGCCGGTGCTCCTCTCGCAGCCTCCGCGTCAACCGGGTGTTCGGGAGGGCGAACAGCAAGCCGACCATGGACATCACGATTTTGCCGCGTTCGATGACTTCGACCAGCTTCCGCGCGGAGTCGCTGGTCTCGCCGTCGAACCCCAGGATGAAACCCCCGTTCACCACCATGCCGTAGCGGTAAATCTTGTGCAGGTCGGCGACGATGTCCCGCTTCAGATTCGGCTGCTTGTGCATGGCGGCCAGCACGTCGCTGTCGGCCGACTCGAGGCCGACGAAGACGTAACGGAAATCCAGGTCTCGCATCAGCCCCAGCAGCTCGTCATCGTCGGCGAGATTGATGGAGGCTTCCGTGGAGAAGAAGAACGGATGCCCGTGAGCCTCGGACCAGTCTTTCACGGCGCGGAGGATCTCCTTGGCCTTGCCCTTGTGGCCGATGAAATTGTCGTCCACGAAGTCCACGTGGCCGCGATGCCCCAGCCGGTAGAGCGTGTCGAGTTCCGCGACGACCTGTGGCGGAGTCTTCGTCCGCGGGTTTCGGCCGTAGAGCTCGATGATGTCGCAGAACTCGCAATCGAACGGGCAGCCGCGGCAGAATTGAACTCCGATCATGAGGTAGTTCTTGAACTCCAGGAGGTCGTAACGCGGAATGGGGCTCTTTGTTATGTCCGGCTTGTCTGCGGCCGAGTAGGTCCCGCTGGCGGCGCCGCGCGCGAGATCAGCGAGGAACAGGGGCAGGGAGCATTCCGCTTCGCCCAAGACCAGGTAATCGGCGGAACGATAGACCTCCGGCTGCGAGGTGGGATCGGGGCCGCCGGCGACGACCTTCTTGCCGCGGGAGTGAACCCGCTCGATGAGCCGCAGGAACCGGGATTGCTGCGGCAGCATGCCCCCGATGAACACCAGGTCCGCCCAGTCGAGGTCCGCGTCGTCCAGGGGGGTGGTGTTCAGGTCGAGCAGCCGCAACTGCCACTCCGCGGGCAGGAGAGCCGCCATGGTGATCAGGCCCAGCGGCGAGGCCGGGTACTTGGCTCCCATCAAGTGGCAAACCTCTTTGTAATTCCAGAATCCCAGGGTCGAGAATTCCGGGTAGAGCAGCAACGCTTTCATGGGGGTCAACGCTGAGAGGCTGCGCCGTCCAGTCTTGGTGTCACGATCACGGACAGCTCGGTCCGGCCTATTCCATGCCGTC
Organism: uncultured Verrucomicrobiae bacterium; assembly: GCA_963822005.1. Taxonomy (GTDB): domain Bacteria; phylum Verrucomicrobiota; class Verrucomicrobiia; order Limisphaerales; family UBA8199; genus PALSA-1440. Next base: position 58,675 of record CAWGGD010000031.1, on the reverse strand, counting down.
CAACACCTCGTCCAGCGACACGGTGGCGAAGGTCGTGGCATTATCGGACATGGCGTAGGGGATAATGAGCTGCCGGTCCCGCAGCAGGCTGCCACAGGAATAGACCACGTTGGGCACATAGCCCTCGCGCTCGTCTTCGTTGGCCTTGATGAGCGGTTCCCGCAAGCGTCCGATCACTTGCGTGGGCTCGTCCAAGTCCAGCAGGAACGCGCCGATGCAATACTTGCGCATGGGGCCTACGCCGTGACTGAGCACGAGCCAGCCCGCTTCCGTCTCGATGGGCGAGCCGCAGTTGCCGATCTGGATGAATTCCCACGGAAAGGCCGGCTTGAGCACCAGTTGCGTGCTGTGCCAGAAATGCAGGTGGTCGGAGAACATGATGTAGATGTTCTCGTAGTCCTGCCGGCTGAGCATCGCGTAGCGGCCGTTGACCTTGCGGGGAAACAGCGCCATGCCTTTGTTCTGCACGGCCGGCCCGTTGAGCGTGATGAACTTGAAATGCAGGAAATCGGACGTCTCGATGAATTGCGGCAGAATCAGTTTGCCGTCGTAAGCGGTGTAAGTGGCGTAATAGGTGTGGGTGCCATCGTCGTTCTGAAAACGGACGAAGCGGGCGTCCTCGATGCCGTTGCTCTGCGAGGGCGTGACGGGAAAGAGCACCCGTTCGGACAAACGTGACTCGGGCGAGAATTGCACTTCGTAGTTCGATTGGGCCAGCACCAGGGTTTTCCGGGCGACCGCTTCGGTTTCCTGGTCGCGCGCCTCCTCCTGCTTCACGGCCACACCGATGCTGGCCCGCAGCTCTTCCAGCGTGAACGAGTCCGCCAGGCCCTGGAGGACCCGCCGGCTGAAATCGCCCGCCAGGCCGAGTTCCTGAAGCTTCCGTTCAAACAGGCCCTTCTCGTACGCGGCGTTGGGCACTTGGACCGGTTCGAGGCTGTAGCGGGTCGGCTCGTTGATCGTAATCTCCCCGTTCGCGCCCAGGAATCCCGTGCGGAAGGTAATCGAAGAAATATGCCCTTCGCCGGTGGCCCGCAGGCTGAGAATGAATCGGAGCGAGCCGGGCGGAAGGTCCGATTGGTCGGGGTGCGGCACGATGGAGGGATTGAACAAGGCGGCGGCTTCCAGCGAATACTCGTGGGTGAAATACGCGCCGAGCAACAGCTCGCGCTGTTCGGAGCAGTCCTGGCCGGGGACCACGCAATGCCGCACCTCCTCGAAGCGCCGTTTAAGGAACGCGCGCGTTTCCGGGTGGCGGTCACCGAACTCAGCCTGCACCTGCTCCAGGAGCGCGTGCACTTCCGCTTCGGGCAGCGCCATGACTCGCCGGCAAATCGTGCGGGCGCGCTGGTCGTTCGCGAGATTCAAGGGCCGGGCCAGCACCCGCCCCGGGTCCGGACGCAGTGTAAGTTGCGTGCGGTGGACGTTGATTGCTTTCATGAGCAGAAGGCTAGGAAGACGGCGGGCTCAATACGGTCGCCGCGCTTTGCATCAGCCGCATTTCAGCCAGTGACAGCAGGAAGGCCAGGGTTGATTCCGCTCCCTGGTTGTTGTTCACCCGGTCCACGTGCAACGCATCCCGGCACCCGCCGGTGTTCGGTGCGTAGAGTTCGCAGACCCAGATCGTTCCAGCCGAGGAACCAGTCGAAGGCGCGCTGGGCCTGTTCATGCCACTCGGGCTCGGACGTCACGCGGTGCGCTTCCAGGCAGGCTGACACCATCGCTTGCGCCTCGATCGGCTGCTGGTCGAAGTTGGCGCGCGTGCCCCCGCGCCGGAAGAAGCCGTTGCTGCCAATCGGGCGGAAGTGGCCGTGCTCGGAGGTTTGGATTTCCGCCAGCCAGCGCAACGCCTGGAGACCTCGCTCGACCAACGGCGCCTGTCCCATGTCCTGGCCGCTAAGAATCAGCGCGTGCGCCAGCCTGGCGTTATCATAGGTCAACTCCTCCTCGAACCAGGGCCAATCCGGCTGCGCCGCATGGTTGTAAAGCTCCATCAATCGCCCCGCCAGCACTTCACGGATTTGCCGCACCTGCCGGTCCCCGCTGAGCCGGCGCAGATACTCGTGGATGCCGAGCAGGGTGAACGCCCACGCCCGCGGCGAAGTAAAGTCCGTCACCGTCGGCAGCGCCTGGGCGAAGAGTTGGCCGGACATCGCCTGGAAGCTGCGATAGGGCGAACGCCCCGCGCCCAGGCCCAGCGCCCACAGCGCCCGCCCGTGACAATCTTCCGAGCCCTGGTCGTCCAGCCACCGGCGGTCGAAGCTCAGGTGGTTGTGAAAGCGGCTGGTCTTGAGATCCAACGCGTGATTCAAAAACGCCGCGTAAGTGGTCGCCAACGTGCGCGCGCGCGCGGGCTCTTCTTCCAACTCGTCGAGCAGCACGGCCAGAATGAAGGCGCGGGCGTTGTCGTCCGTGCAATACCCTTCGGAAAAATTCGGCACCGTGAACATGGCGTGCTGGAACATGCCGGTCGAGTCGGTCATCCGCGAGAGATGATCCAGGTTAAACTCCGGCAGGTCCCGCGGGGCCTGGTCCAGGGTCTTGGTGGCAAAGCTTTTTCGCGATAACACGGCCCCCTCCAGCCGCGCCAGCTCGAACGAGCGCAGGTAGCAGGGTCGCCACGTTGCTCCAAATCATCTCGCGGCCCAGCTTGTAGGCGTTCTTGCGGATGGCGTGCCGGCGGCTCTCGTCGCGCAACAGACCGATGACTTCGCGCGCGATGGCGTCCGCGTCTGCGAAGGGCACGAGCACGCCCCGGTCTTCCGCCAACAGTTCGCTCGCGTGCCAGTACGGGGTGGAGATCACCGCTTTGCCCGCGCCAAACGTGTAGGCCAGGGTGCCCGACGTAATCTGCGCTTCGTTCAGATAAGGTGTGATATAGATGTCCGCCGCGCCGATGAACTCCTTGAGTTCATCCAGTTCCACGAAGCGATTGTAGAAGATGACGTTCTTCTGGACTTTGTTCTTCTTGGCCAGCCGTTCGAGGCCCAGGCGGTAGGCTTCACCTTGTTCGCGCAGCTCGTTCGGATGGGTGGCCCCCAGCACGATATAAACCACGTCCGGAAACTCCGCCAGAATGCGCGGCAGCGCGTTGAGCACGTGTTCAATCCCTTTGTTCGGCGAAAGCAGCCCGAACGTCAGCAACACCACCCTCCCCTCCACGCCGAATTGGTCCTTGTAATAATTCGGATCCACGAACGGGATGTCGGGGATGCCGTGGGGGATGACGTCAATCTTGCCCGGGGGGGCCTGGAGAATCTCCTGCAGCATCTGCCGTCCCCGGTCGGCCATCACCACCAGCCGAGTCGAGCGCGCGATCAATTCCCGCATCACGCGGCGTTGCTCCGAGTTGGGTTCGCGCAGAACGGTGTGGAGGGTGGTGACGACCGGCATCTTCAACTCCCGCAGGAGCGCCAGAAGATGGCTCCCGGCTGGGCCGCCAAAAATCCCAAACTCATGCTGCAGGCAGACAATGTCCACGTTGCTGATGTTGAGGAAGTCCGCCGCGCGCTGGTACGACGAAAGATCCTGCTCCTCCACTTCGAAGCGAACTACGTCCGGGTACTCGTAGCCGCCCTCGCGGTCATTGACCGGCACCGCGAAGCACTCGCTTTGGGGATGCTCCGCCGCCACCGCGGCCAGCAGGTCCGAGGTGAACGTCGCAATCCCGCATTTGCGCGGCAGGTAATCGCCCAGAAAGGCAATCTTACGAATTTCAGAAGTGCTCGGCATGCGTTCGATCGCTATACTCCAAGATGAATGATACTGTCCGCCACCCAGACCCCAAACGCAAAGTGATTCTTGTGGAGCTGAAGTTCGGTTGCCAGTCAATCCGCGTCATCGGCAACAAGGTTCATTACCGCAGCCCCGCCCCAATTAGGGGCGAGGATGCATCTGTCCCATGTAGATGAGCGTAACCGCGACGAGGGCGCTCATCACGATGCCGACGGCAAGGACAGCAAACACGAGTTTTGCTCTCCGGCGTTTTTCAATGCGGTCGCGAGCCATGTCGGGTCAGTGGGTAAAGCTCAGCCCAAAAGAGCAGCATTCATATGTTTCGGCTCAATTTGGCGCGCATTGAGATGTTGGCATTGAGCGCGCGGGAGATGGGGCAGTTCGCCTTGGCCCGCAGCGCCGCGTCCACAAAATCGCACTCCGCCGCATGGGGCACCGCGGCAATCACCTCCAGATGGATCTGCGTCATCGTCCACCCGGCGGCGATGTTTTCCATCGTGACCATCGCCGTCGTATCAATTTGACGTGGGCGGTAGCCCGCCTCGCCCAGTTCATTGGCGAGGCTCAGCGAGAAGCTGCCGGCGTGAGCTGCCGCGATCAGTTCGGGTGGATTGGTCCCCCGTCGCTTGTTGTTGCCGCCCGCGGCGTGGAGGGCCATCTTCAGGGCAGCACTCGGTGTGCTCAGGGCACCTTTGCCACGCCGACGCGTGCCCAGCCAAAGGACCGAGGCCTTTCGGGTATATGCTTTCATCACGCCCTGAGGGTGGACTCCGGCTTGGAGCCGCGCCAATACTTAGAAACTGCAAGGGCAATACCTTTAGACTATAGGCTGGGTTTGAACCAAAGCTGACAGGGATTCTCCTTCTAATCTCCGTTTCCTGCCCTTGCTCCGGTTGGAGCAGAGGCTATTGGCGGTTGCTAACGCGCATGAATTTGCTAAACTGCCCCTCACGTTATGGAACTGCGGCACCTGCGATATTTCGTGGCCGTGGCGGACGCTCTGAATTTCACCAAGGCCGCCGCGAGACTGCATTTAGCCCAACCCTCGCTCACGCGCCAGATCCATAATTTGGAGGAGGAGATCGGGGTGCGCCTGCTGAACCGTTCCAAAAGCCAGGTGGCCTTGACCGAGGAAGGCCGCGCTTTCCTGGTTGATGCCCGGCGCATTTTGGCCCTCGCGGCCGAAAGCATTCTGGCGGTGCAACGTCTGAGCCGCGGTGAAACCGGCCAGTTGAACATCGCGTATTTGCCCAACTTTGATTTCGAGCTGCTCCCCGAAACTCTGGGGGCTTTCCGCCAGGCCTTTCCCCACGTTGCGCTGAACCTCTTCGACATGAGTCCGGCCGAACAACTCCGCGCCCTCGAAACGCGCAAGATTGATGTAGGCTTTGTGGGGCTGCCGCCGCCGGCAGCCGCTAGTGGTCTGCAATGGGAAAGCATCGCCCAGCAAAGAACGGTTGTCGTCCTGCCGACAACACATCCGCTGGCCCGTAAGCGCCAGATAAACCTTGGTGCGCTGGCAACCATGTTCTTCGTGGGCATGTCCGAGAAGACGCATCCCGGCTTTCGCCACTGGCTCAACGGAACGTGCCAGCAGGCGGGATTTACGCCGCGGGTTTTGCAGGACGCCGAGTTGGAACCCGCCCTAATGACCTTCGTGGCCGAAGGCTTGGGCGTCACACTGGCGCGCGAGCACATCAAGAAACTGCCCCACCCCGGGGTGGTCTTCCGGCCCCTGACGCCGCTGGTCCAGAGCGACTACTGCATTGCCTGGAACCGGGGCAACGATTCCCGCGCCTTGCAACAATACATCGAGCTCGTCAAAGGCCTCGCCGCGCGCGCCCACTGAGCCGCCCCGGCTCAACGCACGAATCTGGTTCCAGCTTGGCCTGCCTGCGCTCCCGGGAAGGAACGCGTCCCCTCGATCCCTCGCGAAGGGAACCGACGGTGAAGTCCCGTGATTTGCCTTCGACCGTTCTTCGACCTCATAGCTTTGAGCCAGTCCTATCCGCCTTAGAGGCAACAGCTTGCCAGTGCCTTTCCCGATAGATTTAAAGCATCGCGCGCATACTAACAAAGTATTGGGACATTTTCATGGAATCCTCCACAGTCTAATTGGTGGTGAAGGCGGAGCGCCAACAGCGAGGTGGGTTGGGCCACGCAAGAGAGCCGACCACATCGGAGGCCGAATCAACGGGAGGTGGCGTCTCGCCCTTCCCGACGTTGCGCCTGAACCGCAGGGATCAATTTAAAGACCGGGAGCACGAAGCCAGGTCATGATGCCATAAATTATGTCACACATCTTGAAATCTTTCGCCGAGTTGTCTTGGCAAGTCGTCGGGCTCGACGCGATCCACAACCGGGGTCTTTCGCTTCAATTGCTGGCCTCGATCCCGCCAAGGATACTCCTCGGCACGGGGACTCCTCTTGCGGCGGCCCGGCAAGGCAGCCGCGATCTTCTTGTGCAGCTTGGTCCATGGCATCATGGAGGAATAAACGAATGACCGCCAGACCAGGCTCCCGGGGGTTATGACTTTATCAAACGGCCAAGACCCAGAAGGCCAAGCCGCAGCAAATCGAGGTCAAGGTCGCCTGAGCGGGCGCAGGAGTGGGACGGGCGACTTCGGCCGGGCTTTGGCCTACAAACAGTCTGGGCAGCCAGTTCCAAAGGCAGCCGCGTCTATGTGCGGCTGCAATGAGGGGTGCGCTTCACTCACCTTCCAACATACTTCGACGGGTTGCGTATCCGGTCGAGCCGTTCGGCTTCGAACTGGTGCCGCGTGAGTGCCCGCCGCCTTCGCTCAAGGGCGAGCGTGACCGTGTTTGTGGCAGCAGCCAGGCTTGTTTGACCAGCTCAACGATCGTCAGGCAGATAAGCTTAAATGTACTCATAAAGTGGATTTCGTCCGAGCCTGCCGGGGGATTCATTGCTCCGGGTCGGGCTTGAGGAGCCCGCCGGCGGAGGGTGCAAAGCCATGCATGTCCATTTCCACTCGGCTCCAGTTGTTGGCATAGTGCTTGCACAGGAAGCTTAAGTCCATCTCGTGTGCCTTCTCAATCCGCTCGTAGATCGAGCTTGAAAACGCCTTGCCCAGCATCCTCATAACGTCATCGTTACTGGGCACCGGAAAGTGCTCCGGGGCAATTCGCTGGAGCTTGCCATCCAGGCGAATGGAGTAGCGCCGGTCGGCCTGGGTATGGAGATCAGTGGCCTTTTGCTGGGAAGACAAAACGAGGATTGTGCCTAGCTCGGTTGTCGAATCGACGCGTTCCATGTGCTTCCGTTCAGCTTGAGCTGTGCCGCCGGGTGTTGCTCTTCGGGTAAGTTGCCATTCAACGCGTTATGGATGTCAAAGGCTCGCGCGTGCGTCTTTTTAGTGAGGCATACTGTGCAAATTGCATGACGGGCAGACCCAAAGCCGAGCAATTTGCACGATACCGTCAGGCCTGTGGCAGCAGATGCGCAGCGCCGCAAACCCGCAAGTGACCAAACGGCAACAGTTTGGGGCCGCGTCAGGAAAAGCGGCTCGCCACCTGCTAAAGCTATTAGCAAATAGGCAAACGCAATCTAGACACAAATATGATCACATTCATTAAACGCATCGTTGTTCTGCTATTCGTCACCACCTTCCTCGCTATGGTCGGGGTCGGCTGCAACACGGCCCACGGCTTTGGCAAGGACGTTCAAAACGCCGGCGAAGGCATTCAAAACGGCACCAAGTGACCACGGCACACGCTCACGCGGGGATGACGGCAACATCTGTAAAGTTGGTGGCCTTAATTACCGGTCTCAGCGCGTTACCATTGATGGTTGGCCTGATGGGTTGTGCCGGCGAACGCTACCATCAAAGCACGGGCCAGCGAATTGCCGACAGTCGCACGGCGGAGCATGGCGACAATCAAAGCACGGACGGCCGTATGGAAGACAGTCGCACGGCTGAGCGTGTCCGGGAAGCCCTGGCAGCAGGCGCGGATTACAAATACGACGGAGTGAAGGTCACAGGCTCCAATGGCGTCGTCCAGTTAAGCGGCCTGGTCAACACGAGCGTCCAGAGGAACAGTGCCGGAGAGGTCGCCGGCAAAGTCGCGGGCGTGAAACGCGTCGAAAACAACCTCACGGTCAAAGAGTGAGCGATTCGAAGCAGGAGAGACTTGTGCGAACAATGAGTCAGCTTTTTTCCGGCTTGCGGTTCCGCTTGGTGCTGCTGGTGGTGCTGGCTTCGCTTCCGCCGGTGGTGCTGACTCTGCATATAGCGCGGCAAGATCGCCAACGCCAGACCGCGGCTTTGAGGCAACGTTCGCAAGACATCGTCAAGCTTGCCGCCCGGAAAGAGGACGAGATGATCGCCGGGACGCGACAACTGCTGCGCGCGGTGGCGGAGTCTTCACAGGTGCGATCGGCCCAGTGGGGCAACTGCACCAAGTTGCTGCGCACGCTGTTTGCAGACTACCCGCGCTATGCCAGCCTGGGAGTGATCAAGACCAATGGAGATGTCGCGTCGAGCGCTCCGGCGCTGACGGAACCGGTTAACCTGGCCGACCGTGCGTTCTTCCAGCACACGCTCGTCACGCGCGACTTCTCCATCGGCGACTACCAGGTCGGCCGCATTACCGGCAAGCCCGGTTTCAGCCTTGCCTCTGCGGTTTTCGATCCCTCGGAGCAGGTCCAGGCCGTGGTCTTTGCCGCGGTGGATTTGGACTGGGTCAACCGTTCCGATTATGCGCTCCAGATGCAGTTGCCGCCAGGGGCCACCTGGACCAAAATCGACGGCAAGGGCACGATCCTCGTGCGCTATCCCGCACCGGAAGAGGGGGTTGTCGGCGAACCTCTGCCAGAAATGTCGCTGGTGAAGACCTTCCTGGCTCAGAAGAACGGTGTCATGGAGGCCGTGGACCCGAAAGGAATTCGGGTCTTCTATGATTTCACCTCCACCCGCAGCGCGCTCGTGGCGGGCGACGTGATCAGCATCCTGAGTATCCCCAGGAAGGTCCTCTTTGCCGAGCCGAACCGTGTGATGACCCGCAATCTGACGGCGGTGGCGCTGGTGGCCGGCCTGGTCCTGGTGATCGGCTGGATCGGCAGCGGCTATCTGGTCTTGCGCCCGATCCAGGCGCTAGTGAATTTCACCGGGCGGCTGGGCGCGGGCGATCACAGCGCCCGCACTGGCTCGCCCCGCGCGCGGGATGAATTGCGACAACTCATGTGTGCCTTTGACCAGATGGCCAAAGCATTGCAGCAGCGCGAAGCGGAACGCCAGTCAGCGGATCACGCGCTCAAGGCTTCCGAAATGCGCTACCGCCGGCTGTTTGAAACCGCCCAGGATGGGATTCTGATTCTCAACGCGGACACCGGGCAGATTGATGATGTCAACCCGTTCCTGACCGATCTGTTGGGCTACACTCGCGAGCAGTTGCTGGGAAACAAACTCTGGGAGATCGGCCCTTTCAAAGACAAGAAAGCGTCCAAGGCGGAGTTCAGGGAGTTGCAGCGTGAAGCCTATATCCGTTACGAAGACCTGCCGCTGGAAACCAGCGATGGCCGGTCCATCAACGTGGAGTTTGTCAGCAACGTCTATCAGGTCAACGGCGGCAAAGTCATTCAATGCAATATCCGCGACATCACGAAGCGCAAGCAGGCCGAGGAGGAGCTGCGGGGCAACGAGGTCCGGCTGCGGGCCGTGGTGGAGTCCACCGCCGACGGGCTGCTGGTGGTGGACCGAAACGGCCGGGTGACGATCCAGAACGCCAGGTTCGGTGAGATGTGGCGCATTCCCAGTGAGCTGCTGGCCAGCGGCGACGATAACGCCCTGCTAGCGCATGTGGTGGGGCAGTTGTCACACCCGGAGGACTTCCTGGCCAAGGTGCGCGCCCTCTACGACACGGACGCCGAGGACATGGACGAGGTGCGCTTCAAGGACGGCCGGGTCTTCGAGCGCTTCTCCCGCCCATTGGTGCTGCAGGGGGCGGTCATGGGCCGGGTGTGGTCCTTCCGGGACGTCACCCAGCGCAAGCGGGCCGAGGGCACACTCAAGCAATCCCGCCAAAGACTTCAAACTCTTTCCCGCCGGTTGGTGAAAGTCCAGGAGACCGAACGCCGGCACCTCGCGCGCGAACTCCACGACGAGATCGGCCAGAGCCTCACCGTCGCGGAACTGAACCTGCAAGCGATGCTGCAATTGCCGGGCAACGACGCCCTGGCGCCGCGCTTGCAAGAGAGCCTGTACGTGGTGGAGCGCGTGCTGGAGCAAGTGCATGACCTCTCGTTGAACTTGCGCCCGTCCATGCTCGACGATTTGGGGTTGGAGCCGGCGTTGCGCTGGTACACCGAGCGGCAGGCCGCGCTGGCCGGGCTGCAGGCCGAAGTCCGGGTGGACCCCTTGGAGCAGCGCCTGGATCCCATGCTCGAAACCGAGTGTTTTCGCGTGGCCCAGGAAGCGCTAACCAACGTCGTGAAACATGCCAAAGCGCATACCGTGACCGTGGAACTGACCACGAACGACGAGCAGCTCCACTTGTCCGTGCGCGATGATGGCGTCGGTTTTGATGTGGCCGGTCTTCGGGAACAAGCCGTGCGCGGCGCCAGTCTGGGCTTGTTGAGCATGGAAGAGCGCGCGACGCTGGCCGGCGGCGGCCTCCAGTACCAGGCCACTCCGGGCCAAGGCACCGAAGTCCACGCCTGGTTCCCGCTAAAGTGGGCCCATCCGGCAATCTTGATCGGAGCTATATGAACACTACCAGTAGTTTAAACACCTCTACCCAATCCATCCGTGTCCTGCTGGCCGACGACCACACGCTCGTGCGCGCCGGCATCCGCGCGCTGCTGGAAAAGCTGCCGGGGGTGGAAGTCGCGGGTGAGGCCAGTGATGGCCGCGAGGTCATAAACCTCATCAAAGCGAAGCAGCCGGATGTGGTGCTGATGGATATTTCCATGCCCGGCCTCAATGGTCTCCAAGCGTTGGCGCGCATCACCAGGGACTTCCCGCCCGTGCGGGTGATCATCCTCTCCATGCACCACAACGACGAGTACGTGTTGCAGGCGTTGAAATCCGGAGCGTCGGGCTACCTGCTCAAACGCGCCGCGACGGCCGAACTGCCGGCGGCCCTCAAGAGCGTGGTTGGCGGCGAAATCTACCTCAGCCGGGAGATCTCCAGCCGGTTCCTCAAGCAGTTCCCCCTGCAACAAATCGCCCGCTCCACCAGCCCGCTCGAGCAGTTGACCTCACGCCAGCGCGAAATCCTCCAACTCCTGGCCGAAGGCCAAACCACCAAGGCGATCGCTTCGATCCTGAAAATCAGTGACAAGACCGTTGAATACCATCGCGCAAAATTGATGGCAGGTTTAAGGATTTTTGACATTCCGGGGCTGGTGCGCTTCGCTCTGCGGACCGGACTGATTAGTGAGGAATCCTGACCACCGGCCCAAGGAGATCGGTTCTTGGCCCGGCGTGGCCGGACGGCGGGAGATTTGCGCTTAATGCAAGCTCCCCGGCACTCATTGCGCTCAGCGCACGTCTTTGCTCACATAGCGGCGCCCATCAAGCACATCGCGGATGGCCTGGATAAATTCTTCCGGGCTTCCCTGCTTCCGGAGATAGCCGTTTCCTCCCGCTTGCAACGCTCTGTCCGCATAAAGCGCCGCGTCGTGCATGGAGACAACCAGCAGCTTGATCTTGCGATCTGCCGCGCGGAGCTCTTTGACCAGTTCCAGTCCGCTCTTGCCAGGCAGAGTGATATCCACCAACACCAGATCCGGCCTGGCACGGCTAACAGCCTTGAAGGCCTGGTTAGCGGCGCTGGCTTGACCGCATACGGCGAAATCTTTCTCACGGCAAACAATCTGCACCAACGTTTCGCGAAGAACCGGGTGGTCCTCGACAATGAAGATCCTTTTTCCCGTTGGGGAACCTGTCTTTGCAAGCTTCTTTCTACGGGCTTTTCGTTCAGGAGTGTTCCTGGCGGAGTGTTCTGATTTCATTCGTGAGCGTCTTTCCTTGCTTCAACTGTTTCCTCCTGCGTTCCACCAACGGAACTCGCTGGCTAATCTGGAGGGGCCCGCGACTGCAGTTCGCCCGGTGGTCTTGCTCTTTTCCTGTTGCGTAGGCCTGATCAGCGCTGAGGTGATTGTTCGCCTGGCCACCGCGGGTCGGCTCTGATAAAACCAGCCCCGCCCGACAGGCGCCATTTCGGATACACCTGCGACCAGAACCATTGCCGAACTCAGTGCGGTCGCGTATTCGGTCGCTTGAGCGGCGCTGAAGCCCGCGTTGATGGCCTCGAACCGGTATTCGCGCCAGAGGTCTTCGCGGAACTGGATCTCAGCGGCGGTGCCTTCAGGCGCCTGGTGGTCGGTGGCGCCTGTGTGGTCGGCGGTTGGTTCAAAGCTGTGGGCTGCCAGGGCTCTTGCGCTCATATTGGTTTTGCCGTGCCTCAATTATGACAACCGCTGAATCCTCAATCGCAGCGGGCTTCGCTATACCGCCTCGGGGTTGTGTGGCAGAGCGAAGAACAAGATTACATCCCTCCAGCAGGCGCCACCCCTGCCGAGGTTCAGTCGCGGGCTGCCAGCGCTTGAGCATAGGCATTAATCCCGGAATCACGCAGGGGACCGGCTGGCAGTTCACGCAGCCAGTTGCCCGCCGCCTCGGTGTCCTGGGCGATCCAAAGGGGCAGAAGGTTTTGCACCGCTGCATCGCGCGATGGGGCATCCGGCAATTGTGAGACCCAGGAAGCCGCAGCTTGTGGCGAATGCTGCGCCCAGCGTTGCACGATGGAAACCGCCGCGCGGTCCTGTTCGTCCCCGGCCTCGAGGGCGCTCGCGGCGAGCGTGGCGGCAGCAGCCCCGTCCTGCTCCGCCCAGGCGACGGCCACAGCGGCAACCAGGCGCTGCCGGAGGCTCGGATCGAGCACTTTCATTGCCCAAGCGGCAGCAGTGGTGGAATCGGTCCCGCTCCATTGGCTGACGGCGTGAACCAGCAAATCATCGCGCTCACGCGTCGGCGGAAGCGTGCTCGCCAGTTCAAGCGCCGCGACCGGCTCGGTCCGGGCGGCTTCGTAGGCGAGGGCCGAGGGTCGCGGCTTGTTTACTGTCGCCTTCAGGCAACGCCTGCACCCAATCTGCGGCGGCAGGCAAGTCGGTGTTGGCCCAGGCGATGGCGACTTGCTCGAGCGCGGCGCGGCGCACAGGACTTTCGGGAAGCTGCGAAGTCCATGTCGCCGCAGCGGGCGCGTCGCTTTCGGCCCAGCGGCGGACGAGGAGTTGGCACAACTCAGCGGCTCCGGGGCTGGCGTCGAGCGCGAGCGAATCAAGCATGGCGGGCAGATCCGCATCGGAAACGGATTCGACCGCGCGCTCAAGTGCTTCGCTTCTGCGGTCAAGATCGGTTTCGGCTTCGACTGCCGCGAGGAGACGTCGCTTGAATGGGTTGGGTTTGCTGCTGTCGCGCGAGAGCGCGGCGGGTGACGCGACCGGATAACGTTCGACCAGGATGCCGGTACGGGCGGATGCATTGTTATTACCAGTAGAGGATACATTATCAGTCCGAGGCGATCGTTGTCATGGACTCACAGTCTCAGTGCGCAGCGCTTACGGGACCACGGTCATATTGGTAAACGTGGCCGTGTTCAGCGTGTTGGAACTGCCGGAAGCGACCGCGAGGCCAACGTAAATGTCCGTCGCCATCGTGATGCTGCGGGAGTCCACTTGCGTCCAGTTTGTGCCGTCGGTGGAACTGTAGCCGTAGAGCCATGTTGCCGGTGCGCACCAGGCGCACCCAAGCACTTGGCGGCATGCCGATGGTTGAGGTAGTGGACGAAGTCGAGCCGCCGGTCTTGCTGCGGCGCTGCCAGCGGAATGTGCCGTCAGGCGAAATGCCCATGAAGGCGTATTCCGAGCCGCTGGTCAGGCTCTCGCGAATCATCACACCGATGCGCCCGCTCGTGCCGGTGTTTTCCACCGAATTGAGGCGGACCTTGATTTCGCCGTCACCACTCAAGGGTTGATAGACGAAGCGGAAGTTATCGGCCGTGCCGCTGATGTTGCCGGCACCCTTCACAGTGTAAATGCCGTTGGACATGCTGGCGCTGCCAACCACACCCACGCTGCCGATGTCGGCCGTCTGCCACGGGGCGGGCAGGCCAATCACCGTGATGCTGACCGGCGATGAAACGACCGTGCTGCCGCCGTCATAAACCGCCTGGGCCGTCAGGCTGTAGCTGCCGGCGCTGGAGCTGCTCCAAGTGAAACTGTAGGGGGCGGCGGTAGCTTGGCCCAGCAGGGTCGCGCCGTTGTAGAACTGGACGGCCGTGATCGTGTGGCCATTGGCGGTGACGCTGGCGGCGAGATTGATGGTGGCCGGCGCGGTGTAGCTGGCGCCGTTGGCCGGCGAGGTCAGCGCAACGGTGGGCGGTGGGTTTACTGCATTGACCGTCAGCACAAACGTGTCGCTGGCGCTGCTCGTCCCGTCGCTCACACGCACCGTAATCGTCGCCGTCCCGGCTTGGTTGGCCGCCGGACTCACCGTCACTGTTCGGTTGGCTCCCGAGCCGCCAAACACTATGTTGTTGGTCGGCACCAGGGTCGGATTGGATGAACCGCGGCTCAATGTCAGACTCGCCACCGGCGTGTCCGTGTCATTGACCGTAAACGGTACCGCTGGCGTAGCCGTGTTCACGGTCGTCGATTGATTCGGCATGTCACTGATCGTGGGTGCCGCGCCCGTGGTTGACACCGTCGTCACCGTCAGACTCCAGCCGCCCGCAAAGCTGCCTAGGTCATTAGCGCCGTCATCAAACACATATAACGACCACAGCCCGTTGGCCGACTGCCCGTTTAACGTGGACAACGTCGCCGCATACGGCCCGGTCGGCGCTGGTGCCGGGAAAGTGGTCGCTGGCGCATAACCTGTCGGTTTGTACGTGCCCGTAGCAAACGACCCGCTGCTCGGCAGCGCGGAGGCCGCCGCGTCCGACAACGTCACCGTCACGTTGCTCGCGGCAAAAGCGTCCCCCACGTTCGAAAAGACCAATATCTCCTGCCCCCCGGCCCCACCAGCAGCACGTCAACGTCGCCCACCCAGGTGTGGCTCAGGTTCGCCAGCGTGAGCGTCACATTGTTGATCAGCCCTGCCATCCCCGAGACATTGATCGTGGAGGGATAAGGGGTCCCCGCTCCCGAGTCGGGAATCGTGATCGCCGATGGGTTGCTGAAGGTCACCATTCCGGCGCCCGACACGTTCGTAACCGCCACGTTCGCGGGCATGGAGGCCACTGTGCTGCCAGCGTCATACACTGCCCGTGCCGTTAGGCTATAGCTGCCGGCGCTCACGTTGCTCCAGGTGAAGCTGTAGGGCGCTGAAGTATCCTCTGCGAGCAGGGCCGCACCGTTGTAGAACTGGACCTTGGTGATCATGTGGCCGTTGGCGGTGACGGTGGCGGCAAGGGGGATGGTGGCCGGCGCCGTGTAGCCGACGCCGTTGGCCGGCGAGGTCAGCGCGATGGTGGGAGGGTTGTTCGTGGGCAGGGCGACGGTGTAACTAACCTCGCTGGAAAAGTCGCTCTCCAGTCCGGATGTATCATAAGCAGTGGCGGCAAAAAAATAGGTGCCGCCACTGGCCAGGCCGGAGACGGTTACATTCGTCATGTTTCCCGCTGTGATGACATTGGTGTAGGTTCGACTGGCTCCGCCCTCGTAGAGGCGGTAACCAGCGATGGCACTGCCGGGACTGGGATCCCAGGCCAGGGTCACGCTGCTTTGTCCCTGGGCGGACGCGGTGAACGCTGTGAGAATCAAGACCATGCCCAGGAACCTGGCTACGCCCATGATTCTCGAGGCCCAACCCGGAACATTATCTGCGCGGTGCGGTTGGGGTTCACCAAGGTCGTGCTGCTCGCAAAGCCGAGGGCGAATCCGAGCGGGTGCCGAACCGGGATCGAATTCGGGCGCTCCCGCCCGATCCCGCGTCAGTCCGTGAAGGTAATGCATAGAGTACCATTAAGTCTCGCAAGGTCTGGCTGCGACTAAGGGGTTCCTTGGAGCCACTAGGGGATGCCTTGCTTGCGCCGTGCAGCGTCTGAGCGTGTGGAGCAAGGGAGTTGGAAAGGAAATTGAGCGCGGCCCAGCACCAATTCGATGGCACCAGATCGCCGGTCAGAAATGACGCAACACGATGTGCCGCCCAATTATGGCAACCGCTGCAACTTCAACCGCAGCGGGCATTTCCATACCGCCTCATTCGAGTAATCCGATTCCAAGCCTGAGGACGTATAAGCGGTCGTCGCAAAGTGGTAAGTCGTTCCGGGCACCAGGTTCGAAACCACCCCGTTCGTTCCCAGCCCAACGTCAAGCCGGTTCGTGTAGCTCCGCTCGCTCACTCCGTAATAGATGAAATAGCCCGCGACGTCGGCTGAAGGGGCGCTGGGATCCCAGGCCAGCGTTGCCTTCTGCGGCGGCGCATTGCTGGCCGACAAGCGAAATGTCCGTGCCTGGCCCGCGGTGAAGGTCAGACTGACGTTCGTTGCGGTCGTGTTAGTTGCGGCGGTCCACGTCAGCAGATTCGTGCTGGTTTGGACATAATATCGCGTTCCCGACCCAAGCGAACCCCAGGTCAAGGCCACCCGGTCCGTGGCGGGCGGCACGACGACGGCCGCCGCACGCCATTGTCCCGATGCGCCGAGAGCCGCGAGGAGTAAGACCCCTCCCACGCGCCTCATCAGCCCGACGATGGGGGAAGGTCGGCCCAAAGCGCCCTCCGCGCGCGGCGGTCGGGGTTCCCCGAGGTCTTGCCGCTCGTAAGACCGGTCGCCAATCCCAACGGGTCCTACCCAGGTGCTCGATTCCAGCGTTACCGCCTGAGCCAGTGCTAGTCTGGGAAGCATACGCATGAGGTACAGTTACGTCCCGCAAGGTCCGGTGGCGCCTAAAGGTTCCCTAAGCACCACTAGGGTAGCCCTTGGGTGCGCCGTGCACAGAACGATACCCAAGACCACAAGCTGCGCCCAAGAAGCTCAGCTCGTCGAAACAATCGAGGTGGTTGTGTCCAAGAACTGAAACTCTAGCGGTGGACTGCGGTTAGCTCGCGCGGCGGCGCACCAGCCGGCAGGGTTTCAAAGCAAACTGAAAGGAAGAGCCTCGCCGACCATTGTGGGGCGCAGCCCGCCTTCGAAATTCCTGCACCCAGAACAGCGACTATTCCAATCCAATCTTCTTGCGCTTCCGGTAGAGGGTGGCCTGATCAATTCCCAGGACCTGGGCCGCTTTGGCCAAGTTGCCGGTTCGTTCCAGAACTTTGCGCAAATGGGCTTCCTCCAGTTGCTCCATGGAGACCAACGAGCCGACCTCCAGCGAAGCGCCGTTTCCGTTGGCCAGGGCAGCAGGCTGGCCGCGCAATTCCGCGGGGAGGTCTTCCAGGCCAATCTTGTTTCCTTTGGCCATGATGACCGCGCGTTCGATGGCGTTGCGCAGTTCACGGAGATTGCCCGGCCAGGAGTAGGCGCAGATAGCGGCCGAGGCCGCTTCGGAAAACCCCTCGAGCCGGCGCCCACAGAGAGCGGCAAAATGCTTGAAGTAATGCTCGGCAAAGCGAATGAGGTCCTCCGGGCGCTGCCGTAGCGGAGGCATTTCCGCGGTGATGACGTTGAGCCGAAAATACAGGTCCTCGCGAAAGACGCCCTCGGCGACGCGCTGTTTAAGGTCGCGGCTGGTGGCGGCGATGACGCGCACCTCGGCGTGACGGGGGACATTTTCGCCCACCCGCTCGTATTCACGTTCCTGAAGCAGCCGCAGCAACTTGGGCTGGATTTCCATCGGCAGGTCGCCGATCTCGTCGAGGAAGAGGGTCCCGCCCGCGGCGGTTTCGACTTTGCCGCGACGGTCGCGCAGGGCGCCCGTGTAGGCGCCTTTGACGTGGCCGAACAGTTCGCTTTCCAGCAATTCCTTGGACAGACTCGGACAGGTCACGGTGACGAATGGTTTATTCGCCAGATGGCTCTGCTGGTGAACGGCGCGGGCCACCACGCTCTTGCCGGTGCCGCTTTCGCCCAGGATCAGAATCGAGGCCGGGGTTTTCGCCGCTCGCAGCAGGGTGTCCATCATCTCTCGCATGAGCGGCGTGCTTGAATCCAAAAGAATCTCCGGACTCTGAGCGTTGCTGTCCTGAACTTCCCGTTCCAACCGCTCGATGTTCTGGTTGAGTTGGTGGAAGCGCTGCACGCGGGCGAGCACCAGATGAAACTGCGCGCGCGTGAACGGCTTCTCCAGAAAATCCACCGCGCCGCGCCGCATGGCCTCCACCGCGGTTTTCACACTGCCCTGCGCGGTGAAAATGATCACCGGCAGATTGGGCTGGAGCTTGTGAATCTGGTCAAGAATGTCGAGGCCCTTTTCCGCTCCCAGATTAAGGTCCAGCAGAACCGAATCGAATTTCCCTTCCTTTAACTCCGTGAGGCCCAACTCGCCCGAGCAGACGCCTTGCGCGTAATGGCCTTCGCCGTCGATGAGCAGGCACGTCGCGTCGCGGAACGTCTTGTCGTCGTCAATGACTAAAAAGTCCATATATCCATTTCAGCAGTTAAATCAGTCGCAGGGCCTTGGTAGCAGGGGAAGGCGCACTTCGATTTCCGTGCCCGCGCGCGGAGCGGATTTGACACTCAGAGCGCCGCCCGCGGAGGCAGCTCGCTCACGCATGCTGAGCAGCCCAAGGCCTTTCCTTTCTTTTCCGTTGGCCGGGTGATCCGGGTCGAAGCCGATCCCGTCGTCCTTGATCGTCAATTGAATGAAGCCGTCCGGCTTCGTCAGGTGCACCGTGACGTGGCGGGCGCGCGCGTGCCGCTCCACATTGTTCAAAGCTTTCTGGTGGATGCGGTAGAGCGCCAGCTCGGCTTCGATGGGCAGGCGTTCGTCCAACGCCGGGCAGTCCATCTGGAGCGACACGCCCGTCCGTTCCACAAATTCCGCGTTGGCCTTCTCCAGCGCGGGGACCAGACCCAGTTTTTCCAGTTCGTGGGACCACAGACTGCGCCAGATGCGCTCCACTTCTTCGGCAGTGCGGCTGACCATCTCGTTGATTTTCGTCGTGTCCACACACGCCGAACTGTCACCGGCCTGAAGTTTTTCCGCCAGTGCCTGGCAGCGGCCGAGGATGACGTAGAGAAGCTGGGTAATGTTGACGCGCAATTCGTTGGCGACGCGCCCGCGCTCGGTTTCCTGCGTTTGCACCACGAGGTGCGTCAAGGTCCGCAGCATTTCCTCGTTGCGCCGGGCCTCCGTCATGTCGGTCACCACCAGGCCGATGGTCGCACTTGGGGAACCAATCTTTGGCAGCGGACAAATCGAGATGTGCGCCGGCATCTGCGAACCGTCGCCGGCGTGCAGCAGGGCTTGGATTTTGGCGCTGGATTTGCCCGACCGTTTCAGGAGCGGTTGCAGGGCGGCCTGGTCCGCCGTGGAAAGAAAACGGTGAACCGACGAACCGATCACCTGCTCCAGCGGACTGGCGACCATCCTGGCGAAGCACTGGTTGGCGTAAAGAATCACCCCTTCCGCCGTCAGCGTCAGGGCCCCTTCGTTCATGGATTCGATGAGCACGCGGTAGGCGTGCTCGGCGCCTTCCAGGGTGAACACTTGCGGGCCTTCTTTCCCCGCGACCACCACCGCATCCACTTCGCCGCTGCGGATGGCGCGAAGCGTTTCCTCCGCGTCGGCCAGACGGGCACGGAGCTGGGCGAGTTCGCGGGCCTTCGCCGCGCCGAAGTGGCTTCGGCCACGCAGGCGGGACGGCGCGGGGCGGGGGGAGTGTTGTTGTGGGGCAGTTTTCAAAGTGCGGTTTTGCCTTTGGTATCCAAATCCAACCCGACAAACAGGCCGGAGGTGTTCGACAGGTTGCCAATGAGCCGGCGCACCGGCTGCGGGAATTCCCGGACGAGCGTCGGGGTCGCGACAATCTGGCCGTCGCGCGCCAGGATGGGCTGCTGATAGACGTCAATCACTTCCAGTTCGAAGTTGCCCTTGAGTTCGGTTTCGCACAGTTGACGGGCGCGCAGGACGGCCTGGCGCGATCGGTCGGTGGCCCCCGCCACGTACAGCCGCAGGACGTATTTGCCCGTGGGCCGGGTGGCCAGGGCCTTTTCGAAGGCTTTGGTCGCACTGCTGGTTTTGTTTGTTTTCACGGGCGTTCGTCTCGGTTAATCGGCGGGGCGCAAATCCAACCCGACGAGCACGCGCTCGGTGTCGGACAGGTCGCCAATGATCTTTCGCACGGGCTGCGGCAGCTTGCGCACCAGCGTGGGAATGGCCAGGATTTGGTCGCCTTTGGAAAGTTGCGGCTGCTCCACCAAATCAATCACCTCGATGCTATAGCGGCCTTTGAGGTGGTCTTCGCAGATCTTCTTCAGGTTCGAAAACGCCGTCAGCGATTTGGGCGTCTGCCCGGCTACGTAAAGGCGCAGTTGCCAGAGTTTGGCTGGCTGGCGGTGGGATCCCGACTCGGGTCGTTTCACGGTTCTGGTTTTCATCTTCTATGCTTTGGTTTGGAATTGCCACGCGCGCTGGCCGCTACCGGAGCATCCGCCTGGCGCAAGCGGGCCAGTTCTGTCCGTTCGGCGGCCAGCACGTGCGTTCGCTTGCCCACCTGTTCGTCCAGGCGCCGCAGTTCCGCTTCTTCGGTTTCGTAATCGGAGCGCAGCCCGGCGATCTGCTGTTCGAGCGTCGCGCGTTTACGTTCCAATTCGCGCTTGCGGCGGGCGGCTTCCTGCTGGCCAGCCAGCGCTTCGGCCTTTTCGCGGGCGGCCTGCGCCACGCGGGACGCGCCGGTCAAGACACCGCTGGGACCGATGTAAGCGTCCACGAGGTCAATGCCCCGGTTGGAAATCAGGAATTCGCGGACCTGGTTCGAGTGCGCCATGCCCCGCGCTTTGAGCACGTAAAGCACGCGATTGCGTTCGCCGTTGCCTTCGAAGTCCTGCAACAACAGCCAGGCGTCCATGAGCGAGGACATGGCGATTTCACTTTGCTGCAGCGGCGTGGCCGCCGTGCGTCAGGCTGGTGAAGAGCGAAGTGACTTGTCCGGCCTTCAAATAATCAATCAGCCGCGTCACCATCGCCTTGGTTTCGGATTCGCTGCCCGCGACCAGCAGGCTGGTAATCGGGTCCACGATGACGACGGCGGGCTTGAAACGCGGTGATCTCCTTGAACATGATCGCCAGGTGCATTTCCAGGCCGTAGAGCGTGGGCCGCGCCGAGTGAAACCGCAGCAGGCCGCGCTTGACCCAAGGCTCCAGGCGCAAACCGATGGAGCGCATGTTGCGGATGATTTGGCTGGGCGATTCCTCGAACGAGAAGAAGAGCGCGCGCTCCCCGCGCCGGGCGGCGGCCTGGGCAAAACAGGCGGCGACGCTGGTCTTGCCGGTGCCGGGAGTACCCGTGAGCAGAATGCTGCTGCCGCGAAAAAAGCCCCGCCCGCCCAGCATCGCGTCGAGCCGCGGGATGCCGGTGGAAATCCGCTCGCTCGACGCCGCGTGATTCAACCCCAGCGAGGTGATGGGCAGCACGCTGATGCCGTCGTCGCCGATGAGGAAGGGAAATTCGTTGGTGCCGTGCGAGCGCGCCGCGATATTTCACCACCCGCAAATGCCGCGTGGCAATCTGCTCATTGACCCGGTGGTCGAGCAGGATGACGCAGTCGGACACGTATTCCTCCAGCCCGTGGCGCGTCAGTTGTTCGCGCCCGCGCTCGGCGGTGATGACGGCGGTCACGCCTTTGTCCTTGAGCCAGCGGAAGAGCCGGCGCAACTCGGCGCGCAGGATGGCTTCGTTGGGCAGGCCGGCGAACAGCGCTTCCAGCGTGTCCAGCACCACGCGCTTGGCGCCGATGGAATCAATCGCGAGGTTCAGCCGGACGAACAACCCTTCCAGGTCATACTCGCCGGTCTCCGTGATTTCACTGCGCTCGATGTAGACGTGGTCGAGCACAATCTTCTTGCGCCGGACCAGGCCCGCCAGATCAAATCCGAGCGACGCGACGTTGGCCTTCAACTCCGCTTCCGTCTCCTCGAAGGCCACGAACACGCCCGGCTCGTCGAACTGCACCGCGCCGCGCACGAGGAATTCCACGGCCAGCAGCGTCTTGCCGCACCCCGCGCCGCCGCAGACCAGCGTAGGCCGCCCGCGCGGCAACCCGCCGCCGGTGATTTCGTCGAGACCCTGGATGCCCGTGGGGCACTTGGGCAAATGAGCCGCCGGGGAGGTGGATTTGGGAATGGTCTTTTTCATTTAACAATCAGTGTTAGCCGGTGGCTCGTGGCAGGCGGAACGTGAAGGTGGCCCCGTCTCCTGCCGTGCTTTCGCAAGCCAATTCACCCTGCATCGCCAGCACGAGCTTCTTGACGATGCTCAGCCCCAAGCCGGTGGAAGGCTCGCCGCCCGTGGGCCGCGCGGAAAGGCGTGCATAGCGGCAGAACATGCGAGTCTTATCGTGTTCGCTGAACCCGGGCCCTTCATCCTGGACCTGGCATTCCACGTAGCGGGCACTCGGCGGGCAGACCGTGAGGCGAATCTGCTTGCCGGCCGGAGAGAACTTGATGGCGTTGGACAGAAGATTATCCAGCACTTGGTCGAGGGCGGCGGCATCGGCCTGCGCGAGCAGGCCGTTGCTGGGCGGGAGAACGAGCTTAAAAACGAGTTGCTTGCGCTTAGCCGCCTCCTGATGTTGTTGGATCGCGCGAGCGGCCGCGTCCGACACGTTGACGAGCTCGGTCTTGAAGTTCAGGCCGTGGTCCGCCGAAGCATTGGCCAAAAACTCTTTCACGAAAGCGAGCATCTGCCTGCTGGATTGGGAGATGTTCTCGGCCATCAGCCGCAGCTTGGGGTCCGCCAGCGCCGCGGTACGGTCACGGAGCAATTGGGCGCTCATGTCCATGCCGCCCAGATGGTTCTTGAGGTCGTGGGTGAGGATGCCGAGCAATTCATCCCGGTCCTCGGCGAGTTGCTTCAACTCGTCGTGGGCCCTTTTAAGCGCCAGGTGGGTGCGGACGCGCGTCACCAATTCGGCGTGGTTGAAGGGCTTGGTGACGTAATCCACGCCGCCGCTTTCGAGGGCCCGAACGATCAGGCCTTTGTCGTCCGCCGAAGAGAGGAAAATGATGGGAATCTCAGCCCAATCCGGGTTCTCGCGAATTCGACGGCAAACCTCGAATCCGTCCATCTCCGGCATTAGCAGGTCGAGCAGGATGAGGTCGGGTCGGCGCACTGCCAGCCGTTGGAAGGCCTGGCGCCCGCTGGTCGCGGGCAAAATCTCGAAACCGAGTTTGCCCAGAGCCGCGCCGACGACCTGGATGTTAGACTCCTTGTCATCAACGACGAGAAGACAGCCGGGGTTTGTTTCTGGTAAAGGAGCGTTCATTGGCTTTTCATACTGGCTGCAGCTCCGGCGGGGCCAAAGAGGTTTCGATGGACTCAACCAGTTTGGGGAACGCGGCGAGATGACGTTCCATCTGGCCGATGGCGTAGGCGTCGGCGAACGTGGTGAGCGTGGCGGCATAAGTCGCCAGGGGAGCGCAATGCGCCGCCTGGCCGAGGGTGAAAAGGTTGTGAGCAAAGGCCCGCGTCTCATTAACCGCCAGGCTGTCACGCAACGTCGGCCATTCGGTTGCCTCCCGGCGGCGCAGTTCGCACGCGAGGTCCTGCCACTGAGCCGCCTGGCCGGGCAAAGGGATGGGAATACTCTTGAGGGTGTCCCCGAGATTCTGACCTTCCAGTCCATTCCCGGGCGACGCCCTTTGGAGGAACTGAGCCAGCGCCAGAAAGAGCTCTTGCCGCGAGAAGGGCTTGCGAATGAAGCCGCTGAACTGGCTTTGCAACTCCATCTCTTTGCCGGCCTCACTCGAAGCCGTGACGGCGATGACCGGCAGCGACGCCAGGCTGGCTTGCTTGCGGATCTCCGCCAGGGTGGTTCGTCCGTCCATCACCGGCATTCGGATGTCGAGCAATACCACATCGAGTTTTGCCTGCCTCAGACACTTCAACGCTTCCTGACCATTGGTGGCGAAGTGGACTTGGTGATGAGTTTTCTCAAAGATGCCGGCCATCAGGTCACGGTTGGTCCGGTTGTCATCCACCACCAGCAGCGTGGCGGGCGCGAAGTCATTGAAGTCCACCGCTCCGCCCGGTTCGGCGTGATCTCCCACTGGCAACCGCCCCGAGACGGGAACATTGGGGAAACGCAAGTGGAAGACCGTGCCCTGGCTAACTTTGCTTTCGACGGTCAGGCTGCCGCCCATCAACTCGGTGAGGCGCTTGACGATGGTTAGCCCGATACCGGTCCCTTCCTTGTCCGCCGTTCGCAGGGATTCCGCCTGAACAAAAGGTTTGAAAACGTCCTCCAGTTCCGCAGCCGGGATTCCGATGCCGGTGTCCTCGACGGCGATCAACAGCGTTCCGCTGTGGCCATCTGCCTGGCTTTGCCAGGAGACTCGCGTTTTAACATAACCCCGCTCGGTGAACTTAATGGCATTGCTGAGCAAGTTCACCAGCACCTGGCGCAACCGCAGGCGATCCAGCAACAACGCGCGGGGCAGGTTGCGTGAGAGCTCGAACTGAAGTTGGAGCGATTTCATGACGGCCTGCTGCCCGAAAACGGTGCGGAGGAACTCACACGAATCGCGCATATCCGTCGGGTCGGGGTGCAATTCCAACTTCCCGGCTTCGAGCTTGGACAGGTCGAGGATATCGTTGATCAGATGCAGCAAGGCCGCGCCGCTGTCGCGAATGGCCCGCACATATTGCGCTTGCTTCGGCGTCAGCCCGTCCGGCTCCAACAGTTCACTGAAGCCGAGGATCGCGTTCATAGGGCTGCGAATCTCATGGCTCATGTTGGCGAGGAAGGCGCTTTTCTCCCGCACCGCCTGGTCCGCGTGCAACTTCTCTTCCAGCAATTCCCGCCGCTCTCGCTCCTGGTAGTAATCCACCCGGTAGAAATAGAGCGCGAACACCCCCGCCCCAACCCCGAGCAACCCGGCTATCCAGGTCATTTGATGCACCCATTTCATTTCGCGGCGGGTCCCCTCTCCCCTGGCGGACAGCAGATCACGCCGGTCGTCGTGCCGCCGTTTGATGATCTCACGGATGCGGTCCATCGTCGTCCTGGGTTGCTCAGGGCTGGCGGCCAGCTCTGGCCCGGCAGGACCCTTGGCGGCGCGCAGATCGACGGCCCGGCGCAAATCGGCCAGTTCGAGGTTAACCAGGCGACGCAATTCGAGTAAGTCACTCTGCCCCGCCGGGTCGTGCTTCGCAGCGGCGGCGATCCGGTCGAATGCCGCCGGAAATGAACGCTCCGCGTTCGTGAAGGCTTCACGATAGGCCGCGTTCCCCGTCAGCAGGTAATCTCGCTCGTTGGCCCCGGCGTCATGCAAAACCGAGAAGAGTTGATCAATTGACTCGCGAAGCTGCGCGGTTTCGGCGGCGGCGTCAATGCTGCGGGAAAAGCGGCTCCAAGCCACCGCTCCCACCACCACGCTGGCTACCGTGGCGGTCAGCCAAAAGATGGCTAACGGCCCGATAATCCCGTGTCGAAATCGGTAAATCATGCGCTTCCCTGCGTCGAGTCGAGCGCACACGCGTCCGGCCAGTGAAGGAGACAATAAGCTACCATGCAAAATGCACGGTGTCTAGGCACCATTCTCCAGGCTAACCCGCACACCATGCATTAGCCTGGAGTTTTCGTATCGGGAGAGGAGCAGCGGCGTCCAGCAGCGTGCGAACCTTGTGGAGCAATTCATCGAACTGGAATGGCTTTGCCAGGAAGTCGAAGCGGTCCAGATCGTCGGCTCTGTGCTGAATCAGCGGCAATGAGCCTGTAACCATCAGCACGGGGGTCTTGGGGTGCACCGCGCGGAATCGGCGGGTGAGCTCCAAACCATCAACTTCAGGCATCGAAAAATCAGTGATTAAGAGATGAATCGCCGCAGCCTCGCGAGCCAACCGCAAGGCTTCCGCAGCGCCCTCGGCTGGCAGCACCGTGTAACCTTGCAGGCGCAGAATCTGTGTCTCCAAGTCGCGAACCATCGGATCGTCATCCACTACGAGCACGGTCTTGGTCGGCTCGGATATTCTCGCAGGAGGTGGGGATGCCGAAATTGTTGCCAGCGAATGAACCGGGTTGTCCCGGTGTAGATCAGATTGTACAGAGGTCATGTTGCTCCTCCGAGATCTCAGAGTATTGTGGCTCTCGAAACACAACCACGCGTGCGTGGAGTGCCAGCCGCACAAGCCCTTTCGCCCGGCGCGTGCCCCAGGCGCGATAAGCACCAGCAATGAAGTCACCAAACGCTCAATACCCTCTTTTTGCCATTGGTTTTCACGTTCATTGCTCCCTTTTAGCTTAACGCAGGCCAATGCCACGTCGATTTATGTAACGCACTGGTTCAAAGCATGTTAGAGGCTTTTTGATTGGCTTCAGCGCGTGGATGAGGACCCCGAAAACCATGCAATTTGCATTGAAAGCAACGATATCACAGTGCATTTTGCACACTCGACGAAGACCGGATCGAGTTCGGAAATCTTACGCCCAGTCCGGACTTCTCAGCCTCTGGCTCAATCGAAATGGTCGCCGATACTGTTGGTGACAAGGTAGTTGCGCGGTTTGCGGCGATGAGTCCGTTGAGCTGATTTCGCACATTTGTCCGGGTGAAGGAGCGATGGTACAGGCTTGGCTAAGGATGCGGCATAACTATGGATACGCAACAAACCAAAGCCGATATCTCTCAGGAACCGGGATCCACCCTGGCCGGCGCGCCGTCCAGCAGACGCCTTGGCATCCAATTCTTTCCCGTCGCCGCCTTCGCAGTGACTTGCAAACCGGCGGAGACAAAGCCGGCTGACAAACATCGCGAAGGCGGCAAGAGTTCACTGACTGGAACCTGCTGCCTCGATGCCAACATCGGACGCAGCACATCGGAAGTTCCCGGCAATGCCCTCGCCTCGGGTTAGTCGTAACGAAACTGTTTCCGCGATCAGCATCCGGCTGAGCTGAATTCGGAGATTCTCCTGGTCCCCCGCAACCACGAAGCCCCCAACGCCTCTCATCCCCCTATCCCCTGCGGCTTTGCTGGCCAGGGACTCCCATGTGGTTTCCGATCCACCTGGGAGTACCTGGCTAGTACAGCCGTCGCACATAGCCAGCAGTCCGGGGGGAGAGCCGCGGTGCTGCCATCCCCACTACCCCCAAGCCGCTCATTTCCCAGTTGGGTCAATACGCTGCTCCGGCACTCAACCCGACCGAGTGCCGGGAAGGGCGGGCCGGCAGCATCGAGAGCGGGTCATATCGTGCGGCCTGCACGATCCGAGGCGGCTTCCTCTTGCATTCTGCACGCGCAACCGAGGTCTGGCGGGGTCGGGGCTTTTGACCCGGCCCGGCATTTTCCGTTCCGGGCTCAATCACAAGTACGAGGCAGGTGGTTGCGGACAGGGCGGTTGCGAGTTTTTCGAAGGCGACTGCAGCGGACTCGATTCATTGCCCCTCATCGCGACGCAGCCGTGGCACACCACACGCTAAAGGATACTGCACAGACATGAACCCGGACCAAAAGAAAGAACACGTAAAAAAGAAAAGGTAAAGAATATGTCATTATTGACAATCGTCATCAGTCTCGTCGTTGTCGGAGTCTTACTCTGGCTCATCAACACCTACATCCCCATGGATGGGAAGATCAAAAAGGTCCTCAATATCGTGGTGATGGTGGTAGTCGTCCTTTGGCTGCTGAATGTATTCGGCGTGTGGGGCCACCTGCACGACGTTCGGGTCACCCTGCAGACGCCGTCCCTGGACGTGCCGACCTGCTGCGTCATCCCGCAGTGTTCAGCGCAAGTATGAGTTGTTAACAGACCGCGGCCTCGTGGTGCGGGCCGCGGTATCACGGGAAGAGCGCCACGCCTGCCGGCCGGGTGCCTGGCCCTGTCGGCTGAAGATTTGCCAGGAAAACGCAACCTTAACGCAAAAATGCCCAAGTAATCTGATTCTGGCCTTATGAGAAACGAGAACAGAATCAACAAAACCCATGAAAACGTTCCCTTCCTTCCTGTTCCCTTCTTTCCTGTTCCCTTCCTTCCTCGGTTTACTGCTCGCGCTGGCGGCGACACCCGGCGCCTTCGGAGCGCCAGTACAGGCCGACGCGGTGGTGCTGGTCAATTCCCACAGCGCAAGGTATTTGGACTTCCAGCATTTCATCCAGCCGTACCTGGACAACTTTGGAATCCCTTACACCGTGCAGGACATCGCCACCGATGCTCCCGGGCCAAGCATCGGCAATTACGCCGTGATCATTATCGGTCACAACCAGTTGGACATCAATAAGACCTACCTGAACACCACGGTTCAGGCCAACCTTTCGCTGGCAGTCGCCAACGGGACCGGGCTGGTGAATTTCGACAGCGACCTGTACACGGGAACCACTCCGCGCTACCAGTTTGTGCAGGACATTTTCGGTTTCACCTATGGGTCCGGCGCCGCGGGATCAAGTGTGAGCCTGCCGGCCACTGAACCCTCCTCGCAGATGCATTACATCACGGCGCGGCATCCGGCCAACGACTCGGTTGGGCTGCGGGGCAGCCTGAGTGTGGCGGGCATCACGGTGCCGGCGGGAGCGACCGCGCTGGCCACGACCGGGGGCCGGCCGTTAGTCGCGGTCAAGCAATACGGTCAAGGCCGCGCGGTGCAATGGGGCGGTTATGGTTGGATGGTCTCGACGGTGCTGGGGCCGGTGGATGGGTTGGACGATGTGGTGTGGCGCGGGGTGGTCTGGGCGGCGCGCAAGCCGTTCGTGATGCGGGGCTTGCCCAACTTCGTGACGATGCGGGTGGACGACGCCTACGGCCCGTTTGGCTGGGTGCATGCCGCCAACGCGGTGGGGTTCAAACCCTTTATCGCCCTGTTCTATCTGCTGGTCAGTGAGGCGAGCGCCGCCGATCTCCGAGCCTTGACCACCAGCGGCAACGCGACGGCCTCCATCCACTCCACCGACACCGGCAGCGCCTTCTTCTACTTCAATCACGCGACCGAAAAGCCCTGGTCCGACAGTGTCCAGGCCAACAATTTTACGCTGGGCACGCAATGGCATACCAGTCATGGCATCCCCATTTCCAAGGTTTGCGCCACGCACTATTCAGAAATCGGAGTGAATGCGTTCGCGGGCTTGAAGGCCTGGGGAATGGAGTATGTGCCCATTGAGGTCGTGCCGGGAACGATCGAGTACGCCACGCCGGGTGCTCCGTGGCTGGTCGGGGGGCCCTACCGGCTCTATGAAAGCACGCAGCCCGGGCAAGTCAACTGGCCCACTTACTACGCCGACTGGCTCACCGTGCCGGGACACCCGGAGTTTAACGGGCAGTTCTTCAACATTTACTCCGAGGTGCGGGATGTTTCTGGTTGTGCGGAATGGTGTCCGGACAACGATGTGGCCGGCAGCATTGACCGCGCCACGCAGATGGCCAAACGCGCGCTGGATAGCATGGTGCTGACCACGATCTTCAGTCATGAACTGCAATACATCTCGCATGTTTCCGCGGCGAACTGGCAGGCGATCCTGCAAGGCCTGGCCAACAATCTGGCTTCCTACAACCCCAGCTACGTCACGCTGGACTATGCCTGCCAATATGTGCGGGCCACGCGCACTTCCCGGCTCCTGAGCAGCGGCTACGATCCGGTCTCGGGGCAAGTCACCGCTACCCTGTCCGGGACAACCGATCTGGACACCTCTGTTTATGTCTTTGTTGGCGCAGACAGTTCCATCACTTCCAGTTTCGGCAACGTGCCGGCGTTCTCAGGTTCCGTCACCGACACGGTGGCGGTGCTCTCGCCGCGGCCGGTGTCGCCGGCCATCGTTAACGGGCCGGCCAGCCTGGCCACCAATGTCGCCGCACGGCGGTCTTCACCGTGACGGCGGTGGGCACGGCGCCGTTGAGCTACCAGTGGCTGCGAAACCTGGCGCCGCTGGCCAACGGCGGGCGCATCAGCGGCGCCACGGCCAGCACCCTGGCGATTTCCAGCCTCCAGCCGGCCGACGCCGGCAGTTATACGGTGGTGGTGACCAATTTCGTCGGCGCGGTCACCAGCGCGGTGGCAGTCTTGACAGTGGTTGTGCCGCCAACCATCACCACCCAGCCCCTAAGCCAGACCGCCACTCAGGGAACGAGCGTGACGTTTAGGGTTGCCGCCTCCGGCACCGCCCCGTTCAGTTATCAGTGGCAGCTCAACAGCGTGGGCATCTCCGGCGCAACCGCCAGCAGCTACACCCGCGCGAATGTGCAACTCACCGATGCGGGCAGTTACTCGGCGGTGGTTTTTAACCTCGCCGGCAGCGTCACCAGCTCGAATGCAATCCTGACCGTCACGATCCCGCCCACGCCGCCGAGCATTACCGGCCAGCCTCAAAACCAGACAATCAACCAGGGCGGCAGCGCCACGTTCACCGTCGCCGCCAACGGCACCCCGCCGCTCTACTACCAGTGGTTCCTCTATGGCACCAGCCTTCCCGGCGCAACCGGCTCAAGTTACACCCGCGCGAACGCGCAACCGGCCGACGCTGGGCCTTATTCCGTCGGGGTGTCCAATACGCTGGGCACAGCGACCAGCGCCAATGCCCTGTTGACGGTGACCGTGCCGGGAAGCTGCTTGCCGCCCCCGGCCGGCCTGATTGGCTGGTGGCCGGGCGATGGCAATGCCAGTGACATCGCCGGCACCGACAACGGCACGCTGCAAGGCGGCGCGACGGCCAACGCTGCCGGCATGGTCGCGCAGGCTTTCAGTTTCGATGGCACGAACAACTACGTTCAGATACCCGACTCGCCCATACTCCGCCCCGCCAACTTGACAATCGAGACCTGGGTGCGTTTCAGTTCTTTGAACTCCGCCGGGTCGGGCAGTTCGCCCGCGGGTGACCAGTACATCGTCTTCAAACAAAACACCCGGAGCGGCGAATTTGAAGGCTTCGACTTAAGCAAGACGCGGGTGGCTGGCGGTGACGTTTTCCGGTTCCTGGTCACCTCCGCGACGGCTCAGGCTGCCGAGATTCACTCTTCAACCCTGGTCGCAACCGGTGTGTGGTATCACGTGGCGGCGGTTCGCGGGTCTAACTTCACCCAGATTTATGTCAATGGTCAGCTTGAGCGCCAGACGAACGTCACTTTCGCGCAAGATTACGGCACCCTGCCGCTTTACTTCGGCACCTCCGGCCAATCCTACTGGGACCACAAACTCAAAGGGACGCTGGACGAGGTTTCCCTCTATAACCGCGCCCTTTCCTCCAACGAAATCGCCGCCCTTTACGCAGCCGGATCCGGCGGAAAGTGCAAGGTCGCCAGTGGGCTGATCATCACGCTACAACCCCAGAGCCAAACCGTGGGGGCCGGAGACAGTGTTGCCTTCAACGTGACGGCGACGGGCGCTGCGCCCTTAAGCTACCAATGGTCGCAGAACCAGGCGCCGCTTGCCAACGGCGGCAATATCTCCGGTGCGATCACGGCTACGTTGACTTTGACCAGCGTCACCCAAACCAATGCTGGTAATTGCACGGTCGTCATCACCAACGCGGGCGGCAGCGTGACCAGCTCGATCGCCTCTTTGACAGTGGTAATGCGGCCAAACCTTGCCCCGCCCACTCTGTTGCCGGACGGAAGCGTTCGCTTGTCGCTTAGGGTCACGCCTGGTCTCTTCTACCGGCTTGATGCCTCCACCAACCTGGTAGATTGGGCCGCCTTGACCAACCTCGCCAACCCGAGCGGCACGATCGAGTTCACCGATCTGCAAGCGCCCAACTTCTCGCGGCGTTTCTATCGGGCCGTGTGGGTGCCGTAGGCGAGACGTAATGCCAAAGCGATGGAAGAACGGCACGGCTGTGATCAGCGAACCCATGACCGCGGGTCCTCACTTCTACCGGGCAACGCTGCTGCCATAAACAGAGATTGGATTCTCAAATGTGTTTTGCGCCACATCAAGTGAAACCCCTTTTGAAGAAATCGGTTGCCACCCTGTTGGACCAACAGGACAGCCAAGGCTGCTGGAATTTTCCCGCCCACCTGGGGTCCCATTATATTTCGCTCTATGCGCTCTTTCTGGAATGGCTCCGGTTCCGGGGATTCTCATCCCGGCTGGACTTGAACCGCCTGGCAGGAATCCTTCTGAAAGCCCAATTGCCGGACGGCTCGTGGAGGCAGGCCCGGGACCCGGCGCTTCCTTCGGGTGACATTAATGCGACCGTGCTCAACTATGCCGCGCTTAAGTTCTTCCGAACCTCGATCTCGACCGCAAACGTAGAACCGGCGATCCATTCGGCCAGAAAATTCATCCTGGAGGCCGGGGGAATCAATTCCGTCAATCAGTTCACCAAGACCTTTCTGGCGCTGTTCGGAGTGCGGGGCTGGGAGGACATCGGCGAAATCCCCTACCTGATGTTCCTGGAGGCACTGCCGCTGAACTACCGGCAGTTCTCCCAATGGGTCATTCCCCACCTGATCCCCATGGCCTACCTGCGGCATAATCGCGTTTCCAGGAAGATCCGCGGCACCTTTGGGCCGGCATTGGACCTGAGTGGGCTTTATGCCGGGAATCCCTGGAAGCCGAGCCAATCAGAAGCGGAACCCTCTGCCTGGTATGACGGATTCATGGTCAAGAAACTTCTTCGGCAGCAGCGGAAACATGGAAGCTGGGGCGGCTACACGGTCTCGACCCTGTTCAGCATCGCCGTGCTGGACCATTTCCACCGGAAGCATCCCGGGCGTTTCCCGACCATTCCGGCAGCGATCAAGCGGGCATTAGAGTTCGTGGATGAGCTGTATTTCGACCACGGAAAGGGCAACTACCTCGGCTGCCTGATGGACGGCGGTGTCTGGGATACCATCCTTTCGGCCCAGGCGCTGGCTCAGGCTGGAGACACCAGCGCTCCCCTGGTGCTGGCCGCCGAGAGTCTCTATGACGTGCAGACGACCGGAGGCGGCTTCCCCTATGGCCGGGATTTCGAGCAATACCCGGACGTTGATGACACCTCGAGGGCGCTGGTGTTCCTGCAGAAGATGGCGCGGTGCACCCGCAGAACGGGAGCGGCGGACGCCCGGAAAAAGGGACTGCAGTGGCTTTTGAACCGGCAAAACTCCGACGGTGGCTGGGGAGCCTTTGACAAAAACAACGTCGGCAGCCGGATGGTGAAGCTGTTCACCAAGGACCTAAGCGATTCGGTAGAATTGTTTGATGAAAGTTCCGCCGATAACACTGGCCACGTGCTCGCTGCGTTCGGAGCCTATGGATTGACCCTGGGAGGCTCCCGAGCGGTCAGGCGGGCGGCCCGCTTTCTGCGTCGGACCCAGGATTCCGGCACGGGTCTTTGGGAAGGCCGCTGGGGGATCAATACCCTGTACGGGACCACCCAAGCCGGCACCGGGCTGCTGCGGGCGGGAGAATCGCCACACGCGCCCTATCTCCAGAGGGCTGCCCGGACGCTGATGAGCTTTCAGAATGCCGATGGCGGATTTGGCGAATCGACGCTGTCCTACCTTGATGATGGGCATCGGGGCCGAGGGGCCAGCACCCCGACGCAAACCGCGTGGGTGCTGGAGTTTCTCTGCCAGATGGGCCTGCAACATACCAATACCGTCCCCAAGGGCGTCAATTACCTCCTCGAAACCCGGGACGAGTCGGAATCCTGGCGGGACGGCTCGGTGGTCGGGACGGGACATCCCGGGATTCTGTACATGGAATACCCGGCGTATCCCAAGACCTTTCCGGTGATGGCTTTGGCCAATTACTTGAACCCTCGGGCGGCCAACGGAATGGGTGGTTCACTGTAACCGCCGAGACTTCGAATGAGGCAAGAAACTATTCCGTTAACGAGATAATCGCCATGTCTAACACTGCCGCAACGTACCTGCACTTCTTCTGGGCCGGCCTGGTAAAACACGGCCAAACCGGCGGCCTTGTGCCCTCGCAACGGTTCCTCGTCGCGAAGATGATCGCTCCGGTTCCGGAGACCTATCGCGGGCAGATCATTGAGCTGGGAGCGGGCAATGGGGCCCTCACTTTGCGACTGGCTGCAAGATGTCCGGAAGCGCGAATCCTGGCGTGTGAGATCAACCCGACCTTGGCGCGCGACCATCGGGGTAACCTCGCGGCGGCGGGCCTCAACGGCAGAGTTGAATTGTTTACGGGCTCGGCGGCAGACCTGCTTTCAGAAATAGGCCAAAAACAAAAGCCAGACTTCATCATCTCCGGCATTCCGCTGGGAAATCTAGGCTGGGAAAAGGCTCGCGCTCTCATTGACACTATTCACCAGACCCTCAGCAAAGGCGGGATGTACATCCAATTTCAGCATTCGTTGCTGGACCGCAAGAAGATTAGAACCAGGTTCTCGAATCTGCGGACCGTTCCCGTCTTCCTGAACTTGCCTCCCGCGGTCGTATATTACGCCTGCAGATAATTCCAGATCACTGAGGCAATGAATTTCGCGACGAGGTAGGCCACGCTGGCCGCCAGTCTGGCGGCCAGGTTTGTCTGCAAGGCGCCCTTCAGCTTGGGAGCGCCAGTGAAGTGGCGCGTAACCAGAAACGTTGATCGCGCGGCGTGAATGTGCTGGGTTCCATTATCATTGAAGAATAGGACAGGATAAGGACTATGTCAGGCGATCGAACCGCGTGAACTTCATGTATTTAGTGGAGGGTGTTGTCATTGGGTTTTCTCTGGCGGCGCCGATTGGACCGGTCGGCATCCTCTGCGTCCGGCGCACGCTGGAACACGGTGCGCGCTACGGCCTTGTGATCGGGGTGAGCGCGGCAGCCTGTGATATGGTCAACGGCATCGTCGCGGCCTTCGGCATCACGCTCGTTTCTGACTTCATTACCCTCGAACGGTACCTGGATCCGCCTCGTTGGTGGGATCATCCTGCTCATAATGGGCTATATCGTCTGCCGCGCCCAACCGCTCGCGGACAAGGTGGTGACGGCACCTCACGGCCACACGTGGACCTTCTTCTCCACCGCCCTACTTGTGTTTACCAACCCCCTGACGCTCTTCGCTTTTGCGGCTGCGTTTGCAGTCATCGGAGTCAAGGACATCGTCGGCCATCCGGCCTCTGGCCTGATGCTCATTGCTGGGGTCTTTTTCGGTTCCCTGGCCTGGTTTGTCCTGCTCGCGGGGCTGGTCCACTTTTTCAAAGAGAGAGTCATGCGAGTCGGGCTCACGCTGGTGAACCGGGTCGCAGGGACGCTGTTGATCCTCTGCGGTCTTTATGCTCTCTGGAATGGTATCAGGGGGCTGTAAGCCCCTGCGGGCATAACCCGCAGCGCCGCGAGCCGATCACATGCCGCCCCTCAAACTCCCGCGTTAGAACTGTTCCAGTTTGAGTCCTTCCCGGTGCAGAAGGACAGCCTCGAAGCGGGGCACATACATTTGCGTTTCGGCCGGCAGGTGCGTGGCGATGGTGTCGAAGGTCTTGGCTTCGTGGCGCTCCAGCAGGCGCTGGACGGTGCCTTCTCCGGCGTTATAGGCCGCCAGGACCAGGCGCCAGTCTTTGAAGCGGTCGTGGAGCAGACGGAGGAATTTGGCGGCGGCGGTCGCGCTGGGCTCGGGTTGGTAGCGCTGGTCGGGCAAGCGGAGCCTCAGGCCGAAGCGCTTGGCGGTGGCCGGCATGAGTTGAAAGAGCCCTGCCGCACCTTCGGGGCTGAGTGCCCTTGGGTCGAAAGAGGATTCTACCTCAGCCAGCCACACCAGTTCGGCGGGAATCTTCTGGGCCGCAAAAAGCGGCTTGAGACGCGTCACATACGCTTTAGCCGCCGGAGGCCAGGGCCGATCGGTCAATTGCTTGATCCAGACTTCGCGCTCGATTTGAGCCGGTGGATTGGGCCGGGGCTTGGGCGGTGCGCCGGGTTCGACTTTGGGCGGAGGAATGGTCCGGAGGAGCTGATCGGCCACGTCCAGGTAATCCATCTGCGCTTTGAGCCACATGCCGTAGGGCAGAGTTTCCTCGGAACGTTCCAACAGCGGCAGGACGACTTTGGCGGCGTCCCTCAGGGCGGCCACGTCCACGACGTATTGGCCTTGGAGCTGTTTTTGAAGATCTTTGAAGAGTTGTTGTACCTTTTGCTGATCGGTAGCGCTTAACTGGCGCAAGACTTCCGGGTCGATGTTTTCCTCAGCCCATTGCTGCGCCGAGTCCATCACGTCATCTAATGTCAGGGTATTCGTCTGTCCCCATCCCACCGAGATAAAGCAGGCCAAGGCCAGAGTGAGCCAAGCGGTCCTCATAGGCCGAAGATAGCAGAGAAGGGCAGGTTGCGAACCTCCAAGCCGACTGCGGTTGACCCCATCCTCCACCCACCCCAGCTCATCCTCCACAGGTCTTCTTGGGGTCGAAGGTGGATGCGGATGCCAACTGTTTCCACAAACGCTCTTCCTCTTGGCTCAGGTGGGCCGGAACCTGGATGGAGAGCCATAGCGCGCATCAGGCAATGAATTTAGCGATGAGGTAGGCCACGCCCGCCGCCAGGCTGCCGACCAGAGCCGTCTGCAACGCGCCCTTCAGCTTGGGAACGCCGGTGAAGTGGCCCTTCACAAACCCAAACACGGCCAGGGTCAACAATGTGACGGCAGCCGATACGCCCAACGCCCGGCCTGAATCATGCATCAGCATATAGGGCGCGAGCGGCACCAGCCCGCCAACGATGTACGACGTCCCAATGGTGAGGGCGCTACGAATAGCGCGCTTGGGGTTCGGCTCTTCCAAACCCAACTCGAAGCGCATCATGAAATCCCGCCACGCTTCCGGCTTCCGCACGAGCGCGGAGACGATGGGTGCGCATTCCTCTGCCGTCACCCCATACTGCTGGAAGATGTCCACGATTTCCTGCTTTTCGACGTCCGCTTTCTCCACGATCTCTTGCTCTTCGCGCCGTCGCTCATTTAAGAAGTGCTCCACGTCGCTCCGGGCCGCCAGGTAGCCGCCCAGTCCCATCGCGATGGAACCCGCCGCAATCTCCGCCAGCCCGGCGGTGACAACAATGTGCGTGGAGGTCAGCGCGCCGGAGATGCCCGCCGCCAGGGCGAACGGCACCGTCAACCCATCCGCCATGCCGATCACCACGTCGCGGACGGCATCGCTTCCCGAGAAATGTTGTTCGATGTGTTGCAT
The DNA here is from genome assembly GCA_963822005.1 of uncultured Verrucomicrobiae bacterium. GTDB lineage: Bacteria > Verrucomicrobiota > Verrucomicrobiia > Limisphaerales > UBA8199 > PALSA-1440. Next base: position 21,786 of record CAWGGD010000031.1, on the reverse strand, counting down.
ATCAACGGCGCGCATAACGCCAGGCATACTTGCCACGAACGCTGCGACAGAGATCGTAATCTGCTCGCATTTCGGGTTCGGCTGCTTTGTCGGTTGCGCTCTTCATAGCTCTTTTGTTCTCGTCTGCTGGCGCGCCGAGCGCGGATGTTGCGGATACTATTGCCCCGCTCCGTATGCACGACAACCAGCAATTTCGGTTGATATTGGCGCGCGCGCTGCGATGACGCTGCTTATGCGCGTCTCGCTGTGCCTGGGGGTTTTCCTTGTGCCGGTCAGGAAGGGCCCAGTGGCCGTCCTATCTCCGGGCAAGCGATCATTCCTTTAGGTGGCCAGTCATGCCCTCTGCATTACCGAGGCTGCCTGACCTACTGAAGCATGAAGATTATTTTGCGCGATTCGCTGACTGGACTCTATTACGGCGGCAACCAAACCTGGTGTGCCGGTGTCTCTGGAGCTATGGTTTTTAACTCCTTCCAGACGGCTGCCTCGGTAGCGCTAGAGGAGAAGCTGGAGACCGTCAACGTGGTGCTGCGATACGAGGAGCCACCGTGCGAACTGGTGCTGCCACTCGGCCTGTACCGCGCGATCAACCCCGTATCCACCGCGTGACGGCGAACGCGCGTGAACACCCGGCAGGTCTGCAGGATATGCTCCACCGCCAGGCAGCCGCCCCACAGCAGCAGTCAGTTTTTAACCAGGGCCGATGATAGCAGCCGCCCGACGATTCTCGCTCGGGGGCGCCTGCCGGACGGCACGGTAGTGGCGCGGCTGGCTGGCGGTAGTGTTTAAGGGCATTCGGGCGAGGCGGCGCCACCCGAGCTCAAGAAAAACGAGGCGGAGAGCGGCGGCAAGGTGAGTCTGAGCGAATAAGGCTGGTGGTGCCACCTGACCGGTCCGGCTTCCACACCGCCGCAATTGCCTTGGCCGCTGCCCCCATAGACCTGGGCGTCGCTGTTCAACACCTCTTTCCAGTAACCGCCCCGCGGAACGCCGACGCGATAATTATGCCGCGGCACCGGCGTGAAGTTAAAAGCCGCCAGGAGCAACTCGTCCCGTTGGCTCCCGCGGCGCACGAAGAAGAGCGTGCTGTTGTCCGCGTCGCTGAAGTCGATCCATTGGAAGCCGTCGGGGGAGAAGTCGCGTTCGTGCAGCGCCGGCTGGGATTGATAGAAGTGGTTCAGGTCTTTGACCCAGCGCTGAACGCCGGCGTGGCGGGGCTCCTCGGTCACATGCCATTCGAGGCTCGATTCGTGGTTCCACTCGGGCCACTGCGCCAGTTCGCTGCCCATAAACAAGAGCTTCTTGCCGGGCATGCCGTACATGTAGCCGAAGAGCAAGCGCAGGTTGGCATACTTCTGCCACTCGTCGCCCGCCATCATGCCGAAGAGCGAGCCTTTTCCGTGGACGGTTTCATCATGCGAGAGCGGCAGCACGAAGTTCTCGTGGAAGGCATAGACCATCCGAAACGACAGTTCGCCATGATGATATTTCCGGAACGCCGAGTTGAGTTTGAAGTAGCGCAAGGTGTCGTGCATCCAGCCCATATCCCACTTCAGGCCGAAGCCGAGACCGCCCGCGCAGGTGGGCCGCGAAACCTGAGACCAGGCGGTGGATTCCTCGGCAATGGTCTGCACGTCCGGTTGTTCGCGATAAATCGTTTCATTGAACCGGCGCAAAAAAGCCATCGCCTCCAGGTTTTCGTGGCCGCCGTACGGGTTGGGAATCCATTCGCCGGGTTTGCGCGCGTAGTCCAGGTAAAGCATGGAAGCCACGCCATCAACGCGCAAGCCGTCCACGTGATATTGCTCCAGCCAGAAGAGGGCGCTGCTGAGCAGGAAACTGCTGACTTCGGAGCGGCCATAATTGAAGATGGCGCTGGTCCACTCCGGATGAAACCCTTTGCGCGGGTCAGCGTGCTCGTAGAGGTAAGAGCCGTCAAAACGGGCCAGCCCGTGGCCATCGGTCGGGAAATGCGAAGGCACCCAGTCCATAAAAACTCCGATGCCCTGTTGATGCAGATGATCCACCAGGAACATGAAGTCCTGCGGCGATCCGTAACGGCTGGTGGGCGCAAAGTAGCCGGTGGTCTGGTAACCCCACGACCGGTAAAGCGGATGCTCGGTCAGCGGGAGGAACTCGACGTGCGTGAAACCCATCTCGCGGCAATAGGCGGCCAGCTTCACGGCCAGCTCCCGGTAAGTCAGCCAGCGGCACCCTTCCTCGGGCACGCGCATCCAGGAGCCCGCATGCACTTCGTAAATGGAAATCGGCGCATCCAGCGCGTTGCGCCGCGCGCGCTCTTTCATCCACACGCTGTCACCCCAGCCGTAGTTAAGCTCCCAGATGATGGAGGCGCTTTTCGGCGGCAATTCGGCGCGGAATGCAAACGGGTCGGCCTTCTCGGCGCGGTAACCGTGGTAACGCGACTCGATGAAGTACTTGTAGGCCAGCCCGGGCCTGGCTCCGGGAACGAAGCCTTCCCAAATCCCGCAATCGCCGCGCGCGCGCAACGGATGGCTCGTGCGGTCCCATTGGTTAAAGTCACCCATGACGCTGACCCGCTCCGCGTTGGGCGCCCAGACGGCGAACTGAGCCCCGGACACACCCTTCACCGTCATCGGATGCGCGCCCAGCTTCTCTTGCAAGCGACAATGAGTCCCCTGTTGGAACAACTGTACGTCTGAGTCCGACAAGAGGTGCGAATTCACGGCCGGAGCTTCCGGCGGCTCCGGCGATGGCGAGGAGCTTATCAAGCGGTCCTCGACGGCCCTAAGGGTCAGCGTCGCGCCCTGGTTCGGTGTCGCGGGCAGTCCAGTTTCAGTTTCTTGCGTTTCGTTTCCAACGTTGGTCTGGTCCATAAACAGAGTGGCCGGCAGGGCCCCGGAGAACCAGTAACATCGGAAGAGCGATTCGGCAAACTGCTCCCGGAGAAATGCCCGCGGCGAAGCGGAATGGCAGCGTCAACGTTATCAGTCGCCGTTGCGGGAGCCCCGGCGCATGGCGAAATAGCCGACGACCGCTCCCACCCCGAGGGCGATGCCGATGGCTTGATAAGGCTTATCACGCACGGCTTGGTCGGCAGCTTTCGCGCCTTCGACCGCTTTGTCGCGGACACGGCCCGCGATTTCCTTGGCGCTATCCAGCGCGGCGGCCAGACGCTTGCGGGCTTCCCCGACTTTTTCTCCGGCGACGTCGGCGGTGGCGGTCATCAAGGCGCGCGCATCTTCAGCGAGCGTCTCCATCTCATCGTTGTGTGCTTGTGTGTGGCTGTTCATACTTGCTGTGCTTTCTGCTTGTTTGCGTTTTTCAGGGGTAACATTTCCGCGTCGGCGAGATGGGCGGCTTCCGGTGAGCTGGTCACCTTCAGAATCGAGTTCACTCCGCCAAACGGGTTGGGCACGGTTTCTCTGGCCAGCGGGTCGGGCATCCATTGGCCGTCCACGACCAGGCAGTATTCGTACGTGCCGGGCAGCAAAGCCGTTTCCTTTAGCCAGCGACCGCCCCCGGCGGGATGCAGAGTTTTGGCTTCGGGCTGCCAGTGGTTGAAAGTTCCCGCGACGCAAACGGTGGTGGCCGTCGGATGAGTGAATTCAAAGCGCACGGGCACAAGTTCGGGACCGGCGTCGCGGACGTTGTCATGGTTATGATTGTGTTTCATGTTCGGTTTTTCTTTAGTACAGAGCCTTCTCGCTCTTCAAGCCTCCACATAACGTCGAAGCGCTTGAGTTTCCCTCCTCCTCTAGCTAATGGAGGACCAACCTGACGCCCGGCGCTCTAACCTCTTGAATCCAGGCTACTTAAGGTCTTTGAGGTTGCCTTTGGCGAGCCGTGCGGGACACACAGGCGTTGCAACCTGCACTACCGCCACCGCCGCACCATGCGCTTTGCAACGTGGATGAGAGGCTTGGATTGGCTCCTTGGAAATCGTCCGGCTGATCATTTTGCGTGCCAGCCAGAATTGCCGAAGGGGGTTTGTTGCGGAGCGAATAAAGAGATCCCTTAATAGTATCCCTTAATAGTATTGACTTGTTGCAGGGCTTCGTTAAGCTGGGAGATGGTGCGCAAACTGCGAGTGCAGTGTCCGGGACCGATTTATCCTGTGATGAATCGAGGGGATCGCAGGGAGGCCACTTTCGAAGAGCAACTAACCTTTCTAAGCAAGTAAGAGAGAGAACTTGGGAAGTCGCCGATGAAGTCCAAACGCCAACAGAGCAAAGGATACAGTTCGCCGGAAAAACGAACGGTAAAGCGGGCCACCAAAGGTCCGGGGGAAGATTTCCCATCGTCGCGTTCCCGAGCCGCCGCCGGCAAACCGCTGCCGAAGGCTCCGCCGCCGGCCAACCTCCCCAAAGCAAAGGCGCCCCCTCACCCCGGCCCTCTCCGCGCCTGCGGGAAGGGGAGAGGGGGAATCGTCGCCAGGTCTCTGGCAAGCCGAGGTTCAGGGGCAGAGGCGTTTTCCATCGTTGGGGTTGGCGCGTCGGCGGGCGGGTTGGAAGCGTTCATGGAACTGCTCAAGCATCTGCCGGCCGATTCGGGCCTGGGCTTCGTGCTGGTCCAACATCTCGATCCGACGCATCAAAGCGCGCTGACCCAGCTTCTGGGCCGAGTCACCGCGATGCCCGTGAGCGAGGCTGCCAACGGCCAGGCGGTCCTGCCCAATCACGTTTATGTCATCCCGCCCAACGCGGGCCTGGCCATCCAGCAGGGGGTCTTGATGGTCCAACCTCGGCCGCAGACCGGCGGAGCGCAACGCTCGATTGATTATTTCTTCCAGTCGCTGGCCGAGGACCAGCATGAGCGGGCCATCGGGGTGGTGTTGTCCGGCACGGCCACGGATGGGACGCTGGGATTGGAGGCCATCAAAGCGGAAGGCGGGATCACTTTTGCCCAGGATGGAAAGTCGGCCAAATATGATTCCATGCCGCAGAGCGCCGCGGCGGCCGGGTGCGTGGATTTTGTGCTCTCGCCGGCGAATATTGCGCGGGAACTGGTGCAGGTGGCCCGGCATCCCTATATGGCGTCGGTCGGGACCAGCCCGGTGGCGGCCGACCCCAATGCCTTGATGAGAATCCTGCTGCTGTTGCGCAACGGTTTCGGGGTGGACTTCTCGCTTTATAAACCCAGCACCATCCAGCGGCGTCTCGCGCGGCGCGTGGTGCTCAGGAAGCTCCACACGCTGGAGGCTTACGCTGATTTTCTCCAGGGCAACGCCGCCGAACTCGGCGCGTTGTATGCGGACATGCTGATCAGCGTCACCAGCTTTTTCCGCAACCCGGAAGCGTTCGAAGCGCTGAAACGAATCGTTTTCCCGAAGCTCATTCCGCCTGGGCGCGAGGAGCCGGTGCGCATTTGGGTGCCGGGCTGCTCGACGGGCCAGGAAGCGTATTCGCTGGCGATGTCGTTTGAAGAGTATTGCGGACAGGTTGCGGGCCGCGCCCCGCGGCTGCAGATCTTCGCCACCGACCTCAACGAGGCGCTGCTGGTGAAAGCCCGCCACGGGCTTTACCTCAAGAGCCTGGTGCACGAGGTCTCGGCGGAACGGCTGCGGCGTTTCTTTGTGGAAGAGGACGGCGGCTACCGGGTGAGCAAGCGCCTCCGGGAGCTGTGCGTGTTCGCGCGGCAAAATATCTTGAGCGACCCGCCGTTCTCGCGCATGGACCTGATCAGTTGCCGGAACCTGCTGATTTACCTCGAGGCGGGGGCGCAGAAGAAGATTCTGCCGGCCTTCCATTACGCGCTCAAGCCTGAGGGATTCCTGTTCCTCGGCGCGTCGGAGTCGGTTGGCGCGTTTTCCGAGCTGTTCGAGTGCGCCGACAAACACCAGAAGATCTTTTCCAAGAAGCCGGGGCCGACGCCGGCGTTCCGCATGCCCGATTCCCGCAGCCATCCGGCAGCAAACCTACAAGTCCGCCTCCGCGAGCAGCGGCGGCGCGCCGGAGGAAATCCGGGCGGAACCCAGCGCGCAACGCGAGGCCGACCGCGTAACGCTCAAGCAATTCGGCCCGCCGGGGGTGCTGGTCAACGCGGAGTTGCAAGTCCTGGAATTCCGGGGTTCGACCGGGGCGTATCTCGAATTGCCGGCCGGCAAGGCGAGCTTCGACGTGCTCCGGATGGCGCGCGAGGGATTGGCGCTGCCGTTGCGCGCCGCCCTCAACAAGGCGAAGAAGGAAGACCGGACCGTACGCGAGGAGAACGTGCCGGTTCGCCAGAATGGAGGGACGCGGACGGTGGACCTTCAAATTATCCCGCTCAAGAACCTCAAGGAGCGCTGCTATTTGATTTTGTTCGAGGAGGCGCAGAGGTCCGAGGTCCGAGGCCAGAGGCCAGAGATCAAAGGTCAGGAAGCCCCTCAGGCCGTCGGGCGGGGAGAGGCTCAAGGATCCCGCGTGGCGCCCTTGCGCCGCCGCATCGCCGAACTGGAGCGCGAGCTGGCGGAGACGCGCGACGAACGCCAATCCCTCCAGGAGGAGCGCGGAGCCACGGACGAGGAATTTCAGGCGGCCAACGAGGAACTGCAGTCCGCCAACGAGGAGTTGCAAAGCATCAACGAGGAGCTGGAAACTTCCAAGGAAGAACTCGAGTCCACCAACGAAGAACTGATTACCGTCAACGAGGAGATGGCCAATCGCAACGCGGAGTTGAACCGCCTCAACAGCGATCTCAACAACCTCCAGACCAGCGTTGACCTGGCGGTGGTGTTGCTGGGGAGGGATTTGACCATCCGCCGTTTCTCGCCGCTGGCGGAAAAAGCCTTTAACCTGCTGGCCAGTGATGTGGGCCGGCCGATCGGCGCCCTCAAACACAACCTCGACTTTCCCGGCCTGGAACCATTCGTGGCCCAAGTCATTGACACCGCGCAGGTGGAGGAGCGCGAGGTGCGGGACAAAGAGGGCCGCTGGTATCTGCTGCGGGCACGTCCCTACCTGGCGCTGGATAACAAGATTGATGGGGCGACGCTGGTGCTGGTGGATATTAATGCGCTGAAACTGAGCGAACGAGCCGCCGAAGCGGCGCGCGCCGGTTTGGAGCAGCTTGCGGAAGACAAAGATGAGTTAATGGGGATTATGACGCACGATCTGAAAAACCTGCTGAGCGGCATGCAGATGAGTGCCGAGCGGCTGCGTGATTCGAGCGGTTCGCTGACGGATCCCAAGCTGCGGCTGATGGTGGAGAACATCTCGTATTCGAGCAGCCAGATGCTCGCTTTTGTGAAAGAGTTTCTGGCGAACGCTTCGTTTGGCCATGGGCTGACTATCAAAACCGAATCCATCAGCCTCTGGGAGGCCGCCGCCCGTGCCGTTGGCCAATATCAGGAGGCGGCCCGGCGGAAGCAGCTCGTTTTGCACGAGGTGCTGCCCGAAGAAAACGCGGTGGTGCGGGCGGACCCCGCCGCGCTCAGCCAAGTCCTCGGCAATCTCTTGTCCAACGCGGTAAAATTCTCGCCGCCCGGGAAAGAAATCTCGATTGGGGTGCGGTCGGAAGAGAGTTACGTGGCGTGTTACGTTCAGGATCAAGGTCCCGGTTTCACAGAAGAAGACAAGACGCGGATGTTCCAGCGTTACGGCAAGCTCTCGGCGCGGCCGACGGGAGGGGAGCCTTCCGCCGGGCTGGGCCTGAGCATCGTCAAGAAGCTTGTGGAGGCGATGGGTGGCGCGCTGACCTGTGAGAGCACGGCGGGGAGCGGGGCCAGGTTTACGGTCCGCTTGCCTAAAGCCCTCCAGCACTGACTTATGCACCATCCCATGATGTTTTCATTCAGGCGGTCGTGAGGGGCGCACAGGCGTTGCAGCCTGCACGCGCGTCAATGGCTGATGACATCCAGGACCCCGGTCCGCAGGGCGAACCACGCAAATTGCAGAAACTCGTCCGTCCGGTCTTCTCGTGTAGTTTACCTTCCCCTCCTTCATCGAGCCCGATGCGTCCGGAGCGTTGGCATTCCGGATTTTCAACACGTTCGCCAAGAACGAGGCGACGCGATTGTCGAGCCCCTTTTCGGTGCCGGTTTGCTTGTCGAGAACAGCAATCTCCAAATCCTTGTAGATCGCGCGCACACGGCCGCGAGCCTGGCCGGCGGTCACCTCGATTTCGAACGCGGCCTCTTGCGCGCTGCCGGACTTGATCCGGGTGTGTTCCGCAATGTCAAGGAACGCATCCAGGCGGGTCAGGTCCATCGCGCTGAGCGAACCGGAATAGTGGAGCGAGAAGTCCGGTGGCGTGATCGGAATCGACATCAGCACCTTCAGCGTTCCGGCGTCCATGAGGTCGCCCTGCCCCCGGAGTTGGATGGCGGCAGTCGCGTTCGCCCCGGTTCGCGATGCCCTCGACGGACAGACTCACTGCCCCGAACGTCAGCACGGCGGGGTCGGCTCCAACGGCCAGCCTCTCGCAGTATCGTGAAGTGGCCGTTGGTGATGCTGAGGCTATCCACCTGCAGCGGTTGCCGGATGGAGGCCAGCGCCTCGTGCACCATGAGCGGACTCTTCACGAACGGCTCCGGCGGCTTGTCGCGATTGACCAACGCATCGAAGGAGGGGCGGGAAAAGTGGACCGACCGGGCCCGGTACGACTTTCCCTGGAGCAGTTCGCCATACGCCAGGCCCAACACTCTGCACTCAGGCACGACCACATGAAACCGCGGCGTTCGAAAATCGTGCGCCGCGAAGAATGCTTCGTCTCCGACCAACGGCCGCAGTTCGGTCCCTTCGGCGATCAGTTCTGAACCCGGCACCGACGCTCGCAGCCGCGCGCAGCGGATCCCGTAGTGCGCCTGGGGGAATTCCACATCGAGATTCGTCGCCTCGAGACTGGCCTTGGCGAGGACATCCGCCAGAGCAGCCGTTCCCCAAAGAAGCCGCGCCCAGCGAACGCCCGTCAGCGAAATCCGACCGACCTTGAGCGTCGTGTTGGTTGCACTCAGTGTGACGGATTGAGCGACCAGGCGATTGGCGCCCACCGAGTAATCCAGTTCGCCGATCCGCAACGCGCACCCTGGATGCGCTTTGGCAAACGCTCGCTCGACCTTCCCTTTGCCATAGCCGTTGAGGATCGCACCACCGAACACAAGGATGAGCACCGCGACGGCGAGGACGACCGCACCAAGGGAAGCCCCCACGTAGGCCGACCAGCCTCCGCAGCGACAGCCTCCGGCTATGCTTCACCGCTCGTTTGTGAACGATGTCTCTTGGCGAACGACGGCTTGCTCGCGATGCGGTCTTGGCTTGAAGTCATGTCATCGGTTGCGCACGGCTCAAAGCAGCGGGCTGAGGCACCGGGCCAGGGCATCGCCCAGGCGATGCGCCAGCGGCCGTTGGTTCCAGGTCTCCAGTCGCATCTCCAGGGACTGCCCCAGGTCCTCCTCGAACGCCTGAGCCATCGTGCGCCCGGTCGCGTCGTCCAAGATCAAAACGTTGCACTCGGCGTTGAAATAGAAGGAGCGGAAATCGAGGTTCGAGGAGCCGACGACCGAGACGTAGTCATCCACCACGAGCGTTTTGGCGTGGAGAATCGCTGACTGATACTCGAAGATGCGCACCCCGCTGGCGAGCAGGTCGGAGAAATTGCCATGCCCGGCGTGGCGCACCAAAGGCATGTCGGTGCGCCCCTGCAACAACAGGCGCACGTCCACGCCGCGTTGAGCGGCGCGCCCCAGGAGGCGGATCGCCGTCCGGTTCGGGGCGAAGTAGGAATTCGTAATCCAAAGGCGTTTTCGTGACGCCCCCACGAGCGCGGCCAGCACCGCGGCCGTTTCGCCGTGCCCACGACCGGGCCGTGAATCCAACACCAGGGTTCGGGCGCCGCTCGCGTCCGTCGGAGCGAGGGGTGGCAGATGAAGAGACGCGCCTCCCGAACGTTCCCAGCCTTCACTGAAGACGAGGGCCATTTCCCAGGCGGTCGGCCCTTCGACGCGCATGTGAGTATCCCGCCACGAAGCGTCCTTGTTGTGACGCGAAGAGCCGTATTCGTTGGCCACATTCATGCCGCCGGTGAACGAAATCCGGCGGTCGATGGCGATGATCTTGCGATGATCGCGAAACAGGAAACCCCGCAGATGACTCCAAAACGGATGAAACAGCCGCGCCTCGATCCCCAAGCTCTGCATCTCCCGCCAGAACGCGCCGCTTCGTGGTCCACGAGCCGTAAGCGTCCGCCAGGACCCGGACTTTCACGCCCCGCGCCGCCGCGCCGCCCAACAACCCCAAGAGTTTCCGCCCGGTGGCGTCATCTCTCAGGATGTAGGTTTCCAACAGAATCTCCTCCGTTGCGCCTTCGATGGCCTGGCGGACCGACGCGAAGGCTTCCTCGCCGCGAAAGAAGAGTTGGACCTGGTTGCCGTGATGAATCGGCCCCGTCTCAATGCGGCCAACCAACCGTTCAAACCCGGCGTCACGAACGCCCAGCGGCAACGCCTCGGCCAGGCGGCCCACCTTTTCAGCCCGCAGTTCGTTCGGCAACTTGCGACCCGCTCGGGGACGGAGCGTGGCGTAGAGCCAAGCGCCTCGGGCGCGAAATCGCGTCAGCGCCTGCCAACGCGAGGCGGGCTTGCTCGCTGCGCATTTGCGAGCCATTCCTGTTCCTTGGAGAGTCTCCCGCACGGGCGCAGGACTTTGACTCACTTCCCCAGTTCGCCCGCGCGGTGGGCAGCCTATTTGCAGCAGCAGGACGAGGCTTCCTTGACGGCCTTTTCGACCGCTTCCCGGGTTTCGCCGGTGCGCTTCTGAATGCGGCCCAGCAGTTCGTCGTGCTTGCCTTCGGCGAATTGGAGATCGTCATCCGTGAGCTTGGCCCACTTCTGTTTCAGCTTGCCCTTGGTGATGTTCCAGTCGCCTTTGATTTCGAGTTTGTTCATAATAGTTTGTTTTGTTTTTCGTTTGTTGATTCGCCGTCAACGTGACGGCAAAAGTGTTTTCGCAGCCGCCGTGCCGGGCCACTGGCGGGTCCTTGTCCACCACCAGCTTGACGGACGTGTCGCCGCGGAGGGCTTTGGAATTCGGGGCAGGTTTTGTGCGCTTCATCCATGATGCGTTGAGCCTTGGCGCGATCGATTGCCAGGGAGTTGCGCATGCGGCTCCACCGGCAGGCGGTAGCCGCCCTGGTCATGCTCGATCAGGCTCACCAGCGCGCGCACCGTGGAGTCCTTCGATCGGGCGTGCCGAGCCTCTTGGCCGCGTGTCAATGCGGGGTGGTTCAGGCGGTATTCGTGCCTGTTGGCGACAGTTCGTGCTCGATCGGCTTGAGCTCGGTTCTCTGCTCTTCGGTGAGTTTCAACTTCTCCTTGAGACCCGGCGGGAGGAGGGATCGTTCGCCCAAAGACCGGTCTTTTTCCAACGCTGCCTGGTATTTCACGGTCTGCGTGAGGGGGAGGGTATTGGTGTTGGTGGTTTGCGCCAGCAGTGGCGGCGTGGCCAGCACCAGTGAACTGCTGATTACGAGCAGGGTGAGTTGATAGCTTTCATTTGTTTCCTCGTTCGAATTCAGCCCCGCTCTCAAATCCTGCCCAGCAGAAGCAAGACGACCAGAATGGCCAAAACCACACCCAATCCGCCGGTCGGACCATAGCCCCAATTCCGGCTGTGTGGCCAGGTAGGGAGTGCGCCGATCAACATCAGCACGAGCAAAACCACTAGGACAGTTCCTAACATATATTTCCTTTCAAGGTCCGAATGTGATTCGGTATCCTTTACGTCGATATTCTTGTTTTCGTAATATCTCCTTCTCCTTTAGCTAGTGGAGGGCCAAGCTGACGCTCGGCGCCCTAACTTCCTCAATCCAGTCTAGTTAGAGCGTTTTGGCGTCGCTTTTGGTGAGCGCTGAGAGACCTGAAATCATTGCAACCTGCACGAGCACTACCTATGCCCCGTGCATTTTGCAAACGCGCCCACCGTGCACGCCTGCCGAAGGCTTAATAGCTTTCATCTACGCGAGCACTGCGGGTGTCAACCAGCGCTCGGCCAAGCTCCGAGCCAGTTCTGCGATGTGGCTCACGCCGGAGCGTTTGACGAAATAGTCGGTGGCCCCAAGCAGCCGAGCGGTGTCTTTGTCTATCAGACCCACCGAGGAGGTGTAAATCACCACGGGCAGGGAGGAGAACTGAGGTTGCTGGCGAATCCAGCTCAATACGTCAAAACCGGATTTCTTGGGGAGGTTCAAGTCCAGGAGGACGAGCGCGGGCAGAGGATGCTGGCTACGGTCGGCGAAGGGACCGTTGCCAGCGAGGTAATCTATGGCTTCGGCGCCGTCCACAGCAATGTGGACCGGATTCGGAAGGCGGGCGCGCGAGAATGCAACGTGAAGGAGAAGGACGTCGCTTGGTTCGTCTTCAACATAGAGGATGGCGGGCTGGCCAATCATTGTGGAAGGTCAGGTGTAGGGGTTTGAGGTGGGGCTGGCCGTTGACCCGCTCAAGTTCGACCCAGAAGCGGCTGCCGTGGCCGGGTTCGGACTCGACGCCGACCTCGCCGCCCATGCGGTCCACCACCTTACGGACCAGGGCGAGACCGATGCCGGTCCCTTCGTAGCTCTTGTTAAGCTGTTGGAACATCTCCCAGATTTTGTCGTGGTATTGCTTCTCGATGCCGATGCCTTTGTCTTCGAACCAGATGCGGACCAAAGGGTTGAGGGTTGAGAGTTGAGAGTTGAGAGCGGAAGTAGCGAGATTGGTACTTCGGAATGAGAAAGAAGAAGTATTATGACTGCGATTCGGTATAGTAAGGCGTTCAAACTACAGGCTGTCCGGGAAGTGGAAGCCGGAGAGAACTGTGCGCATGCGGTGGCACGCAAATATGGCGTCAAAGGGACTGGCACGGTCACTCGCTGGGTGCGCCGATGGGGCAGCGGCAAATACGGGAAGATAATTCGCGTGGAAAAAGCTGATGAAATCAATGAGGCCGCCCGGGTGCGGAGGGAGTTGCAGCTGGCCAAAGAAGCGCTGGCCAATGCCCACATGGAATTGGCTTTGGAGAAGGCCTTTTTGACGGTGGCTTGCGAGCAACTGGACCAAACGGTGGAGGGCTTTAAAAAAAAGCACGGTGGCAGGCCGCGCACCGGACGGTCGAGATCAACCCGGAGCTGAGCGTGGTGGCTTTGTGTGAACTGGCAGAGATGACGCCGCAAAACTATTACGCGCGCCGGAGCGTGCGGAGCCGGCAAGAGGTGGACGTGCGGCTGATGCTGGCCCTGGTGGAGGCCGAGCGCCGGGAGCAACCGCGCCTGGGGGTCAGGAAGCTCTATCACCTGATTGGGCCCGAACTCAAAGCTGCGGGCGTCAAACTGGGTCGGGACCGGCTTTTTGAGGAGTTGGGCAAAGTGGGCTTGCTGGTGGCGCCCAAGCCCGCGGAATGGCCCAAAACCACGCAGGTGGATCCCAGTCTGCCGGTGTTCAAGAATCTGAGTAAGCGCTTCCGGGCGACGGGTCCCAACCAGGTCTGGGTGGCGGACATCACCTACATTCGGACCCGGGAGGACTTCATGTATTTGGGCCTGATCACCGACCGGTGGTCGCGCAAGATCGTCGGTTATCATTTGGGCGAGTCTTTGGAAACCGAGCAGGTGCTCAAAGCGTTGGCCATGGCGTTGAAAGGGCGCACAGGGTTGGAGCGGCCGATCCACCACTCGGACCGGGGGTGCCAGTATGCGTCCCATGCGTATGTTGGAGCCGTGCAGAAGGCGGGTCTGGTGATGAGCATGACCGAGCGGAACCACAGTGCGGAGAACGCGTTGGCCGAGCGCGTCAACGGAATCTTGAAACAGGAATACTGGCTGGATGCGAATTTTGAAACCCGGCGGCACGCCCGGGAGGCGACGGCGCACGGGATTCACATGGATAACACTCGGCGGCCACACACGGCGTTGAAGTTCGCGACGCCCGAACAGATGCATAGCATCGGGAGCAATTAACATGAAACTTCCTCCCTCCCCCAGCGCTCCGTTCCGGTTCGCTACGCTCACCTCCAGATTTGTGTGTCGCGGATTTGTGTTGCGTGTTGTGGATTGCGTGGCCGACGGCGCCCTCGTCGGTCTGCTGACGTTGGACGGATTCGGCCCAGACACGGACCTCGGGGATTTGGCCGGGGTGGACGAATTTGACGGCATTCCCGAGGAGGTTGGAGAAACACTGAGTCAGGCCGGCTTTGTTGCCGAGCACAACGGGAAGGTGAGTATCAATGTGGACGTTTGCGTGCGGCGGCTGGAACTCGGGATAAGACTCGAGGATGCCCCGCAGAAGGGCGTCGGCGTCCACGGGTTCCGGCTCAAGGTGCTCGCGCACCACTCCGCTGTACTGGAGGGCGTCGGTGATGAGCTTGTCCATCCGGTCGGCGGAGTCCACGATTTGGCGGATGTATTCCAGGCGGCTGGGATGGAGGCACTCGGCGCATTCCTCCAGGAGAACGCCGCCTAAGCCGAGCATAGCGCGAAGGGGGGCGCGCATGTCGTGGGTGATCGTGTAGGAGAAATGCTCCAGTTCGGCGACGGTCTCCTGGAGTTTGGCGGTGCGGTCCGGACCATTTGTTCCAATGCCGCGTTGGCCTGGGCCAGCTCCGTCCTGGCGGCGAGCAGAGCTGCTTCGGCCTGTGTGCGCTCGATGATTTCCTCTTGTAGCCGGGCGTTCCACAAGTTGGCGGCTTCGGTGAGTTCATGCTGGCGCACCGAGCCGACCATCAAGGCCTCGTTCATCGCGAGCGTCTTTTCATGGAACTGCGCGGTCTCGGTCACTTGAATCATGACTCCCACGGGGCGTTCATCCGCAATCACCGGCCACATTGTATAAGACCAGAAGACCGGATGTGGTTTGGGATGTTGCTGTTCCGTGTGGCTTTCGGGCTTTCCCGTGCGGAGAACGCGGTCGAGCAACGTCAGACATTCGTCCTTTTCCGGCAGCAATGCGCGGAACGGTTTCCCGACGAGTTGCTCCGTGGGTTTATCGAGCAGCCGACAAAAGGCGGGATTGACGCAGCGCACGATGTGGCTGGCGCCCTCGACCGCGACCATCGGCAACGGCGCGCGCTCGGTGACGGCGAGACAGAGACTCGACCAGTCGGGTGGCGGGTTCCGTGCGCTCGGGGTTTGTTTGGCCCCCATATTCCCCTCTACTTCGTCGCCTTCGGTTCGGGGGCAGCTTCGTCTTCCTGCGCCTGCGCGCGGGCCGGTTTGCCGGGGAATTCCGGTGGTCAACCCGTAGTAGTCCGTGCGCCGCGGGTGGATGACCACCACGCCCTTGTTCGTGATGACATATTCGCGGATGTCCTTGCTGTGATTGCCGCCGCGCATTTTGACGACGACCAGCACCTTCCGAAGCTGGCCATCGATCTCCACATAACGAAGCCGGATAATGTCATCGGTCAGAAACGAAATCGCGTAGTGGCTAAACTGCAGCGAGGTAAATGAATCCTCCACCTCGACCGTGCTGAGAATCGTGATCCCGGCTCCGGTCAACGCCCCGATCATCCGGTAGAGGGACTCGCGAAAATCGGCGCGGAAACCGGGCGCCAGCGCCATCTCAAAACCGACCAGCGAATCGATCACGAGCCGTTTGGCGCCGATCCTGGTGATGGCATCCAGAATCTCTTGCATCGTTTCATCCACCGAAAGGTCGAGCGGACGAAGGTAAAGGGTCTCGAGGGTTCCCTTCTCTTGCGGCGTTTTTAGATTCAGGCCAAAACTGCCCGCCCGCTGCAGGTATCCTTGCGGGCGCTCTTCGAAGATCGCCACAATTCCCGGTTCCCCCTGGCGCAGGCCTTCGGCGATGAATTGCGTCGCCAAAGCCGATTTGCCCGTCCCCGAAGGCCCGGCCACCAGGAGACTGTCGCCTTCGAGAATGCCCCCGCCCAACATCTTGTCCAACTCGGGAATGCCGATGGAAAGACGCCGCCGCCGCATCGTTTTCGTTTTGCTGCCGGTCAATCCCAGCGTGCGCGAGAACGCCTGCAACCCGCTGTCGCTAATGCGGATGGTGTGCAATCCCGGCACCGAGGCCTGCCCGCGCAGTTTCATGATTTGCAATTTCCGCACCACGGAATTCCGCTCCGGCACCTGCGAGAGCCAGAAGATGCCATCCACGAAGGTGAACAGCGGATTGTCGCGGATCTCTTCCACGACATATTCGCCGACCAGAAACGTCGTGGCTTGCCAACTGGTCAGAAACTGGGAGAGACGCTGGATGAACGATTGCATCTCCACTTCGCTCGCGCCGCTAAACGCTTTGCGCACCACGGTGCGAAAGGAATCCACGACCACGATCTTCGGTTTGGCCGCCGTGACTTGCCGGATAATTTCCTCCAGCACCGCGTTCAAATCCTTCTCCAGCACCAGGTCGCCCAGGTTAATAAAGCGGATGGCCTGGCCCAACTTGGATTCGTCGAAGAAAGAATATTGTTGCTGATAGCGCAGCATCTTGAGGGCGGGTTCGCCGAGGACGGTGAAATAGAGCGCCGGCTGCTTCGGCGTGGCATTGGCGAAAACGATCTGGTGCGCCAGCGTGGTTTTGCCGCAACCGGGCGTGCCGGCGATGATGTTGAAGGAGAATTCCGGGATGCCGCCGCCCATGATGTCGTCGAGCCCGCGCACGCCGGTCGGCAGTTGGCGGATGGTGACTTTGGCTGGGTTGGCTCACGACTTTTTTCGGCAGGCTGAGTTTTGCCGCATTATTCTGTGTTTTCATTTTTGTCTCCTTTGCTGAACTCCAAATCGTCGAGTGGAACTTCCGGCCAGACCTCGCGCACGAAGCGCAACGTTAAACTTTCGCCGATGAAGGCCACCAGTAATCCGAGCAACTGGGCGACCAGAACCACTCCGCCCTCGAACAGTTCGTCCGGGTTGTGTTTCGCGCTAAGTTCCTCCAAACCTTCCAAAGCCCCATCCGCTTTCACATGCACCGCGCCCAGCCAGGGAATTTCCGCCTTGGCCCGCGGGAGCGCGCACGAAAGGAGCTCGCGAAAACCGGCGTCTCCCATGAATGTCGCCAGATGCGCGCGCAGCTTTTCACAAACCTCAAAGGCCGGCGGGGTCTTTGTCTCGGAAGTTGTATTTGCCCTCCGCTCATAAACAGTGAGACGCTTGGCGAAATGCCGCATTCTTGGGCTGGCTCGGCTCATTTGAAGAAGTCCTCGCGGGAGTGCATGGGTGTTTTATGTAATTTCGTCTTTCACCTCTTTAGCTAACGGAGGGCCAACCTGACCTCCGGCGATGTAAACCATTGTATCGAGGCTGATTACGGCATTTTGGCGTCGTCTTTTGTGAGCACTGAGGGATGTAAACCTACTGCAACATGCATGAGTGCTGCCTAAGCATCGTGCATTCTGCACGCACATCCTCCGTAGCCCGACCGGAGCCTCATGGGGACTTCACCGGGTCGAGGTACTCGGCGTCAGATCCGGCAAAGATCAGAAATGCTGGCGACATTGGCAGCACGGTGGTAGACAAATCTTTCGGTGGGCTCGCGGGAGTGTGCTGATCCAGGGTTGGAGGAATAGGGTGCCAGCGGCTCGGCTGTTTGGGGCGCCCAACTCGGTTCGGACGGGTCGCCCAGACGCGGGAATCGGGCAAAGGGTGAGCGCCGGGGCGGATCCGTCAGATGACTGCACGTTGTCATCTAGCCAAATCGTGCACATTGCATTACGCTGGAGCATGAAAGCCGGGCAATTTGCAGGATTAACTCAGGCCAACGGCAGCGTCTGCGAGGTGGTTCAAGTCTGTAAGCCATTGTACCCCAAGCAGTTGCGCCTTCGGAACCAAATGCGGCACTTCAACTGCTTTTCGTAGGCTTTTCATGGCGAACGCTCCGTCCGGAAAAGGGACTGGCATCGAAGCCTTGCTCCGTCGCGTGACGGAGTATGTGCAGGGGCGCACTCCTTTCGATGAAGCGCCGCTGCGCGCGGAGGTGTTCAGCGTCGCACAACTGGTCCACCATGCCAAAGCCCTGGCCGAAAGCCACTCGGTCGTAACGCAGCGGGGCTCCAACCGTTTGCTCGCGCGGCTGGGTGAGAATGAACAGATGCTCAGAGCCTACAACCGCGCGACTCAGGCCGTGGACCAAACCCGGCGCGTCACCCACGCGGCCGAATGGTTGCTCGACAATTTCTACCTGATCGAAGAGCAAATCCAGATGGCCCGCCGGCATTTGCCTCGGGGTTACAGCCGGGAACTGCCCCGCCTCCTGTCGGGTCCGTCCGCCGGGCTGCCGCGCGTCTATGACCTCGTGCTGGAATTGATTTCGCATGTGGATGCGCAGATGGATGCTGAGCCGCTGCGCGCCTTCGTCGCGGCTTACCAAACCGTATCCCCCTTGAAACTGGGCGAGGTGTGGGCCATTCCGATCATGCTCCGGCTGGCCTTGATTGAAAACCTGCGCCGGGTCACCTAGCCGACTGATGATCGGCCGGCATGATCGCGACCTGGCGGACCTGTGGGTCCAGCGCTTGCAGGACATGGCGGAGAAGCGTCCCGCTCACCTCGTCGTCGTGGTGGCCGACATGGCCCAGTCCACCCTGCCCTTGTCCAGCGCCTTCGTGGCGGAGTTCTCGCAACGCCTGTCCCGCCAAGGCCCGGCGATGAACCTGGCGCGGACCTGGCTGGAGCACCGGCTCGCGGACCAGGGACTTTCCATCGATGAACTGGTCCGCATCGAGAGCCAGAACCAGGCCGCCGACCAGGTCTCCGTCAGTCACACCATCAACAGTCTGCGCTTCCTGGGCGCCTTGGACTGGCGCGAGTTTGTCGAGGCCATGAGCCAGGTCGATCAGACGCTGCGCCTCGATCCCGCCAAGGTTTACGGGAAAATGGATTTTCTTCACCCGCGATCGCTATCGCCATTCGGTCGAGGCCATTGCCCGCCACAGCCGGCTCCCGGAGTCGGAGGTGGCGCAAAAGGCCATCCAACTGGCCGAAGCCAGCGCTGGGGAAAAAGGAATTCAGGACCGGACCGCCCATGTGGGTTTTTACCTGATTGGCAAAGGCCTGGCCGCGCTGGAACGCGCGGCAGAAGTGCGCCAGCCCTGGCAAACCGCCATGCAACGGCGCATCCACCGCTTTCCGCTGGCGTTCTATGCGGGCGGAGTCTTGTCGCTCACGGCGTTGGGAACTCTTGCGTTAATCCAGCCGGCGCTGGCCGTGGAGGTGCAGGGCTGGAAGCTGGTTTTCTTCACGCTCGTGTTCCTCCTTTGTGCCAGTCAACTGGCCGTCGCGTTGATGAATTGGCTTTCCACCCTTTTGGTCAAACCTCGCCTGCTGCCGCGCTTGGATTACTCCGCCGGCATCGCGCCCGAGTGCCAGACCATGGTGGTCGTGCCTACCATGTTGACCAGTTCCGGGGCGGTCGCCCGGCTCGTCGAAAGTTTGGAGATTCATTATCTGGCGAACCGGGACAAGCATCTCTATTTCGCTTTGCTGACCGATTTCCAGGACGCGCCGGAGGAGACCCGGCCGGAAGACAAATCGCTGATTCGGCTCGCGCAGGCAGGCGTCGAAGTGCTCAATGCGAAATATAAGTCCGACCGGCCCAACATCTTCTTTCTGTTCCACCGGCCCCGTCGTTGGAACAAAGCCGAAGGCCTGTGGATGGGTTATGAGCGCAAACGGGGCAAACTGACTGAGTTCAATGCCCTGCTCCGCGGCGGGTCCAGGGAATGTTTTTCCCAGATCGTCGGCGACACTTCGATTCTGCCGGCCATTAAATTTGTCATCACCCTCGACACCGACACGCAGCTTCCTCGCGATGCGGCCCGCCAACTCGCGGGAACGATGGCTCACCCGCTGAACCGGCCGCAGTTCGATCCGGTAAAGGGCGTGGTGACCGAAGGCTACGGCATCTTGCAGCCGCGCGTGGGCGTGAGTCTGCCAAGCGCCGGACGTTCCTGGTTTGTCAAACTGTTTGCCGGCGAGGTCGGGATTGACCCTTACACGCGCGCGGTTTCGGACGTCTATCAGGATGTGTTCCAGGAGGGGTCGTTTATTGGCAAAGGGATCTATGATGTGGATGCCTTTCAACAAGCCGTCGCCGGCCGCTTCCCGGAAAACACGGTCCTCAGCCACGATTTGATCGAATCCTGCCATGCCCGCTCGGCGCTGGTCAGCGACGTCGAGTTCTACGAAGAATATCCTTCCCGCTACAACACCGACGTCAATCGGCGCCACCGTTGGATTCGCGGCGATTGGCAAATCGCCCAGTGGCTTTTGCCCCGCGTCCCGGGACCGGATGCCCGGCGCATCGCGAATCCCCTGTCCGGCTTGTCGCAATGGAAGATCCTCGACAATCTCCGGCGCAGCCTGGTCCCCGCCGCCCTGCTGCTGCTGCTGCTGGGCAACTGGATGCTGCTCCCCGACCTCGGCGCCACCGGACCCCTGTTGGTCCTCTTGATCATTACCCTGCCGGCCTGGTTGTCGGCGGCCGTCGAGCTTTTCCGCAAGCCGCGGGAAGTGTCGCTTGCGTTGCACCTGCGCGGGCTGGTCGGCTCGTCCGGACGCCAGTTCGGCCAGGCCCTGCTCACCTTCGTGTTCCTGCCATACGACGCCTTTATCAGCCTCGATGCCATCGGTCGCACGCTGGTGCGCTTGCTGTTTACTCGCAAACGGCTCCTGGAATGGCAAACCGCCAGCGATGCCGAACGCACCGCCCTCAGCGGTCCCGCGGGATTTTATGCGACCATGTGGATCGCACCGGTCGTCACTCTGGCCTGTGGGTCTTTCCTGGCCTTGACGCAGCCCTCTCAGTTGTCGTTGCCCGCGCCTATCCTGGGCCTCTGGTTGGTCTCTCCCTGGATAGCCTGGCGCATCAGCCAGCCCATCGAGCCTTCGGCGGTGCCGGAGTTAAAACCGAAGCAATTAGCCTTCCTTCGGCGCACGGCGCGCAAGACCTGGCGTTTCTTTGAAACCTTCGTCACGGCACAAGAACACTGGCTGCCGCCGGATAATTTCCAGGAAGAGCCCGTTCCGGTGGTGGCTTCACGCACTTCGCCCACCAACATGGGATTGGCCCTGCTGGCCAACCTGGCCGCGTGCGACTTCGGCTATCTGTCGGTTGGCCAACTCCTGCGGCGCACACAGGATGCCCTGGGCGCCATGCAACGCCTCGAACGA
This sequence comes from uncultured Verrucomicrobiae bacterium, assembly GCA_963822005.1. Taxonomy (GTDB): domain Bacteria; phylum Verrucomicrobiota; class Verrucomicrobiia; order Limisphaerales; family UBA8199; genus PALSA-1440. The sequence continues at coordinate 720 of CAWGGD010000031.1, read as the reverse complement.
CACCGCGGCCACTTCTTCAATTGGTATGATACCCGAACCCTCAAGCCCTTGGCGCCGCTCTATGTTTCCAGCGTGGACAGCGGCAACCTCGCGGGCCATCTGCTGACCCTGGGCCCCGGCCTGGCGGAATTAACGGCCCAGCCCATCCTCGCTCCTCAGGTTTTCGCTGGCCTGTCCGACACGGTGGGAATTCTCCGCGAGCTGACCGGCAGAAGTCCCGAGCTGGAGCACCTCGAGGCGGAACTGGCGCAACCGCCCTCCACCCTCCGCGCAGGCTTTGACTTGCTGCAACGGGTGACCCATCGGGCGGCCACCTTGCCGCCGCCCCCGGAGACGGAGCCGGGGAGGAATTGAAATGGTGGACCCAGGCTCTGGAACGAAACTGCCGGGACCATTTGGAGGATTTGCTTTTCCTGGCGCCCTGGCTGACGTTGGCGCCTGACTCCGTAGCGCAGATTTCAGGGAAGCTCGCCCAACTCGACCAGGCGCCCACTTTGCGCCAGGTGTCAGAATTGGACCAATCGCTCTGCCCATTCTCGAAGCGGCACTGCAAGCCCTCTCCGTGGAACCGGCCCCATCCCGGAAGCCAGAGGAGGAAGCGAGGCTTGCCCATTGGTTGCGCTGCCTCCGGGAAGCCAGCCATCGCGCCAGCCAGCGCATCCTCGCTCTGGAACCCTGGCGCGGCAAAGCGCCGAAATGGCCGACATGGACTTCAGCTTT